>JAZSND010000026.1:0-41281 GCA_045536235.1 Acutalibacteraceae bacterium | reverse complement strand
ACATACACTTTTACAACAACGAACGAATCCAATTAAAAACAAAACTGACTCCGTTAGAAAAACGAAATCAGTTTGTTGCTTAACTAAATATTTCTGCCACAGGGGCTTTTTTGTACTGTCCGCACAATTTGGGGCAGTTCATTTTTAATCAGGAGCTTTTCGTTTGGTATCTACTGAAGTCAGACGGCTTCAGTATTTTTTATAATTTTAATTAGTTGTTCATTGCTTCGACTGTTTCCATCAGGTAATCGCCGAATTCGCTGCAGGTGCAGCCGTCGTCACGGCCTGTGATAACAAGCTTCTTTTCTGTAATCATGCACTTATCAAGTGCTGCTTCAAGTGCGTTTGCCTTTTCAACATAGCCGATGTGTGAAAGGAGCATAACAGCAGCTCTGAGCATGGAACAGGGGTCAGCGTATGCGCCTCTGCCTTCCTTAATCATTCTGGGTGCTGAGCCGTGGATAGCCTCAAACATAGCATATTTCTTGCCGATGTTTGCGCTGCCGGCTGTACCTACGCCGCCCTGGAATTCAGCTGCTTCGTCTGTAATGATGTCACCGTAGAGGTTGGGAAGAACAAATACCTTGAAATCACGGCGGCGCTTGGGGTCGATAAGTTTAGCTGTTGTGATGTCGATATACCATTCGTCTGTAGTGATTTCGGGATATTCTTCGCCGATTTTCTTGCAGATGTTGAGGAATTTACCGTCTGTTGTCTTAATGATATTTGCCTTTGTGATGATGGAAACTCTTTCCTTGCCGTTTGCACGTGCATAGTTATATGCAAGACGGGCAATACGCTCTGTACCCTCAGTTGTGGTAACAACAAAGTCTGTTGCAAGCTCGTCTGTTACATTAACACCCTTAGAGCCGACTGCATAAGCACCTTCTGTATTCTCACGGAAGAATGCCCAGTCAATGCCTTCTTCGGGGATTTTAACGGGACGAAGGTTGCAGAAAAGGTCAAGTGCCTTTCTCATTGCAACGTTTGCGCTTTCAATGTTGGGCCACGGGTCGCCTGCCTGAGGTGTGGTTGTCGGACCCTTGAGAATAACGTGGCAAGCCTTGAGCTCTTCCATAACATCGTCGGGAATTGCCTTGTTGGCTGCAACACGGTTTTCGATTGTGAGGCCGTCGATTTCTTTGAATTCTACCTTGCCGCTTGCAACTTCGTCAGCGAGCATGTAGCGCAGAACTCTTTCAGCTTCCTTACAGATGATCGGGCCGATGCCGTCACCGCCGCAGATACCGATGATTATTTTATCAAGCTTTTCGTAGTCTGTGAAATCACCGACAGACTTGATTCTTTCGTTTCTTTCAAGCTGCTCGCGAAGGAGTGCCTCATATTTTGCAGCAGCCTCTTTGATTTGTGCTTCGTACATTTTAATCAGTTTTCCTTTCCGTTTTCTCTTGTGTAGTTGAGCAGACCGCCTGCAAGTATCATATCACGCTGACGGTCGGAAAGCTCGTAGCAGAGTGTGTATTCTTCATTCTTTGTCTTGTTGATGAGCTTAACTTCCTTGCCTGCGGAAATTTCAGCCTTGACATCGGGCAGATAAAGAACGTCGTTCTGGTCAATTCTGTTGTAATCATCTGCATTTTTGAATGTGAAGGGGATAATACCTGCATTTATAAGGTTTGCGCAGTGGATACGTGCAAATGACTGTGTGATAACAGCTTTGATGCCAAGATACAGCGGAACAAGTGCTGCGTGCTCACGTGATGAGCCCTGACCGTAGTTGGCGCCGCCTATGATAATACCGCTGCCCTCACGCTTGCAGTTTTCTGCAAAGTGCTCATCGCACTGCTTGAAGCAGAAGTTTGAAAGGTAGGGGATGTTTGAACGGTAGGGGAGAATCTTAGCACCTGCGGGCATGATGTGGTCTGTTGTGATGTTGTCGCCGACCTTGAGTATTGCCTTTGCCTCGATGCTGTCAGGCAGAGCAACGCTTGTGGGGAAGGGTTTGATGTTCGGACCGTATTTGATTTCAACAGCATCTGCTTCCTCAACGCTTGCGGGAAGCTCAACCATATTGTCGTTAATAAGGAATTCCTCGGGCATTTCAATTTCGGGGAATTCGCCGAGTGTTCTCGGGTCTGTCAGTACGCCGGTAATTGCACTTGCTGCTGCAACCTCGGGGCTTACAAGGTAGATGCCTGCGTCTGCTGTACCGCTTCTGCCTTCAAAGTTTCTGTTGAAGGTACGCAGTGATATACCCTTTGAGTTGGGTGACTGACCCATACCGATGCACGGACCGCATGCTGATTCGAGTATTCTGGCGCCGGCTGCAATCATATCTGCAAGTGCGCCGTTGAGTGAAAGCATGGTAAGAACTTGCTTTGAGCCGGGGGCAATGGAAAGGCTGACATCGGGGTTGACTGTCTTGCCTTTGAGGATAGCTGCTACTTTAAGCGTATCGTGAAGTGAAGAGTTTGTGCAGGAACCGATACATACCTGGTCAACCTTGATTTCGCCGATTTCTGTTACGGATTTAACATTGTCGGGCATGTGAGGCATAGCTGCCATGGGAGCAAGGGTTGAAAGGTCAATGTCGATAACCTTTTCGTATTCTGCATCATCGTCAGCCTTAAGCTCTATCCAGTCTTCTTCTCTGCCCTGTGCGGCAAGGAAAGCCTTTGTATTTTCGTCTGACGGGAAAACAGAGGTTGTTGCGCCAAGCTCTGCACCCATGTTTGTGATTGTAGCTCTTTCGGGAACGGAAAGTGTCTTTACACCTTCGCCGCCGTATTCAATAATTCTGCCGACGCCGCCCTTAACGCTCATAATGCGAAGAACTTCGAGAATAACGTCCTTAGCAGCTACCCAGGGAGAAAGCTTGCCGGTAAGGTTTACTTTTACAACCTTGGGCATCGGGATGTAATATGTACCGCCGCCCATTGCGACAGCAACGTCCATACCGCCTGAACCCATTGCGAGCATACCGATACCTCCGCCTGTGGGTGTATGGCTGTCGGAGCCGATAAGTGTTTTGCCGGGCTTGCCGAAACGCTCAAGGTGAACCTGATGACAGATACCGTTGCCGGGGCGTGAATATCTGAGACCGCGCTTTTTTGCTACGCTCTGGATAAAGCGGTGGTCGTCTGCGTTTTCAAAACCTGTCTGAAGTGTATTGTGGTCGATGTATGCAACGGAAAGCTCAGTTCTGACTCTTTCAACACCCATTGCTTCAAATTCAAGGTATGCCATTGTACCTGTGGCATCCTGAGTGAGAGTCTGGTCGATTTTAAGTCCGATTTCCGTTCCGGGAATCATTTCGCCGCTTACAAGGTGGCTCTTGATAAGCTTTTGTGCTATGTTATAACCCATACTTTAATTTCCTCCAAAAAACATATGCTATAATTTTAAGACTAAAATTACATTTTGTCAATGTGATTTTTATGAAAATACAAGATATAGTAATAATAAATAAAAAAATTACTTTCTTTAGTTGAATGTTGTTGCGGAAAATGATATAATACAATCGATTATTTGCATTTATACTTATTAAACAAGACTAATTAATAAAAAGGAAAGATAACATGGCAAATTCAAATGAAACAAAAAAGAAGAATACGGCTTCTTCAAAGAAAAATTCCGCTTCAAAAAGCGGTACAAAAAAGCAGAATGGTACCAGGAAAACAAGCGGTTCAAAGGCAGCTGAAACCAAAAAGCAGCAGGAAGAGACTGCACAGCGCAGCGCAGCACGCAGACAGGTTATTTCAAGCGTGATGTTTGCTGTGGCAATTCTGCTGCTTTGTGTTACCATTGTGCCGAGCGGTGTTGCTGAAGGTGAAACAAATTTATGGCAGGGGCTGAAGGATATTTTCTTTGGCCTTTTCGGTGTCTGTGCATTTGCAGTTCCTGTTATTCTTTGCTATTCAGCCTATGCTCTGGCAAAGGACAGACCGCTCAATGGCGTAGCACTTCGTATAGGCGGTATTGCCAGTGCAGCAGTATGCTTTTCCTCTGTGCTGCATGCTGCATCCCACAGTGCAGATTATCTGAGCAGCACAGCCTTTGCAGACCAGATTAAATCCGCATGGAGCGAAGGTCTGAGCATCACAAACGGCGGTGCAGTGGGTGCAATTTTCGGCGGAATCATAACCAGTCTTTTCGGTAAAGTCGGCGGTCTTATTACCGTGATAATACTGCTGTTTATGCTTGTAATGCTGCTGACGGGTACAACTATTCCAAAGCTTATTGAGCTTATTGTCAAGCCCTTCAGCAAGGCTACTGATTACACCCAGCAGCGTATGGAGCAAAAGCGCCTTGAAGAAGAAAATAACCCCGTTAAGGAAGGGAAGAAACCTAAAAATCAGTCAGAGGACTATCATCTTCCCGAGCCTGATAAGGTGCTCAGGCGTCCCAAACTCGGCAGAGGCTTTTTCCATGATGATTACGATCCGGTTCCTAATAAAAAAGATGAAACCGTTGAATATGTTGAGCAGTCAGATGATGAATTCAAGCCCGAGATTCCCGTGTTTACTCCTATGCCTAGCGGTATAAACATCGATATTGATGCTGATGAAAAACCGCAGGTTGATGAAGAAATAACCGGAAAAACCGATGTTTCCGAAGAACCTGAAATCTCAGAGCCTGAGGAAACAGATGTTCCCGGACCTCAGATGCCTGCACAGGATGTTGTAGAGCTTATTGATAAAGCAAGCCGTGAGGCGGAAGAAGCACCGCCTGCACAGGAAATGATTGAAGAAGAGCCGGAAGAGCATAAGCATGTTTATGTTCTGCCTGCTGTTGAATGTCTTGCTGAATCGCAGAGCTCAGGCGATGCTGACATAAAAGAAGAGCTTACTGCAAATGCAAATAAGCTTGTAGAAACACTGAGGAACTTTAACATCGAAACAAAGATTGTTGATATTGCAAGAGGTCCTTCGGTTACACGTTACGAGCTGCAGCCGGCACCCGGTATTAAAATCAGCCGTATAGCAAACCTTGCTGACGATATTGCGATGAACCTTGCTTCTTCCGGTGTTCGTATTGAAGCGCCTATCCCCAATAAGGCAGCCGTGGGCATAGAGGTGCCCAACCGCACAAGGCTTACCGTTACGCTGCGTGAAATTGTTGATTCTCCGCAGTTCAGATCCGCCAAGAGCAAGCTGAATGTTGCACTTGGCAAGGATATTTCCGGTAATGTTATCTGTACTGACCTTGCAAAAATGCCTCACTTGCTTGTTGCAGGTACTACGGGTTCAGGTAAATCCGTATGTCTTAATGCAATGATAATCAGTATTCTTTTCAACTCAACACCCGATGAGGTCAAGCTCATTATGATTGACCCTAAACAGGTTGAATTTACCATATACAAAGGTATTCCGCACCTTATGGTACCTGTTGTTTCCGATGCGAGAAAGGCTGCAGGTGCACTTTCATGGGCTGTTTCTGAAATGCTCAAGCGTTATAAGCTTTTCTCAGAAAAAGGTGTTCGTGATATCAGCGGCTACAATAAACTTGCTGCAAAGACGCCCGATATGCAGCCGATGTATCAGATTTGTATTTTTATTGATGAGCTTTCCGACCTTATGATGGTTGCCAAAAACGAGGTTGAAGACTCAATCTGCCGTCTGGCGCAGATGGCACGTGCTGCCGGTATGCACCTTGTTATTGCTACTCAGCGTCCGTCGGTTGATGTTATCACAGGTCTTATTAAGGTAAATATTCCCAGCCGTCTGGCTCTTTATGTATCACAGCAGGTAGACTCAAGAACAATTATTGATACTGCAGGTGCAGAAAAGCTGCTGGGTAACGGCGATATGCTGTTCAGCCCTGTAGGTATTTCTAAGCCGCTTCGTATTCAGGGTTGCTATGTTTCTGATGATGAGGTTGAACGAGTAACCGATTTCATCAGGTCACAGGGTGAGTGTGAATACGACAGTGAGGTTATGGAAGAAATTGAAAGACAGGCTGCGCTTGAAAAGAAAAAGGGTTCAGACTTGCCGGACTCTGACAGCAGTCCCGACAGTGCAGCAGACGAAGAAACAATGCGTGCAATTGCCGTTGTTGTTGAAAACCAGCTTGCTTCAACAACGCTTCTTCAGCGTAAGCTCAAAATAGGCTATGCAAAGGCTGCACGTATAATGGACGAGTTGGAAGAAAAGGGAATTATCGGTCCGTTTGAGGGTGCTAAGCCCAGAAAAGTTCTTATGAGCAAGCAGCAGTTTAATGAGATGCGTGCCCTTGGCGATTCATCGACGCTGAGCATTGAAGGCAGTGAGGAGTAAAAAATGCCGTTTTTTCCGATAAATATGAAAGAGGTTAAAGAGCGGAGATGGGACGATATAGACTTTGTCTATGTCTGCGGTGATGCGTATGTTGACCATCCGAGCTTCGGTGCCTCAATAATTTGCCGTGTGCTTGAAAGCAGGGGCTACCGTGTTGCTTTTCTGGCTCAGCCCGATTGGCGTACCGATGACGATTTTCTGCGCTTTGGCAGACCGCGTCTGGGCTTTTTTGTCAGCAGCGGCAATATAGATTCAATGGTCGCACACTATACTGCGGCAAAAAAACGCAGACATGACGATGCGTATTCTCCAGGCGGTGTCGGCGGCAAAAGACCAGACAGAGCGGTTATAGTTTATTGTAACAAAATCCGTGAACTTTACGGCGATGTTCCGATAATTATCGGCGGACTTGAAGCGTCACTGCGCCGTTTTGCGCATTATGATTATTGGGATAACAAAGTGCGCCGTTCAATTCTTTTTGATTCGCAGGCTGATTTGCTATCTTACGGTATGGGCGAAAAGCAGACAATAGAAATTGCAGACAGACTCGCAGCAGGTGAGCCGGTTTCATCGCTGAGAGATATAAAAGGTACCTGCTATTCCTGCGATGTGCGTGAAACTCCGCTTATGGGTGCCGAATGTCCGTCGTTTGAAAATGTTGTGGCAAATAAGCGTGAATATGCTGTGTCATGCCGCATACAAATGGATGAGGCAGACCATATCAGAGGAAAACTTATCAAGCAGCGCCACGGCAACAGAATGCTTGTGCAGAATCCGCCTATGCCGCCACTTACAACCGAGGAATTGGATGCAGTTTATAAATTGCCGTTTGTGCGTGCGGTACATCCTGTTTACGATTCACAGGGCGGTGTGCCTGCTATTGAAGAGGTTGAGTTTTCAATTACGCACAACAGAGGCTGTTTTGGTGCGTGCAATTTCTGTTCATTGGCTTTTCATCAGGGCAGATTTATCACTTCAAGAAGCAAAGCTTCAATCGTAGAAGAAGCGAAGCTTCTGACTAAACAGCCGAATTTTAAGGGTTATATTCATGATATCGGCGGTCCTACGGCGAATTTCCGTAGACCTGCCTGCGACGTGCAGCTTGAAAAGGGACTTTGCAAGGGTAAGAAATGTCTTGCACCTAAGCCGTGTCCGAATCTTATTGCCAACCATGAAGAATATCTTGACATTCTCCGTGATGTGCGTGCATTGCCTAAGGTCAAAAAGGTTTTTATTCGATCAGGTATACGTTTTGATTATCTGATTGCAGATAAGGACGATAAATTTTTCCGTGAGCTTGTGGAAAACCATATCAGCGGTCAGCTCAAGGTTGCGCCGGAGCATTGCTCTGCTGCGGTGCTTGATGCTATGGGTAAGCCGCATATTGAAACCTACCTTGAGTTTGCAAGAAGATATTTCAGATACAATAAAGAAATAGGCAAAGAGCAGTATCTTGTTCCGTATCTTATGTCATCCCACCCGGGAAGCACCTTGAAGGATGCTGTTGAACTTGCGCTGTTCCTCAGAAAAAATAAAATCCGTCCCGAGCAGGTACAGGATTTTTATCCGACACCCGGCACAGTATCAACCTGTATGTTCTACACAGGACTTGACCCGTATACCTTAAAGGAAGTTTACGTTGCAAGAAATGAGCACGATAAGGCGCTGCAGCGTGCGCTTTTGCAGTATTTTAACCCGAAGAATAAAGCACTTGTGACCGAAGCGTTAAAGCGTGCAGGCAGAGCGGATTTAATAGGCAGCGGACCTAACTGTCTTATAAAAGGTGACAATCCGGATCCGGGCCGTAAATTCAAGTCCGGCAATACTACTAATGATTACAGAGGTAAGAAGAACTATGGCACGAAAAAGCAACAAAAAAAATAACAAATTAGTAAAAATACTTACTGTTCTCATACCACTGATTATTATCTTCGTAAGTGGCGTAATTGAGATGAATAAAAAAGGTGAGCCTGATTCTCCCGTTGTCGGTGAAACGGCGGTTGAGGATGAGTTTGCCGTACATTTTATTGATGTCGGTCAGGGTGACTGTATACTGATTCAGTCAGGTGACAAGAATATGCTTATTGATGCCGGCGAAAACGGTAATGAGCAGCAGGTATTGGATTATCTTGATGAGTGTGCGGTTGATGAGTTTGAGTATATTGTTGCAACTCATCCCCATTCTGACCATATAGGCGGTCTTGCTGAGGTAATTGAGGACAGCAAGGTTTTAAATATTATCATGCCAAGATTAACCAAGGACAATACACCAACTACCGTTACCTATGAGAAGCTTCTTACCGCCGCCAAAGGCAGCGGCGCACGTGTTATTTCTGCCGTGCCCGGTAATATCTATTCTTTAGGTGATGCAGAGTTTCAGATTCTTTCACCCTTTGAGCAGGATGATAATCTTAACAACATGTCCGTTGCTGTCCGTCTGACTTATCAGGGCAGGAGCTTCCTGTTTACGGGTGATGCTGAAAAGGCAGTTGAAAAGCAGCTGCTTAAGTCTGATTACGATTTGTCGGCTGATGTATTTAAGCTCGGTCATCATGGCAGCTCGACATCAAATACTGCCGATTTCTTTGAGGCTGTGAATCCCGATTATGTTGTTATATGTTGCGGTGAAGATAACAAATACGGTCATCCCCACCGTGAGGTTATGGATTTGATTTACGATATGGATCCGGCGTGTTACCGTACTGATGAAGACGGAAGTATTATTTTCACGGTATCTAATAATATGATTGAGGTGTTTACCGAAAAATGAAAAGACTGATTGTTGACAGAATAGAAGGCGGATTTGCCGTGTGTGAAACCGCCGAAGAAACCATGGTTAATATTGAACTGAGTTTATTGCCTTACGGCACTAAAGAAGGCAGTATAATTATTGAAAATAACGGTGTGTTTGCTCTTTCAATAGAAGAGGAAGCTGAGAGAAGAGAGAGCCTTTTTAATTTGCAGGAAAGCCTTTTTGATGAATAAGGGGAGTGTTGAATACGAAACGCTATTTTGACAGAGCGCTTACGGCATTGCGTAGGTTTATGTGGGGTCGTTACGGACCGGATGAATTGGTAATGGCGCTGTTTGTATTCAGCTGTGTGCTGACTTTTTTGTCAAACTTCAGAGTGCTGCGCTATCTTTATATTGCTGCACTGCTTGTTATTGTGCTTGCCGTGTGGAGAATGTTGTCAAAGAACATTACCAAACGCAGTGAAGAACGTATGAAGTTTTTACAGCTGACAGAAAGACCGAGGGCTGAACTTAAGCTGCTTTCCAATAAATTCCGTGACAGAAAAACGCATAAATACTTCAAATGTAAAAACTGCGGAGCATCCCTGCGTATTCCAAAAGGCAAAGGTAAAATCGCTGTAACCTGCCCGAAATGCAGGGTAAAGGTGACAAAAAAATCATAATAATCAAGCAAACGGTTGAAAAACACCTCTCCTGATTGACAATGCAAAACAGGAGAGGTGTTTTTGATTTATCTGGTTAACAGGTATATCCCTGCATTCAGATATCCTGCAAAGGTTACCCAAAGCAGATACGGAATCTGCAACAGGGCAGCAGCCTTGTCGTATTTCCGGAACATTTTAATCATTATAATTATTAATGTCCACAGAATAAGTAGCCATATGAATGCAAATAAGAAATATCTTCCGTTAAAGAATATTAAACTCCATATAAAATTTATCGCAAGCTGTATAACGTATACAGTAAGGCTGTTGTTCCACCGGTTAGAATTTGAAATAAAAACTCTTGCGGCACTGATTCCCATAAGTAAGTAAAGTATAGTCCATACAACCGGAAAAACTATTGCAGGCGGTGACAACGGCGGAGAATTGACTGACGAATAAATATTCATGCTGTCACTTGTAAGCAGGGCTGAAACAGAACCGGTCAGCAAAGCTGCTGCAATACTGATAACATAAACCCATACCTTTTTAATCATTACTACCACTCCTTGGTAAATAGTATGCAAAAAACAAGGTGATATGCCATAAAACATATCACCTTTAAAAAGTTATATAGGGTTAATTGAACTGATTTTTGAATTTCATCAGCTCTTTTAAGAACAGGTCATCAAGCGCACTGAACTTGTAATCATTTTTATAAATGAGAATATCTTTATATGTTTTTGTGTTTTCCTTACATGTGCGTGTAATCAGACCGTATCTGTCGAGCAGCTGTTGCGGAACAGGGGATACCCACATGAAAGATGTTGTCATTTCTGAGAGTATGTCCATCTGACTTGCACGTTCAAAAACAAATATGTGTTTGTCAACCTTATCTGAAATTTCGTTTTTCTTGACTGTGCTGTGGGGCATCGACGGTACAAACGGGTCAGCGTGAGCAATTTCCGTATATTGGTTAAGATCATCCAGCAGGATTTCTTCCTTTTTGGCAAGCGGATGCTCAGGGCTCATCATAAGCACATAGCTGAATTCGCAGATTGTTTCAAAATTCAGTCCCTTTTCTTCGAGCATGTTGCGGAAGTTCATTTCATACTGTGACTGATACCGCAGTATACCGAGTTTATAATCGTTGTTGAGTATGTTGGTAATAGCCCGCATGGAGTTGGTTTCTTTATAGAAAATTTCAGCAGGCATCTGGGTGTTAAGCTGCTTTGAAAATTCGGTAAATGCGCATGAAATGTAGCTTGCACGCGGCACGGATATAGAAAACTTCTGCACCTTTTTCTTTTCGCCCTGATACATTTCTTCAACTGCATCAACCTGTGAGAGTATCTTTCTTGCGTAGCCTAAAAATTCGTCACCCTCAGGTGTCGGAAATATACCCTTTGACGTTCTGTTGAATATTGTTATTCCGAGTGTGCTTTCAAGCTCACGCATGGCACGGCTGAGGTTGGGCTGTGATGTGTACAGATTTTCGGCAGCCTTGGTCATGGAGGCTGTTTCGGCTATTTCAACAGCGTATTTCAAGTGCAACAGGTTCATATAAAAGCCTCCAAGAAAAAATATATACTGACGGAATAATAACATAAAGCTGTAAATAAATCAAGTTTTATTGCAAAACAGCACTCATGCCCGGATAATAACAAACGTCGCAACTGTTGTGAGCTGCGACGTTTTGAGCTATGTATGTTTTCAGCTTATTCCTTAGGTGTTTTAAATCCTTTTTCAATAAGCAGGTTTTCAATTCTGTCTGCGGGGTCAAGCAGGCTGCTTACGGAAAGGTCATGGTTGAGGGTGTCGATAAGAAGTGACACGTACTTTGAAAGGTCAACCTCTGCGTACCACGGACGGGAAAGAAGTTCAGGTGTGCGGTAGATAAGGTTGGTTGTGAATACCTTGTGGATAAGTCCTTTTTCGTATGCCTCGTCGAAAGCGTCAAGTCCGTTGCAGAAAAGGCCGAAGCTTGTGCATACGAAAATGCGGTTTGCCTTGAGCGCTTTGAGCTTTGTAGCAACCTCAATCATGGATTCGCCTGAGGATATCATATCGTCAACAATGATAACGTCCTTGCCCTCAACATTAGCACCGAGGAATTCGTGTGCAATGATGGGATTGCGTCCGTTGACAATTCTTGTGTAGTCGCGGCGCTTGTAGAACATACCGAGTTCAACCTCAAGAACGGTTGAATAGTAGATACATCTGCCCATACCGCCTTCGTCCGGAGAGATGACCATAAGATGGTCTTTATCGAAATGGAGATTGTCAATGCTTCTTGTCATAGCCTTTATCATCTGATAAACAGGCTGAACATTTTCAAAGCCCTTGAGCGGAATAGCGTTCTGAACTCTGGGGTCGTGAGCATCAAATGTGATGATGTTGTCAACACCCATCTCGTTGCAAAGCTCCTGAAGCATATTTGCACAGTCGAGTGATTCACGTGATGAACGCTTGTGCTGTCTGCCCTCGTAGAGCATGGGCATGATTACGGTAATGCTTCTGGCTTTGCCGCCGATAGCACTGATTGCACGCTTGAGGTTTGCAAAATGCTCGTCCGGACTCATGGGAACTTCCATACCGTACATTTCATATGTAACACCGTAGTTAAAGCAGTCACAGAGAATGAAAAGGTCAAATCCTCTGACTGTCTGGCGGATTGTTGCCTTGCCTTCGCCTGTGCCGAAGCGGGGAAAACGAATGTCTACAAGGTATGATGAACGGTCATAACCGCGGAAATGCAGAGTTTCTTTGTGGTCTGCATGCCTTTTTGATCTCCAGGTTGTGAGATACCAGTCGATTTTCTTTGCAAGCTCTTCACAGCCGGGGAGAGCAATAATTCCGAGCGGACCGTTGGGTATAGTCTGGAAGTTTTCATCAAGTTCGGTGAATTTCACTTTACAATCTCCTTTGTGTTAGTATTGTGTATAGTTCGCCAAAGCTAACAATATATATTGTACATAATAAGTTGAGTTTTGTAAACATAAAATATTTTTTTATAAAATTTTTGGGAGTAGAAAAAAACGCAATATTTTGACGGAGTTTTGTCGAAACTGCCAAAATGTTGCGTTTAGTTCTGAATTCAAATATAGCTTCTGTCAATTGTTATCACAGCGTAATACCGTTTGTCCTTTTTTTGCAGCTCATCATTGATGCGGTCAATAATGAAGTGGCTGTCTGTCTTTACTGAAAAGGGGATAACCAGGTCAAAAATCAGATTAGTGTGGTGTGGTCCTGCTACAAGGCGGAAATCGTGAATGGACAGCTTTTCTTCTATTCCTTTGATTATACAGTTTACCATTTCTTTTGCAGCCTGAATAGTTTCATCGTTCTGTACCAGCGGGTCCATGTGAAGTGTTACGATAAAGCCGGTATGTTCTTTCAGGTCTTGCTCAATAACATCAAGCAGGTCGTGGCTTTCCATGATATCTGCTGTAGACGAAACTTCTGCGTGTGCCGTAACAAAGCAACGTCCCGGTCCGTAATCGTGTACTATAAGATCATGTATACCGAGAATTCCGGGGTGCGCAAGAATTTTATCCTGTATTTCTTCAACCGTTTCTTTTGTTGGCGGCTGACCGAGGATAGATGCCAGTGTACCTTTGAAAACGCCGATACCCGCAAATATTACAAAGCCTGAAACGATTACGCCGAAGATGCCGTCAAACGGCAGGTCAGAATAGTTGGATAAAATAAGTGAAACAATGGATGCAGCAGTAGCAGCTATATCGCTTATGCTGTCTGCAACGACTGCATTGACTGTGCCTGATTCAATATGTTTTCCGATTTGTCTGTTGAAAAAAGCAAGCCAGAGTTTACCGAGAATCGAAATTGCAAGCACAATTATCGCAATCCACGAGAATACGGTTTTTTCCGGTGTTATTATTTTTTGTATTGAGCTTTTAATAAGCTCATAGCCCATGAACATGATGACAACCGCTACACCCATACCGCAGACATATTCAAGTCTGCCATGACCGTACGGATGCTCTTCGTCGGCCGGTTTTGATGATAATTTGAAACCGAGCAGTGATATTGCTGAGCTTCCAGCATCCGAGAGGTTGTTCAGTGCATCGCCTGTGATTGCTATGCTGCCTGTCATTGAACCGATAATAAATTTTATTACAGTCAGTATCACATTTATCACAATGCCTACACAGCCGCTGAGTGTACCGTAGCGAGCCCTTACCTGCGGTGATTTAATGTTCTTATAGTCGTGAACGAAAATTCTGATTAACAGATTTGTCATTTTATTTCCTTGCTTTCAGTAAGTTATGATATGATAATAATCTTTTATTTTGCGGTTAGTCAAGCACAACATTTTATTATCCTTTTATTCTTGCCGAAAATTCCTTTATTTCGTTTTTGCTTATACATCCCAGAATGAAAACTGAAGGAATATAAATCAATACAAAAAGCAGAATATAAAGTACAAGCTGCGATTTCGCACCAAGGCTGTTGAATACGAAGTCCGACATCAGGTTTATTGCTGCACAGCAGCCTACTGAAGCAACGGCAGGCTTTATAAAATCACGTAAAGCATTAATTTTCAGAGTAGCTGTTTTTATAAGTCGGTTTATGCTTAGGGCAAAGTTTATAATTTCGCTTATGAAAAGTACAAATATGTATCCCTTAACAGCATATCTGGGCAGAAGAATATAAACGAGTATGACACAAAGTCCCGAATCAATAATATTATACCTCATTGATGCCATTTGCTGGTCAAGTCCCTTTAATAATCCGTCAACAACCGTGTCAAGATACATTATGGGCAGCAGTATGCTCAGCAGCCTGATATAAAACGCAGTTTCGTTGTTTGAATATACAGCCTGTGAGATGCATGAGGAAAAAGCATACATAAATGCTGCTGTGCCGAAGCTGAATATCGTTGTCATGCGTATACATTCACTTGCTGCGGAGTTGATTTTTTCGGTTTTGTTAAGTGCTGAATATCGTGCGAGTTCCGGAACAAGCAGACTTGAAAGCGAGGTGAGTACGGCTGCCGGATAAAGTATAACCGGCAAAGCCATGCCGTGTACCGTACCGTAGGTACTCAGCGCCTCATCAGTGCTTTGCCCCGATTTTCTGAAACCTACCGGAATCAGAAGATGCTCGACGGTCAGCAATACGGAACGCATTCCCGAGCCTACCGCATCGGGTACTGCTATACGTAAAAGTGCGTGAAACGGATTGTTGTTCTTACCTTGCTTGTGTTTGGTTTTAGTGTCTGCAAAATACAAAACAGCACTCAACAGACAGGATACAAATTCGGAGCAGGTTGTACCGATAGCAATTGCACCGCACGTGTATGTAAGTCCCTTACCGGAAAACACGGACAGCATAAATACTGTTGAGGCAATTTTACAAAGCTGCTCAAGCAGTTGTACACCGGAATATTTAACCATTGTTTTGCGTGCCGTAAAATATCCGTTCAGAGCTGCGGAAACCGCAATGGGAGGCAAACTGAGTGAAAGTATTTTCAGCGAATATTCAGCACGCACATCAACAATCCACTTTTCACTGATAAGTGCTGAAAACAGGTAGGTAATTCCTGCAACCGCACAGCCGACTGTCAGGGCATATTTTACACATACGCCCATAATTTTTTGCATATCGGTACTGTTATTGCAAAGTGAATCTGTCACAAGGCGTGTAGAGCCAAGCTTTATTCCTGCGCTTGCAAACGTAACGAGAAGTGAATATACCGCCATAATAAGCTGAAAAAGGCCTATTCCGGATGCACCTATTCTGTTTGTCAGGTAAACGTTGAAAGAAACGGCAATAGTCCTCATCAAAAAGCCGCCAGCAGTTAAAACAGCTGTATTGATAAGTAAAAGCTTTGTGTTACGCATACAAGCACCTCTCAACAAAAATATGCGCAACAAACTGTTAAAATGCTTGATTTTATCAGTTAAGTTTGCTATGCTTTTACAGAGGTGATTATTGTGAAGATAGAAGTAACCAAAGAATTTATAATCGATGATAAAAACAAACCCACTCCGTCAAGTCACGCTTCTACGCTTATAATGATGGATAACGGTGAAATTCTTGCAGCCTGGTTTGGCGGTAAACACGAAAAAAATGATGATGTTGATATCTGGTATTCACGCCGCAATTCAAAGGGCTGGTCAAAGCCCGAAAGAATTACAGCAGCCGAAGATATTGCCCATTGGAATCCTGTTCTTTATAAAAAAGAGGACGGAACAGTAGTTCTGTTTTTCAAAGTCGGTAAGGAGATTGCCGATTGGCAGACTTATTATGTAACCTCAGACGACTGCGGCAGAACATGGACTCAGCCCAAAGAACTTGTTGAGGGTGATACAAGCGGCGGCAGAGGTCCTGTAAAAAACAAGGCAATCCGTTTGATGAGCGGCAGAATAATCGCTCCGTCATCTTCTGAAAAGAATAAGGACTGGAAAAGCTTTGTCGATATATCCGACGATGATATGAAAACATGGCGAAAGACAGATTTTATTGAGCGTCCGACACGCTACGGTAAAATTGTAGGCATGATTCAGCCGACTCTCTGGGAATCTGAGCCTGACTGCGTACATATGCTTCTGAGAACAAACAGCCGCTATGTTTTCCGCAGTGATTCAACTGACGGCGGCGAAACATGGTGCAAAGCATATAAAACAGGTCTTTTCAACAATAACAGCGGTATTGATGTTGTGAAAGCTGATGACGGCACGCTTTATCTCATTTCAAATCCTGTTAAGGAAAACTGGGGCGAACGTACACCGCTGACAGTAGTTGTTTCAAAGGATAACGGCAAAACATGGGATATGGGCGTTGTTCTTGAAAGCATGCCCGGCGAATATTCGTACCCGGCGATGATTATAAACGGCAATGAGCTGCTGGTTTCCTACACATGGAACAGAAAAAGAATAGTATTTGCAAGAATCAGATTTAAATAAACCGTAAATATATAACGGACAGCTTCGTTTCAGAAACTGTCCGTTATTTTATATGCCCTTGATTTTTCTGAATAGCTTTGTAACTGTTCTCAGACTTCCGTCAGCGCTGTAAAGCAGATGTGTTTTAAGCCAACCTTTTATGCGGTGCTTGACATAAAAGGTTTTATTATAGCTGTTGTTGAGCGGTTTCATAAACACTGCGGAATAATAGCTTGTGTTAGGAAATGAAGTGTAGCTGACTACTTCGCATTCCATTTTTTTATACCATTGTAGCAAAGTTTTGTTCTTTGCACACGTGTCGCCGATGTATTCACCGCAGCCTGAATTTTTTGCTGATTCAAACATTTTTTCAAAAAGCATTATACCGATTTTATTGCCTTTAAACTCAGGCGCAACAGCTGCAATATGCGAATGTACACTGTTGGTTGTACCAAGCTCTTTGTAAGCTCTGCCAAGGTAATAGACCAGAACTCCGGCAAGCTTTCCGTCAGCTAAAGCTATAAGGCAGGTGCCGCATTTTGTAACACGTTCGATATCGGCAGCGGTGTATTTCCTTGCAGCATAGTCATAGCCCTTTTTATCCCACACCGCATAAGCGCTGCGCACAAGCCGGGCTATTTCCTCGAAGCTGATATCATCTGCACGTTCTTTAATTGTTATTTCCATTGCAGACCTCGTCTTTAATTATACTGTAGATTTTTTCGCTGGCGGTAAGACCGCTGTTATGCTCCAAATAATTAAGCTGTGTATCAAAAAAATCTTTTCTTATCGGTTTCATAAGGTCGTTTTTGCCGGTTACGGTTTCGTTGATAAAGCGTTTGATGCTATCAAAATCGCTGCCGTCGGCCGTGTAAACTGTTTCAAGTACGCTCTTACCGAATGAATTGAATTTCTGCCGGCTGTTGGTCAGGAACAACAGGGGATTGCCCGTAAACTGATATTCAACAAGAAATGATGCACTGTCAAGAATTATCGCATCGGATTCAGCGAACAGGTCATTATATCCGCCGCCGAACATTGATTTTGCGTTTGGCAGCGAATCCCATTCTGAAATATAATCGTCAAATGCTTTTTCACTTTCAAAAACCTTGAATTTTATACATTCCGTTTTAAGTCTGGGGTGCGGTTTGATAACCCATGAAATACTTTCTGATGTTGACTTTGCAAGTTCAAGCATAAAGCGGTGATTTTTATCAAAGGTTGAAAAACCGATACCCTCATCACCGACAGAAAAGTGAGGAGCATAAATGATTTTTTTCATATGTGGCTTTGCTTTGAAAAGCTGCAAGTCTGTACTGCCCTGGATAAGCGTATCCATTCCGGGGAAGCCTGTATAAACAGTATTCTTTCCGCCGAATTCCGATTTTTCAAGCATTAAATCAAGGTATGCCTTACTTTCGCAGAAAAATCTCCAGGCAAGGTTTACTGTAGGATTGGATAAAAGACTTTCATTGCCTGAAACAATTATACTGTAGGGGATATATACAGCAAGTTTATTCAGCGGAACTTTTGCTATATCAAAGCATGACGGAGACAGGCTTGATGAATACGGTGTAAGATAAATAAGTATGTCATAGTTACCGCAGTCAGAAAGAGCTGTTTTATTATCGGCAGCAGCAACTGTACGGTATCCGTTGGTTTTGAAATACTCGAGCGTATCACGGTATACCTGCATTTCTGCATTTTCAGATTCGGTTTTCATTGAGCAGACAATAACGTGGGGTTCAAATCTGCTGTCGTTTTCAAAGAGTGAATAAAGCTTTCCGCATGACCACATGGCAGACGAGTAAACGACAAAGCCGATTTGTACTTTTTCTTTGGCTGAAATGCCTTTGAGTGCGGTGCGGTGAACTTTATCTGAAAATTCATTGAATTTTTCTTTACCGTTTGCTTTGGTGCAGTACAGATCGTAGTGAGTGAATTCCGACAGAGTATTTGCTGTCAATTTTTTGCTGCACAAAGCAAGCCTCAGTTTAAGGCTTTTTGTCTGATAGTATAAATCTGCCAGCTGTCTGCTGTTTTTCAGTGTGCTTTTAATACTCAATATTTCGCTCCGTATTTTTTATTTAATTAATACTATCACAAAATTTTCTTTTTTTCAACATAAGTGCTATATAATAAAATATGTTTTACAAAAGTTACACGATATGGTATAATTAAATAAATACAAAATTTTGGAAGGTGGTAGTCAAATGAAAACCGAAAGAACCGAGTTTTCAGTCAGCTCAGCACTCCCTGATTATACAGTAAAAGGCTTATTATATTCTCCTGTGGTTAAAGCAAATGTTAAGGCTATTTTTCAGATAGCACACGGTATGGCGGAGCATAAAGAGAGGTATGATGAATTCTGTGACTTTATGGCTCAGAACGGCTATGCGGTTTTTATTCACGATCATATCGGTCACGGCGAATCCGTCAATAATGATGATGAGCTTGGCTTTTTCGGTGAGAGAGCCGGCTGGAGAAATCTTGTTGAAGACGTTAACACAATAACAGAATATGCTAAAAGTCAATTCGGCAACAAGCCCGTAATACTTTTTGGCCACAGCATGGGTTCGTTTATTGCAAGAGCATATACCAAGATACACGGCATCAAGCTTACTGCCGCAATTTTTTGCGGAACAAGCGGCGCTAATCCTGCGGCAGGTATTGCTGTCAGAATAGCCGATGCAATTGCAAAAAGCAAAGGAAATATGCACCGCAGCGAATTTATAAATACGCTTGCGTTCGGCGCATACAATAAAAAAATAAAGCCGTCAAGAACAGATTTCGACTGGCTTACAACAGTTGATGAGGAAGTTGACAAATACATTGCCGATAAATATTGCGGATTTTTGTTTACTGCTTGCGGATACCGTGATTTGTTCACTGTTCTTAAGTTTGTTTCGGATAAGCAGTGGTTTAAGTCTGTACGCAAGGATTTACCGATGCTGCTTATCGCCGGTGACGCTGACCCCGTAGGCGAATACGGTAAGGGTGTCAAGCAGGTTTATAACGACCTTAAGAAAACCGGTCACGAAAAAACCTCAATGAAACTGTACGCCGGTGACCGTCACGAAATACTCAACGAAACGGACAAGCAGACTGTAATGGAAGATATACTTGCCTGGACGGATAAGCAGCTTTCAAAAAAATAATCACCGGTATTTGTGATGAACAGTTTAGAGTCAAAATCAAAAATCAGAATATTTTTTATATTGTTTGGCTTATCAGCCGTTGCATTTACCGGGCTGATGGTATATTCAAATGGCAGCGTGCTGTCTGATATATTATTCAAGGGCTATTACGGCAGCGATTTTTTTATGGATTTTTTTAATTCCATAAGGGATGCAAGCACAAAGGATGTATACAAGCAGGGTATAATTTATCCTCCGCTGGCAAATATGTTCTTTTATTTTCTTTCAAAAATGATAAGCCCGGATTTAGCCGCTACGGATTTCGGGCAAAGATTACACCTGCAAAGTGATTATATTTGTTTGTTTATGTATCTTGCATTTGCTTTTCTTACAATATTGCTTTTTATAAATATCGTTAAAAAGTACATGGCAAAAAACGGATTGCAGCAATATTCCTCTGCGTTTGCGTTGGTTCTGGTGTTTTCTTATCCAATGATTTATTGCTTTCAGCGGGGAAATATAGCCTTGCTTTCGCTCGTGTTTTCGCTTTTCTTTGTGCTTTACAGAAACAGTGAAAACAAGTGGCTCAGGGAACTGTCTTTTATTCTGCTTGCTGTAGCAGCAGGAATCAAGCTCTATCCGGCACTTTTTGGCGTACTGCTTATTACGGATAAAAAATATAAGGACGCATTCAGGCTTATTATTTACGGTGTTCTGGCGTTGTTTTTGCCGTTTTTCTTCTATGACGGATTTGAAAGCATAACTGACCTTGTTAATAATCTTTCTGCTTTCTCGCAGCTATCCGATGAAACTGTTTCTTCTGCCTTTGTAAGCGTTGATACACTTGCAATGTATGCAAACTGGTTTTTCGGTATCAACTATGATTCGGCATATTATTTTCTGTTTATCATAACTTATCTTTCTGCAGCAGCTGTTTTGTTTGTGTCGCCGCAGGAATGGCAAAAGCTGTGGGCTGTTGCTTTTATGATAATGAATTACACCTCAACATCCCGCACTTATATTCTTGTTCTTGCTCTGATTCCCTTTGTGGTATTCATCTGCAATGAGAATAAGAGAAAAGCGGACAGACTGTATTTTATTGTATTTGCTTTGCTGCTTATTGTAATTCCACCGCTTTATTATTCAAGACTTTACGATATTCAGCTGTGGTTTTATGAATCCTACGGCAAGGAGCTCGGCTTATATGCGCAGGATTTGCAGTATATAGCAAGTCCGAATCAGCTGCTGGCAGCTTTCCTTATAAGCGGTATGACATTGTTTATGTTTGCTGATATTCTTGTCCGTATTTTTGACGGTGAAATCAAGTTGCCTTTTCCGAAATTCAGAAATAAAAGTATTCAGCAGGATGTTGCTTGAATACTGTTAAAAATTTGTGTAAAAAACCAGGAAGATTTCTGTGTGAATCTTCCTGGTTTTCATCTTGCGGGTTATAGAAATTACAGCTTTGAAAGTGCCTTGAAATTATCTTTAAGCGATGAGTAAAGGGATGAGTAAATGCCGTGATATGCGTGATATTCTGCTGTGTTTTCCGCATCGGGATATTTTGCGTTTTCGTCTGTTTCAACCATAACCGAACATGCGGTTTTAACATCCGGATAAATACCGGCACCGACAGCGGCAAGTATTGCTACACCGAGCGCAGGTGCTTCTGCTGATTTTGATGTTTCAACAGGCATATCAAATGTATCGCAAATCATGCCTTTCCATACTTTGCTTTTTGCACCGCCGCCGCAAAGCAGCATTGAAGCGGGTGCAATGCCCATGTTTTTAAGTACAAGCAGGCAGTCATAAAGTGAGTATGTAACACCTTCAAGAATAGCTCTGATAAAATGTGCCTTTGTATGCATGGCGGAAAGACCGAAGAACACACCTCTACAATCGGGGTCAAGGTGCGGAGTTCGCTCACCCATGAGATAGGGGAGATACACCAGCTTATCGCAGCCGATTTTTATTTCAGCGGCTTTGGCATCTGTAACAGCGTAAACGTCTTTACCTGAGCTTTCAGCTTCTTGCTTTTCCTCATAACAGAAGTTGTTTTTGAACCACTGCATTGAAAGTCCTGCGCCCTGAGTAACACCCATAACATGCCATGCACCCGGTACGGCACAGCAGAAGGTGTGTACTCTGCCTTCAGGGTCAATTACCGGATTATCTGTATGTGCAAAAACAACACCTGATGTGCCGATTGTTGTGAAAGCCTTGCCTTCTTCAACAACACCCATGCCCACAGCTGCGGCAGCGTTGTCACCGGCACCGCCGACGACTGCTGTTCCGGTAGAAAGTCCTGTTTTAGCGGCTGCGTCTTCATTGATATATCCGGTGATTTCCGGTGATTCATATACCTTCGGCAAGTATTCTTCCTTGATACATACGGCATCAATCATAACAGGTGACCAACGTCTTTTCGGTACGTTGAGCAGCTGCATACCGGAAGCGTCGGAAACCTCTGTAGCAAAATCGCCTGTAAGTTTGAATCTGAGGTAATCTTTTGGCAGGAGAATGTGCCGGCATTTCTCAAAAATTTCAGGCTCATTGTTTTTAACCCAAAGGATTTTTGAAGCTGTAAAGCCCGTGAGTGCAGGGTTTGCTGTTTTTTTGATGAGTGCTTCTCTGCCTACTTTTTCGGTCAGCTCTTCACATTCCTTGCCGGTTCGCTGGTCGCACCAAAGAATGGCAGGGCGCAGCACATTGCAGCCTTCATCAAGCATTACAAGACCGTGCATCTGACCGGATATACCGAGCGAAACAATATCTTCCTTATTTACGCCCGATTTTTCAACAACACTTTTTATTGTATCAATCGCTGCATCATACCAATCTGCAGGATTCTGCTCAGCCCAACCGTTGTGCGGCTGCTGCATGTTGTATTCCTGTGATGCTGATGCAATTATACCGCCCTTTTCATCGAAAAGAACAGTTTTAGTGGCTGATGTGCCAAGGTCAATACCTATAACGTATCTCATAATTATTCACCAAACATTATGCTGTTAACAACCGTCTGCAGGTGTTCCTGTTTGCCGGAACCGGGATCGGAGCACTTGCCGAGTTCACATGCGTAGTTAAACAGCTCTTCAAGGCTTGTTTCGTTGTCAACAATTTTTTTGCCGATACCGCTGTTAAAGCTTGAGTAGCGCTGTGCCTTGAATCCGTCAACTCTTCCGTCCTCAATAATTGCAGCGGCTTTTATAAGACCGAGTGCGAATGTGTCCATACCGAGTATGAATGCTTCAACCATGTCTTCTGCTGTGTTACTGGGTCTGCGGTTTTTAGCGTCAAAGTTAAGTCCGCCGTTACCCAGTCCGCCGGCTTTGAGAACTTCATACATGCACATTGTAGCTGAATAAACATCAAACGGGAATTCATCGGTGTCCCAGCCGAGTACGGGATCACCCTGGTTAGCATCAATTGAACCGAGCATTCCGTTGATTGCGGAGATGCGAAGCTCATGCTCAAATGTGTGTGCAGCAAGAAGTGCATGGTTAGCTTCGATATTCATCTTGAAATCCTTGTCAAGTCCGTACTGACGAAGGAAACCGATAGCTGTAGCAGCATCAAAATCGTACTGGTGCTTCATAGGCTCCTTCGGCTTGGGTTCAATGTAGAAATCGCCCTCAAAGCCGATGCTTCTGCCATATTCAACAGCCATTTTCATGAGTCTTGCAATATTTTCCTGCTCAAACTTTACATCTGTGTTGAGCAGAGTTTCATAGCCCTCTCTGCCGCCCCAGAAAACGTAGCCTTTACCGCCGAGCTTAACGGTAAGGTCAAGAGCCTTTTTGATCTGTGCTGCCGCAAAGCAGTAAACTTCTGCGGAGTTTGTGCTGCCTGCGCCGTTCATGAAACGGGGATTAGAGAACATATTTGCAGTACCCCAGAGGCACTTGATGCCTGTTTCGTTCATTTTTTCAAGTATGTAATCGGTTATTTCGTCAAGTCTGCGGTTAGTTTCCTTGAGGTCATCTGCCTCAGGTACAAGGTCAACATCATGGAAGCAGAAATACTCTATACCGAGCTTGCTCATGAATTCAAAGCCTGCATCAACCTTTGCCTTGGCGTGTGCCATAGTTGCCTTTTCTGCGCCGAATGATTTGTCAGCGGTATCTCTGCCGAACATGTCTGTACCTGCTGCACCGAGGTTGTGCCACCATGCCATTGCAAAGGGAAGATGTTCCTTCATAGGCTTGCCCATGACTACCTTTTCAGCATCATAAAACTTGAATGCAAAGGGATTTTTGGATTTTGCACCTTCGTATTTTACAGTGTCAATAAAATCAAAATACATTTTTACAGCTCCTTATAGTAAGAATAAAGTAACATTTACATAATAAACTCAATTAAAAAATTATACAAGTGTTTTGAATATATTTAATTGAAAATTTTTACTTTTTCTGCTATAACAAAAAAGAGGTGATTACCCTGACAGTAATACAAAAACAACTGTTCGATTTACAGGATCAGCAATATAAAGCGTTTCATGAAAAGCTTATTCCGAATGTTGATAGCAGCCTGGTTATAGGTGTAAGAACACCGGCATTGCGAAATTTTTCCGGAAGTCTGAGTGAAAAACAAGCAGCAGCATTTATCAAACAGCTGCCGCATAAATACTATGAAGAAAATAACCTGCATGCATTTCTGATTGAGCAGATAAAGGATTTTGATGAATGTATATCGGCTTTGAATAAATTTCTGCCTTATGTTGATAACTGGGCAACCTGTGATATGCTGCGCCCGAAAGTATTTAAAAGGCATTTACCCGAACTTCTGGAGCAGATAAAAATATGGATTGAATCAGAAGATACGTATACCATACGTTTCGGTTTGGAAATGCTGATGTGCTATTACCTTGATGATGAATTCAAGACAGAATATCTCGAGCTTGCCGCAAGCATAAAAAGCCAAGAATATTATGTTAAAATGATGGTTGCGTGGTTTTTTGCAACGGCACTTGCAAAGCAGTATGATGCGGCTATTGTCTTTGTTGAAAATAAAATGCTTGATAAATGGGTACACAACAAAATTATTCAGAAGGCTGCGGAAAGCTGCCGTATTACATCGGAATTAAAAAGTTATCTGAAATCTTTAAAAATACAATAAATCATTCATATTTTATCTGCTGCATAAAAATTGAGTAAACGAGAGCAAAAACGAGCATATTGAAGAAAAACGGAGCATTCCAAAAATTGGCTCGGTTTCGAGTGGAAAATATGCGAAAAAATTTTAAAAAATTGTTGACATTTGCCGATTTTCGCTCTATATTTATCTTATTTATTAAAGATTTTTTCAGAGAGGGGCTGCATAATTGGAAAACAACATCATTATTGATCTGAAAAATATATCCGTTTCATTTGGCGGAGAACCAATATTAAAAGATTTGAATCTCTACATACGTGACAAGGAATTTATTACTTTCCTTGGTCCTTCCGGCTGCGGTAAAACAACAACGCTTCGTGTTATTGCCGGCTTTATTGAGCCTGACGGTGGAGATGTCATTTTTGATGATAAAAGAATTAATGGTGTACCGCCGCACAAAAGGCAGGTTAACACCATTTTTCAGCGTTATGCGCTTTTTCCTCACCTCAATGTTTATGAAAATATTGCCTTTGGTTTAAGGCTTAAAAAGGTTAGCAACAAGGAGATTAAGCAAACTGTTACAGATATGCTTGCTCTCGTGAATTTACGCGGCTTTGAAAAGCGCAATATCCAGTCGCTTTCGGGCGGTCAGCAGCAGCGAGTTGCCATCGCACGTGCTCTTGCTGTAAAACCGCGTGTTCTTCTGCTTGACGAGCCTCTCGGTGCGCTTGACCTTAAACTGCGCAAGGATATGCAGATTGAGCTTAAAAACATTCAGCAAAGACTCGGCATTACATTTATATACGTTACTCATGACCAGGAAGAGGCTCTTTCTATGTCCGACACAATTGTTGTTATGGATAGCGGTGTTATTCAGCAGATTGGTACACCTCTTGATATATATAACGAGCCTAAAAATGCTTTTGTAGCCGACTTTATCGGTGAAAGTAATATTCTTGACGGTATTATGCTTGATGACTGTTTTGTTGAGTTTTCGGGTCACCGTTTCGACTGCCTTGACAAGGGCTTTGGCAAGAATGAGGCTGTTGACGTTGTTGTGCGTCCGGAAGATGTTGATGTTGTTGAACCTGAAAAGGGTATGCTCTGCGGTGTTGTAACCTCTGTTACATTCAAGGGTGTTCACTTTGAAATTATAGTTGATATCGGCGGCTTCAAGTGGATGATTCAGACTACGGATTATCAGCCCGAGGGCGCAAAAATCGGTCTGTTTATTGAGCCCGATGCAATCCACATTATGAAAAAATCCGAATATTCGGGCATCTACGGCGACTACAGCTCCTTCAGCGAAGAGTTTGATGAGCTTTCTGACCCTGAGGAGGTGGAGGAAGAATGAGCAGCCGTTCTTTGAAAGCGAAGCTCGTTGCTTCCCCCTATATTGTCTGGTCAGCTCTGTTTATTATTGCTCCGCTGATTTTTGTTGCGTACTATGCGTTTACCGATTCAAGCGGTGCATTTACACTTGAAAATATCTCTGAACTGAGCAAGTATACTACCACTTTTCTGCGTTCAATCTGGTTTGGCATAGTGGCAACGCTTATCTGTCTTATTATTGCTTTCCCGCTGGCTTATTTCATTTCGCAGAAAACAGAAAAAGTTCAGCGTACATTGGTTATGCTTGTTATGCTTCCTATGTGGATGAGCTTTCTTATCCGAACATATTCGTGGATGGCTCTCCTGCAGGATACAGGTATAATCAACTCTTTTCTGATGAAAATCGGCATTGACCCTATTCATATGATTAATACCCAGGGTGCGGTTATTCTCGGTATGGTTTATAATTTCCTGCCGTTTATGATTACTCCGATTTATTCTGTTATGGCAAAGCTTGACCGCAGCATGATTGAAGCCTGCCAGGATCTTGGCGGCAACCGCCTTACCTGTGTACGTCGCTGTATTATCCCGATGAGTATGCCCGGTGTAGTTTCCGGTATTACTATGGTTTTTGTTCCGTCTGTAAGTACTTTTTATATTTCACAAAAGCTCGGCGGCGGTTCATTTGACCTGATAGGTGACGTTATTGAAAGGCAGTTCCAGCAATCGTATAACTATAATCTCGGCGCTGCAATTTCGTTCGTGCTGATGATTCTTATCCTTATATGTATGGCGGTTATGAACCGCTTTACGGGTGAGGAGGAAATGGCGATATGAAAATTGCTTCCAAGATTTATATTGTTCTTGTCTTTACGTTTCTCTATGCACCGATATTTGTACTGCTTCTTTTTTCATTTAATTCAACCAGCAGTACAAGTGTTTTCAGCGGCTTTTCACTCGATTGGTATAAGGCTATACTTGAAGATGAAGCAACTTTAAAAGCACTATATAATACTGTTATTCTTGCTGTTTGCTCTTCGCTTATTGCAACTGTCCTTGGAACGGCATCTGCTGTTGGTATTGACAGGTTTAAAAAAGGTCCTGTGCGTTCGGGTGTTATGGCTGTTACCAATATTCCTATGATGAATCCCGAAATCGTAACAGGTATCTCTATGATGCTGTTGTTTGTTTTTGTGGGCAGACTCATAAAAACCGATTCTGTACTCGGTTTCGGTACTTTGCTGATTGCTCATGTTACTTTCAGCCTGCCGTATGTTATTCTTAATGTTCTTCCGAAACTCAGACAGACTGACCGTAACCTTGCAGAAGCGGCACAGGATCTTGGTTGTAAGCCTGTTGCGGCATTCTTTAAAGTTGTTCTGCCGTCAATTATGCCCGGTATTCTTACCGGTATGATTATGGCATTTACTTTGTCGCTTGATGATTTCATTATCAGCTATTTTACAAGCGGCCCCGGCTTTCAGACACTTCCGATAGCAATTTTCTCAATGACAAAGAAGCGTGTAAAGCCCGATATGTACGCTCTTTCCGCACTTATATTTGTGAGCATTCTTGTCCTGCTTACACTCTATAATCTTGCACAGGCCAAGAGTGATGAAAGAATAAAGAAAAAGAAATGAATCCTTTTAACGAAAGGGGTTGCATATGTTGAAAAAAATATTTTCAATTGTTTTTACCGTGTCAGTTCTGGCTTATTCGGTGCTGTCAGCTTATGCAGCAACACCTGGTGAGGTTGAAGCACTCAGAGGAACAACGCTCTATGTTTATAACTGGGGCGAATATATTTCTGACGGTGCCGATGATACACTTGATGTAAATAAAGCTTTTGAAGAAAAGTACGGTATTAATGTTGTTTACGATACCTTTGATAATAATGAGGTTATGTATTCAAAGCTGAAAAGCGGCGGCGTTTCTTACGATGTTGTTATTCCGTCGGATTATATGGTTCAGCGTATGATAAATGAGGATATGCTTGAAAAAATTGATTTTTCAAATATTCCGAATTTTGAAAAATATATTCCCGAAAAATATCTCAATCCCGATTATGATCCCAAAAATGAATATTCCGTACCTTATACGGTCGGTATGGTCGGTCTGATTTATAATTCGGCTATGGTTGACGGTGTGCCCGACAGCTGGTCGGCACTTTGGGATAAAAAATATACCGGACAGATTTTAATGTTCAACAATCCGCGTGATGCTTTTGGTATTGCACAGAATCTGTTGGGTATGGATTACAATACGGAATCTGTAATGTCGTGGAAGGTTGCGGCTGAGCTTCTTAAGGAGCAGAAGCAGATTTCTCCTGTTTATGTAAACGATGAAATTTTCCTTAAAATGGAAACGGGCGAAGCTGCACTCGGCGCATATTACGCAGGCGATTTCCTTACGATGAAGGATAATAACCCGGATCTTGAATTCGTTTATCCGAAAGAAGGCACTAACTATTTTGTGGATGCAATGTGTGTTCTCAAGGGTGCTCAGAATAAACTTGCTGCAGAGCTTTATATTAACTTCCTGCTTGAGCCGGATGTTGCTCTTGCTAATGCCGAATATATCTGCTATGCAAGTCCGCACACTGCTGTATACACCAATCCGGAATACACTTATTACGATAATGAAATCCTTTACCCTGAGGACGGCAAATTCAAAACGCAGAGTTTCCTCAACCTTTCCGCCGAAACCCTGGAGCTTATGAGTTCGCTCTGGGATGATGTGAAAAATCATAATACCGAAGAAAGCGGCAGCAATTACGATTTCTTTTTTGGCGACGGTGAGCTTGGCGCTGCTGACAGTGCTGCATCACTTTCACCTGAGGGTACAAAATATCTGGTTTATATTTTGGCTTTTGCTGCTATATGTGTTGCATATATTATTTTCCGTTATGTAAGAAAGAAAATCAGAGAGAAAGCTTGAATCAGGCAAGCTTAATTACCGGAATTCAATAAAAATTTACAATCTTTTCAAAAAACGACTGATTTTCGGTTGATTTAGGAAACTGAATATGGTACGATAAGGGTGTTACAAGGTAACATCCTTATTTTTTTGTGAGGTGAAATTTATGAAGTATACCGTTAACACCACTAACTACCGCGATTTTAATGTATACGAAATCAACAAGTGTGAAGGCAGAGCGTATTTTATTCCGTTTTCAAATAAAGAAGCTCTTGCTGCAACTGATTTCAGAAAGGAACGCTTTTCAAGCGATCTTGTAAAGGTTCTTTCAGGCGAATGGGATTTCAAGTATTATGCTCATGAGGCTGATATTCCCGTCGATCTGGATACAGACAGCATTACATTTGATAAAATTACCGTACCCTCAACATGGCAGAGGACGGGTTATGAACCTCCCGTGTACCTCAACTGCCCTTATGAAATAGAAACAAAGCCCCCTGTGCTGCCCGATGATATGTCCGGCGCTGTTTACCGCAAGGTATTTGCAGTAGAGGATACCGATAGAGTATTCCTGCTTAATTTCCTTGGTGTATGTCCCTGCATTGATCTTTATGTAAACGGCGAATTTGTCGGCTACAGTGAGGGTTCACACAATACAGCTGAATTCGATATTACCGACCTTGTAAAAAAGGGCGAAAACGAAATCGTTGTTATTTTACGTAAGTGGAGCACAGGTACTTTCCTTGAGTGTCAGGATATGTTCCGTGAAAACGGCATTTTCCGTGATGTTCTGCTTTGCGAATATCCCAAAACACATATCAAAGACTTCTTCCTTAAACCGTTAAAATCCAACGGCTATTATATGATCGATGCAGATGTTACTGTTTCAGGTGATACTGAAGGTTGTACTGTCGAAATATGTGCCAAGGACAGCGACGGAAATATCCTTTTCGAAACCAATGAACCGGCAAATAAAGAGATAATTATTAATAACCTTGACCCTGTTGAATGGAACGCCGAAATTCCGACTCTTTATGAGGCTTATATCACACTCAAAAAAGACGGTAATGTTGTTGAATGTATTCGTACATTTATTGGCTTCAAGGATATTAAAATCAACAAAAATGTTTATTATTTCAATGGCGAAAAAATCAAGTTCAAGGGTGTCAACCATCATGACACCAATCCCGTAACCGGTTATGTTATGACTGTTGACGATATTGAAAAAGACCTGAAACTTATGAAGGAGCTCAACGTCAACGCTATTCGTACATCACATTATCCTCCCGATCCGATTCTGCTCATCCTTGCTGATGTTTACGGTTTCTATGTTGTTGATGAGGCTGATATCGAAACACACGGCTGCGGCTGTGAGCCTCACCACAGAATCAATATGATAAGTAACGACCTTAAATGGGCCCCCAGATATATTGACCGCTGTGTTCGTATGTATCGCCGTGACAGAAACAGAGCTTGTATAGCTATGTGGTCGCTCGGTAATGAAGCAGGCGGTATCAAATGCCAGGATGCATGCTATGATGTTCTTCGTAAGCTTGCTCCTGAAATTCCGGTACATTATGAGGGTGCGTGCCGTTCTCCCAGACTTGGTTATGATGTAATTTCTGAAATGTATACACATCAGAACGATGTAGCTAAAGTAGGCGAGGGCACAAGAGGCAAGCTCTATCGTCAGAAGCCGTTCTTCCTTTGCGAATATGCACATGCTATGGGTTTAGGTCCCGGCGGCATGGAGGATTATTGGGAGCTTTTCTATAAGTACGATAACCTTATGGGCGGCTGCATCTGGGAATGGGCGGACCACGCTGTTTACCATGAAAACGGCCCGTACAAATATACATACGGCGGCGACCACGGCGAAAGAAAGCATGACAGCAACTTCTGCGTTGACGGCCTCGTATATCCCGACAGAACTCCGCATACCGGCGCATTGCAGATGGCTGTTATTTACCGTCCTTTACGTGCAAGACATACAAGAGGAAACAGTTTTGCATTCCTGAATACAAACAGATTCCGTTCATCAGAGTATATTACTGTTAAATGGACACTTCTCAAGAACGGTGTTGAAATCAAGGGCGGTGAGTTTGTTCCTGAAATTGCTCCCAAGGCAGAAAGGGTTTACAGACTTCCTCTTCCTAAGCTCAATATAGATTTTGAGTATCATGTTAACTTTGATTATTATGATGGCGACAGAAGAATAGCTAAAGAACAGATTGCGCTTAACGAAGTTTACACCAAGTTTATGCGCAAGAACTGCACTGATATTTCTGTTGAAGAAAATGATGACCTTCTTGAAGTCAGGTTCAGCGGCGGCAAGGCAACATTCAGTATGGATACTGGTGACCTTGTCGGTTATGAATTCGGCGGCAAGCAGATGCTCAACGGTACACCTGTTGGTGCAAGAACCGTTATGCCCAATATTTTCCGTGCAATGACTGATAACGATAAGCTTTCAATCGGTCAGAAGTGGGTGTCAAACGGTTATGACAAATATTCCGTTAAACTCGAAGAAATCAAGTACAGCCTTGAATATAACGAAGTTGAAGTTGAAACGGAATTCTACCTTATGAAGGGTAGCAAGAAGCTGTTTGATGTTGAGCTTGAGTACACAATCAAGGGCAACGGATCAATAAAGGTCAAGGCTGAAATTGAGCCGAGCAGATTCTTTGTTGAAGATGATCTTGCACGCTTCGGTGTAATGTTTGAAATGCCCAGAAGCTTTGAGAATATTGAATATTTCGGTCTTGGTGAGGCGGAAAATCTGCCTGATTTCAAAGCTCAGTCAAGAGTCGGCATATATAAGACTGACATTACTTCAATGTATGAGCCTTATATCTTCCCGCAGGATTTCGGCAACCACGGCGAAACACGCTGGATGAAGATAACCGATGCAGACGGTGACGGACTTCTTTTCTGTAACAGCAAGGGCAACTTCAGCTTCAGTGCACGTCACTGCACACAGGAGCTTCTTCAGAAGGCATTGCATCAGGAAGACCTCCGCGATGAAAATACAACTGTAATTTCTATTGACGGTTATGTGCGCGGTGCAGGTACGGGTAGCTGCGGTCCTGATACGCTTAAAAAGTATACATTCAGCGCAAAGAACGGACTTAAATTCCGCTTCTCAATTCTTCCCATTACCGAAGGCAACGAATAATGAAATTTGACAACTGTTTAATTGCCAGCGATTACGATGGCACTCTCTATAATCATGAGGGTGTCATCACACCGCAGGTTATTGAAAAAATCAGGTATTATATTGATAACGGCGGCAGATTCACCGTATGCACAGGCAGAACATATCAGGGCTTTCATGCATATGACAGCTCATATATCAACGCTCCTGTTTTACTTGCAAACGGCAGTACCGGTTTTGATTACGAAAAAAACGAGTTAACATTCAAAGCACCTCTTGGCGAAGAGATTTATGATGCGCTGCGGGATGTAAATAAGCATTTCCCCACAGCTGCAATTGAAATGTATTCATATTTTAAAACTTTTGTAATCAGCAATAATAAAGTCTCACATCATCATTTTACAGCTCAGGATATTGAATACACGGTTGTCAATGATCCCTCAGAGGCTGATGCACCGTGGCAGAAGGTGATGATTCAGTCTGACACTCAGTCGCTTGAAATTCAGCAATATTTAAAGCAAAATCATCCGCATGTCCATTTTTTGCCGACAACCGGAAATTATATTGAAGTATTGCAGCAGGGTGTTGACAAGGGTACCGGGCTGTTAAGGCTTGCAGATAGCCTGAATATTCCTTATAACAGGGTTTTTGCAGTAGGTGACGGCTTTAACGATGTGGAAATGCTTGTTGCTGCTGAAATCGGCTTTGTTCCTTGTAACGGCAGCCGGGAAGCACTGGATGTAGCTGACAGGGTTGTCAGGTCAAATGATGACGGTGCCGTGGCACACGTAATAGAAATACTTGATAAAATGTTTTAAAAAATGTTTGACTTATTTCTTCGGCTATGGTATAAATATCTGTAGCCGAAGAAATTCAGCATTAAGCCGGTGTGGCGAAATCGGCAGACGCAAGGGACTTAAAATCCCTCGGTGGCAACACCGTACCGGTTCAAGTCCGGTCACCGGCACCAAAAAAGGACAAATTTCGAAAGAGATTTGTCCTTTTTTATTTTTATTTACTTGTTTTGGAGATGGTATAATGCGCTATAAAGCAGACCACGATTTTCATATTCATTCAACTGTTTCACGCTGTTGTCACGACAGCAATCAGACACCTAAGGCTATTCTGGACTATGCAAAGAATAACGGCTTGAAAAAGATTTGTCTTACAAACCATTTCTGGGATGAAAATGTTAAAAGTGAGGCTGAATGGATTGATGAACATCAGTTCAGATATCTTTCTGATGTTCTGCCTTTACCTCAGGATCCTGAGGTTGAATTCCTGTTCGGTGCAGAAACGGATATAGATTATAACGGTGTTTTGGGTGTGAGCGAAGAAAGGTTCAGTGAATTTGATTTTGTTACGGTTGCTACAACGCATTTACATCTGGCAGGTAATACTGTCCGTAAAGAAATTGAAACACCTTTTGAGGCTGCTGAAATCTGGGTCAGCAAGATAAAATGTCTGTTAGATAAAGATTTGCCCTGGCACAAAATCGGAATTGCTCATTTGACCTGCGGGCATGTTTTCAGAAAAAGAACACCTGAGGTTATTTCGCTTATCACTGATGAAAGCTTATATTCCGTATTTTCAGACTGCGCATTTAAGGGCGTGGGAATTGAGCTGAATATGAAAACCTTATTTTCATCAGAAGAGGAAAAGGATATTTTGCTCCGACCTTATTTCATTGCAAAAGACTGTGGCTGTAAATTTTACTTAGGCAGCGATGCCCACAAAATTACAGCTCTTAATACTGCAAAAGAAAACTTTGAGAATATAATTACTTTGCTTGATTTAAAAGAAACCGATAAGTTTATTCTTAAACAATGATTTATCTGTCAATAAAATCATATTCATAAAGCCCTTGAGAGCAATTTGACTCTCAAGGGCTTTGTGATACTTATGTTCAGGCGATTTGTTTATTCATCCGGTGTAAAAGCGTTAGATCTGATTTTCATTCTGCACAGGTCATAAACGCAAAGTCTCATTGCTTTTCCCATTCCGATCGGATCTCTTAAATATGCCAATCGCAGAGAAGCCCGTGTCTGTGGAGCGGAAATGACATAAAGCATAGTCAGAATACCGCTGTTACGTGCATAAACGGCAAGTGTCGGGTCAAGATAGCCTTCGCCTGTAAGGTCAATACTGGCATCTGTTAAAACATAACCGTCAAAGCCCCATTCTTCTCTTAAAAGGTCAACCAGCAGCGGCTTGCATCCGCCGCACCATTGTGCGCCGATTCTGTTATATGCAGACATGATGCCTGTTGCATTTCCTTCTTTTACTGCGATTTCAAAAGGCTCAAGGTATATTTCACGGAGTGACTGTTCATTCAGCCAAGTGTAAAGTCCGTTTGACTGTCGGTTTGTTTCCTGCTCATTTGCCGCAAAGTGCTTGACTGTAACGATAAGTCCCTGTGACTGTGCGCCTCTGACAACAGCGGCACACATCTTGCCGGAAAGAAGAGGGTCTTCGGAGTAGTATTCGTTGTTTCTGCCGCCTTGCGGGCTGCGGTGGATATTACATCCGGGTGCATACCATACATGAGTGCCCAGCTGTTTTGCTTCTTCACCGATCATTTTACCGAATTCCTCAGCAAGCTCATCGTTCCATGTACATGCAAGTGCAGTTGAAACAGGGTATGCCAAACCCGAATCTCTGTACAGAAGTCCTCCTTCGCCCTTGACACATGAAGGTCCGTCATTATCGGAAGTAGCCGGAATGCCGAGCCTTTTCAATCCTGTTGTTTCATAACCGCAGTCGGCGATAAGCTCAATCATCTCATTGACTGTCAGCTGATCCAGGAATGCATCCCAAAGACTTTCGTCCTTTGCAACATCACTCAGCGTAATAACACCGTCTTTGTATCGAACGCCGGTTCTGGGCTTTTCGCCTTCGGTTTGAGGGGCAGGTCTTTTATCGCTGTTAATTACATCCTTTGTAGCTTTGTAATTTGCAGGGGAAGTGGGGTAGGTTTTTTCAGCATCAGAACGGGAGAGATATGTTAAATCGCCCTGTGCAAATTCAAACAGGTTTTTAACTTCATTACCTGAGTGACTGTCGGTTTTATACACAATCTTTTCAGGTGCGTTGTAGGTAAAGCTTTTTTCGATGTTTTTTACATCGTGAGCAACATGTATTTTGTATTCGCCCTTGTCAAGTACCCATGCTTCTTCGACTGCAGAATCATAGGATGCCATGTCTTCTGTCTTAAATAAAATTTCAATTGTTTCACTTTCGTTGGGGGAGAGCTCTTTTGTCTTTTTGTAGGCTGCAAGTTCAATTGCACTTTTTTCTGTGCCGCCTTCATAATACGGTGCAGAAAAATAGACCTGCACTACATCTTTGCCTGCTGTGTCACCTGTATTTTTTACTCTGACTTTTACGGTAACAGTTTCGTCATTGATCTTGAAAGATGTAACGTTCCATTCAAAATCTGTATAGGAAAGTCCGTATCCGAAAGGATACATTACCTTTTCGGGTGCAAAGGTTTCAAAATATCTGTAACCGACATATATGCCTTCGCAGTAATTGACAAAATACTTCGGAATTCCTATGACACCCTTATACATATAATTGCCGAAATTTTCTGTTGCGGGATGATCCTCAATATCATATGAAACAGTATCCGCCAGTTTACCTGAGGGATTGACCTCGCCCGAAAGGACTTTACCAACGCTGTCTGTGGCGACCTCACCGGGAAGCCACATAATAAGCGATGCCTTGATGCTTTCGTAATCTTCTAACCACGACATATCCATAATATTGGAAATGTTAAAGATAACAATTACATCAGAAAAAACTGAACAAACCCTGTCAATCATATCTTTTTCATCAGTTGTAAGGTTAAGCTGTTCAACGCTTAAGTCCTTCATTTCTGTGCCGACTCTGCCGAGAACGATTATGGCAGTCTGCGAATATTCAACTGCTTTATTCATTAGCTTATCGCTGATTCTGCAAACAGGCATTTCAGACTGTCCGCCGCCGAAAAACTGTTCGAGTACAGTGCCGACATAACCGATAAAACCCGTATCAAAAAGAGTGCCTGTGTAACTTGCGTAAACATTATAAATATCTTTATTGTATTCGATTCCTGCATTTGTCAACGCATCATAAAATCCCACTGCATCTGATGAACGGACAGCACCGGAGCCGGCTGCACCGGCAAATGCAATTGAGCAGGAGGCAGCACCGAAAACATTAACTTTCTTTTCTTTCAATGGCAAAACGTCATCCTCGTTTTCGAGCAGAACAATACCTTCCGATTCAATCTGTTGGGCAATTTCAATTGATTTTGCTCTTGTATCGTCGGTTATCAGGCTTGCGGCAATGGCGCTCACGTAGGTAGTTGCTAAAACGGTAAATACGAGAATAACTGAAATTAATTTCCTGAATATTCTTTTCTTGACGTTTTTCATTATGTAGCCTCCTGTGAACTTAAATTATATTATCATTATATCATATATTGCTTTAAATTCAATAAACTTAGCAGAATATATTCACTATCAATAACTGAATACAAAAAATCAGGAAAAATTCTAAACTTCTTCCTGATTTTTAGTAATATTAACTTATTTAAAATAAATTCCGCCGAAAATCAGCAGTGCAGTCATCATAAGCAGATATGTGGGATATACCGTTGCGGAACAACCGAATGAAGCGATAAACTGACCGAAAGTTCTGGTCTTCTTGCGGTTTTCAACAACAAGTTTGGGACGGAACATAAAGAAAAACTCAAAAATAAGATAGCCTACACAGTAGAATATCCATGTTTCCCAAAGGGTATAACCTCTGAAAATCTGAACGGCAAGTGCAGCCGCCCCCACCAGAATCAGGAATATGCGGATAAATTTGATACCCTTATAATCCCAGTAACGCTCCAGACCGTCGTGCTGTGCAATAACATAGTACATGGTAAAGCAGCAGATAATGCTTGCCATGGTTGTTGAACCGAGCATAATAAGCGCAAGCGGACCCACCATATAGCACGGACGTTCCAAAACTTCAACAAGGTTCATGTCAACCTCGCCGAATGCCTTTGTTATTTTGTTGCCGTTTTTGCGGTAAGGAATGATAAAGAGGAAAATAGTCAGAATAATCAGCACGCAGAATACCCACGAAAGGACAGTATCAACCGTCTGCGGAATCGGGTGCCACAGTGCACCTGCTGTTTCTGCTGCTGCAAGCTTTTCCTTGGCAAGCGGCCAGGCAATTACAAACGCCACGGAAATGCCGAAGCCCTGAGCAAGACCCTGCACTAACTCCATCATTTTCCATCCGTCAATAACACCGAGCTCATCGAATTTGCCGAACATACGCTTACCATTCTTGAGAGGATGGCACTCTTTGTCATAAAGACCTATGCCGATAACCCAACCGATTGCGCCGAACAAAGCGCCGCCTATCCACATAATAATTGTAAATATATCGCCTCTCACAGCCGCCATAATGAGCAATTCGGCGACAATGACAACATTACGGCCCCATTCTTCACGGCTGTCCTCGGAGAAACCGATTTTTGGCATTCTGCCGTTTTCGGGGTCGTAGGGGGTGTTGAAAATACGGTAACCGATTTCCTGCGAAAGCGGAACAAGCGCAAAGAAAATAACAAAATCGTACCACTTATAAACAACACCGCTCATAGCCGAAAAGCTGATGCCAAGGAAGGCTGCGCCAAGACCGCCCCAGATTGTACCCTTAAAGGTAAGCGCAAGGTAGCCAAGCGGCGGGCTGTAGCGGGGTTTGTCATGGTGAAGAATGAGAAACATGGTGGATGCGTACGGCTCCATACCGCCGTAGAAATAACCAAGAGCACAGGCAGCGGCAAACAGGAACACGTTTTCCATCAGCAGTTCTGAACCTGTGTACCATACACACATAATACCCATAAATGCACCGGGCAGCATTGCGCCCTTTTCGCCGCCGATTGCCGAGCCGCGTATACCCCAGCCAAAGCACATGGCGAGCATGCTGAAAACAATAAACAGAAGCGGACTTTCAGTCACAGTCATACACTCCTTTTTCTGAAATTTTTAAAGAAAAGCCGGTGCATTTCAATGTACCGGCTTTGAATTATTTAGCGGAAGTTTGCGTAACCGAAGGCAAGCAGACCTGCCATAAGGATATAGAAGAAGGGAAGTACGGTAAGGTCTCCACCAAAGGAAATAAGGAACTGCTTAAAGGATTTTGATTTCTGCCAGTTTTCCTTGACTCTCTTCGGGCGAAGGAAGGCAACTGCATCGAAAAGTATATAACCGACACAGTAGAATACCCATGTTTCCCAGAGGGTATAGCCTCTGATTGCCTGAACGGCAAGAATTGCTGCGCCAAGAAGTATGAGGAATATACGGATAAACTTAATACCCTTGTAATCCCAGTAGCGCTCCAGACCGTCGTGCTGGGCAATGACATAATACATTGTAAAGCAGCAAATGATGCTTGCCATTGTGGTTGAGCCGAGCATAACGAGTGCAAGCGGGCCTACCATATAGCAGGGGCGCTCAAGCACCTCAACAATGTTCATATCAACCTCGCCGAAGGCACGGGTGATTTTGTTGCCGTTTCTGCGGTAGGGAATGATGAAGAGGAAGATTGTGAGAATTATGAGTGCGCAGAATACCCACGAAAGAACGGTATCAACCTTTTCGGGAAGCATGTACCACAATTCACCTGCAGCCTCTGCCTGCTCAAGATTCTTGGCAGCGATAGGCCAGCCGAGAACAAAAGCACCTGCTATACCAAGGCCGTGGAAGCAGCCCTGAGTAAATTCCATAATCTTCCAGCCGTCGACAATATTGTCTTCGTCCCACTTGCCGAACAGACGCTTGCCGTTCTTGAGCGGATTAATCTCCTTATCGTAGAAGAAAATTGCAACAACCCAGCCGATTGAGCCTGCAAGTGCACCGCCAAGCCACATAAGGATACCGAAATAGTCACGGCGTATAGCCATCATAACGAGCAGACCCGCAACTATTACAAGATTGCGTCCCCACTCCTCACGGCTGTCCTTCGAGAAGCAGACCTTGGGCATTCTGCCGTTTTCGGGGTCGTAAGGTGTGTTGAAAATGCGGTAGCCGATTTCCTGTACGATGGGAACAAGAGCAAAGAAAACAACGAAATCATACCACTTGTAAACAACGCCGCTCATAGCGGAGAAGCTGACACCTAAAAAGCCTGCGCCCAGACCGCTCCAGATTGAGCCCTTGAAAGCCAGTGCGAGATAACCCAGGGACGGATTATAACGGGGCTCATTATGGTGAAGGACAAGGGACATTGTTGAGCCGTAGGGCTCCATACCGCCGTAGAAGTAGCCGAGTGCACAGGCGGCAGCAAAGAGAAATACGTTTTCCATAAGCAGCTCGGAGCCTGTGTACCAGACGCAGAGTATGCCCATAAATGCACCGGGGAGCATTGCGCCTTTTTCGCCGCCGATTGCGGAGCCGCGCATACCCCAGCCAAAGCACATCGTGACCATGCTTATGGCAAGAAATGCCAATACATTCTGAGTTTCCATATATTAAACCCTTTCTGTTATTCTGTTATTTTTCGACACGAACAAGTGCGTAGCCGATTTTTTTACGTCCGCAGGTATATACCATGTGGAGAAGATTACCCTCAGCAACAATTGAGGGATATGAAAATTCCACGCCTGGTTCAGTTTCAAGTTCAATACGGACAGGATATGTAGCACCATTATCCTCGGAAAGGAAGAGGCAAAGCGGTGTACGGTCACCCCAGTTTTCGCTTACAGGGTTACAGATCAGACCTAAAACGCCGCAATCGGTCATTGCTGCACCGATACCGCTGTTGTTATTGGGCATATCCGTAGGACGTGCTACTGACCAGGTGCGTCCGAAGTCTGTTGATTCACTGCGGTAAACCCAATTGAGGTTTGTACGTGCAAGCATATAAACTCTGCCGTCGTGGGATTGATCCTCCCATACTGCAGGCTGAATCAGACCTTCACCGTCTTTGGGAAGCTCCTCCTTACGGTTACAGATTGTGCCGTCGGGTAATTCAAATGCAACAGGTGCAGAAAGCTTCCATGTTTCGCCGTTATCTTCGCTGTAGTCTGTCCAGGATTCCCAACGGTCACACAGATCCTCGGTTGAACCGGGGGCAAGAAGTGCACCGTTTGAAAGTCTAATCATCTGATTTTTAACAGGACCTCTGCCGCCGATGTCACCGGGAACAAGTTCAACAGGTGTTGACCATGTCTTGCCGCCGTCGGATGAAATGCTCTTCATTGAGTACCAATGACCCTCGTCAATGCCACTTTTATAAATCAAAGTAAGGATACCGTCTTCTGCAAAAAGAGTTGGGTTCCAGTCTGCCTCGCCGTCATCGGGTGTTACGGGAACGGGAACGCTCCATTCGCCGTCACGGCGTGCAAACCAGATGCGTACATTGGGATTTTTTTCCTTTATGCCGCCAAACCAGGCAGCTGTCGGCGCGCCGTTGCAGATAGCAACCGTTGCTGCGTGGCATTCGCCGGTTTCATCGTTAATACCTTCGGTTGAAAGGTATTCCTGATATAAAAGTTCAGCTTTAATCATTTATTTATGTCTCCCATTCTGATAAGTATCAAAAAGACCCGAATGAAACAGTATTTATTTCATTCGGGAAAAATGCAGAGCTAATCAGCAGCCGTGACGTTCCTTGTAAATGCGGATAACCTCCTGAAGGTCTTCCTCTGTGTCTACGCTGACTGCTTCATACTGTGCCGGTGCGGGAACAATTTTGATTTTGTAGCCGTGCTCCAGAACCTTGAGCTGCTCAAGTGATTCAGCCTCGGAAAGCGGTGTGGGAGCAAGCTTTGTGTATGTATTGAGGAACTCGTGTGTGTAAGCATAAATACCTACATGCTCAAAATACTTTGCATGCTGAGCATTGGGGGGATGGGGGAGGGGGGAACGTGAAAAATAGATAGCATTGCCGTTGACATCGGTAACTACCTTAACAACGGTGTTGTTGTGTATATAATCTTCGCCCCCGACCGGAACGCTGCCTGTTGCCATAACGCAGTGGGGGCTGTTGATAAGTGCAGAACCGATATCGTCAATAATTTCGGGGGGACCAAGCGGTTCGTCACCCTGAATGTTGATAACAT
>JAZSND010000022.1:0-17785 GCA_045536235.1 Acutalibacteraceae bacterium | reverse complement strand
GGCTCATATACTCTTGCCACAAAACACGGCAGAGTGTGGAACAAGAACGGCATCGAATTTGAAATAGAGTTTGATACACCCTCCTGCCGTAGTTTCACGAGCGAAAAAACAGGCAATCTGACAACCTTTACGGCTGTAACTGATCCGCAGGTAACCAAAATACAGATCATAACCCAGTCCGGCAACACGCTGACCTATTCACAAAGCAACAGCTATGTCGGCGATGACGGTCTGCGGTATTGGACGGTTATCCGCCAAATAACCAAACCCGGCACAATCGGGCTGAACACAAAATACGGCGCAACATGGACAACGTCCGAATTTACAGTTCAGGTATAAACACACTAAAACATCAGGGCAAGGTGACAAAAATCACCTTGCCTTTTTGAATTAGTTAAATGCTGATTATTACCGGATTTTTGACCTTGTCGGGTTGCAATAAAGGGCCGGATTGTAAAATTATACGCATTATTACATCAGTTGTAAAAAGGATTATATAAAAAAGGATTTAGTTTCATAAAAACTCTTGAATAAAAAGCAAAAATGTAATATCATTCTAACAGATAATTAATGGAAATCAGGTGTATATTATGCTTAGTTCTTTACTTCAATCAAATTTGCAGATGCTTCTGTCTGTTGTTTTTGTTTTCGGCGGAGTTCTGCTTGCGCTTAAGCTTTTCAAAAGCAAGCTCCCTGTTGACGGCGGACGTGATTTTGCTTTCAACGGCAAGCTTTCAGCCGGTAAGCAGCGTGGTGCCGGTATAGTGTTTATCTGCGTGTTTATTCTGGCTTCACTTCTTTTTGTTGAAATCACGCTTGAAAACGTGCTTTATTACGTAATGGTTTTCTTTGCAATGCTTTCAGGCTATCTTGATGATAAATCCGAAAAGCCGTGGGGCGAATACAAAAAAGGTGCAATCGACCTTATCATCTGTCTGCTCACTTCTGCTGCATTTGTCTGGCAGAACAGCGGTAACCATTTTCTTGATATCGGCTTTTATGAAATAAAGGTTCATTGGGCGGTATTCCTTGTTATTTCAACCGTTTTCCTGTGGATGATGATTAATGCAACCAACTGCTCCGACGGTATTGACGGCTTCTGCGGCTCGCTTTCCGTAAACTCAATTATCTTTATTGCAGTTGCTTATAAGCTGCTCGGCAAAACGAACGATATGTCAAGCCTTGCCGTAATAATGGTATTTGCAATTATGGCTTACCTGTGGTTTAACGCAGAACCCAGTACGATGATGATGGGTGATGCCGGCTCGCGCGCAATCGGCCTTTTCCTCGGCATTATGCTTCTTAAATCGGGTAATATCCTGCTTGCAATTCCGCTTTGCTTTGTTCTTCTGCTTGATGGTCTTATCGGTATTTTCAAGGTTTCTGTTACACGATTCCTCAAAATCAAAGTCCTCAAGAATATCCGCACACCTTTGCATGACCATTTCAGAAAGAATATGGGCTGGTCAAATTCGCAGACAATTTACCGACTGAATATTGTGCAGGGCGTTATCTCGTTTTGTGCATTGCTGCTGATTAAAATGTAATCAGATAAATCATAATACAGCCAAAAGCCGACAGATTTATCCTGTCGGCTTTTACTCAATCGTTGAGTAAATAACGATACTCAATATAAGAGTAAGATAAAATTTCTGCGGGTGATTTTATGGACTATCTTGAACGATTAACAGCACTGAGAATTGACAATGACCTTTCGCAAAAGGAAGTAGCAGCCGTAATAAATAAATCTCAGCAGGGCTATGACCATATTGAAAAGCGCCGTGCTAAGCTCTCTGTTGAAGATTTAATTAAATTGTGCGAATTTTATAATGTCAGCGCAGACGATATATTGGGCTTGAAGAATGATTAAGTTTAAAAATATAAACAAACCCCTTGTTGTAACAATAATCTGTGTTCTGGTTTTGGGTATATCAGTCGGCGGTGTAATCAGTTGGCTGCTGACTAAAAACTACTACGAGCGGCAAAAGCTTGCTATTGTCGAAAGCCTTGAGGATGATTTCTGGAGTAACGGCTTTGCAACGGGCGATAATACGACTGTAGGTGAATCTCAGGCTGATATAACGGAACAGTCCGAAACACAGACAAAAACGCCGCAGATAACTGCAGAAAAAACAACAGTTCAGCGGCAAACCGTGCCTTACGGCGGACATGAATTCGTACTCAATACTTCCTCAAAGAAAATTCATACACCTGACTGCGCAGCGGTGAAAACCATAAAGCCCGAAAACTATGCTGAAACTGACGATTTCGTCGGTGCGCTTGCAAGCGGCTATGTCCAGTGTAAACAGTGCTACCCTATAGACAATTAACAGTTTAGCGGCGAGTCGCCGCAGACAATGCCGGTGCGAAACGCACCGTATATGCCGCCTATTGAAAAGTTTTACTAATAATACAAATCCCCATCAACGGCGGAAATTGAATAGCGTAAAAGCAATATCACTTAAAAAAATTAAAGATGCTGTGACTTTGAACGGAACAGGCTGACGAGCTGAAACTTTACTCCTTTATCCGAGCGAGGGAACCATAGGCGGTAGAGCAAACTTAAAAGTCAGATTTGCTTTTATAGCCGTTATGGCAGCAGAGCAAAACATTTTTTGTTCTGTCTGCCGAGCGGATTTGCTATCGTCAGCCGTAAGTGGAGTGCATATAACCCCAAAAGTTTTTTTGTTACTTTTGGTGACAGCTCCCTTTACACAAGGGAGCCATTTGACAAACAAATTAACAGAGAGATAAATTATAATTTAAAAACAGAACGCAGAAAACACCGCAAGCTGAAAACAAACTCAGCCTGCGGTGTATTGATTATAAGTTAAATTTTAGAATGTGTCGTATACGATTACACTGTAAAGCAGCTCAGGAAGCATTGCAAAGAACTCGGGCAGCCACTTTATGATAGCGTACTTAGCAAGGTTGAAGAATGAGGGAACAACACCGAGGTTGTAATCCATTTCGCTGATTGTGTTATCGCCTTCAAATGTGATCTTGTTCTGACCAACCTGCTTCTCAAAATCAACCTCATCAACTTTGTTAACAGCGCCTGTTTCATCGTTGACAATATAGGTCTTGAGATTGAGTGTGCCGCCGTCAATCTCAACTGTTTCAAAGCATGAGCCTATATATTTTTCATTTGTTTTTTCCCATGTAAAGCCATCCCAGAAGTTGCCATAGCCGTCCTTCTGAATAGCAAGGCTGGCAATATGGTCTGTATTCAGGAAGTGGTTTGCAAGGAAGGGGCGTACTTCGTAACGCTTTGTACCTGCTGTACCGGAAAGAACCCATGTTGTACCGTTGGGGTCAAGCTCGCCGTTTGTAATCGGCTTGGTACGAAGGTACTGATGGTCATGACCTGAGAATACCATATCGACATTGCATTCTGCCATAATGCCGGGCAGGCAGTCCTGAAGGTAGAGTGCATCCGGCCATTTAGCGTCCTTACCGAGGCTGTAGGGAGATTTGTGCATGAAAACAATCTTCCAATCCTTATCGGTGGAGTTCATGTCATTCTTGAGCCATTCAAGCTGTGCGTTTGAAATAGAAAGAATATCGTTTGTGTTAAGAACTGCAAAGTGAGCGTTGCCGTAATCGAATGAATAGTTAACGCCATCCTTGATCTGAACGCTTTCTGCTGTATCGAGAGCGAACATGTTGTTGAACCAGTATTCAACGCCAAGACCGTCGTGGTTACCTGCAACGGGAACGATTGTGAACTCTCTGTTCAATGAACCGAAAGCAGCATCATAAAAATCCCATTCTTCGTTAGTGCTGTCGTTTGTAAAGTCACCGCAGTTAGAAACGAAATCCGCACCGGGAAGCTTACCGAAAGCTGCGGCAAGTGTTGCTGCACCTGCCTGGAAGTTTTCAAGGTTGCTTGCCTGAACGTCTGCAATGTTGATAAAGCTGACCTTATCGTCTGCATTATCGGTTGTGAAGGTACCCCATTCACTCCATGCTGTGCCGTCACCTACACGGAACTTGTAGGTTGTACCTTTTGTAAGACCGGTAACAACAAGCTTGTGCATGTAGTTGCCGTCCCACTCTTCGCAAACAACGTCTTCAACTGTGTATGCAGATGCATCTACACCGTCAAATTCAATTTTTGTTTCTGCATTTTCAGGTGTGTACCAGCAGAAGCCGCGGCTTGTTGCTGTGTCACCGTTGACTGTAACAGAAATACGGAAGGGTGCTGTGCCGGATGCGCTCTGAGCGGATGCTGTGCCTGTAATAACAGATGCGAGCATGAAAACGCTGAGTGCAAGGCAGAGGATTCTCTTGAAGTTTTTCATCTGTTTCTTCTCCTTTGTGTTAATATATTTTAATTTAAAATTGCGCCTTATTCTGTTACCTCTCTGAGGTAAATCATATAACTTGTGCCATCCTGGCAAGGAAGGTTTTTGAGGTTAAGACCTGCATTCATAAGCAATGCGCCGGAATGGACCTCATCCGTTTCATCGTCAAGGTAATACTTATCGGGGTCAAGGCCTTTAAGACGAACGTAGAACTGGGAATTCTGGCAGCGGAGCATGGTTACAAAAGTGAACAGTGCCTCACTCTTATCCTGTGAAACATAGCCCCATGCACAGCGGTGGCTGTTTTCTGTAGGAGCAATCAGACGGTAAAGGTCACCGTTGTGAATTACATCGTAATACTTGTGGTAATCCTTAACCTGCTTTTTGACGATACGGCGTTCTGCATCGGTAAGCTTGATCGGGTCAAGCTCGTAGCCGAAGGTTCCGCTCATTGCAACATTGCCCTTTGTTTCGTAGCCCGTACGGCTGCATGCGGAAACATGTGCACCGACAGTTGAAACGGGATAGCACATTGATGTACCGAACTGGATTGTCAGACGCTCAATCGGGTCTGTATTGTCGCTGCACCAGATCTGCGGTGAAAAATAGAGCATACCGGGATCAAAGCGACCGCCGCCACCCGAGCAGTTTTCAAGCAGAATGTGCGGGAATTCGTCAACAATTCTGCCCATGAGCTCATATGTACCGAGCACGAAGCGGTGGTAAACCTCCTGCTGTCTTTCAACAGGAAGCAGAGCCGACCCGACTTCGGTAAGGTTGCGGTTGAAATCCCACTTGACATAGTCGATTTTATTATTACGAAGGACAGATGCCATCTGTTCATAGATATTATCTCTTACATCCTTACGGGACATATCGAGAATATACTGGTTTCTGCCGATTGACTTTTCTCTGCCGGGAACCTGCAGACACCAATCGGGATGCGCACGGTAAAGGTCGGAATCGGGAGAAATCATCTCCGGCTCGTACCAGATACCAAATTTTAATCCAAGTGCGTTTACACGCTCGATAAGACTTGAAAGGCCGCCCTTGAGCTTGTTTTCGTTAACGTACCAGTCGCCGAGTGAACGTCTGTCATCGTTGCGCACGCCGAACCAGCCGTCGTCCATAACGAGCATTTCAATGCCGAGTTCCTTGGCACGCTCTGCAAAGGCAACAAGCTTATCATCGTCAAAATCAAAGTAAGCAGCTTCCCAGCTGTTGATAAGCAGAGGACGTTTTTTATTTTTCCATTCACCGCGGATAAGGTGGTTTGAATAGAGCCTGTGGAAGGTGCGGCTCATCTCGCCGATACCCTGTGCGGAAAATACCATTACAACCTCAGGTGCAGTAAAGCTCTCACCCGGATCAAGACGCCAGCAGAAATCAGTCGGGTTAATACCCATAATGAAACGTGTGGCGGAGTTGAAGTCAACCTCAATGTCGGCAGCAAAATTGCCGCTGTAAACAAAGTTAAAGCCGAAAACCTCACCGTAATCCTCAGTCGCATCGTCCTTTGCAAGGGCAACAAAGGGGTTGTGAGTGTGGCTTGATGAACCGCGCTTGCTTGCGATTGACTGTATGCCGTGTGCAAGGTGATGTGAAGTGAGTGTGCGCTCCTTACACCACATGCCGTAAAGGTGCATCATGTTGTAATCCATGGTAGGCAGGTCAACGCAGGTGCTGTAAACACGCTGAATATCCATAGCATTGTCTGATGTGTTTTCAACACGCACGCTTCTTGTCATCGCACCGTAGTTTTCAAAAACGGTATAGAGCAGATAAACCTTTGCGCCCGTTACCTTGTCAGTTGTTTCAACCTCAAGTGTGGTTGCATCATCATCGCTCATTGTGTAAAGCGAGGGCAGACCGCAGAGCGACGGCTTGCCTTTGAATATTCTGTGGCTGACATATCGCACATCGGTTGATGCGTTGCCGCAATGGTTTTTAATCGCCAGTGCCGAAATACGCATATCGCCCGTACCGTTGCAGGCATATTCCATCGGCCAGCTGTCAACACTGAAACCGTGTTCGCCGATAGCTGCGTTTGCAGGGCTGAATGAAGCATTGCAGTTGCGCATTGCAAGGTCTTCAACGCTGTTGTCGGGTATGTAAGCACCGTAATAAAGGTGAACAAGGTAATTCTGTTCAAAAACCTGAAAAATATAGCTTGATGTTTTGGTATCAAGCTTGAAAATCCTTTTTTCGCTGTCAAAGCAAATAGGCATAGGTACACCTCTCTGTCAATTGATATATTTAAATATAATATATTTAATCAAAAATAGCAAGCAGTTCAGCTAAAAATAACTGAACTTTAACAGTACCCGGACCAGAATATAAAAAAGCAAAACCCCTGGTGATAAACACCAAGGGTTTTCTCGTCGTTATTCAGAAATTAGAGAACCTTCTGGATAGCCTCAACGACTGTGAGGATAGCGTCCTTAACGCCGTTCCAATCGATGCCGCCGTATGCAGAAACGACATCATTGATGCTGAAGTTCTTTGCGAATGCTACGATAGCATCTACGATGATGGTGATGTAATCCATTGTGTTGCACCTCCTCCGCCTTTAATATTACCCATATAATAACACGTTTTACTGTGTTTGTCCATAAATTTTTGAAATTTTTGAAAATTTTTTCAAAACTTCAATTTTCGGGCTCAATTACTCCGTATTTTGTGCAAACTCCCCAACTTTTATGTAATTACTTGGTAAAAATGCCCTTAATTATCCGTTCAGAAGAATGCCCGTCAACTGCCCCAAGATTGAATTGCTTGAATTTTTCTGCATTTTCTGTCACTTTTGCATGCCTTACCGCATCAATAAGCTCTGCTGTATTACTGGTAACTTCGCCCGGAACATATGATTCATAATCAAAATAAAACGGACGGCGTGCAGTATATTCTTCAAGATCGGGCGCAAAGAAAACGCATGGCTTGTCAAGCAGCACAAAGTCCATGCATACCGATGAATAGTCAGTTATAAGCATATCACTGATAAGCGTTAATTCATTGACACTTTTATAACCGGTCACATCAACCGCACCGTCAAGTCTTGCATTGCCGTGAACCTGCGGATGAAGCCGCACAAGCAAAGCATATTCCTCACCGAGCTTTTCATTAAACAAACCTGCATCAAACTTTTCAAGGAAATGCGCATCGCTTTCAGGGTCATCACGAAAGGTCGGCGCATAAAGAACTATTTTTTTACCCTTGCATCCGGGATACTTTTTTTCAAATTCCGCACGGAGTTCTTCTGCGTTTTTTGCATTCAGCAACACGTCAGCCCTCGGCGAACCGAGCGACAGAACACAGCTTTCACTCACACCAAATGCGCTTGAATAAATCGGCACGAGTGAAGGTGATGAGCAAATGACATATGTAAGCTTTTTATTTGCAGCAGCTTCTCTTTTGCGGACTGCCGCAGGCTGCTCAATATCGAGTCCGAATTTTTTAAAAGCACCCTCGGCATGCCAGAGCTGAACTATGGCTGTTTCCTTACGGAAGTTCAAATATCCGAGCGGCATAAAATTATCGTTCATGAAAACATATTTGCTCGTAGCAAGCATATATGCTTTTTTTGTAAAGAACAGCAATGCTTTATCAGGTGAAGAAAAATCTGCGTGAGATATAAAATTAAAATCATACTCCCCTTTTTTCTCAAGCTCTGCTTTTATTTCGCCGAGGCTATCGTTGAACGACGCATTATGAGGCGACAACAGAGTTACCCTGTTCTCCTTAACAGAAAACAGGGTACGGGAAATATTAAAGAAAAAAGCAAAAAGCCGGTAAAACAGTTCTTTCATCACTTTGCCCAATCGACAACGGTTTTGCCGAAACTGCGATGAATATCCTTGTCAAATGCGTTGTGAATATCGCTGATTGTTTCAACCTTTATTACATCGCCTACAAGGTTATCAAGATAAGATACAAGCTTCGGGAATTTTTTGTAAAGCTCAACCGTTGCAACAAAATCCTCTCTGCCGCTGCGTGATGAACCGTAAAGCCGCAAGCCTTTTTCGAGCACCATGCGGGTATTGATATCAACAAAGTTTTCACTGACACCCATAAGCGACATCGTGCCTTCGGGATTGATAAGATCGATCATCTGATTTATTGCACTGCGTGAGCCTGCACCGCCGACACATTCAAAGCCGTGGTCAACAGCCACACCTTCGGGCACATGGTCAACATGGTAGGCTGCCTTTGCAAAAGAAAAGTATGACAGCTTTTCTTCAACCGTACCGAAAATATAAAGCTCGGTTTCGGGATAAAGGTAGTGAAAAATAAGCGCAGTAATATAACCTACGTTACCGTCGCCCCAGATGCCGATTTTTTTGCGGCGGCTGTGTGCGATTTTATCAAAGCGTCTGATTGCATGAACACTCACACTTACAAGCTCCGAAAACGAAGCTACATTCATGTTCATTTTATTCGGAAGCTTTACAACTCTGTCAGGTGCTGCGGTTATGATATCCTGCAAAAATCCGTCATTGCCGCTGGAGCGGAAATAGCTTGAACGCAGATAGTTTTCCGCTATAACCTCATCGGTTTCGGTAGGCACTGTGGGAATGGGCACAACAAAATCGCCGACCTCAAATGTGCCTGTCGGGTCATAGATAACCTGCGCAACACACTCATGCACAAGCGCCATAGGCAGCTTGGCTTTAAGTGCCGCCTGAGAACGCATACCCTGATAATAACGCTGATCCGCCTTGCAGATTGACAGCTTGTACGGCCGCATAACAACTTCGCCAGCCGTAAGGTCAACCTCTTTATAGGTAACGTCAATCATGCGTGGGGCAACCAGCTGATAGACTGCATTAATCATTCCTGTTCTTCTCCTATCAATGACTGTGCCACCTTCATGTCGAAGGGATATGTGATTTTAATGTTAAAAACCTCACCCTTAAGCACATGAACATGCTCGCCCTTGAGCACATACATCTTGCACGCATCGGTGAGAATATTCTTTTCGTCATCGGTCAGCGACTCAAATATCTCCTTCAGACGCTTTGCCTTGAAGGACTGCGGAGTCTGACCCTGATACATATGGTCACGCACGGGGATAGACGAAATCGCCTTGCCGTCAACACTTTCCACTATAGTATCTGCTGCGGGAATCATAGTATCACAAGCGCCGTACTTTGCAGCACAATCAATATTTTCATCAATAATTCTGTGTGTGACAAAGGGGCGGACAGAATCGTGCGTTACAACGATAGTATCGTCATTGAGTCCGTGATTTTCTTCGATATAGGCAATGGCATTCATTATTGTATCGTTGCGTGTTTCGCCGCCGTCGATTACAACAACTCTGTCAGTGCTGCCGAAATTCTTTTCAACAAGATTTTTTGCGTGTTCTACCCATGACTTGTGAGTAGGCACAATTATTTTTTCAATTCTGGGATTTACAAAAAACTTTTCAACCGTGTGCATCAGAATCGGCTTGGAACCAAGCTTCATAAACTGCTTGGGCATATCTGTGTTGCCCATTCTGCTGCCCTTGCCGCCGGCAAGAACGATACCGAAAACCATAATATCAATCCTTTAATTTATTTTGATTTGACTCTTTTGTCGTAAATATCGCAGACCTCGTCAGCCGTACCTGCAGCGATTACCTCACCGTGGTCAAGCAAAATTGCCTTTGTGCAAAGGCGGCGCACCTGCGCTGTGTTGTGCGAAACAAAAAGCACGGTGACGCCTTTATCAAACATTCCTTTGATTTTTGCTTCGCTCTTTATTTTGAATTTTGCATCGCCTACCGAAAGAACCTCATCAAGTATAAGCACCTGAGGATCAACCGCAGTTGCGATTGCAAAGCCGAGCCTTGCCCTCATGCCCGATGAATAGTTTTTCACCGGAACATCAATAAAATCACCAAGCTCTGAAAAAGCAACAATTTCATCATAACGCTCTTCAATATATTTTCTTGAATAGCCCATTGTTGCACCGTAGAGATAAATATTCTCTGCACCGGAATAATTCATATCAAAGCCGGCACCCAGCTCAAGCAGCGGAGCTATAACTCCGTTCACCTTAACCGAGCCTTCCGTAGGCTTGAGTACGCCTGCAATAACCTTGAGCAGCGTACTTTTACCCGCACCGTTAAAGCCGAGAATGCCGATTCTTTCGCCCTCTTTGACTTCAAATGAAATATTTCTGAGCGCCCAGAATTCCGTAAAGCGAAGCTCTCGCTTGACCATTTTAATCAGGTATTCTTTTATATTGTCAACTTTTTCTTTATTAAGGTTGAATCTGACGCTGACATTTTCAACCTTGACCGCTGTTTTAGCCAAACGCCGTCACCTCATATATGAAGAATAAACTTATCCTGCTTTTTATAGAACACAAGCGAGCCTATGCCGAGCATCAGAAGGCTGAAAACACTTGCGTACAGGAAGTGGTTCCAGTTCCACATTTCGCCGAAAAGCACACAGGAACGGAACATGGAAACAATAGAATAAAGCGGGTTTGCCATAAGACCCATCTGAACATATTTGTTTGCGCCCAATGCATCCACCGTATAGAAAATCGGGGTTGCATAGAAAATGAGCATGCAGAAAACCTCATAGAGGTATTCAATATCCTTGAAAAATACGGCAAGGGTGGAAAGAATAAGTCCGACGCCGGTGCTCAGCACAAGCAGAATTATGACAGGTACTATTGTCAGAAGAATGTACGGAGTTATGCGTATGGCAACGTCCGTAAAAATCATGTAGTAAGCCATCATCACCACAAGAACACTCAGCGAAATTGCAAAGGTGACAAAGTTTGAAAGCACATTGGAAACAGGATAGATATACTTTGGCACATATACTTTTTTGATAACGCTTGCGCTGTTGCGTATTGAACGCATGGCACGCTTTGTGGACTGCGTATAAAATTCGTAAAGCAGTCTGCCGCAAAGCAAATAAATCGGGTAACAGACTATACCCTCATTGCTTTTGCCGAAGATTCCGCCGAAAACAAGAACAAGAACAAGGGTTGTAAGCAGCGGCTGCAAAAACGTCCAGAACATGCCGAGCACCGAGTTGCGGTACTGCAGTTTTACGTTTTTACGCACAATTTCAGCCAGAAGGAAGCGGTACTTCCAAAGGTTCCTGAAGTAGGCAGATATTTTAATTTTTTTGCTTGCAGTATTCATGCAGCAATTCTCCTACAATATTATTTATTAAACCATTTGATAAAAAACTTTAACATAGATGAAATCTGAACCAGCATGAGCCGGAAATTCTTTTTGCTCTCTCTGCCCCATACGTGGTATACGGTTACCTCGGGATAGAAAATCAGCTTGGCATGCTGACGAACCGTACGGGAAATATCGCTGTCTTCAAAATACATGAAATAGCGCTCATCAAAACCGCCGATTTTTCTGAACAAATCTGTACGGAACATCATAAAGCAGCCCGTTGCGTTTTCGATTTCGCAGGGCTTTGACAAATCTTCATCAAGCATTGCATACTCACGCAGCGCTGCACTCGGGTTAGCCTCATCGCGCATACGGCTTGCGGCAAGATATTTTAATCTAGGGATACGCTTGCCGAGAATCTGCGGTTTGCCACCCGGAAAGCATATCTGCGGAGAGAGCAGACCGATTTCAGGATGCTCATCCATATATGCGGCCATTCTGGCAATTACATCTTCACTGATGCTGATATCAGGATTGATTACACAGTGATATTCCGAATCAAGCTGAGGTAATACAACATTGTGTCCGCTACCGAAGCCTCTGTTTGTGCCGGGCTCTATAACCTCAACCTCAGGGTAGTTTTTCTTTATATGTTCAACCGTACCGTCTGTTGAAAGATTGTCAACAACCGTCAGCTTAAAATCCACACCCTTTGTGTGCTCCAACAGCGTTTTTACGGTTTCGTCTATACTGCTCATATTGTTATGTGTAACAATACAGCCTGTTACCTTAGTATTTATATAATACCATTCCTTTCAACTGCATAAAATCAGCAGCAAAGACCGTTGTTCTTACGGTCTGTAAGTAATTATATCCTTAGCTATGTTTATACGCCATTTTATTTTCTGCGCTGCAGAAGTTTTGCCGCCTGTCAGACTGCCTTCATTTCTGCGCCAGTATATCAGCGGTTCATCAATAAATTCAACCTTGCCTGTTTTTTCGCTGACAAGACCGAGCCACTGGTCATGCATCGGTATATCCTCGGGAAAAGGCAGCGCAGCCTCAAAAGCCTGCCGTATAAGCACCATGCATGCGCCCGTATAGCAGTTTTTTAATATGTTGTGCAGCACACCCTGCTTTGCGTTTCTTGTACTGAAAAGCGTTTCACCTGTTTTGTCAAGGTTTTCGTCTGTCAGATATGCGTTATGCAGCACACAGCAAGCACCGCCCTCAACCGCAGCCATGCAGCGCCTGACTTTGTCAGGCAGCCAGACATCATCCTGATCGCACAAAAAAGCAACATCGCCCGTACACTGTCTGAACAGAAATTCCTTGTTGGCATCAACGCCCTTTTGAGGACCCTTAACGTAACTCACTCTGCCGTCAGAAAGGTACGGCTTTACCGCTTCAAGCGTTGCCCCATCCGGGCTGTCATCCGAAATAATCAACTCATCCTCAGCGGAAAGCTGCGGCAGAATTGATTCAATCTGTGCGCTGATGTATTTTTCACCGCAGTAAGCTGCAAGCAAAACCGATATTTTCATGCCGCATCCTTTCAAAAGCGTCAATGGGCGCAAATACACAAATACTTTACGTAGTTTAACATATAATTATTAACAGATTATTAATAAGAACTTAAGCTCTTCGAAACACCGGAACACCGCTTCCCGCAATCGTTTTATGAAGAGAAAAACGGATTAGTAAAGAATTTTCATTGGACCGAAGGAATACACAGTTGTTCCGCTGGTAAGATAGTTAATTTTTGCAATTGCTATGCTGAGAAAAAGGGGTTAGTAAGGTATTTTCTTTGACCCGAAGAAGTACAAAAGTACTTCGAGTGAGCAAAAAAAACGCATTAATGACCCTTTTTTCCACAGCATAAAAAAATAACCACCCTATTGGGTGGCTACTCTTTTTAATGTTGGCAACGACCTATCTTCCCGGGCGGTTGCCCACCAAGTATTGTCGGCACGATTGAGCTTAACTACCGTGTTCGGAATGGGAACGGGTGGACCCTCAATGTCATAATTACCAACTATTGTGTTGGCGTCGACCTATCTTCCCGGGCGGTTGCCCACCAAGTATTGTCGGCACGATTGAGCTTAACTACCGTGTTCGGAATGGGAACGGGTGGACCCTCAATGTCATAAACACCAACTTTTCTGCAAGTGCTCTCGCAGAACGCTTTGCTATAATATCACTTCAAAAATCATTTGTCAAGAGTTTTTTTCAAATTTTTTCAAAAACGGTACAAGCCCGTTACTGACCGCATCAAAAAGCATCTTTTCGCACTGCGGCAAAATTTGTTCAAACGGCAGATGCTGCGGATTTGTTTCAAATATGCGACACACACCGTCAGCACCGTCAAGCAGGCTTGTGCCGCACAGCACAACTACGGGCTTACCCCCTGCTCTGCCGATAATTCTACCGGGCACCTTACCCATAAGGCTCTGGCTGTCAAATCTGCCTTCACCTGTAATTATAAGGTCCGCAGATTCCACTCTTTCATCAAAGCCGCACAGGTCAAGCACAGTTCCGGCACCGCTTTGCAATTCTGCACCTAAAAAGGCTTTCAGTCCGTAGCCCATACCGCCGGCAGCACCTGAACCGCTGTCCGATGCATAATCAACACCTATGCATTTTTTAACGGCTTTTCCAAGATTTCGCAGAGCATTATCAAGAAAAATAACCTTTGCTTCATCAGCGCCCTTCTGCGGTGCGTAAATATACGCTGCGCCGTTTTCACCGTAAAGCGGATTTTCAACATCACAAAGAACGGTAATTCTGCAGTCTGCAAGGCGTGAATCCATATTGCTTAAATCTATTTTATCTACCTTTGAAGCACCCATACCGTTAAGTGTAACCGCTTCTGAGTTTATGTCAGTAAAGCGTGCACCGAGCGCCGATGCCAGACCGATACCGCCATCGTTCGTGGCGCTTCCGCCTATTCCGAGAACTATCTTTCTGCATCCTCTGTCAAGTGCAGCCTTTATAAGCTCACCCGAGCCATATGTTGTTGCAAGTACAGGGTCATTCGTCGCACCTGTAAGCGGCAGTCCGCTTGCCTGTGCCGTTTCGATGACGGCTGTATCACCCATTACAGCAAACTTTGCCGTAACTTTTCTGAAATCCGGTGCAGTAACCTGCACACTTTCAACCGCTGCGTGGCAGGAATAAACGAAGCTGTCAACAGTACCCTCACCGCCATCAGCAACGGGAATGCAGTCCACCGTACAGTCAGGCATCTGCGCTTTTATCGCAGAAGAAACCGTGCTGCATACCTGCAAAGCAGAAAGCGAGCCCTTGAAGGAATCAGGTGCAAGCAGAATCCTCACAGTTCAAAATCCTCCACAGAAAACTCAGACATATGCAAGGGACGTACCGGTATACGGTTAAGAGGATCGTATTCAAATTTATGGCAAGAAGAATCCTTGAACATAACACCTTTTCTGATGCAAAGCACGCTGTCACCGTCAGGTGAATGCCTGCCGTTTACGCAGTTAGCACAGATTTTATCAATAGAAGCGGTGTTAAACAGTTTCTTTTTCATTCTATCGCCTCCAAAACTGTATTTTAACACATTTTTTTATTTCTATCAAGATCTATAATAAAAACTGTGCATAGGCAAAGCAACGCAACCGTTGCCGAAACCGAATATGAGAAGCTACCTGCGGTAACAGATGCAACATTTGAAAACACACTTATTTCTATAGGAAAGAAATGAAGAATAATTCCACACGCCACGGCTGCCAACGCCGCATGAGCAACACGGAATGCGAAAAACACACCCAACGAGGCACCCGTCTTTTTTACACTTTCAATCACCTGACAGCACACACAAAGTCCGCTCCAGCCCAGTGCCGCCGCAACGGCGCAGAGATTGCCCGTCTGCGTTGCTGCAAGACAGCCCCCTGTAACCTCGGAAATGCAACTGAATGCAAGCAGCACATTTTCGCTGATGCTCATGCTTCCGGCAACCGTCGAGATACAGCTGAAAAGCACAGTCCATGCGCAGATTTTTATTATTGACTGGGCAGCCTTTTCCGTGGCTCCCACAAGAGCCCTGAGTTCTCCGGTTGACGTTTTTTCCTTTGCTGCCTTTTTTTCGGGCTTTGGCGCAGTAAATCCCAACAGTATACCGATAATAATTGACGAAACCACACATGAAGCGAAAAGAATAATACCGGCTTTTACACTCCTGAGCATTGTAACACCCACAGCAGTAATGACAAAAGCAGGACCTGCATTGACCGAAAAACAGGTAAGGCGCTGAGCCTGCTCGCTGTTGATTTCGCCCTGCTCATACAGCTGTGCCGTTGTAGTACAGCCTACGGGATAGCCGCCTATGAGTCCGAAAACAACAGCAGGCGCTGCAGCTGCCGGCAGCCTGAAAACGTGGCGCATAACCGGCGAAAAAAGCCGTGTTACATCAGAAAGCGACGGCGACAAAGCAGAAAACGAGCTTACCGCCAGAAACGGAAACAGCGACGGAATAATTACGCCTGCACACAGTTCTAACCCCTTTGCTGCGCCGCTGACCGCCTGCTGCGGAAAAGCCAGAAGTACAGCCGCAGACAATGCAGCACCTATAACCGCCAGTACAGAAGGCAATTTTACAACCTTACCTATCAAGCCAAACACCCCAAATTAATGATACAGTGTATTTTTATTTCAGAAACGGCGTATATATTCATGGGAGTGAAAGGTATGGATTCAGATAAGCGTTTTAAAAATATGTTTTTTTCCGGGCTTGAAATTCCGGAAATTGTATCTAAGAGCTGTGCGCATATTGAGCTGTTTGCAAATACGCAGGCATGTATTGAAGGATGCCGTGGCATCGTAGAATATTCTGACGATAAAATTGTGCTTAACCTTGGCAGCACATGCGCAAAATTCACAGGCAATGAGCTTTATATACGTTCTTTTGACGGCGAAGCAGCGGTATTGTGCGGAACCTTCTGCTCGATAGAATTCTGCTGAGGAGGAAGCGTGTATGATATTTATCAGGCTGTTGCGGCTGCTGTGCGGCTATGTGGAATTCTATGCAGAAAACGGATTTACCGAGCGCTTTATAAATCTTTGCTCACTGCGCGGAATACCGTTATGGAACCTGAACACAAACGCCGGCAGGGTTTTTGCCTGTACTACACTCGCAGGCTATCTGCAAATCCGGGAATGTGCAGTTAAATCCGGCATGCGTCTGCACCACACAAAAGCAGTCGGCTTACCTTTTTTCGCCAGAAAATACCGCAGACGTGCCGGTGTGCTGTGCGGATTGGGGGTATTTTTTACCGTTATAGGCATGCTGTCGGCAATGGTGTGGACAATTGACATAACCGACAACAGCATAGTAAGCGACGAAGAAATACTCGCAGTACTTGAAGAAGCAGGATTAAAGCCGGGTGTTTTCAAAAGCAGCATCAACGCCCCCGAAATACGTTTCTACGCTTTGTCACGCCTGCCTGAAGTCACATATCTTACGGTGAATATTCTCGGCTCGTGTGTACACGTTGAAGTTACAGAGCGAATCGAGCGACCCGACATTCCGTCAGATGAAACTCCGTGCGATATTGTCAGCACAGTTGACGGTCAGCTTGCCGTACTTGAAATTTATGAAGGCACAAAGATACACTCCGTCGGTGAAGCTGTCAGCAAGGGCGAAACACTCGTCGGAGGATTTGCAGAATTTGCTGACGGCTCGCTGCGCTTCATGCACGCAACGGCATATGCAGTGCTCCGCACTCAAATCACTGTCAGTGCCGAGGCTGCGCACCAAGACACTGCATTTTACAGGGCAAAAACACAAAAACACATTACGCTGCATATTTTCGGTATAGATATACCGCTTTACATAAAAAGTGATACCAAGCCGAATCTGATACGAAGCAGTTACCTGACCGCCAACGGCAAGCGACTGCCCATCGGATATACAGAAAAGGTTTACACACAGTTTTCCGAAAAGAAGATTACGCAAACCGATAAAAAGCTTATGCTCAGCACAGCCGAAAAGTATTTTGAAAATAAAATCGAAGCCCTAGGCGGAGCAGTAATAACAAATGAAAAAATAACCGTAAACAACAGCATAACGGGCGAATTCACCGCAGAGGTCAGCGCAGGTGCTGCGCAGCAAATGCTGATTGAAGAACAAAATAACACGGCAGCCGAATAGCTGAACAGGTCCGTTAAAAACGGACAATAGAAAAAAGACACCCCCTATGGTAGAATGAATCTATCATAGGAGGTTTTGTTATGCCCAGAAGTTACAGACACATCAAACTGTATGAAAAAGAAATATTAGAACTCAAAGAACAAGGCGTTACCCTACGAGAAATCGGAAAAAGATACG
>JAZSND010000002.1:0-33803 GCA_045536235.1 Acutalibacteraceae bacterium | reverse complement strand
ATCAAAACCTGCCCCAAGGGTATAATTGAGCTTATGCCCCTTCATCAGGCAAAAGCGGCTGTGCTTTGTGCCAACCGCGACAAGGGTGCTCTCACACGCAAGGAATGTAAGGCAGGCTGTATAGGCTGTATGAAGTGCGTCAAGGCTTGCGAATACGACGCAGTTAAGGTTGAAAACTTCTGTGCAAAGGTCGACTACGATAAATGTATCGGCTGCGGCAAATGCCACGAGGCTTGTCCCGTCAAGGCAATAGACGTTATTGAGCTTGGCAAGATAGCACTCAAGAGCATCAACAGAATTTAAAACACTATAAAAAGCAAAGGCTTGCACAGCGATTGTTAACTGTGCAAGCCTTATTTTTATTTTTTATTCGCCGTCAACTTCGTCTTTAATCTCGTTTGCCTTTTCTATAATACTCCTACGCCGTTCGGCAAGCTCGCGGTACATACGCTCCTTCTTCTCACCCGAGAGGTCATAGAAGAATTTCGGAATCAAGCCGAATACACTTGTAACGGTAGGAAGCAACGTACACATCATAAAGAGCAGATATTCCGTTCTCTCTGACTGGTTACCGTAGCCTGCACCTTCAACATAACCGATTTTACTTAAAATAAACGACTTGATAGTAACACCTACAGTACCTACAAGCTTTTTGGCAAGGTCTTTGGCAACACCAGTCATACCCTCTGTTCTGTAACCGTTTTTCCATTCACCGTAATCTATGGTTTCGTTACGCATCTCTTCGGGTATAACGTTCATCAGACCCCAGCAGGTCATCCATATCGTCTCTCTTATCATAAACGCAGGAATCATAACTGCAAGCTTTTTGTAGTTCTTATTTATTGCACCTACTATATAGACAAAAATCATAAGGAAATCGCCGAGGTGCGAGCTCGTAATCCAAAGTGCTCTGGTAGAGAAACGTGCACGCAGCTTGGTAACAAAAGCATAGCTTGTCGGAGAAACGAAAGCACCGGGAATACCAACAACCGTTGTCATTGAGGCAAAGCCGAGAACATTTATGTAATAGTAATTTGTGCCTGAATTCATACCGAAAGCCTGCAGGAATTCGGTAACTGTAAGTATAAGCAAGGGTTTATTATTGAGAATTGACTTTATGCCCTGCCAGATGCTCGGCTTTTCTACACGCTGTGCAACACGCTCCTTGGCAGTAAACACAAAGAACAGACCCATAACGCTTACCACGCTTGACGTAAATACACCCGCTGAAACATAAAGAGCCTTCATCGGTATTTTAAGCTTACCGTGGTTTATCAAATCAATCAACAGACCCATAAATATCTCAGGCCATTTCTCAACAAAGCCCGAGAAAAGACTTGCCTGAGTTATCAGCCTTGTTCGTTCAATAACATTTGGTGTTATTGTTGAAAGCATGCCTGTTCTTGAAATATTTGCAAGAGAACCGTTAAGATTGTTTATCAACTGAAAGATCATATAAAACACAAGCTTACCGGTATGGTACGGGTCGGTTCCCGCAAAAATTATAGGCAGCAGCCAATATACGAGCGACAGCAGGAAACCGGGACCGGAGCACACAAAAAGCCACGGACGGAATTTACCGAAGCGTGTTCGTGTTTTATCCACTATAGCGGCAAGAAAAATGTCGTTAATAACATCCCATATACCGATAACAAAGTTTACAACCGTCTGAAAGCTCAGACCGATCTGAACAACGTCTGTAATAAAAACATCCGCATACTTATTTATGTTGAAGCTTTGGGAAATATCGTAAATAACGTATGCAGCCGTTTCTTTTGATCCTACATAACGGCGTTTATTAGATGCCGTCGGTTTATTTGGGGCTACAGACTGTTCACGTACCGTACTTTCTGCCATAACATCGCCTCTTTTCCTGACTTTAGTTATATCTTAACATATAAAACAATAAAAAGCAATTTTATATTCCAAACAAAAAAGCTGCCCTTCAAATTTGAAAGGCAGCTGAAATTCAATTATTTTACAAGTGCAATTTCTATATCGTATTCGGGAACATATACGCCCTTTGCAAAATCTCTTGCTCTGAACACAACCTTGTCGCTGTAGACCTCGGTAACGTAGCCTGTTGCAGGCTCATTGTAGTCACCGTCTTTGTTTACGATTGTTGTTGAGGGTACGTTAACACCGTGGATGTTGCCGATCTTCTCGTATGAATACTGACCGAAGCCTGTGTGAAGATGGCCTGTGATAAGAATAACGTTTGAGTACTTATTCATTATCTCATACAGTGCATCACTCTGCTCACCGACATGACCTGCTTTTTTGTTTGTGCCGTTACCCCATGTTGTAGGCAGACCGTGTGTAAGTGCAAGCGGCTGATGAAGAACAACGAAAACGGGCTTACCGTCAACAGCTTCTGCTTTGAGTGTAGCATCAAGCCATGCAAGCTGTTCATCGCTTATGTAAGATTCTTCAAACACGCTCTTATCTGTACCCATAACAACGAATGTGTAGCCGTTGATTTCGTATGTGTAGTTGAGCTTATCGATTGTGAGGTCGCTTTCTGCAACTGTATTAAGGTCATTCTGGAAAGCAGTGAAGCGATTTACAACCTGCTTGTATGAGCGAAGTCGTACGTCGTGGTTACCGACAGCCATAATATAGTTATCAACGCCTGTGCCCTTGAGATGATTACTTACAACCTCATATTCTTCCTTCAGTCCGTTTTCAGCAATGTCACCTACAATAAGAAGTGCATCGAGATCGCTGGCAGCGTTTGCAACGTCTTCTGTTGCGGCACGGAATCGGGGCTCACGCTCGAAAAGGTAGTTTGAAACCTGAGGGTCGCCCCAGGTAACGAAAGCAAGCTCAACCTTACTCTCATCAAGCACCTTGATAGGGTCAGACGTTGACGGAGCAACGTAAGGCGTAATCATATAGTAGATTGAAAGAAAAAGTGCAAAAAGTTTAGCAAACATTTCATAATCCCCTTTTTATTTTTTTCAATAAAACTGATTATATCATTTTGATTTGATTTGTCAATCAATTATCCTTCATTACAGCTATTTTTTCAATACCGTAGTATTCAAACAGCCTGATATGAGCATCCGTTATTATTTCTCCGCTCACAGCTATGGGTATTGCGGGCGGACACGAAACTGTCGGCACCGCACATATTCTTCCCTTTGACTGAGAAACTGCTATTTCTTGACTCACAGCAAAAACAGCATCACGCACCGAAATAACGGATTTGCCCTTGGGCAAAACAAACTCTTCTTTTGCACGCTTGATAAGTCTGATATTTTCAAACGCTTTTTCAAGCCGTTCAAAATCATTCTCACTGTTAAACGCTGACACCATAAATACAACAAAATCGCCGTCGGCATATTCGGGCTCAATATCAAAGCTGCGGAAATAATCGCCTGTATCATCAAATCCGTCTATACCGTTATATCTGAAATCTGCAGTTATCTTAAGCGGCTCACCGGATATATCATTTACACCGTTATTTTTCATAACCTTGCGTACCTGCTCAATACGGGCTGTACAGCCGGCTATATCCGTAACGATTCTCTCACTTATGTATCTGTTGCACATATCGAGAGACTGCATTATAAGATACGACGGACTCGTTGAACCGAAAAGAGACATCGCACGCACTGCACTTTCAGCAAAGCCGTAGCTGTCATCATCCGCTATATGAAGGTATCCTCCGCCCGTTAAAACCGGAAGCGTCTTATGTGCCGAGTCGCAGCACATATCCGCACCGAGAGCTATGGGGTGCATATTTTTTTCGCAGAAAGCAAGGTAAGCACCGTGAGCGTTATCAACAAGAAGCGGCACACCGTATTCTTTGCAAACTTCCGACAGAGCTTTGATGTCACTGATACCGCCAAGGTAATCGGGGCTTGTGATATAAACTGCAAAGGGTTTTAATGAAAGCGAATTGAGTTTTTTTTCAATTATATGCGGCGTAATATCGCACGAGCAGATGCTGTTATTTTCTGTTTCGGGATAAAGCCATTCCACATCAAAGCCTATCTTTGCCGCAGCATAAATAAAAGCCTTGTGTGCGTTTCGCCCTGCGAGCACAAAGGGCGCTGCGCTTTTATCCGCCTTTTGGTATGCGGCAAAAAGCATAGCTTGTATGCTCTGCGTTGAGCCGCCTGCTGAATAAACGGTACGGCTTGTGCCGAAGAGTGTTGCAGCGCTTTGCTCGCTTTGCAGTATTATTCCGTCGGGATAATACAGTTCATCCGCACCCTTTATTTCTGTTATATCAAGGCTTTCAAGCCCTAAAAAAGACACACCCTTATGACCCGGCATATGAAACCGGGCCTTGTTACTTTGTGCGTATTCTTTCACAAAATCAACAATAGGTGTCATCGCAATGCGATACAAAATGCGCATCCGACAGAGCTGTTAAAACCGCCTTACACGCACGGTATCTTTACCTTTCGTAAAAAATAAAAGTTTCAAATTCAGTCTGTGCAATCTGCAACCTGAAGCATTACGGCGCACTCAATACGCTTTTTGAAAAGCTCGCAACCGTATTCGTATATGCCTGTGATTTTACCCGACGCATGGTAGGAGTTTGCAGCGCAGCCGCCCGAGCAGTAGAGCTTTGCCCAGCAGTCGTCGCACTCCTTGCGTGCGTAAGCGTTGCAGAGCTTGAATTCGTCCTGCACAGCTGTGTTTGTAATACCGTCATAAATATTACCGAGCAGATACTTTTCATCGCCTACAAACTGGTGGCAGGGATAAATATCGCCCGTAGGTGTAACGGCAACATACTCTGTGCCTGAGCCGCAGCCCGAAATACGCTTGTAGATGCATGGGCCGTGCTTAAGGTCGAGCATATAGTGGTAGAAGGTAAATGGTCTGCCTTCTTTTTTGCGCTTAATCATTTCCTTGGCAAGGATTTCATACTGCTCAAAAAGCACGGGCAAATCAGCCTCTGTCAAGGCGCTTGAATCGGTCGGAGCGCAGACTACGGGCTCCATGCTAAGCTCCGTAAAGCCCATATCCGCCATATGGAAAATATCGTTTGTAAAATCGGTATTTGCGTGAGTGAAAGTGCCGCGCATATAGTAGTTCTTGTCGCCTCTGCGCTTAACAAACTCTTTGAATTTAGGCAGGATAATATCGTAGCTGCCCCTGCCCTGATAATCTTTACGGAGTCTGTCGTGTACTTCTTTTCTGCCGTCGAGGCTCAGGACAACGTTACTCATTTCCTTATTGCTGAATTCGATAACATCGTCATCAATCAGCATACCGTTTGTGGTGAGGGTGAAACGGAAATTCTTGTTGTGAATCTTTTCCTGCTCACGTGCATAGGCAACAAGCTGCTTTACAACGTCCCAATTCATCAGCGGCTCACCGCCGAAGAAATCGACCTCAAGATTGTGGCGTGTGCCTGAATGTTCAATCAGAAAATCAAGTGCACGTTTACCGACCTCGAAGCTCATCAACGCTCTGTCGCCGTGATACTTACCCTGACTTGCAAAGCAGTATTCACAGTTGAGGTTGCAGGTGTGTGCAACATGAAGGCACATAGCCTTGATAACGGTGTTTCTGTTTTTGAAGTCAAATGCCATATCTGCATAGGTATCGGGTGTGTAGAGCTTACCCGCTTTTTCAAGGCTTGCGACATCCTCGACACAGTCAAGACAATCCTGCTTTGTGACACCGTCAGACGCATATTTTGCGGAAATTTCGTCTGCAATTTCCTGTGCACTTTTTTCTTTGTAGAGTGCAATTATATCGTAAGCCACATCGTCCACAACATGCACAGCACCGCTGCATGTATCAAGCACGATATTGTAGCCGTTAAGTTTATACTGGTGTACCATTGATCTTTCTCCTTGGGAGGGTTATAAAAAACAGGTAATACAAAAACTGTATTACCTGTTTTCTCAATTTTTGTATTTGCTTAAATCAGTTCTCGTTTGCGTTTTCGCACTGCTGGTTAGCAACACCGCAGGATGTCTTGCAAGCAGACTGGCAGGAAGTCTGGCACTCGCCGCAACCGCCGTTTTCACAGCTCTTTACAAGGTCTTTAGTTTCGATAGTCTTAATTCTTTCCATTTTGAAGTATCTCCAATCGTAATATTTTCAGGCAGACAAACTGCCCCTTTATTTAACAAAAAAAGTATATCACACAGTATAAACACTGTCAAGAATTAAATTAAAGAAGCGGAAGAACAGTTTCTTTGAGGTAAGCGAGCTGTTCATCGGTGAGCGTATCAAACGGCTTGCGGCATACGCCGAAATCATAGCCGAGGAAATTAAGCACAGCCTTTTCGCCAGGCATAACACCGACCTTGATAAGGGCTGATATGATGATATTAGCCTGTGCCTGAATTTCCTGTGCGCCCTTGATATCGCCTGCCTGCCAGAGCTGATGAATCTTAATAAACTTATCAGCCATAAAGTTATAGGTTGAACCGATAGCGCCGTCAACACCCATTGCAAGACCGCAAACCATAATTTCATCGAAGCCGTTGTAAATAATCTTTTCGGGGAAGCGTGCACGAATCTGCTGCATTTTGAAGAAATCGTTTGATGTGTACTTGATACCGAGGATATTATCGTGGCTGAGAAGCTGTGAAACCTCATCAACAGAAAGGTCAACACCCGAGAATGCCGGGATATTGTAGATAACAAGCGGAATACTTACGCTGTCGGCAATGGCTGTGTAATGCTCCATAACCTGAGCGTTGCTGAATTTATAATAGAACGGTGCAACGGCAGAAACTGCATCATAGCCTATGCTTTCAACATACTTTGCGTATTCAACAGCCTGTTTTGTGGAAACTGCACCGACGTGCGCAATAAGCGTTACTCTGTCGCCTGCTGCCTCTTTTACGGTTGCATAGACAAGTCTGCGTTCCTCTTCGGAAAGAAGGAAGGCTTCGCCCGTGCTGCCTGCAACATAAAAGCCCGTTACGCCTTTTTCGATGTTCCATTCAACAAGACGCTTGAGTTCTGCGGTGTTTACGTTGTCGTTGCTGTCAAACGGAGTGAGAAGTGCGGTAAAAATACCCTTGAAGTTTTTCATTTTTATTTCCTCATTTCTTTGATTTGTATCGTTGTTAATTTTATTTAAATACTTATTGATAACCGTATATTCACGAAGATAAAGGCTCAGGATATCGGGACGCTTCGAGGCATAAGTGCTGAAAAGCTCAACAGCCTTTGAAATTTCGAGCCACTCAGCAACAGCCCCGTGTTCAACCTCAATTTCAGTCAGGCTTTGTTCACCCTTACCTGTAACCTCGCATATAAAATAGTTGCTTATATAAAGAGTATCAACACAGTGCTCCCTTACCGTAACAAAGCGCTCAACAGGTCTTACCGTGTAGCCCGTTTCCTCTTCAAGCTCTCTGATACAGCATTCTTCAAGCGTTTCCCCTTCTTCAACACCGCCGCCGGGAGTCATATAAACACCTGTATTAAGCTCGTGTGTGAGCAGTATTTTTCCGTCACGTACAACTATTGCCCTGCCTGCCTCACGCACCTTCACAGGCGGGTCAGCATAAACACTGTCATATTGATTAATTATTTCTGTCGGTTTCTGATTCATAGCTGTTCCTTACTGTAATTATTGACATCCGCCGAAAATCCGGCAGTTATGTGCGCAGCCCGTGGGAGTTGCGGCGCAGCCGCCCAGAGCTGTTTCGCGCAGCTCGCCGGGCATTTTAACGCCGATGCGAAGCATAGCCGCCGACATTTCCTCAAAAGGCACAACTGCTTTTATTCCGCTCAGAGCCATTTCTGCGCAGGTGATTGCGTTTGCTGCACCTATGGCATTTCTGCTCTGGCAAGGCGCTTCAACAAGGCCTGCTATCGGGTCGCAGACAAGACCGAGGAGATTACTCAGTGCTATTGAAGCGGCATCAAAGCACTGTTCGGGTGTGCCGCCCATCATAATAACAGCAGCAGCGGCAGCCATAGCTGAGGCCGAGCCGACCTCTGCCTGGCAGCCTGCCTGAGCACCGGAAACTGATGCGTGCTTCATTAACAGATAGCCCACCGCACCTGCGGTAAACATACCGTCAAGCAGTTGGTCTTCGGTAAGATTAAATTCTTCTTCAAGTGCAAACAGCACAGCCGGAAGCACACCTGCCGAGCCTGCTGTCGGAGCGGCAACGATAACACCCATTGAAGCGTTCACTTCGGGCACAGCCTGCGAATAAATCAGCGCCTTTATCATCACACTACCGCAGATTGATTTGCCACCGAGCATATGTTTATTAAGCTTTTCCGCTTCGCCGCCGATAAGTCCGCCCGTTGACGGCATAACCTTTTGCAGGGGAATATGTGCCGATTCACGCATAATTGAAAGCGCTTTTTTCATACGCTGTTCGACAGTTTCACTATCGGTTTCGCCCTGTGTAACCTCACGGGCAACCATAACCTGCCTGATGCTCATGCCTTTTTCACAAAGGGTAAGCAATTCTGTACTACTGTTAAAATCCATAATCACTCAACTCCCTTATCTTCTGACAAGCATGATATCCTTAATGGCAGGATTTTTCTTGATTACGTCTATTGCCTTTTCGCTTATCTCCTCGTCTGACTCGACTATTGTGTAGGCAAGTCCGCCCTTTTCCTCACGGAAAACACGAAGGTAAGCAATATTTACATCCCAGCTGCTGAGTACGGAAGTTATACCCGCAACAACACCCGGATGATCACGCTGAACAACAATAAGCGCATGGTATTCGCCCGTAAACTGAACCTTTACGCCGTTGATTCGGGTGAGCATAACCTTACCGCCGCCCAACGATTCGCCACGCACTTTAAGCTCTCTGCCGGACTGACCGATGATATACATATCAACAGTATTCGGGTGAATATCTTCAAGCTCTTCATTATTGCAGATAAACTCAAAATCAAGTCCGCTTTGCTTTGCAATATCAAAGGATTCACGTATTCTTACATCGTCAGTTTCAAAGCCGAGCATACCGCCGACCAGGGCTCTGTCCGTGCCGTGACCTCTGTAGGTTTTGGAAAACGAGCCGTAAAGCGTAAACTTTACGCTTTTAATCGGCTCACCTATCATCTTTTTGGCAAGCAGAGCTATACTCGCCGCACCCGCAGTATGAGAGCTTGACGGTCCGACCATATTCGGACCTATTACATCAAAAACGCTGATAAATGCCATCTTATTTTACCAACCTCTGTTTTATTCATTAATTATCGCTATCTGGCACATTTTCATAGCAGCAAGTGCCGTTTTGTGGCTTTCGGGTGTTACGCCTGCACAGCAGGCAGCATCAACCAGAACTTGAGTTTCGGGCAGAAACGCTTTTATAACCATTGCGTTTGAAATAACGCAGATATCCGTACAAAGCCCGATTAACGTTACACTTCTAATTTCCTCTTTTTCGTTTTCTGCTTTGAGAATTCCGGGCAATTCGGACGAACCAAAAGTAATTTTATCCACAGCCTGTGTGCTTCTGAGTTCATCAAGCTCAGCCCTTATCTCCCAGCCGTATGTATTCTTTATACAGTGCTCAACGGGCAGATTTTTGCCCTCCTGCGTTTCAAGGTAATTTTCAAAATGCGTATCACGGGTAAAAATCACCTTACCGTCAAAGCCTTTGATTTTAGCTTTAACGGCAGGCACTATAGCCACAGCCTCCGCTGTACCGAGTGCACCGTCAATAAAATCGTTCTGCATATCAACAACTATAAGTATATCCTGCACGGTTAATCCCCTGCCTTTCCATTTTGAAGTATAGCACTTGCAAGCAGCGTTTTCAAGTAAAATATTATTATAACAAACAATAAAACAGAGCTGAAAAATCAGCTCTGTCAAAAACTTATTCCTCCATCTGTCTGCCGAGGAAGTTTGCCGCAACCTGCACAAGCTTGATGTCCGTTTGCGTAGGTGCATTTAGGCTTTCATCACCAAGCAGCACAACCGCACCAGAAACATCACCTGCAGCTATAATGGGAGCCACAACTGTCGCCATGCGGTCTATACCCGTTGCCGGATTCATCCCCTCACCTTTTGCCTTAGCTGCAAAGTTTTCACGGCGCTCCATATAATCCTCAAGCTCCGTTGTAAGCTGACGGTCAAGTACCTCTTTCTTCGGTATACCTGCACAAGCAATCACCCTGTCTCTGTCGCAGATAAGAATGGGAAGGTTTGTGCCCCTGTGAAGCACCTCAGCATATTGCGCAGCAAGCGTGGACAGCTCACCGACGGGTGAATATTTTTTGAAAATAACTTCACCGTCTGGCGCCGTAAAAATCTCCAACGGGTCGCCTTCTCTGATTCTCATTGTTCTTCTGATTTCCTTGGGAATAACTACCCTTCCCAGATCATCAATTCTTCTCACAATTCCTGTTGCTTTCATAAAAATATCTTTCTCCTTGTTTTACATTTATACATTTTGAAATTGTGATGTTAGGATATGTGAAACTTGGAGATTTATACTAAACTAAAAAAATCCAAAACACATAGTTTCTATGCTTCGCCATTTTCATCAACAATAGTTGCCTTAACGATTACATTTCCGTTTTGAACAGATGTTACCTCGCAGGTCAATCCGTCCTCTCTCGGTTTAATGCTCATACCGTTACCCTCAATAGTCCAAAAGACTGTATATCCTTCGGGCAGCTGAGTTTCACCAAGGTCAGCGTGAAGAATAAGCGTATCGCCGTATTTTACGGTTGTTACGGAAGGAGTTTTGATTTATATTGTCGGCATTACAGCAACAACTGTTACTTTACATTTTGCAGTCTTGCCGCCGTCAACTGTTGTGACAGTGATTGTTGCGCTGCCTGCTGCTTTTGCAGTTACAAGACCGGTTGCAGATACTGAAACAACAGAACTGTTGCTTGAGGACCATGTAACATTCTTATTTGTAGCATTGGACGGAGCAACTGTAGCTGTAAGCTGTTTTGTGTCGCCAACGGTAAGATTTAAAGAAGTATTTGAAATATTTACAGCTGTTACAGAAACTACTGCTACATTAACCTTAACACTGAATGTTGTTGTTTTGCCGCCGTAAGATACCGTTACAGTCTTTGTACCTGCGGTTGATGAATCAAATCCACTTGTGATAAATCCGCTGCTGACAAGTTTTGATGATCCGTCAGAATACTTAGCTGTAAGCACAAGACCGGTAGTGTCAAGGCTTTCGCCAATCACATAGGTTGTTTTATTCGGAAGCGTTTTTACAGATATTGACGACAGAGTAACTGTCGAAGCTGTAACAGTTACCTCGCAGTTTGCGGTGTATGAACCGTCCTCTGTTTTAACGGTGATTGTTGCAACACCGGGAGCAACTGCAGTTACAGTGCCGTTTGATACGGTGGTAACCTTTTCGTTTGAACTGCTCCAAGAAACCTTTTTGTTTGTTGCGTTTGAAGGGGAAACCGTAGCAGTGAGAGTTGATGTTTCACCTTGCTTTATAGAAAGCTTTGACTTGTTGAGGGAAACACCTGTGACCTTTCTGTTGATTGTAACAGTACAGGTTGCCGTTTTGCCCGATTCGGTTGTTGCGGTGATTGTTGCCGTGCCATATCCCTTGACGGTGATAACACCGTTTTCAACAGTTGCAATGCTTGTATTTGATGAAGTGAAGGCTATCGGCTCAACAGATGATTTGGGATCAATTGTCATTCCGAGAACAAATTTGCCACCGGTTCCTGATGCTTTAAGATTATAGCTTGATTTATCAAATCCGATTATATCAACCTTAACATCGCTTACATCAACGAAGGTCATTCTCTTATTTGTTGCATAAGTCTGTGCATATGTGCCTAGAGAAGTTATGCTGTCGGGGATAACAACATTTGTGAGCGCATCGCAATCGTAGAAAGCGTATGTGCCAATGGTGTTAACCTTATTGGAAATAACAATTTCTGTCAGTGCATCACAGTCATAAAAGGCATACTGATCTATTGAGGTTATATTTGCCGGGAAGTTAACTGTTTTGAGAAGCTTACAGTTTCTGAATGTGTAATCATCAATAAGTTCAAGGTTTTCGGGAAGCTTGACTGTTTCAAGCTTTGAACAATTATCAAATACATTATGTCCAATTTTTATAACGTTATCGGGAATGCTAATTGATTTTAAGTTTGTGCAATAATCGAACGCATAATACTCAATTTCCGTTAAGCTTTCAGGAAGGATTATTTGTTCAATTGCTTTGCAATTTGTAAAAGCGTATCCTTCTATCTTCATTAAGCTATTTGACAGCTTTATTGATTTAAGGTTAGGACATTTTGCAAATGCAGCTTTTTTAAATCTTGTTACTGTATCTGGAATCTCTATGGATATCAATCCGTTGCATCCCATAAACAAGTATTCGGATATTCCTACTGTTCCTTCCACAAAGGTTACTGTTGATAAATTTTCGCAATTATAAAATGGCCCTATTCCAAATGTACTGTATGATCCTCCCCAATCTCCCTTATCTAAACTTTTAGGAATTTCAATTGAGGTAAGTGAAACGCAGTCTCCGAATGCTTCATCTCCCAGCATCTCCAATGATTTTGAAAGTGTTACACTTGAAAGTTTTGAACAATTGTTGATGCTGATTGGTCAATCAACGTTACACTGTCGGGGATAACAATTTTTTCAATGATGAGCAATTATCTAATTCTTGTATAGATGGCGGTATTCCACCTTCCTTTTGGCAAGGTCTGCCTTTCTTGTGAATGGCGTGTCCCGCTTCTATCTTTCGCTCTTTTCTTCTTTCTCTTTTAAAAAACTCTTTTATTTGTTCTCTGCTTAATCCAAATCTTTCTCCTATTTCTCTTTGGGTTAATCCTTGTTTCCTTAATTCCAATATTTCTTCTTCATATTGCTTAATGTGTCTGTAACTTCTGGACATAAAAATTCCTCCTATGGTAGTTATCTTAATTCTACCATAGGAGGTTTTTTTCATTGTCCGTTTTTTACGGACCTGTGCAGTTGCTCAAGTCAAGTGGTTTCTGATTGCTTTGTTATTTAAACTTAGATTGAATGAACAGATAAAAATTTATCAAAGAAGTGTTTCAGGCAGATAAGTAAGCTCAATGCCAAACATTGTTTTTATTATCCACATAATTATTTCCCAAATTCCTGCTTTAACCGTAAAGGATTTTTTGGACTGTATGCTGTTACCGTTTGCATTTTTCAGTGGTACACCGTCCGCATTTACTACGTTTGCTGTAACAGTAACCTCACCCGTACCAGTTGCTTTAACAGTACATATCATGCCGTTATCCGAAACGGATTTTACAGCTGAACCATCACCTGAAACAGACCACACAATTTTCGCACCATCTGGCAAATCGTTTACAACAGCTTCAAACACAAGGGTTTCACCGTAGCTGACTGTTTTTACATCGGGTCGTCTGATTGAAATTTTGCAGTTGCTTATTTCATATACTTCCTTTGACCAATGAGCATAAACAGTTATATCTCCGCTCAACTCATCGGAAGCTTTAACCTGTGTTCCGCCCTCTGTCGCAGTAAACCATCCGTCGAAAACATAGCCGCTCCTCATCGGTACAGGCATACTGCCGACTTTCGGATTTTTCCATTGAGCATAAAGAGTTATATCACTGTCTTCACTGTAAAGAGTACCCGGCAGATAAGTCTCGCCCGTACCGTCTGCCAATGTATTCCAACCGATAAATGCACAGCTTACCTTTTTATCCGACAGCATACCGCTGCCACCGTTAGCGTCGTAATGAACCATATAGCCCTTGGCAGGTATTTCTGAACTGATAACCAGTTCCTCACCATGGGTCTTGTTTTGTGTCTCAGGTACGTTTACACCACCATTGGAGTCAAAGGCGACGGTATAGGTCTGAGGTTCTTTGAAATGAATAGTAGCTTCTGTAAGCAGTTCGTTAAATTCGCCGATTGCTATTTCATTCCACTGTTCTTCCGTTCCGTTGTAATGCACATCGGTAAGGCTGTTACAATAATTAAACGCTGCTTCACCTATTGCGGTTACACTATCGGGGATTGTAACACTTGTTAAGCTGTCACAATAAGCGAACACACTATCACCGATTGTCGTTACATTGTCGGGAATTGTGATGCTTATCAAACTATCGCAATCATAAAATGCACAACTGCCAATACTTGTTATACCGTTTCCTATTGTTACACTTATCAGGCTGTCACAATCAGCAAATGCAAATTTTCCGTTGACGGTTACACTATCAGGAATTGTAATACTTGTCAAACTGTCGCAACCATAAAATGCCTGGTCATCGATTGTTGTAACACTTTCCGGTATGTTCAGCGTTTCAATATATGCATTACCTGAAAAGGCTTGCTCACCTATATCCGTTACATAATCCGGTAATGTGTATTCTTTTGCAGTTTTGCCGCCGGGGTAACAAAGCAAAGTAGATTTATCCTTGCTGAAAAGAATGCCGTTTTCGCTTGAATAGTATTGATTATTATCGTCAACTGTTATGTTTGTCAGGTTTTCGCAATTACAAAATTGTTCAGTACTAACAGATATTACACTATAGGGTATTGTTATGCTTGCCAGGCTATCGCAACCATAAAACGCATTATAACTGATAAACATTACGCTGTCAGGGATTGTTACGCTTTTCAGATTATCGCAAAAAGCAAATGCATTCTGACCGATTTCCATTACGGCATTACCGATTGTTACACTTGTCAGGTTATCACAACCGTAAAATGCATAACAACTGATAAATTTTACACCGTTGCCTATATTGACTGTTTTGATATCATTTGAGTAAGAATACCAAGGTGCATCAGAAGGTGATACCCACTCCATATCCATAAAACCCGTACCGCTTATAACAAGTTCACCATCTTTATAGAGTGTCCAGGTCAGGTTATCACCACAATTACCGGAAGCAATAACAGATGTATGCTCATAATGGATTGTCGCCTCAGTAAGGTCGGTGTTTTCCTCACCAATTGCTATTTTATTCCACAATTCTTCTGTGCCGGTGTAATACACATCTGCAAGGCTGTTGCAATTGTAGAATGCATATGCCGCTACAAGAACAAGGCTATCGGGCAACGTTACCTCTTTCAGCTTTTCACAATAGGCAAAGGCATTGCCGCTGATACTCTTTACATTTTCCGGAATAACAACCGATTCAAGGCTGCTGCAAACACCGAATGCAGAATAGCCTATTTCCGTCAATGTTTCGGGCATAACAAGCTCGGTCAGTTTTTTACAACAGTAAAATGCATTACTGCCGACAGAGGTTATTCCGTCCTCCAAAGTTACCTTTGTTATAAGATTGATATTATCATACCATGGCTGACTGAGCGGTGCAAAATCAGACATTTTTCCGCTGCCGGATATAATCAGTTCGCCATTTTCATATAATGACCAACTAAAGTCTTCACCGAACGCTCCTGATTCTAATATACCATCATCCAAAGCAGAATTATAGAAAATAGTCGCATCGAGCATGTCCCTGCTGTCACTACCTGAAATGCTCGTATCCACTAGCCAAGCTATTTTGTTTAAATCACTTTCACTTCCGCCGTAATAGATATACTTAAGTGTCGAGTCTTCCTCAAACATAAAGCAACCTATCTCATCTACACTCTTCGGAAGCCCTAATGTCACAACTTTACACGGATTAAAGGCATAACCGTATAGTCCGTCTGTATTTTCAAGGATTGGATAGCGTGTTATATCACTGCCTGACGGAAACTGAATAAGATAATAACTATAGTCCAACCAGTTGTTATAAACTTCATAAAGCACACCATACTCATCGCTCATATAGTAGCTATTACCTTCATCAACTATTATCCGTTCAAGATTTGTACAACCGGAAAACGCTCTGTATCCAATATTAGTAACACTTGCGGGAATACGGATCTCCTTAATCCCCGTGTTATTCATTAACAAATGATGCGGTATTTTTTTAACATTTTCGCCAAAAATAAAGTTTTTTATTGAATCGCGCTCGCCGAAAATAACTTTATCCGTGTCGGATGAAGCACCGTCTATAAAACAATCCACAGCATTATAATATACCGTTTCAAGTGCTACACAGCCGTAAAACGCATCGTAACCAAGGTTTTTCAGGCTTTCAGGTATTGTTATTTCTGCAAGTGCGATACAGTTACTGAACGCTGCACAACCGATATTTTCAATACCATTTTTAAGCGTTACGCTGCTGAGCGCAGTACAATCAGCAAAAGCGTAATTGCCTACAGTTTTAACCGTCGACGGAATAACTATACTTTCAAGGCTTGTACAGCCTGCAAAAGCCATAATACCAATTGATTGAAGCCTATCACCCCAATAAGCTGAAATCATTCCGTCCACTTTTTCAAACTCGCCTGTTGATACATTTAACTGTACCGTTTTCAGCTTAGGACAGTTTTCAAATGCAAAATCACCTATGTAATCAACCGTTTCGCAGATTACAACCTCAGTTACATTCGGCAGATCAGCAAAAACCATATCCATAATACCACTGACATCATTTTTGATTGTTATCTTTTTAATTTCGTCAGCAAAGTCAAGCTTACTAACCTTTGTTGTTACCGCACCTGTGCCGCTGATTATCAGCTCACCGTCAACAAATTCATAATCGGCCGCACCCTGAATATAATGCCAATAAGCTTCATCAAGCCAATAGTTCCAATCTATAGCTATTTCCGCTTTACTTTCCTCTGTACCATAGTAGTAAACATTTTCAAGCTCATAACAGTCACCAAAAGCGTTGTAACCAATAGCCGTTACGGTAGAGGGAAGTGTTACATTAACAAGGCTGTCGGAACCATAAAATGAATATTGTGGAATTTCGGTTACACCCTCTGCAAAAGTAACATTCTGCAGGGCAGAATACGCAAACGCATAGTTACCTATAGATGTTACCGTCGCGGGTATTGTAATGCGCTTAATGTTTTTATTTACCGAAAATGCATAACTGCAGATTGTTGTTACCGTTTCGGGAATTGTATATTCTTTATCGTATTTGCTTGCAGGGTAGCTGATAAGCGTAGACATATCCTCGGTAAACAGTACGCCGTCCACACTGGAGAAGTATTCATTACCCTCATCAACAATAATACTCTCAAGGCTTTCGCACATTGAAAACGCATCATCACCAATTACATCGAGTGACGCAGGCAGATCAACGGTTTCAAGTGCGGAACAATAGTAAAATACATCGTAACCGATTTGCTTTACACCCTCGGGTATAATTATATTTTTCAGCGAGTTACACCATGCAAATGCACGGGCACAAACATACTCAACGCTGTTTGGAATTACAATACTTTCAAGCTTGTAACAGCCTGCAAATGCATCATCATAAATAGTCTGCACACCCTGGCCAAGATCAACATTGGTAAGTGAAGTACAATAATAAAAAGCTGAATCGTCTATAAGATTAACGCTATCCGCTATTTTAACACTTGTAAGGTTTTCGCACCACGCAAAGGCACATTCACCTATTCTTGTAATGCCTTCGGGTATTACAACCTCCGTAAGGGAACCGCAACCGTAAAACGCATAATCGCCTATTTCGGCTAAGCCTGCAGATATTGTGGTAAGCTTCAGATTATCACAACCAGAAAACGCAAATTCACCGATAGATGTTACACTTTCCGGTATGTTCAACGTTTCAATATTAAGGTTGCCTGCAAAGGCGTAATCACCTATAGCCGTTACATAATCCGGTATTGTGTATTCCGCCACAGTTTTACCGGCAGGATAACAAACCAAAGTAGATTTGTCCTTACTGAACAACACACCATCTATACTACAGTAGTTTTCGTTTGCGCTGTCCGTCTCAATTGTTTCAAGTGCGTTGCAGTACCCAAATGCACCGCTGCTTATTTCCGTTACATTTTCCGGTATTGTTATGCTTGTAAGGCTGTCACACTCATAAAATGTATAATCGCCTATAACCGTTACACCATCAGGTATAGTAATATCCGTAAGGCTGCTGCAATACCGGAACGCACTGCTGCCTATAGTTGTTACGCTATCCGGCAGTTCGATACTTTCAATGTTATAGCAATCATAAAACGCACCCATACCTATGGTTGTAAGTTTGCTGTTTTCACCAAAAGTTACGCCTGTGAGACTGTCACACTCATCAAATGTATAATCAGCTATAGCTGTTACACCATCAGGGATTCTTATAGTTTTAAGGTTAATGCAAGAACTGAATGCCTGTTCATCTATTGTTGTAACCGTACTCGGCAAATCTATGTATCCAAGTCTGACACAATCCCCAAAAGCTCGGTAACCTATCGTTTTAATTGAATTGCCAATAGTTATATCGTTGAGATAATAGCAAGAGTAAAATACACAGTCACCAATAGCAGTTACACTGTTTGGAATGCTTACACTCATCAGTTCCCAAGAATAAATAAACGCATAATCACCGATTGTTGTTACACCATCTTCTATTGTTACTGTATCATATCTGTAGCCACTCCATGGCGCAGGAGCGGAATCACCGGATGAAGAGTAATATTCGGAATAATCCTCCATCTCCCCCTCGCCGCTGATTACAAGTTCACCGTTTGTATCAAGCGTCCATGTCAGATTTTCACCGCAGGTACCGGAGGCAATATACGGGCTCTTTTCCTTAACGGTAACATAGAATGTATATTCCTCACCTTCTATTACTTGCAGGCTGTCCAAAATAACTGGACCGTAATCGCTTGCGTATATAACAGAATCGGCTATATCGTAAATTTCTTGATCGTAAAGATAGTTACCCTCATCATCAAGTCTACCCTTTATTGCTGCAAGTACATCAGTTACGGTCAACACAGTACCACTTTTTGCCTGATAAGTAAATGTTCTAACATCTACTGTTGAATCAAGTTTCTGACAGGTTACCGTTATGTTAACCTTAGCAGGGTTGTTCGGCCTTGTTGTCGGCGGAACAATTGTAGTAGGTGTAAGGGTCGTGGTCGGACGTGTTGTGGTAGAAGAATCCCCCATTTCGCCACCCGGTTTCTTTGTGGTGGTTTCAGGCACACGCGTTGTTGTTTCACTGCCACTCCAATCCTCCTCCAAAGTAGAATCTTCTTCAGTAGTGAATTCCTCCTCATCAAAAGGATGAATATTTGCATCAAGCAAATCATCATTACCTTCCCAAGGACATAAATCAAACAAATCCTCTTCGGTACCGTTGAAATAAATATCTCTGATATTATCACAGTCACTAAAAGCACCTATGTCAATTTCTAAAACCGTACTCGGAATAGTTATGCTTGTAATATAACTACAGCCATCAAAAGAATATGCGCCTACCGAAGTAACACCATAAGGAATAACATAGCTTTTTCTTGTATTTCCTACAGGATACTGAATAAGAACAGATTTATCCTTATTAAACAGTACACCATACTCATCACTTACATAATTCTTATTGCTTTTATCAACAATTATCTCTGTAAGCGATGTGCAACCAGCAAACAAACTGCTTCCAATTTCGGTAACATTTTCAGTAATAGTTACAGTTGTAATTTTTTTACAATTTCTAAAAGCTGAGTCGCCGATTGTTGTAACGCTGTCTGGAATTGTTATCTTTTCCAGGTTTTTGCAAACTGCAAATGCATTGTTACCGATTAATGTAACACCATCAGGAATTGCTGCGATTTTCAATTCGGTACAATACGCAAATGCATAAGCTCCAATAGTTTTAACACTTTCCGGAATCACAACTTCCGTTAGTCCGGCACAAGAATCAAAAGTGTGATGAGCTATAGTTATTGTACCTTCTTTTATCTGATATGAACCAGCAGCCGCTGTATCAACACACATCAAGTGCTTACCGATATATAAACCGCCATCGCTTTCCCAATTGCTTTGGTTATTGTAATATGCTGTACCTTTAAAAACATCTTCGCCAAAATCAATTACCTTATCCGGCAATATTATTTCTGAAAGGTTTATACAATCACCAAACGCAGCATAGCCTAAGCTATTCAGACTATCCGATAATGATATGCTGCGTAATGCCTGACACTCGCCAAAAGCGACATAGCCTATATTTTCAACATTTTCCGGAAGCACTACACCAACAAGTTTTGTACAGCCACAGAATGCACGATCACCTATAGTTGTTAAAGCAGAAGGCAATTTTACATTTTTAAGGTTGTAGCAGTAATAAAAAGAATGATCGCCTATATATATTACACGGTCATCAAAAAATACTGTTTCGAGGTATTCTCTGTATTTAAACCAGGGAGCATCCTCGTACCCATAATCGTACATTTCGCCGGAACCGACTATTTCCATCAGACCCGTAAGCGTATAGAGAGTCCATGTTAAATTGTCACCGCATTTTCCGGTAAGAGTTTCGCTTTTGGTGCTTTTTACTGTACATTTGAAATAGTAAGAAAAATATTCATCAATTTTTACAGTAACAGGCAACGGTATTTCCACACCATTGCTATCAACCATAACAACAGAATCAGGATCTATTAAAAAATCGCCCTCATTAAAACCATATAAATATATAAGAATTTCTTTAAATGAAGAAACAAAATCATCTTTGTTCAATTCTTCATAAGATTCTTCAGGAGGCTCAGTATTTGGAATCTCCACATAAAGCGGCAAAGTTTGAGGTGTTGAAAAAGGTCCTTCATAGTTGAGTTCTACAGTTATCAAACCAAATTTTGTATCAAAATGCAAATCACCCGCATATATATCGCTACATTCTGATACATTGATGTTTTCCCACTGGGATTTTGAACCTGCATATGCTATTCCTGAAAGCCTTAATGTGTTCTTGAAGGCATAATCATATATATCGGTTACAGATACAGGAATACCCACTGTTCCAAGATGTTTAGCAAAAGAGAAAGCATATTCCGCAATAACAGATACTGTATCCGGTATGCTATACACAATTTTTTGATTACCGGCAGGATATTTAAATAACACACTTTTATCTTTATTGAACAATACACCCACCGCATCGTTTGAATAGTATTCATTATTTGAATCAACAGTTATTGATGTTAAATTCAAGCAGACAGCAAAAGCAACTGAACTGACTGATGTTACACCGGAACCAATCGTAATTTTTTTAACATCATCACTATATGAATTCCACGGTATGCTTGATAAATCGGTATACTCCTCCATAGCACCTGTACCGGTGATTGCAAGTTCACCGTCTTTGTATAGTGTCCATGTCAGGTTATCGCCGCAAGTACCGTCAGCGCTTGCCGCACGGGATACAAAAACAGCTTTCAATGTTACGTTTTCTTTGGCAACAAAGCTATAATTTGCATCCGTCGAAACTGTTTTTCCATCAGCGTCAACCCATTCGATAAAAGCAGTCGCCGTACCGGGTTCCGCTTTTACGGTTACATAATCGCCGCTTTTTACGCTGACACTTTCAGAAATATATCCGTTACCGTCAGCAACTGTTGTAATTGTTACCGTTCCGCTTTCTGTATCAAGCTGTTGGTCGGGTGTTTCTAAGCCGGAATCGGACTGAAGTGTGTATTCATCAAGAACAAAATCATAATCAGGAACATCACCTGTAAATTCTTTTCCTTTGGCGATTTCAACGTCAAAGAAATTGATTCTTTCGGTTTCACCAAGGTCGGGATCAATTTCGGCAACGGTATAATCCATTGTGCCTTCATCGTTACCGGTAAGCTTCACTTCGTAATCACCATCCAAAGGAAGCCAGAACGATTTAGAATCGCCGTCAACGTTCATAACAAGTGCGTTTTCTTTTGCGGCAATTTCTTCGTCAACAACATTGTTGACAATTTTACCAACAACTTCGCCCGTTGCTTTGTCAGTAATTTCAACATCAACAGGGCAATTGACAGTATTTAGGAAACCTTTGCGCTCCTGTTTTATCTGCGTTTCACTCATTGACATCATATACGCACAATAGGTTTCTGCTCTGTGTGCATCTTCAAACAGTCCGCTTATCATAATATCTTTTGTAGAAAGACTGTAAAGAATAAAATACTCCAGAATATCCCTGTACGCTGAACTGCTATATGGATCTAATAAGGTTTCAACAACCAAAGTAACTGCTGTTGCCCATTCAGCAGCATTTGCTATATGTGAAACAACATGGCAGAGTGAATTTTGGAAAAAGAAATGCGCAGTTACCGGTGTAATTCCTGCCATAAGCGGAAGCTTGTAAAACTGATTAAGGTTTTTTACAGATTTTGTAAGTGACCTTACAGCTATATATGTTGAACTCTCACCATCCAAATATGGTTCATAAGTCTGACCATCTGTAAAAGGCCCAAAATACTGCTGCATATTGGATTTGTAAACTTTATACTGGCTAAATGAAGTGTTTGTTTTACTTGGCAGTACATATGTTGTTCCGTATCTGCCAAATCCCCATGCAGTTGGAAGAACCTTTGTAACAAAATCTTCAGGATTTACAATGTTGAAAATACGCTTGTATACAAGGTCATTTCTCTCATCAAGCGATGTTGAATTAGGTGTGGCAAAAGCATAGGTATAAATATTACCTACGGTTGCATATTTTTTGTCTTTGATTAGTTGAGCTGCAACAAGGTTGGCTGTTGCCGCACCACGGCTATGACCTGTTAAAAGAATTTTTGTTTTGCTCTTGTCGAATCCGTAACGCTGAATATAAGCTTCAAGCAAACCATACGCATGCTTTTTGGCGCTACTGAAGCCCTGATGTGTAGTACCTGTACCAGGATCAAAGTTGTTGTACCACTGGCCGTCTTGCGAACCGATAAAGCCCGCAAAAACAAGCGTGTATTCCTCGTTATTGACATCAATTTTTCTGTGGGCAATAAATGTGTTTACTTCATCCTCTGCCGTATACCCATCAATTTCAATATCGGACATACCTATTTTTTCAAGTGCTGTTTTAAGGTTAGGCTTTGTGTACTCGTGAAGTGTAACCTTATTTTTATCTTCAACAGCCTTATCGTAACCGAGCATAACAAACTGTGAACAGAGTCTGCCAAGCGAATGGTTATAAATTCCGCTGTCCTCTGTAAACCAATTCTGCTTGAAGTCCAGGTAGGTAAAGCCTGTTTTGTCACCGTTTTTATATTCAACATACTGGTTTTCGACATCACCGATTACCGTTTGTGTATCATCAACGCCTATAAGTTCTTTGTAATCGATTTTCCACACAACATCCGTCGGATTAGTCGATACGCCTCTATCTTTATCCTTATCAAGCCCTTTGAGATAAAAAGCAGAAGCGGATTCAAACAAAGTATAAATATAATCTCCGATAAATGTTAAACCTTCCATCATCGGAAGTGCAGGATACTTAACAATATTTTTAAGGGTGTATCCGTTTGATTTATCAACATCAGCAATATAAAACTTTGATGTATTTTTTCTGCCGAGTGAACTTGAAATATAGAATTTTTCGTCGCGATAAGCAACACCTTGAATTCTATCCACAGAATCGGGCACTTTTACTACTGCAAACGGACCGGAATTACAGAAATTCTTCCACTCCTCCTCTGAAGAATTGCCGCTAAGATTCTGAGCAAGAATAACGCTGTTTGCTGCCTTGGCGGGTTTATTATACTTCTCCTCATATTTGTAAAAGAAATTACCCGTAATAAGCATACCATAATTAATACTGAGATATGATATGGGAGCAGTACCCATATATTCATCCATCCATTTGGACTCTTTTATAATTATTTCGCCATTCATTTTGTCAAGCTCTGAAAGCGGAGCATATCCGATAGCAGATCCTTCCATTGTTATATACAAATTGTGGTCGGAAACCGCTATGCCACCAACATGTCCGTGTAAAGTTGAACTTTCTGCTTCTTTCAGCTTATATTCCGCAACCATTTTACCGGTTGAAAAGTCAAGCGCAAAGATGTAGCAAGGGTAGCTGTCTGTGTCGGCATCCTTATAGTAAGATGAGATAAGCAGCCAGTTTTTAGCCTCGTAATATGCTATACCCTGCGGCACCATATTTTCGCCAAGGTTGAGGCCGGGGATACACATATCGGGTGTACCGTTACTGCCGTCCATAGGTTGTGCCGCACCGCCGAAATACTTTGCGGCATAATCATTGTTATTGTCTGCGTAATTGCTCACCATATGAGTCTGAGTGTATATAAAACTACTTGGTTTTACGTAGTTGTAATGAATCGTAGCTGAGGTTAAATCTTCGTTATTAGAGCTGATTGAGATTTTATTCCATTGCGCCTGTATACCTGTATAGTATACATCTTTGAGACTAGAACAATAAGCGAATGCCCAATCGCCGATAGATGTTACGGTGTCAGAGATGGTTACACTTGTGAGGCTGTAGCATGAGCGAAACGCCCAATCTCCGATAACAGTTACATTATCGGGGATTATATAACTTGTTCTGCTGTTGGCTGCAGGGTACTGTATAAGTTTAGTTTTATTTTTATCGAACAGCACACCATAACTATCACTTGAATAATATGTATTTTTTACATCTACTGTAATATTTGTGAGTTTAGTACAATTATATAACATACCTTTTCCAATAGTTGTTATACCAGCAGGAATTGTTATGCTTGTAAGGCTGTAGCACCCAGCGAACGCATAATTACCAATGCTCGTTATGCCATTACCAAATTTAATATTTTTTATATATGAACGATATGAAAACCATGGTGTATTTACACTATAAGCATAACCACCTTCTGACAACAAAAAATTAGTCATATCACCCGTACCGCTAATATTGAGCACACCTGTGCTTGTATCAAGCGACCATGTGAGGTTATCTCCACACGTGCCACTGTATGTTGCTGCTTCTGCCTTAAAATCAAACAGGTTCGGCAAATCAAGCCCGACAAACCCGCTCAAGGGTGCGGCGGTCAAGGTTAGAACAATACACATAAAAATAGCAAAAATTCGTTTAATTGTTTTCATAACAAATCCTCCGGAATCGCAAAAAAGAAGTAAAATTAAACTATACCAATTGCAATTGTATCACAAAAAAGCTTAACCATCTGACAAAAGGTACAGAAACAAGTTTTAGAGGTACGAAAAGTTGTTCCGTGTCGTTTTAACACCTTGCAAATAGTCAAAAAAAGCAATATAATAGCATATATCAACAAAACGGAGGCAAAAAATGCGAATTGCGGTATGTGATGACAACAGAATAATACTTGATGAAATATCCGCAATGCTGGATGAATATTCAGAAAATCAAAAAATAAAAATCTGGTATTCCTGTTTTGAGAGTTATGAAGAGATTGTTGAAAACATTGATGATTTTGATTTATTTTTGCTGGATTACCGTATGGACGATTTCAACAAAAACAATGCCAGAATCAACGGGATGGAATTCGCAAAACTCCTTCGTGAAAAATCCGGCAAAACAAAAAGCGTTATATTCATAACTGCATATCCTGAGATTGTTTATGATGCTTTTGAAGTGCGTGCTTACAGATTCCTTACAAAGCCTGTCGACAAGCAAAAGCTTTTTAAGGCACTTGATGATTACATCGTTTCCTACAGTGATACCGAAACTTTGTTGGTTAAAACAAACGATGAAATAAATGTTATTGACATCAAGGACATTTATTATCTTGAGGTTGCCCGTAAGGATACATTTATCTACTTTAAAGACAAATGCCTCAAATGTCACCGCACAATATCTTCTTTTGAAAAAGAGCTTGAGCCATACGGCTTTCTGCGTGTTCACCGCTCATTTATTATTAATACCAGTCGTATTGTATCTTTCGACACCCGTACAGCAAAACTGGATAACGGTGAAAAAGTATTTATAAGTCAGAAAAAATATCCTGAGCTTTGCGAAGCTTATCTCAAGAACAACAAAAATTAACAGGTGAGATAAATGAACACTGCTGTGCTTTGTATTACAGAGCTGGTTAAAAATACATCCGGATTTTTTGTCGGAGTTTTCTTATTGGAAAGACTTTTCGGATACAGGCTAAACATAAAAAAAGCAGCATTTGCTGCTACAGCCTTTGTTTTTGCTGTAGCTTCATTGCTGCCTTTTGCTGTTTTTGAAGACACCTATGCTGCCGCAGATATATGCGACATTATTACAATGCTTGGATTTATTGTCTTTCCTTATCTCTTCTTTTCGTCCAGGAAAAAGCTGACATTTTTCTGGTACGGCATTATTCTGAATTCAACCGCCGATTTTGCGATACTTATGGTAAGCCTTTTTTTAAAAACGGATAATCAAGCTACTGTCAATCTGTTGTATATCATTCTTTATGTCGCTTTATCAGCCGCTGTTTTCATAATAACCAAACAGCGGATTTTAGCGTATCACGGAATATTTTTCGAGAAAATCCCCACTCTTGTGTATGTGGTAATACTCATTGCAGACCTTGCAACATACTATGCTGTCACTCTTACAAGAGATTCGGCGTATATCGAGGATGTTGCCAATATCCTGTTGGTGCTTTCGGCTATACTTGTTGTCGGCTGTATCGTATTCATCGTCAGTAAATATTTCTCCGTATCAGAAAAGCAAAGCGATGTGCAGATGCTTCTTGACACACAGATGTTACACAACGAAGAAATCATTAAAAACAATACTGATATTCGCCGCTTCAAACACGATTACATTAACAATGTTATGGCATTAAGTGCACTTATTGACCAGAACAGAATCGAAGAAGCAAAGGAATATCTTGCTAAAATGAACGAGTTTCCTGCTTTGACCAAAACAAAGTATTCTACAGGTAACTACCTTGCTGATGCTATCATCTCCGCAAAGACAACTGCAGCGCAGGAAAACGGACTAAGGATTGAATTTGAAGGCACAATCCCCTCGCAAGGAATAAGCAACAACGATATTTGTATAATTCTTGCAAATGCACTTGATAATGCTGTTTTTAATTCTCCCCCAAACAGCCTTACACCTATAACAATCAGTTCTCGTGAGCAAAACAACGGTGTTATATTAACTGTTTCTAACCCTGTTTCAAAGCCCGTTGAGATTAAGAACAACAGAATCAAAACTTCCAAAAAAGACAAAATCAACCACGGCTTTGGAATTGAAAATATTAAAACAGTAGCAAAAGAATATAACGGCTTTGTTAACTTGACTTGTGAGAATAATCTCTTTATAATTGAGATCGGATTGATGTTTAAAGGAGAGATTTCTTATGAAAAAGCTGCACAACTCTTTAAATAAAATTATTTCCGTCATATTGGCAGCGTTTCTCGTAGGAGGAATGCTGCCTTTTTATACATATGCACAGGATAATGTTGTAAACTATCTGACTTATTCTGTAACAGCTGACGGAATAACCGTTACAGATTGTGATACATCTATATCGGGTGAAGTTATTCTCCCTGATATCATTGATGGCTTGCCTGTAACTGTTATCGGCAAGCAAGCTTTCCGAAGCTGCTCAAAGATTACATCTCTCACACTCCCTTCAAGTACAAAAGCAATCGAAATGCAGGCATTTTCCTACTGCAGCTCACTTGAAAGTATATCCCTGAATGAAGGGCTTGAAGCTCTGAGTACTTTTGTTTTTGAATCCTGCAGCAAGCTTGCAAATGTACATATCCCTGCGTCCTTAACAGATATTCCGCAGAGAGCCTTTCAAGACTGTTCGGTTGAACAGTTTACTGTTTCTGCCAACAACGCAAATTATACCGCAGACAGTTACGGCGTTCTCTATTCCAAGGATATGACAAAGCTGATTCAATATCCGACAGCAAATGAAATGACATCATACACCATTCCCAATGGTATAACAGATATATTGGCTTATGCTTTCTTCGGCTCAAAAAAGCTCACTTCGGTAACAATACCCGAAACGGTTACAGTAATAGAAGAACAAGCATTCCGCAGCTGCAACAGATTATCTTCTGTAATTATTCCTGACAGCACGGAAACTATCGGCAGCTATGCATTTCAGGGTTCTGGAATTGAATCGGTTCATATAGGTGCAAGCGTAAAAAGCATAGGTGACAGGGCTTTTGATTATTGCACCAAACTTAAGAGTGCAACGGTAAGTGACAAAAACGAATACTTCTTTTCTGATCCAAACGGAATAATTTATGACAAAGTCAACGGTGTTATTTCTATCCTTCCGCAAAGACTTTCATTACAGGTGTATAGTGTGCCTGACGGAATAAAAGAGATAGCTAATATAACTTTTCCGTCTTCTCTTACAGAATTATATATTCCTGCAAGCGTAACGAAATTTGATAAATACTGCGTTACAGACTGCAACAAACTAAAAAGCATAACAGTCAATACGGCAAACACAAAATACAGCAGCGATTCTCAAGGCATATTATATGATGAATTCAAAACAAACCTTATACTTTGCCCTCCTGCTGCAGAATACACAAGCGTAAAAGTTCCTTACGGTGTTGAATCAATCAACGGTGAATCATTCAAAAACTGCTCCTCGGTCCAAGAAATAACTATTCCCCGAAGTGTAACCGGTATCGGTGTAGATGCTTTTAAGGGCTGCACAGCACTTGAAACCATCAACTTCACTGGTACGGAAGCTCAGTGGAATAAAATCAAATTCAGCAGCGGAAACAGCGCGTTGACATCGCTCAATATCAATTTCAATGTTGCCGACCCAAGCGAAGCACCACTTGAAGGCACAGAAGGCTATTTCACATACCGAACTGCAGACGGTCAGGCAACAATAACCAGCGTAGATACATCTGCCGAAGGCGAACTTATAATACCGTCGGAAATATTCGGGTATCCTGTTATTACAGTTGCGGAAAACGCTTTTAACGATGTTAATAAAGTAACATCAATCTTTATCCCTGCAACACTTGTCGCTCTTAATGATATTGCCGAAGCAAAGTACACAGTTGATAAAAACAATCCTGTTTATTCAAGCGATGACAACGGAATACTGTTCAACAAAAATAAAACCGAACTTATCAAATACCCTTACAGCATTTCTGCCGAATATTATGATATGCCCGACAGCGTAAACACAATTGCAAAAAACGCATTTTACAGATGCACAAATCTTAAAACACTGACCTTCTCCGAAGCTATCACAACAATAAAGGAAAGAACTTTTGTCAACTGCAGTTTTGACAGCATCACAATTCCCGATACTGTAACTGTTATTGAAAGTTGTGCGTTCAACGATTGTTCATTCAACGAGCTTCATATCGGCAAAGGTGTTGAAAGAATATATTCACTCAACAATGAGGCACCTGCCTTCTATAGCATCAGAAATCTAAAAACAATAAATGTTTCGCCCGAAAATCAATTTTTCTGCAATGATGAAAACGGCGTGCTTTATACCAAAGATATGAAATCTCTCTTGCTCTATCCGCAAGGCAGTACAATCGAAAACTTCACCGTTCCTTCCACTGTTGAAATTATAGCTTCACCGTTCGGAACAATAGAAGCCGGCGGTACAATTACAAACCTGAAAATTCTCAATATTCCGGAAAATGTAAAAGAAATCAGCAGTACGTTCAAATATGTAACATCGCTTGAAAAAATCAATGTAGGCGCTGGCAATTACTATTACAGCAGTAACGAACACGGTATGCTTTTTGACAAAAACAAAACCGTACTTGTCAGCATACCTGCTGCTTGCAGTATTAAAAATTACACCATACCCGACACAGTCGCAGACATAGGAAATGCTTTTTACGGTTGCACAAAAATTGAAAATGTCACTATGTCGGACTCTGTTGTTTCGTGGTCTCTTGAAGCCTTTTCAGGTTGTAAAAGCCTGAAAAGCATTAAGCTTTCATCAGGGCTCATTAATATTCCCACCAAAGCATTCCAAAGCTGTCAAAATCTTGAAAGTATACTTATACCTGATTCAGTAATAAGCATTGACGGTATGGCTTTCGCTTACTGTCAGAATCTCAAAAACATTTATTATACTTCTTCATCGGAAGATTGGGAAAACATAGTTATCGACAGTACATATAATCAATACTTACTCAATGCCAAGGTTTATTTTAACTACGGTATAACAAGCGGCTCATGCGGCAAAAACTCTGTATGGAGCTTCAACGAAATTGACGGAACTCTTACAATCAGCGGCAGCGGTACTGTTGAAGAAAAATCAAGCTTTGAAGAATACGGCTGGTACAGCTTTAAGGACCGCATACTTTATGTTGAATTTGAAGATGGTATCACAAATGTACCTGCGAATGCCTTTAACGGCTGTTCTGTACTAAAAGAAGTATCGCTCGGTAAAGATGTAACTTCAGTCGGAACTTCAGCTTTTATGAGCTGTTCAAATCTCGCTCTGTTCACCTCACATGCAGACAGCATATCATTTGATAACGGTGTTTTCGATTCGCTGAATAACAGCTTCACATTTGTTTGCAAAGCTGATAATTCAACAATGATTGATTTTGCAAAGCAGAATTCAGCACGCTGCATTACAGTCCGATTTGATGATACAGAAAAAATCCTCAGCTTCAACGGTGAACTGACTGTTTATGCAAACCTGTATTATAATTTCCTCAGCGATTTTTTGGCTGAACATTCAAATGCAAACTATATCTATTTTGAAAAATTGATATTTGACGGCGTAATGCCCGACTTCATACTGCCGGATTTTGAAAACATTGAAAACGGCACCAATAATCTCACCCTCACTAATCTCTATGTAAATCTTGCAGTAGTACGAGGTGATACACAGGAAAACATCACCTTTGAAGAAATGCTTGAATTGCTTGAAAGCGGAAATTATGACGCCTTTAAGTACGTTTTAGATTCTGATACAATCGACAGCGAAAAAACCTTCTTGCAAAAGCTTGAAGATTTCTTCGCCGAAATCACAGAAAACGCACTGCGAGCCATTTCAAGCGTAATTAACTTTATAGCAAGACTTTTCAAGAAAAAATAACCGTTTGAATCTAATAGCAAACCGCACTTTTCCGATTACGGAAAAATGCGGTTTTTGTTTAATTTATTGATAGAAATAACCTTGAAAATTATGCTTCTGAACTTTCCGTACCCATGAAACCGCTTTCTGTACCGTTTGGCAAAATTTTTGTTTTTTTTATGATATGATTATTGTACAAATTTGAAGAAAGAAGGCAACAAAATGAAACACGCAAAAAAATCACTTTCAATCATTATGAGCATTGTTCTACTGTTTTCAGTGGCATCCATGTTCAGCACAGCGTATGCCTACAATGAATCCGACGACGGTAATGAATATCACCAAAGCGGCATATGGGTATATACTCTTAAAAATGGCGAAGCGACTATTACAGGCATCAACGACTCCGAAGATCTTTCAGGTACAGTCAATGTACCCGAAACGCTTGACGGTTATCCTGTAACCGGTATCTATTGGATTTCCACAAACAATTTTGGCTCAATAATTGATTTATATATCCCCGAAAGTGTAATTAAACTCACCGACCCAGATTGGGGTGAATTCGGCTACGGTATTAAAAGCATTACCGTTGATGAAAATAACCCTGCTTTTTCAAGCGAGGATGGTGTTCTGTTTAACAAAGCCAAAACCGAACTACTTTGTTATCCGCAAAACAAAGCCGATACAACGTACTCTGTTCCTGAGAACGTTAAAACAATTGCCAACCATGCTTTTGGCGGATCCAAACTTACAAGCATCACAATCCCCGCAAGTGTTACAAGCATTGATACATCAGCCTTTTATTACTGCGATGAACTTAAAAGCATAACAGTTGATACAAATAATCAACACTATTCAGCTGATGCTTACGGTGTTTTGTTCAACAAAGATAAAACTACTCTTATTAAAGCATTTGACAAATCCTTAACAGAATATTCGATACCCAATAGTGTAACCACCATTAGCGACAGTGCATTTTTGGATTTTTCCAATCTCGCCTATATCACCATGCCTGAAAGCTTAAAAACTATAGGTGAAAATGCTTTTAACTCATGTCAAAAGCTTGCATATATCAATCTGCCAGAAGGTACCGAAACTATTTCTCCTATGGCATTTGCATGGAGCGGAATTGAAACACTCTATATACCCGCAAGCGTAACACAGATTGACTACCTTACAGCAGGCTGGTCTTCATCGTTAGCGCAAGTATATTTCGGTGGCAGCCTTGCACAGTGGAATTCTGCGCTCACAGAAATGAATCCCGATGATTACGTATATGATGCAGACTATGCGCTTTTGGAAGCTGACATTTGTTACAATTATGTTCTTGAAGAATCTTCCGGCACCTGCGGCACAAATGCAACCTGGTTCTATAACGGCATTGATACACTTGTAATCAGCGGCAGCGGTGCTATGGCAGAATATCCGCAATGCGAAAACGCTCCGTGGAACGATATTGCCGACAAAATAACAAAACTTGAAATTAAAGAAGGCATAACAGAAATTGACGGCTTCTATAATTTAGAAAACATCGAAACGCTTATTCTTCCCGAATCCTTGAAATATATAGAATCTTGCACATTTGGTTGGAGTGTTCACAGCGATTTTTATGAACAGAACATGTACCCGGAAACTATAATATACAAGGGTATGCCAGAACAATGGAAAGCTATTAAAAGAGGTTCACACGTTGATTATGACTATTGTTACTGTTACAATTTCTACGGTATTATTTACATTGACAATGAAGATTTCAAAATAGACACTCTTGACGTTATCGTCGATTCAACAACCGTAAAATATGGCGAAACAGCTTATATTTATGCCGATATTCCTATGGTAGAAACTGAGAATACTACAAGCTATTTCCTGCCAGTCGGTACACACCTCAGTTGGTACGGTGAAGATGACGGCTATTTTAACGGCTACTTGAATAACGGCGAGGAATACTGTTTAGCAATGACTTCTGAAAACAGCGGCACAACAACCATTACCGTTCGCCTTGAAGACGAAGACGGTTGGACTATTTACAACGATGACGACGAACCGATTGAAGCATCAATTGAACTTACATCAAAAGCAGGTTTCTTTGAACGTCTCTCCTACTTCTTCAAGAATTTGTTCAATTTGATATTCTCATGGCTTATGTTTTGATTAAACGCATATCGTAAAAAGAAAACAAAAAGGCCTTGAACGTGCGGCGGAGGAATTGCGGCAAATTTGTTCCTTCGCCGTTTTGAAAAACAGAAAGGAGATATAAGATTATGTGGCTTGGTCTTCTATTACTTACCTTTTTTACACTCCTATAGCTTTTTTCACAGACCCAATCGGAACAATAAAAGAACTGTTTAATATGTTTTTCTAATAACAGGAGAATGAAACTATGGGTATAGTAGCAGCGATTTTTTTAACTATAGGATTTCTCTCAGACCCAATCGGGCTTATGAAAATGATTTTCGATGCCCTTATGGGATTTTTCGAGTACAATTTTTAATGCTTATAAACACAATATTACTGGAATTAATTTTAGTTTTTTAATTCTATACCAGGCTTTTTATCAACATTTTTACAAAGCTTTAATTAAAAGCCATTCCATAAAAAGAAACAAAAAACACCTTCAACGTGCGTGAACTGCCCCAAATTGTGCGGACAGTACAAAAAAGGCTCTATGGCAGAAATATTTAATTAGGCGACATACTGACTTCGTTTTTCAAGCGGAGTCAGTTTTGTTTTTAATTGGATTCGTTCGTTGTTGTAAAAGTGTATGTATTCACTTATGAGGATGCGAGCATCCTCATAAGTTTTCAACTTTACTCTGTAAATACATTCTGTTTTAAGAATTGAGAAAAAGTTTTCAGCCATTGCATTATCATACGGGTTTCCACGTCTTGACATTGAGGGTGTTATGCCGTATGATTTTGTCAGGTTAAAATATGCTGGAGATGTATATTGAAACCCTTGGTCACTGTGGAGTTGCAGCTCTGCAGTGACCTTCTCTTTTTTCTTGGCTGCTCTGATCGTACTTAAAACAAGATTAATATTCTGCTCTGTTCCGGTCTTGTAGGAAACAATACTGTTGTCA
>JAZSND010000038.1:0-16187 GCA_045536235.1 Acutalibacteraceae bacterium | reverse complement strand
TTATTATTTATCAATTTATAATTAATCTTACATATTTTTTCAGATACTGTCTGTTCAGTTATTTTTTGATGAATAATACGTCATTCAAAAAATTTCTGTTAATTTGTAATATTGTTTCTAAAATCTATTCTATTGATTATTTTATCATTCTGCTATATTGACATCAGCTTTTAATTACACGATCCATTTTTACTTTATTTTTTTCTGCTTATTATTAGCATAAAATCTATTTATATTAACATAAAATCTATTGGTTTAAGATATTTTGATATTTATTTACCGCCCATAAACAAATGTTCGGAGGATTTTTATGAAAAAAAATGAAATTCATTATTTGCCTGAAACTGTAAAAGGATTTTTAAGCTATCAGTCTGCTGTGCGCAATAAATCTGAGCTTACTGTACTTGAATACGCTTCTGACTTGCGAACATTTTTTCGCTGGTTTTTATGCTCAAAGGACAATAACTCAAAAGGTAAAGATATGACTGAATACGATATTTCTGCTATTGAAATTGATGAAATATCAAAAATCACGCTCAGTGATTTATACGCTTTCCTTGCCTTTTGCCAGATGGAGCTTAAAAACAGTCCCAAAACAAGAGCCAGAAAAGCTTCATCTGTACGAAGCTATTTTAAATTTTTAAAGGCTCATGCACTTATCGAAAAGAACCCTGCAGAAGATCTTGATTCGCCCAGTTTAAAAAAAGCTCTGCCCAAATACCTTACATTAGATCAAAGTATTGATTTGCTCGAAGCTATTGACGGTCAATTTTTTGAGCGTGATTTTTGCATAATTACGTTATTCTTGAATTGCGGACTGCGTTTATCAGAGCTTGTCGGACTGAATCTGCGAAGCATCAGACCTGATGGCAGTGTTGTTATTCTCGGTAAAGGAAATAAAGAACGTATTGTTTATCTGAACAGTGCCTGTGTTGATGCTTTAAATAAGTATCTGAGAGTTCGTCCTTCCGAGGGGCTGAAAGACCGCGATGCTCTGTTTATCAGCCGACAAAAGAACCGAATCAGCCCTAAAACAGTTCAGCATATAGTTAAAAAATTCCTCGATAAAGCCGGCATCGGTGAAAGCGGATATTCTGTTCATAAACTGCGTCATACTGCAGCTACGCTTATGTATCAGCACGGCGACGTAGATGTTATGCTTTTAAAAGAACTTTTGGGTCACGAAAGTCTTGCCACAACTCAGATTTATACTCACGTGGCCAATGAACAAATCAAATCTGCAATAGACTCCAATCCTTTATCACGTGTCAAATCAAAAAGTAAAAAATCAAACGAGCAGTGATTTTCCGATTGCGGATATTGCTATGGAATCAATTATGCAAACCAATAGTGTAATAATAATTATTACTCCGTAACGGGCAAAGAAAGCTTTCAGCTCTCCCCTGCCCTCCTTGTTGGATGAAAATACATTTCTCGATACAATACCGGAAAGTATCAGCGATTCATTACAGCCGATAAGCAGCATCAATACATTTATAACTGCTGCCGGAAAAATCAGCAATAACGAAAAAACGACACCGTCAATCCTGTATGTTGTATAAAAATATGAACACAAAATAGAAAGTAAAAAGCCGAAAACAGGCGGAATAATCAGCAGCAACGGCATTCCAAGTGCACTGAAGCTGTTAATGATACATAAAACGATTGATAATAACATCACCGAGCCTGTTACGGCAAGAATTTTTGCAAAACCTGAATCAAGTAACAATGTCATTTTTTCAGTTATTATTTGTGAAAAATCCGTACCAATCCTTTTGTAAAAAAATGCTCCGGATATCATTCCGCCGAGCAAGAGCAAAAACAGCATAATTAAGCGCCAGCTTTTTGTTATTTCCTCTTTGATTTCTGCGGACGAGATTTCTAATCCTTTAAGATTTACAGTCATTGCTTTCATTGCTATTTTCTCCTGTTGATTAATTTTTTCTTCTTTCTTTTTATATTAACCGCAGCTATTCCGCCAATCATTGAAAATAATATACCAAATGATGCAGGGATAAATTCAAAAAAAGAAAATCCGTTATAAGCAATTGACATTGCTGCGATAAATATCAATAACGGTACAATCCACGCAAGTAAACCGTTAAGAATTCCTTTTTCACGTTTTTTTCTTGCGGATACATAACCTGATACCATTCCGGACACCGAACATGTAAAAAACAAAATATAGATATAATTTTCTTTCGTTATATTTAGTTTTAATAAAGCAAATGTAAAAACAGCCAGCATCACGGCTGCAAACAATATTCCGATCAGTGAACCTTTTAATGTTTCTTTTAACTGAGAAACCTGCATAAAATTAACCCCCATATCCTCTTGATAGAAGATATGAGGGTTTTGGCTTATTTATTACATTGAAAAATAATTAGTCTTCTTCCGGACCGGACTTTTTCTTTTTCTTTGCGCGCTTTTTGCCTTCAGCTTCAATCTTAGCCTCACGTTCAGCGTTCTTAGCTTCCTGTGCGGCAAGTCTTTCAGCCTCAGCCTTTTCGTTAGCTGTGTTGTTGGACTGCATTGCCCAACGTGTAATCTTCATCTTGTTGCGGTCTGAACCTGTTTCGATGATGAGTGTATCGTCCTTGATTGTAACAACTCTGCCGACGATACCGCCGATTGTTGTGATTTCGTCACCAATCTGAAGAGAATCACGCATCTGCTGCTCTTCCTTCTGCTTTTTCTTCTGGGGACGGAACATGGTGAAATACATAAATACACCCATAATAGCAATGAAAATAATCATTGTAAACGGGCTCTGCTGTCCGCCTGAAGCATCACCGTTAGCAGCGGGAGCTGCAAGAAGTGTCAAAAAATCCATTAGTTAAAAACCTCCGTAAAATAATTAACAAAACAATGTTTTAATTATAAAGCATTTAAATCCGTGTGTCAAGCAAATCAACATATTTATCGTGGAATTCTTTAAAAGTGCCGTTATCCAACTCGTCACGAATACGCTGCATGAGCGTATTATAAAAGTGTAGGTTATGCATAACGCACAGACGCATAGCAAGCATTTCTTTTGCCTTGAACAAGTGATGAATATACGCACGCGAATGTCTCTGGCAGGTCGGACAATCGCATTCAGGGTCAAGCGGCTGCTCATCAAGAGCATATTTTGCATTATTCATGTTGATTATGCCGCTCCACGTGTTGATATGTCCGTGGCGTGCGTTTCTGCTGGGCATAACGCAATCGAACAAATCAACTCCTCTGCTGACTGCCTCAATAATATTGCCTGCAGTTCCGACTCCCATAAGATAGCGGATTTTGTTCTTTGGTATATACGGCTCAACGGCGGTGATGATGCGGTACATATCCTCCTTGGGTTCGCCTACCGCAAGACCGCCGATTGCGTATCCGTCAAGGTCAAGCTCAGCAATTTTACACATGTGCTCAACACGAAGTCTGTCATAAGTGCAGCCCTGATTTATACCGAACAGCAATTGATTTTTATTAATCGTGTCGTGCAATGCTTTGAGCCTTTCCATTTCCTCTTTACAGCGCATCAACCAGCGTGTAGTGCGCTCACAGGAAGCCTGAGAATAATCATATTTTGCGGGGTTTTCAACGCATTCGTCAAATGCCATAGCTATTGTTGAGCCGAGATTTGACTGAATCTGCATACTTTGTTCCGGTCCCATAAATATTTTTCTGCCATCAATATGAGAAGCAAAGTAAACACCCTCTTCTTTTATTTTGCGTAAAGAAGCAAGAGAAAATACCTGAAATCCGCCGCTGTCAGTAAGTATCGGACCTTTCCATCCGGTCATTTTATGCAGACCACCCAGAGCCTTAACCTTTTCATCACCGGGACGAAGATGCAAATGATAAGTATTTGAAAGCATAACCTGGCAGTGAATATTTTCAAGGTCATATGCGTCGACCGCACCCTTTATTGCACCGCAGGTAGCAACATTCATAAAAGCCGGAGTCTGCACCGTACCGTGTACAGTCACAAATTCTCCACGTCTTGCCGTACATTCGTTTTTAATGAGTTTATACATCAGCTAAAACCTTTCCTTTTATCTTAAATCGGTAAACATCGAGCTGTCGCCGAATGAGAAAAATCTGTATTTTTCTTTAACGGCATATTTATAAGCATTCATTGTGTTTTCGTAGCCTGCAAAGGCACTTACAAGCATAATCAATGTGCTTTCCGGCAGATGAAAATTAGTTATCAGCGAATCAATACACTTGAACTGATAACCGGGATAAATAAAAATACTTGTCCAGTCATCATCTTCATCTATTTTACCGAGCTTTGATGCAACCGATTCGAGTGTTCTGCAGGTTGTAGTGCCAACCGCAAATACCCTGCCACCGTTTTCGTGAGTGCGGTTAATAAGCTCAGCGGTTTCTTTTGGCAGATGATAATGCTCAGAATGCATCAGATGGTTTTCAATGTTTTCTTCCTTAACAGGTCTGAATGTGCCCAAACCGACATGAAGCGTAACTTTGCCGATTTCAATGCCCTTTGATTTGATTTTATCAAGCAGTTCAGGTGTAAAGTGCAGTCCGGCAGTCGGCGCAGCAGCTGAGCCAAGATTAGCTGAATAAACAGTCTGATAGCGTTCTTTATCTTCAAGTTTTTCAGTAATATAGTGCGGCAGCGGCATTTCACCGATTTTATCAAGAATATTATAAAAATTGCCGTCATAGATAAACCTAACGAGTCTGTTGCCGCCATCAAGTACATCTGTAACCTCAGCACACATCAGACCGTTAAAATCAAATACTGTACCGGGCTTGGCTCTTCTGCCGGGACCGGTGACACACTCCCAGACGTCCTGCTCTTTCTGGCTGAGCAGCAAAAACTCTACAACTGCACCGGTTTCTTTTTTTACTCCGTAAAGCCTTGCCGGTAAAACACGTGTATCATTAATGACAATACAGTCATTTTCCGTTATATAATCAAGTATGTCAGTAAAATGTCTATCTTCAATTTTACCGCTTTTTTTGTCAACTACCATCATTCTGGAGCTGTCACGGGGCTCAACCGGGGTCTGGGCAATAAGTTCTTGCGGTAAATCATAATAAAAATCTGATTTTTTCATTGCAAATCCTCAAAATATATGTTATTATAACTTGTATTATATTGCAAAGTGCGGCTTATTGCAAGCAGTTTGCTTAATTTTTCGGAGGTATACACAAAATGAAAAAGTATAAGGTTGGTATTGTTGGTGCTACAGGTATGGTCGGTCAGCGTTTTATTACGCTGCTTGATAATCATCCCTGGTTCGATATTACGGTTCTTGCTGCAAGCTCCCGCTCAGCAGGTCAGAAGTATAAGGATGTCGGCGGTAAGCGCTGGATGATGGATGTCCCCTTCTCTGAGAAGGTCGGCGAAATGGTTATCATGGATGCAACAGCAGATGTTGAGAAAATCGCTTCAATGGTTGATTTTGTTTTCTGCGCAGTTGACATGAAGAAAGACGAAATCAAAGCTCTTGAAGAAGAGTATGCAAAGCATGAGTGCCCTGTTGTTTCCAACAACTCTGCTCACAGACACACACCTGACGTTCCCATGGTTATTCCGGAACTCAACCCTGAGCACACAGCTATCATCGAGGCTCAGCGTAAGCGCCTCGGCACAAAGAGAGGCTTTGTTGCAGTTAAGTCCAACTGCTCACTCCAGAGCTACGTTCCCGCTATTTTCCCACTCAACAAATTCGGTGTTAAGGACGTTCTTGTCTGCACATACCAGGCAATTTCCGGTGCTGGTAAAAACTTCGAAACATGGCCCGAAATGGTTGATAACGTAATTCCCTTCATCGGCGGCGAAGAAGAAAAGTCCGAAGTTGAGCCGCTCAAGATTTACGGTAAGGTTGACGGCGATGCAATCGTTCCCGCAACCAGCCCCGCATTCACAGCACAGTGTATCCGTGTTCCCGTAACAAACGGTCATATGGGCGCAGTTTTCGTAAGATTTGAAAACAAACCCTCCAAGGAAGAAATTATTGACATCTGGAACAGCTTCAAGGGTGTACCTCAGGAGCTTGACCTTCCCAGCGCTCCCAAGCAGTTCCTCAACTACTTCACAGAGGACAACATGCCTCAGACAAAGCTTCAGCGTGAGCTTGAAGGCGGCATGGCTGTTTCAATCGGACGTCTTCGTGAAGACACTCAGTATGATTATAAATTTGTATGCCTTTCCCACAACACCCTCAGAGGTGCAGCAGGCGGCGCAGTTCTTCTTGCTGAACTTCTTTGCGCACAGGGTTATATGGACTGATTTTAGGAGGAATCTCGCAACATGAAAAAGACAATTTTCACCGGTGCCGGCGTAGCCATTGTTACTCCTTTCACCGAGGATAATAAAGTCAATTTCGATGAGCTCGGCCGTATTATCGACAATCAGATTGAAAACGGCACAGACGCAATCATTATCTGCGGAACTACAGGTGAAGGCTCTACCCTCACCCATGAGGAGCACGCAGAAGCAATCGATTTTGCAGTTAAGCACACAGCAAAGCGTATTCCTGTTATTGCAGGTACAGGCAGCAACGACACTGCATATGCTGTAAAGCTTTCAAACGAAGCTGAAAAAAGCGGCGTTGACGGTCTGCTTATGGTAACACCTTACTACAATAAAACATCTCAGGAAGGTCTTATCAGACAGTACGAATACATCAACGACCGTGTCAGCACACCCATCATCCTCTACAATGTTCCCTCAAGAACAGGCATGACTATCAAGCCCGAAACATATGCAGAGCTTGCTAAGTTCAGCAACATTGTTGCAACAAAAGAAGCAAGCGGCGATATTTCCGCAGTTGCAAAGATTGCAGCACTCTGCGGCGATGAGCTTGATATTTATTCCGGTAACGATGACCAGATTACTGCAATCATGGCTCTTGGCGGTAAGGGTGTTATCTCCGTTCTTTCAAACGTTGCACCTAAGGTTGCACACGATATTGCTGCGCTTTATCTCAATGGCGAGTGTGAGGCAAGCCGCAAGCTTCAGCTTGAATATCTCGACCTTTGCAACGATTTGTTTGTTGACGTTAACCCCATTCCCGTTAAAGAAGCAATGAATATGATCGGCTGGAATGTCGGTGAGGTACGTATGCCTCTTGCTCCTATGAACGCAGCGTCAAGAGAAAAGCTTCGTGCTACTCTCGCCCGTCACGGTCTTATCAAATAATAAACCTATTTTAGCCGGTTCAGCTTGAGCCGGCTATAGTTTAATAGTGAAAGGATTTACATTAAATGATCAGAATTCTTTTAAGCGGTTGCAACGGTACTATGGGCAAGGTTATTGCTAAATGCATTGAAGAACGTGATGATTGCAAAATTGTTGCCGGTCTTGATGTTAACAGTACACCAAACGGCAGCTTTCCTGTTTTCGGAAATGCAGATGATATTGACGTTGAATGTGATGCTATAATTGATTTTTCACATCCGTCTGCACTTTCAGGTGTAATCAAATACGCTCTCAAAACAAAGACTCCTGCTGTAATTGCCACAACAGGACTCAGCGAAGAGCAGATTAATTCTTTGCAGCTTGCTTCATCTCAGATTCCTGTATTTTTCAGCGCAAATATGTCACTTGGCGTTTCACTTGTCAGCGAACTTGTTAAAAAAGCAGCGAGTGTACTCGGCGGCAGCTTTGATATTGAGATTGTTGAAGCTCATCACAACAAGAAGATTGATGCTCCCAGCGGTACTGCACTTATGCTTGCCGATTCCGTAAGTCAGGGCTTGGAATATAAGCCGGTTTATGAGTATAACCGTCAGGCTAAGCGTGAAAAGCGAACAAAGAACGAAATCGGTATCCATGCTATTCGTGGCGGTACCATCGTCGGTGAGCACGAAATAATCTTTGCCGGCAACGATGAAATTATTACCGTTTCTCACAGCGCACGTTCAAAATCAATTTTCGCCACAGGTTCAATCAACGCTGCCCTTTTTATCAGCAGTAAAGCACCGGGTATGTATTCAATGAAGGACCTTGTTGCAGAAAGCTGAGGATTAAACAATGTTTAGCAGAATACTTTCTTTTTTGTTCATGTTGATTCTTGGTATTACATCAACGTTCGGTATTGAACTCAAGTGCTATGAATCAAAGCAGCTTTTTAACGACGATGATTTTGAAAATGGATTCTATATAGTTTCACAGCAGGCTGTAAACAATTCAACTGCAAAAATCGGCGAATTCACTTATTCAGATAATACCGAAAAGCCCGACTGGACAATTGCGCAATGGAATTCCGGCAACTGTCTGTGGGCTGACAGAATTCAGAGCGATAAATACACTATCACTGACGGTTTAACAAAATGGGTTACATATAATCCTGACGACAGTTCGGTTGCTATGCGACTCAATGCTGCAAATGTGTACAACGGTGCACCTGCCGGTGATTCAAACTGGCCCCATTTACTGCTTGAGCAGTCCCCTATATGCGATTATTCAGCCTTAACTGAAACAGAAAAAGCGTTCTATAACTGTTCGGCTGACAGAATGGTTGTAACGCTTAATATAAGAATCAAGGATTTTAAAGAAACTACAAACCCCGACGGAATAAACGCTGTACAGTACCTTGCTTATTTTTATATGAGTGATACAGACGGACATAATTTCATCTGGTTCGGACTGAATTTATTTGATAACAGAGGTTATCAGGATGAATATTGGGCACTTGACCCGGCAAGCAACTGCATGATTTACTCGGTATCGACCAAAGATACTTTCGGCAGCGAACGTAAATCGCTCTACCGCAACGGTAAACCGTATGTGAGTGATGAATGGATTAGTGTACAGCTTGATTTGACACCGTATATTGAAAAAGCTATTGAGAACGCAAACAAGTCAAACACCTTCGGTGAAAAGGTAAAGGCAGAAGACTTCTACATAAGCGGTACGAACATCGGCTTTGAAATTCACGGCAATTACGACTGTACGGTTGAAATCAAAGACTTCACTTTGACATCGTATAATAAAAAATAAAAATTGACCCGACAGAGAAATTATCGGAAATTCTCTGTCGGGTATTTTTATAATATAGTATTAATTATATTGTCAGTAAATTGATTTAGTTTATCAAAATCCATTGAATTAATATAATAGCTTTCCATTCTGTCGTGAACGTGTTTAGCGTTTTCAAGTAGTTTCACGGCTTCTCCCAGTAAATCGGCTGCGGCTTTTCTGTTAAAGCTGAGCCTTTGCTTATGACTGGAGAGTACATCACCGGTGATAAATCTCTTAGCATTTATATTTTTGTCAGCAACGGTTTTGAAATTCTGTAAAGAATCTGAAGTGAAAAATCCGATTTTTTCTTTTGGGAAAATTATATGAAGAGGAAGATTTCCCGGTAAAAATGGATTCAAACATGTTATAACATCCACACCGTTTGAAATAGCCGCCCTGCGCAATGCCTGCATTAACACACAGGCTGCGTATTGGTTTTCATCAGAAACGCTGAAAATACGGTCACACAGTACTTTTGCCGTATCGAATAAAGTTACGTACCCCTTTGGTGTAATTCCGCTTAAGAAGCGACGTTTTTCATTACCCTGAACATCGCTGCAAACACAGTTTCGCATTACAAACCGTGTTGCATAATTATCTGCTTTTGTCTGTGACACATGCGGTGCAACGAGCTTGATACTGTCTTCAAGTGCGGCGCTTGCAGCAGCTACGTAATGTGCGCTGCGCTTATGCAAAGCCTTATTACAGTCGGTGACAGTTTTAATATGCTCTCTGTCATTATATAACTTATTGCCGTCCCAAAATTGACCGAGATTTAATATTTCTTCGACAGCACCGGGATATTTGGGTTCAATAACATGTGGTGATGTACCGTCAGCAAAACAGATTTTCTTTCCCGGAATTATTACGCCATCAAGCGAATCGGGGTCACTTGAACAAATTATTTTTTCAACCTCATATCCGTATTCTTCTGCTCTTTGCGCAACCTTTTTCATAAGACCTGATTTACCCGTGCCCGGACCGCCTTTGATGATATAAGCCTTCCAGCCGCTGTCATAATCGTACAGCTCATCAAAAAGCGAGAAAAAACCTTTTGAAGAATTCGCCGCTAAAAAAAACACAGCACCTTTTGTTTGCATATCAATCATCTCCGCAGTTGTTTTCCCCATTTTATGCGAAAAAATGTGTGAGTGTGATTATATGATAAAAGAATGCTGTGTTGTTATTATAAATTACATGCTGAAAGTGCAGCTACAGAGCCGTCTGCTGCGGCTGTTGTAAGTTGACGTATAGCTTTTGTACGGCAATCTCCTGCTGCAAATACACCGTCAACATTAGTCTTGCAATCCTCACCTGCTACTATATAACCTGATTCATCAAGTTTGATTGTGTCCGCAAAGGTACTGTTTTCAGGTATCTGACCGACAAGCACGAATAAACCCTGAGCATCGAGCTTTCGCTGCTCACCTGATTTGTTTTCCACAATAACAGTGGAAAGTTTATCTTCACCTTCAAGATCTTTAACTGTTGAATCAAGCACAAGCTCAACATTTTCAATAGCTTTAACTTCATCCGAAAGCTTTTGCTCACAGCGGAATGAATCTCTGCGGTGAATAAGGTAAACCTTTTCACAGATACCGGAAAGCATGATTGCGCTTTGTACTGCGGAGTTACCGCCGCCGACTACAGCCACGGCTTTGCCTTTATAAAAAGCACCGTCGCATACTGCGCAGTAAGATACTCCCTTGCCCATGTATTTTTCTTCCGCCTCTATGCCTAAATGGCGGTGCTTAACACCTGTAGCAATAATAACAGCCTTGCAGGTGTATTCTCCGTATTCTGTTTTTACGGTTTTGGTAGCACCGTTATCTATAATCTTTTCAGCTTTGTCAAGCTCAAGGCTTACGCCGAGCACATCTGCCTGCTCATACAGCTTATCTGAAAACTCCATTCCGCTGATGCTTGAAAAACCGGGGTAATTCTCAACCTTGGGTGATGTTGCAATCTGACCGCCTATTCCTTCGTTCTCAAGAATAAGTACTTTTTTTCCGGCTCTGGCTGCATATATCGAAGCAGTCAGACCTGCGCAACCCGCACCGATTATTACTATATCATAATCCATATTATCATTCTCCTGGAAAAACAAGGGCAGAGTGTATTATAAATACATTCTGCCCGAAGTTATTATTGATTATTTATTGCCTTCGGCAAAACGCTTGATATTTGAAGCATTGATAAACTTCTGTGCTTCGTCGCCGTCAATAACGATAAGAGTTGGAGCCTGAGTTATATTGAACTGCTTTGTAAGCTCAACTTCCTCCTCAGCATCAACTACTGTATAGGGTACACCGGCATCCTCAAGAGTTTTCTTGGCAAGCTTACAGTTGGGGCAGGTCTTTGTTGTAAAGAGAAGCACCTGCTGTGCTGTACCTGCACATGCTGTGCAATCATCTGCACTATCCTGCTCTGCTTCGATAACAGCCTTCTTCTTAATTTTAGAAGTTGCGATATCGTAAAGCTTTCTGTCCTTGAATTCCTGAGTCTTGCCGTCGTTCCAGTTCTGAACGGGACGGTAGTAACCTGTTATACGGCTGTAAACTTCTGTCTTTTCACCGCATTCGGGACACTCATAAACCTCACCTGCAATGTAGCCGTGATTCTTACATACAGTGTATGTGGGCGACATTGTGTAATAAGGCAGCTTATGGTTTTCTGCAATCTTGCGGACAAGAGAAGCAGCAGCCTTCCAATCAGGCAGCTTTTCGCCGAGGAATGCGTGGAAAACAGTACCGGATGTATAGAGTGTCTGAAGTTCGTCCTGAATTTCGAGTGCGTCGAAAATATCGGAAGTATAACCAACGGGAAGGTGTGAGCTGTTGGTGTAATAAGGTGTTGCGCCTTCGTGTGCTGTGTGAATATCCGGATATTTGGAAACATCGTGCTTTGCAAGACGGTATGATGTGGATTCAGCCGGTGTAGCTTCAAGGTTATAAAGGTCACTGTACTGCTCCTGATAATCAGAAAGACGCTCACGCATGTGGTTAAGAACATCCTGTGTGAACTTCTGAGCCTTTTCGTCAGTAAGATCAGCATCAATCCACTTAGCATTGAGGCAAGCCTCATTCATGCCGACAAGACCGATTGTTGAGAAGTGGTTGTTGAATGTTCCGAGGTAACGCCTTGTGTAGGGATAAAGACCCTCTTCAAGAAGCTTTGTGATGATGGTTCTCTTGATTTTAAGTGAACGTGCGGCAATAACCATCATCTTATCAAGTCTGCGGTAGAAGTCTTCAACGCTGTCTGCAAGATAAGCAATTCTGGGCATATTGATAGTAACAACGCCGATTGAACCTGTGCTTTCACCGCTGCCGAAGAAACCGCCGGACTTCTTACGAAGCTCACGAAGGTCAAGACGAAGGCGGCAGCACATGCTGCGGACATCGCTGGGCTCCATATCGCTGTTGATATAGTTTGAGAAATAAGGTGTGCCGTATTTAGCGGTCATTTCAAAGAGAAGCTTGTTGTTCTCAGTTTCTGACCAGTCAAAATCTCTTGTGATTGAGTATGTGGGAATAGGATACTGGAAGCCTCTGCCGTTTGCATCGCCCTCAATCATGATTTCGATAAATGCACGGTTGACCATATCCATTTCCTTCTTACAGTCACCGTATGTGAAATCCATTTCCTTGCCGCCGACAATAGCGGGAAGGTTCTTGAGGTCGTTGGGAACAGTCCAGTCAAGTGTGATATTTGAGAAAGGAGCCTGAGTACCCCAACGGCTGGGAGTATTTACGCCGAAAATAAAGGACTCAATGCACTTTTTAACCTCACGGTATGAAAGATTGTCAACCTTAACAAAAGGAGCAAGGTATGTGTCACATGATGAGAAAGCCTGTGCACCTGCCCATTCATTCTGCATTATACCAAGGAAGTTTACCATCTGATTGCAGAGTGTTGCAAGGTGGCTTGCGGGAGAAGATGTAATCTTGCCGGGAATGCCGCCAAGACCTTCCTGGATAAGCTGCTTGAGTGACCAGCCTGCACAGTAACCTGTAAGCATGGAAAGGTCATGAAGATGAATATCAGCATTTCTGTGAGCGTTAGCGATTTCATCGTCATAAATTTCGCTGAGCCAGTAGTTCGCGGTAATTGCGCCGGAGTTGCTGAGAATAAGACCGCCGACTGAATAAGTAACTGTGGAATTTTCCTTAACACGCCAGTCAGTTACATTAACATAGCTGTTAACAAGATCCTTGTAGTCAAGGATTGTTGACTTCATGTTGCGGATTTTTTCTCGCTGTCTTCTGTAAAGGATGTAGGATTTGGCAACATCGCCGTAGCCTGCCTGAATGAGGATGGATTCAACGCTGTCCTGAATATCCTCAACGCTTACTGTGCCGTCTTTGATCTTGCTTTCAAAGTCAGCTGTAACGCGGAGAGCCAATAAATCGATAATGTTGGGGTTGTACTGTTTGTCGTTTGCTTCAAAGGCCTTGGTTATTGCTGAACTTATTTTTGAAATATCAAAATCAGCAATCTGGCCGTCACGCTTGATAACCTGATACATAAGTCCTTAAATTCTCCTTTTCTATAGATTTATTTGATAAATGCAGCAGCTCAACATCTTGTGTTCTTTACCTGCTGCGGTTATAGGTGCAGTATTGATTCTATCACTATATTATGGTATTGTCAATAGCCAAATACACAATATCTTGGTATTTTGAGAAATTTTTTTCATTTTAATAACACAATATATTGTGTCATATACCTCTGATTGTTACCGATGGTATATTTTTCTGCAGAATTGAGCTGAATGTTTCAAGCTCCTGCTTGGTGCAGGCGGTAAAACTGCCGCCGAGAATATCACCCGAATCAATAAATGACTGAATAAAATAACGCTTGGCACCTTTAAGCCAATTTGATATCTTTTCAAAATCTTCTGCAGTATGAAGTTCTTTGACTGCTGTAGTGCGGAATTCGTAGTCAACTTTACCGGACATTAAAAAAGCTGCGCTCTCGCAGACACTCATCAAATCAACATCATGTTTGCCCGTTGTAGCAGGATAGCTTTCCGGTGAATTTTTTATATCCATTGCAACGTAGTCAACAAGACCGGAATTCACAATTTCCTTAAGCTTATCGGGAAAGCTGCCGTTTGTATCAAGCTTAATCTGATATCCGAATTCTCTGATCTTTTTTATGAAGTCTATGATATCCGGCTGAAGCAACGGCTCACCGCCTGAAATACATACTCCGTCAAGAAGCATCTGACGTTTTTTAAGAAAAGCAAAGAACTCTTCTTCCTTTACAGGCTCAATTGTGTCAAGCCCGATAACCAATGATGAATTATGGCAAAACGGACAGCGCCAGTTGCATCCGCCAGTAAAAACCGTACATGCGGTTTTCCCGGGGAAATCAAGCAAGGACAGTTTTTGTAAACCATAGATAACCATTTTTTCACCACCGTTGTCTGATTTTTATTATACAATATATATTGTGCTTCGGCACACGCTTATACATTATAGCGTATATTAAGATAGAGTCAATACCCAAATACAATATTTGTAGGATTACACAAATACTCAGCACAAAATTCTAATTTAAAATGGAAAAAGCAGTTGAAAATCACAATAAAATAAGATAATATATTAATAAATACATTTATTATATCATCTGCATCTGGAGGTATTATGTCTGAGTTTATTTTCGGTGTTTGCACCGGTTTTGACGATAAAGACCGTTTGCTTAAGGCCAAAGCTGCCGGCGCACAATACTATGAGGTCAGTTTCGGCGGTCTTTCCAAAGCAACAGAAGATGAAATTAAAGAATTTTATGACTTTACAAAGTCCGAAGCCGTCCCCTGCCTTGCTTCCAACGGAATGTTCCCCGGTGAAATGAAGCTTGTCGGACCGGATGTTGATTACTTTGTAATTGATGAATATCTTGATAAAACCGCTGCACGCTTAGCTTTTCTCGGCGGTAAAACAGTAATATTAGGCAGCGGCGGAGCAAGACGGTGTCCTGATGATTTCAGCTTTGATACGGCTACCGAGCAATTTGTACAGCTTTGTGCCGAGCATGTCGCTCCTTATATGAAAAAATACGGCCTTACTTGTGCCATTGAACCGCTGAGAAGCGGCGAATGTAATCTCATTACAACCGCTAAGCGCGGCTTTGAGATATGCAAGGCTGCCAACGTACCGGAAGTGAAGCTGCTTATCGACCTTTATCATTTCGATATGGAAAATGAAGAGCGTGAAAGTATACTTGATTACAAAGGCTATATACAACATATCCATGTAGCAAGCGCAACTAACGAAAGAAAATATCCGAAGCCTGATGACGGAACTGACTATAAAAATTTCATTGATTTACTAAGAGCTATTGACTACGGCCCTAAGCTTATATCACTTGAAGGCAGATGCACTGACTTTTATGAAGAAGCCAAAACAGCCTTTGAGGTTCTGAAATCGCTTTAATTACAACCCGATATTTGAGCAGGTGAAAATCTATGCAATTACTTGAATCAGGCGAAATGTACCTTGAAACAATTTATGTTCTGTCACAAAATCAAGAAAATGTACGCTCCATTGACGTTGCCAACTACACCGGCTATTCCAAGCCAAGTGTCAGCAGAGCCGTAAATTTACTTAAAGATAACGGTTATATAAATATTAACGATGACGGTTTTATTACTCTTGAACCGAGCGGACGTGAAGTAGCCGAAAGAATATACGAGCGGCATACGCTGCTTACAAACTTACTTTGTGCGATCGGCGTAAGTGAAAAAACAGCTTCTGCAGATGCTTGCAAAATGGAGCACGTTATCAGTAATGAAACGTTTGAAAAAATTAAAGAACACTTAATGAATAAAAACATAAAGTAAAATAAGACCTGTTTCACTAAAACTTAAGTGAAGCAGGTCTTTAAAGTGAACTGCCCCAAATTGTGCGGACAGTACAAAAAAGCCCCTGTGGCAGAAATATTTAGTTAAGCAACAAACTGATTTCGTTTTTCTAACGGAGTCAGTTTTGTTTTTAATTGGATTGGTTCGTTATTGTAAAAGTGTATGTATTCGCCTATGAGGATGCGAGCATCCTCATAAGTTTTTAACTTGGTTCTGTAAATACATTCTGTTTTGAGAATTGAAAAGAAATTTTCAGCCATTGCGTTGTCATATGGATTTCCACGTCTTGACATTGATGGTGTTATGCCGTATGATTTTGTCAGGTTAAAATATGCT
>JAZSND010000042.1:0-40867 GCA_045536235.1 Acutalibacteraceae bacterium | reverse complement strand
TCGCCTCTGTAATGCTCATACCGACAAGCTCGGGAACTGTGAGAGCGGGAGTTTTTGAGAAGAACTTAGGAAGCAGAAGCGCTAAAAGTACGATAACGCCGACAACAACTGTTGCGGTAACGCCAAGGAGAATGGGAATGAGAGGAGATTTTCCCTCTGCCGCCTCTCCCTCAACAGCCTCGGGCTCCTTATTTTTAGTAGGAGTCTCAACACTTACTGCACCAAAGTGGCGGGTGGGTGTTTCGTCGTCGCTTAAATATTTATACGAGAACTGGATGCTGGGGTTTTTCTTAAACTCGTCAATATCACGGAGCATTTCTGCCGCGCTCTGATAGCGGGATTTTGTATCCTTCTGCATTGCCTTTAAGATAACCTCTTCAAGGCCCTCAGGAATGGTATCGTTAAGCTCGCGGGGTCTTGTAGGGGTTTTGCTTACCTGCATCATAGCAACCGACACAGCGGCGTCTGCCTCAAAGGGAAGGCGTCCTGTAAGCATTTCAAAAAGCATAACGCCGACAGAATAAATATCGGTCTTTTGGTCGGTAACGTCGCCGCAGGCCTGCTCGGGGCTGATATAGTGAACAGAGCCTATTGCACTGTCTGACATTGTTCTTGTATCGCTGCGGCTGAAGCTTGCGATACCGAAATCGGTTACCTTGATGCTGCCGTTCTGAAGAAGAATAATATTCTGCGGCTTAACATCACGGTGAACAATACCTTTATCATGTGCATGCTGAAGTGCACGAAGAATCTGTGTAGTAAAATGAACCGCTTCTTTAGGCTGAATAATACCCTGCTGCTCAATATACTCCTTGAGTGTTATTCCTTCTATATGCTCCATTACAATATACTGCAAACGGTCGCCGAAGCTGACATCGTAAACTTTTACAATATTGGGATGAGAAAGAACAGCAATATATTTTGATTCATTTTTAAATCTGCGGCGAAATTCTTCATTAGCTATATATTCTTCTTTAAGAATTTTAACAGCTACTGTTCTGTCGTCAATATTATCGTATGCCTTATAGACAACCGCCATACCGCCGACACCGATAATCTCTTCTATCTCGTATCTGTCATCAATACGTTTACCGACATAGTTAACCATATTTTTACCTCCCTTATGATGCTATGGAAACAACTGTAATGTTGTCCCCGCCGCCATTGGCATTTGCAAGAGCAACAAGACGCTCCGCATATTCAAAATACTTTCCGTCGGATGTTGCATCAATAATTTCTTCATCGCTGACAAAGTTTGTAAGACCGTCTGTACATATGAGAAGAATATCATCATCCGCAAAATCATCTTCACAAAAATCCACACAGACACTCTCATCTACTCCGAGTGCTCTTGTAATAATATTTTTGCCCGGATAGTTCTTAGCTTCGTCTTTTGTAATCTGACCGGTTTCAACAAGGTCCTGAACAATAGAATGATCTCTTGTCAGCTGGCGAAGCTTTCCGTCAGAAGAAATTATATATGCCCTGCTGTCACCTACATGAGAAATATAAACCGTACCGTCAGCTATAAGTGCCGCAACACAGGTTGTACCCATACCGTACAGCGACTCATCCTTCTGCGACATGTCAAATACGCATGCATTCGCACCGGATATCGCAGACTCGAGCATATTTCTTATTGACGAAGGACGCATACCGTTGCGGTAGCCTTCATCAATTGAATGTGAAATCATCCTGACCGAAACTGAACTTGCAACATTGCCGCCATTTGCACCGCCCATACCGTCGCAAACAACAGCCCATGCCACACCGCCGGGCAATTCACCCGCAGAATATGAATCCTGGTTTGATTTGCGAACCTTTCCGATATCGGTTTTTGCCGTAATTCTCATTTGATTATCGGCGCATAAATTACTGCGCCTCCCCCTTTCGCCGGAGATAAAAATTATACATTTAAGCTTTTTTATGTTTACTTCTCAGCTGACCGCAGGAAGCATCTATATCGCCGCCCAGACTCCGTCTGACGGTAACATTTCTTCCGCTGTTTTCAAGTATCTGCGAAAAGCGCTTTATTCTTTCGGGGGTACTTGACTTAAGTCCGCTTTCTGTAACATCATTTGCAGGTATAAGATTGATATGTGACAGCGTACCCTTTAATTTCTCGGCAAGCTCCTTTGCACATTCATCTGTATCGTTTACACCGCCAAACATGGCATATTCATAGGATATTCTTCGTGAAGTTTTATCAGCATACGCTTTACAGGCTGCAAGTAAATCATCAACACAGTATTTGCGGTTTACAGGCATCAACCGTGAACGGATTTCATCATTCGGTGCATGCAATGATACCGAGAGTGTCAGCTGTAAATCTTCCTGAGCAAGTTTTTCAATACCCGGAATAATACCGCAGGTTGAAAGCGAAATATTACGCATACCTAAGTTAAGTCCGTTATCATCATTGACAAGCTTCAGAAAGCGTATAACATTATCGTAATTGTCCATCGGTTCACCCATACCCATTAAAACTATGTGTGAAACCCGGATATTCATATCGTTCTGCGCAGCGTGAATCTGGCTGAGAATCTCAGAAGCGGTAAGATTTCTTACAAAACCGCCGACGCCTGTTGCACAGAATGCGCAGTTCATACGGCAGCCAACCTGAGTTGAAACACAAAGCGAATAACCGTACTTATATTTCATCAGTACGCTTTCGATAAACTCGCCGTCGTACAGACGGAAAAGATATTTTACCGTTGAATCCAGCGCAGAAACGGATTTTTTTTCAACCTCGCAGCCGTAAATTTCAAACTGAGCCCTGAGCTTTTCACGCAGGTCTTTAGATATGTTGGTCATTTCATCAAAGCTCATTGCACCTTTTTCCTGCAGCCATTGCCAGACCTGTTTTGCACGGAAAGCAGGCAGCGACAGCTGAGAAAATTCAGAGGAAAGCTCCTGTAAAGACATTGATTTTATATCTTTTTTCAAACATTCTGCCTCCTCTCAAAAGCAGCAATAAAGAAGCCGTCAGTTCCCGTTTTATGAGGCATAAGTGTAAGGGTTGCTGACTGAGTATATGCATCAGGTGAAATATATGAAATATCAACCGATTCAAAATCACTGTTTTCTGCAAGAAATTGCCGGCAAACCTCTTCGTTTTCACGCGGGTTCAATGCACAGGTTGAATAAACCAAGCGTCCGCCGGGCTTAACATAACGTGAAGCGTTTGAAAGAATAGTGTACTGAACCGAGGGCAACTTATCAATCTCTGCCGAATCCTTGAAACGTATTTCCGGTTTTCGTCGGACTATACCCAGACCTGAACACGGCACATCGCAGAGCACTCTGTCAGCCAACGGCATATTTTCATCGTAAACACAAGCATCACTTCGCAAAACATCAATGATATTAATACCAAGCCTGTTTGCACCTTCTTTAATAAGTGCAAGCCGATGACTGTGAATATCACAGGCTATAATCTTTCCTTTGTTTTCCATTCTCTGAGCACAGGTAAATGCCTTGCCTCCGGGTGCGGAGCATAGGTCAAGCACTGTATCACCCGCTCCGGCATCAAGTGCAGCAGCACAAAGCTGTGACGCTCCGTCCTGCACATGGAAAAGGCCTTTTTCAAACGCTGACAGCCGCTCAACACTACCGCATTTTTCAAGATGAAGTGCATCATTGATATTATGAGCATCAACAGCAGTAACACCTTCATCAAAAAGCTGCGAAATCAGTTCTTTTTTATTTGTTCTGAGGGTATTTACCCGAACAGTAAGCGGCGGTCTGCCTGCACAGCTCTCCATAATACCAACAGCATTATCTTCGCCGTAGCTATCAATCCAGAGCTTTACCAGCCACTGAGGAAAAGAAAACTTAACTGAATAGTATAATAATTTATCGCTTGTATCGGGCAGTACAATACCATCGCGCGCAACTGCACGCAAAACGGCATTTGTAAGCCCTGAGGCGAAACTGCAGCCGTTTTTCTTAACAAGCGTTACACTTTCATTAACAGCAGCTGACTGAGGTATTTTATCCATAAACAGCAGCTGATATGTACCTAAACGCAGAGCTGTCAGAACCTGCGGTTTAAGTTTTTTTAACGGCTGTGTCAAATGCTTTGAAAGGCAATAATCAAGCGTTACAGTCCTTTCAAGCACGCCATAGACCAAAGCACTGACAAGCGAATTATCTTCTCTTGACAGATTTGCCGAAAACAGCACGCTGTCCAGAGTGAGATTAGAATATGACTTGTCGCGCTCTATTTTATTTAATGCTTCAAAAGCAATCTGTCTTGCTGTTTTCATTAGTTTCTCCGTGAGTTGAAGCGAAGTACAAGTCTGAGAAGCTGAGCAAGAGAAACCAGAAGTGCTGTGACATAGGTCATTGCTGCAGCCGTCAGCACTTTTTTTGCCCCGCCTATTTCATCTGTACCGAGCATATTTGTTTCCTCAATAACTTCTACCGCCCTTTTGCTTGCATTAAGCTCTACAGGCAAGGTTACAAACTGGAATACAGCTATAAGAGCATAGAGCAACAGACCAATTGAAATAAGCGGTTGAAAGCCGAAGATATAACCTGCAATTGCAAGCGGCAAGCCAAGTCTTGAACCGATATTACAAACAGGCAAAATGGCATTTCTGATTTTAATAGGTACATAACCCAGAGCGTGCTGTGCCGCATGACCTGCTTCGTGACAGGCAACACCTATTGCAGCAACGCTTGTGCTGTTGTATACGCCGTCAGAAAGGCGGATAACGTTTGATCTCGGGTCATAGTGATCTGAAAGTTTTCCTGACGGTGAATGTTCAATCCTGACATCGGTAATACCGTAATGATAAAGAACCCTTGCAGCAGCCTGTTCACCGGTTAAGCCTCTTGCTGAGAGCACCTTGGACTGCTTGCTGAAAGTTGATTTTACCATGGCTTGCGCAACAAGCGAAAGAATCATCATAGGTATTACCAATAAAATATAGTATTTGTCAAGATAAAGCCAACCCATAATTTACTCCTTCTTTCTCCTTTTATTTTCTGTTTCGATTTACTGTAAAACTGTTCCTTTTTCTACTTTAAAGCCACGCAGAAAATCTGCAGATGAAAGCTTATTTTTACCCTGCGCCTGAAGCTGAGTTATAACAACCGTATTACCGTCGCCGCAGCAGACTTCAAAAGTTTTTTCCGAATTAACAACTTCACCTGCTGATTTGCCGCAATAACCGCCCATTCGTGAACCGAAAAGTTTAACCGGTTTTTCATTTATTACGGTTGTAGCAACCGGCCACGGCTCAAGACCTCTTATATGGTTATGAACTTCCTGTGCGGATTTTGTCCAATCTACGGGTGAAATTGATTTGTTAAGCATAGATGCATAGGTAGACTTTGAGTCATCCTGCTTGATGGGCTTAAGCTCACCTTTAAGCATAGCATCAATAGTTTCCTCAAGCAGCTGAGCACCCAGAACTTTAAGTCTGTCAAAAAGCTCGCCGCTTGTTTCATTTTCACCGATTTCTGTTTTCTTGACAAGCAGTATATCGCCGGTATCAAGTCCGGCATCAAGCTGCATTGTTGTTACGCCCGTTTCCTTTTCGCCGTTGATAACCGACCACTGAATCGGTGCTGCACCGCGGAGTTCCGGAAGAAGTGAAGCGTGAACATTTACGCAGCCGTACTGCGGTATATCGAGAATTTCCTGCGGAATAAGCTTACCGTAAGCCACCACAACTATCAAATCGGGATTGAGCTCATTTAAAAGAGCTGTTGACGCTCCGTCTTTTAAAGTAGCCGGCTGATAAACGGGAATATTATATTTTTCAGCACAAACCTTAACTTCAGGCGGTGTCAGAATCTGCTTTCTTCCCTGCGGTTTATCAGGCTGTGAAAACACAGCAACAACCTCATGCCCGCTGTTTGCAAGCATTTCAAGGCAGTCAACGGCAAAATCGGGAGTGCCCATAAAAACTATACGCATAACTGATTTCTCCCTTATCAATAATCCTGGTTAGGTGAAAGCCGGTCGATATAAAGCACACCGTCAAGATGGTCAATCTCATGGCAGAATGCACGTGCTTTGAGTCCTTCACCTGAATAAAAGAACCATTTGCCTTCTCTGTTCTGTGCTTTGACCTTAACCTTCAGAGGTCTGAGCGTTACACCGCTCTCACCGGGGAGAGAAAGACAGCCTTCTACTTCTTCCTGCGAGCCTTCACGCTCAATGATTTCGGGGTTAACAAGCTCCATCAGACCGTCACCGCAGTCAATGACAACGACACGGCGAAGCACGCCGACCTGCACAGCAGCCAGTCCGACACCCTCAGCCTTATACATGGTCTGAATCATATCGTCAATAAGCGTTGAAAGTCTTTCGTCAAAAGCTTCAACAGGTCTGCTTTTTTTTCGAAGAAGCGGATTATCTTTTTTAATTATATTTCTGATTGCCATTTTTATTTACCGCCTTGTTTATAGTATGCTCTCCGGATTGATATCCGCAAAAACAGTTACATCGTTAAATTTTGTATTTTTTCCGAATTCTGTCAGAAGTGTTGAAATCATTTTTCTGAATTCGGCTGAATTTTTGCATTTTATTATCATTCTGTACCGGTACTTGTTGCTGATTTTGGCTACTCTTGGCTGCAAAGGACCGAGTACAATCAGCTTTTGCTTTGAATATTCGGCAGCTGCAAGCTCTTTAAATGAATTAAAAAACATTTTAGCTGCAAGACGTGTTTTATTTTCATCCGTACCCGAAAAGCCGATTACGCACAAATCGCAAAAAGGCGGATATGTCATCAGCCTGCGAAGCGAAATTTCGTTTTCATAAAACGCATCATAATCCTGCCGGGCTGCAAGACGGATGATTTCATTTTCGGGTGTTAAGGTCTGGATGATTGCTTTGCCCTCGTTTTTACCTCTGCCTGCTCTGCCGACAACCTGAGTAAGCAGCGAAAACGTGCGTTCAAGCGAACGGAAATCGTCATTATAAAGCTGCTGGTCAACAGAAACAACGCCGACAAGCGTTACGTTTTCAAAATCAATACCTTTGGCAACCATTTGAGTACCTAAAAGAATATCATACTCACCTGCAGCAAAAGCATTCAGTGCCTTTTCATGGGAATTTTTGCGCATTGTCGTATCCTGATCCATACGAAGGACACGTGCCTGCGGAAACATTTCGGATATTTCATCCTCTACCATCTGCGTACCGAAGCCTGAATAGCGTATTTCTTTTTTGCCGCATTCGGGACAGCAATCGGTCAACGGCTGAGAATAGCCGCAATAGTGGCACATAAGTCTGCCGTTTGCGTGATGATATGTTAAAGATATGCTGCAATTAGGGCAGGATACTACAGTTTTGCAGGCTTTACATGCAGCAAAAGTATTGTAACCCCTGCGGTTGATAAGCAATATTGCCTGCTTTTTCTGTTCAAGAGTATCGTTTAACGCTTTTGCAAGCTGAGTGCTGATTGCGTTATCAACCTCACCTGCCATATCAACCGTAACAACCTGCGGCAATGTTGCACCTGCGTAGCGGTTTTTCAGAGAATTCAGCGAATAAATACCATTTTCAGCTCGTGCAAAGCTTTCAACATTCGGTGTAGCTGAGCCTAAAACCAGCAAAGCATTGTTTTCATCACAGCGGAAACGGGCAACTTCCTTTGCGTTATAGCGCGGTGACTGTTCGGATTTATAGGTATGCTCCTGCTCCTCATCAATTATAATCAAGCCGAGGTTTTTAACCGGAGCAAATACTGCAGAGCGTGTGCCTATAACTACGCTCACTTCACCTCTGTTGACACGTTTCCATTCATCCATACGCTCACCTAAAGAAAGTGCAGAATGAAAAACAGCAATTTTTTCACCGAAGTACGAACAAAAGCGTTCAACTATCTGCGGAGTAAGCGAAATTTCAGGCACCATCATAATTGCCGATTTATTTTGTGAAAGGACTTTTTCTATCAGCTTGATATATACCTGAGTTTTGCCGCTGCCCGTAATACCGTAAAGTAAAGATACGGTTTTTTCGCCTTTTTCAGCCTGAGCAACAAGGCTGTCAAAAACCTTTTGCTGCTCGTCACTTAAAACAATATCAGTTTTACGGCCTGACGCTTTGCTTTCAATCGGACTGCGATAGACCTCGTTTTCAAAGCGTTCAAGCACACCCTTTTGTTCAAGGGTTTTAATAACAGCATTGGTAACACCGGTAAAATAACAGATTTCCTTTTGTGTTGCACCGCCGTTTTGTTCAAGGAATTCGCAGACTGCTGCCTGCTTTTTTGAAAAAGTCAGCTTTCTTTTTTCAAGCTCATCGCCTTCAATGCAAAGTCTGTAAAGACTCTGCGTTTTATCGGAAAGTGTGCGCTTTGCATCAACATTTCGGATAAGCGCACCTTTTTTGTACATCTTATCAAGCACACTGCTGTCCGCCTTGAAACCGAAAGCTGAAAGCAGCTTTGATTTTTCAACGAATTTACAGGTTTTCAAAAGTGAAAAATAAATATCCCTTTCATCGGCAGGAAGCATCTGAGCCTGAGCCTCAAACTGCGGATCTGCACCAAAGCAATAGCTGAGTCTGAGGTTGATTCCTGCAGGCAGAATACAGCGAAAAGCATCGAAATAGGTACAGAAGGTTCTGTCCTTCAGCCAGAAAACAAGCTTCAATAAATCTTCGCTTATCAGCGGAGCTTCGTCCTTGATATCGCTGATACTTTTGAGTTTTCCTGCAGGTGCAGATTCGTTAATGCGTAAAATAACACCCTGACGCTTGGCATTTGCGTTGCCGAAGGGTACAAGAACCCTGACCCCTAAAGCCACATTTGCAGCCATAGAAGCAGGAACAGAATAATCGTAAAGTTTATCGAAATGGTACGCTGTGTTTTCAAGCGCAACTCCGACAGTCATCATAATATTATTCAGATATTTCTGATTTCTTCAGGCTCAACAAGAACGTAATCGCCGTTGATAAACTCATTGAGTGCAAGGCTTACGGGCTTTTCAATTATTGATTCGCCTGCTTCATCAGCAGCCTCAGAAATCTGGCGTGCACGCTTTGCAGTTGCAATTACCAGTGAATAACGGCTTGTGTGACCCTTGAGGACACAGCTAAGATCGGGATTAAATTTCATTTCTACTCTTTTTTCGGACATTTCAGTCATTCTCCTTTATATGTTTTACTGTTTGATACAATTCTTCTGCTGCACGTTCAAGAACATCGTTGACAATTCTGTAGTCAAACTCGCTGCTCTTTGCAATTTCGAGAGGTGCAAGCGCAATCCGCCTTTCAATTGTTTCGGGCGAATCTGTTTTTCTGTTGCGAAGTCGCCTTTCAAGTTCTTCAAGTGAAGGCGGCAAAATAAATATACTTGAAGCTTCAGGGCATGATTTACGAACCTTTTCTGCGCCCTGTACTTCAATTTCAAGAAATACGGTTTTACCCTCAGCAAGCCACTTTTCTACAGGTTCTTTAGGCGTGCCGTAGTAATTGCCGTTGTACTGTGCAAACTCTATGAGCTTGTCCTGCTCAATCAGGCTTTCAAAATAATCTCTTGTTACAAAATAATAGTCTACGCCGTCCTGCTCCTCGTTTCTCGGAGAGCGTGTAGTCATTGAACGGGAAAGAGCAAATTCGTCTTTATCGTCACGGTTGAAAAGCTCACGCAGCAGCGTATCCTTACCGCAACCTGACGGGGCAGAAAAAATTATAAGCTTACCCTTTTTACTGCTCATCGTTTTCACCGTCCTCAACTTCTAATCCGTCATCATAATCATTAAGTCTGTTGGCAACCGTTTCAGATTGCAGGTAAGTCAGAATTACATGGTCGCTGTCTGTAATAATAACAGCCCTTGTTCTTCTGCCGTGTGTAGCATCAATCAGCATTCCCCGTTCTTTGCTGTCCTGAATAATACGCTTAATCGGTGCAGATTCAGGGCTGACAATGGCGACAAGACGGTTTGCATTGATCAAGTTACCAAAACCTATATTGATAAGTTTCATACCTGTTAACCTCGTTATAATTATTCAATATTCTGAATCTGTTCTCTGATTTTTTCGACCTCGGCTTTAATGTTGAGCACACGCTTTGTAATATCAACATTCTGTGCCTTGGAGCCGATGGTATTGGCTTCTCTGTTCATTTCCTGAGCAAGGAAATCAAGCTTTCTGCCAACAGGCTCTTCACTTTCGAGGAGTGCATGAAGCTGGTCAATATGGCTGCGAAGCCTTACTGTTTCTTCAGCTACAGCTACCTTATCGGCAAAAATTGCAGCTTCCGTAAGCAAGCGCTGCTCATCAACATTTACATCGCCAATAAGTGTTCTGATACGTTCAAGCAGCTTATCGTTATACTCTTTAACCGTCTGCGGTGAACGCTCCTCAATAAACTCAACATCGCTGATGATAACATCAGCCCTTGAAAGCACATCAGCCTTGAGCTTTTCGCCCTCTGTTTCACGCATTGCAATGAAAGAATCAACAGCTTCAAACGCAACTTCTTTTACTGCTTCCCAGACTGCATCTTCATCGGCGGCTGCCTTGCGGACAACAAAAATATCGTTGCTGCATCTTGCAAGTGATGAAACGGAAAAATCTTCCTTAAGTCCGTATCTCTCAGCAAGCTCTTTTAAAGCGTTGTAGTAGCCGCCGGCAAGTGAATGATTAACCTCAACAATACAGTCATCCGTATCAAGCGCACTTATCATTACATAGCACTCAACCTTACCGCGTGAAATTACACTTTGGAAAAGGGATTTAAGCTTATCGTCAAGGAATCCGTATGTTCTGGGTGTTTTGCAATTAAATTCAAAGCTTTTGTGGTTAACACTCTTGAGCTCAACGGAAATTGTCATTCCGCCAATCTCTTTCTGTGACCTGCCGAAGCCTGTCATACTTTTAATCATAACTGTCTTACTCCTTAAATTTTAACAACCGGATTAATATATTATTTTATCAAACGTATATATTACAAGTCAATAAATTGACATTAATTGCCATTTTTATAGCTGCATCCGCAGCATCCTGTAAGTAAAAACGGAATTTCGCCGCACAGCTTACCGTCTTTTTCTTCAAAGCCAAGCCGCACTGCTACATTTACAAATTCTGCCGGCTCATAAAAACAGGTATATGCATCACGGTTTGCAGCTGCGGACAATCCGCTTCTGATAAGACCCTCTGCCGTTTCATCGTTTATCGCTTCGATAAACTTGAGATTGCAATGTGTTTTCGAATAAGTGAGGGTAACTCTGCCTGTATTCTGACCGTTTTCATACGCACGGTAAATAATCACATCGCCTTTGATATCGGGCTTGAACTCAATCATTGTACGCTCCCCTTTCAGCTGCAAGCATCAACTTTCTGACTTCATCCTCCGTAAGTTCACGCCACTTACCCGCGGGCAGCATTCCAAGCTTAACCGAACCGACTGCGGTGCGCTTAAGCCTTGCAACCTCAATACCGAGTTCTTCAAACATTCTTCTTATCTGGCGGTTTCTGCCTTCATAAAGAATTACTTCGCAAACAACCCTGCCCTCGGTTTTTTCAATAACACGAAGCCCTGCCGGAGCAGTCATTCTGCCGTCAATTTCAATGCCGTTGTGGAAAGCATTAATCTGTTCGTCTGTGATTTTCGGACGAATAGTGACTCTGTAGGTTTTGGGAACATGACGTGTCGGGTGAGTCATTGCATTTGAAAAAGCACCGTCATTAGTCATCAGGAGCATACCTTCAGACTCTCTGTCAAGCCTGCCAACTGGATAAATACGTGTACCGACATCACTTACAAGCTCGGCAACGCATTTTCTGCCCTGCTCGTCCTGCATGGTTGTGATATAACCCCTGGGCTTATGCAAGAGAATATACTTCATCTTATCATTGACGGCAATACGTTTGCCGCTAACGGATACCTTATCTCTTTTCGGGTCAACCTTATCGCCGATATGAGCACGGTTGCCGTTCACCTTGACAAGCCCCTGCTCTATCATTTCTTCGCATTTTCTGCGTGAGGCGATACCGTTGTCCGCCATGTATTTCTGAAGTCTTACTTTATTATCCGGCATAGCTAATGCAGGGCAGCCGACATGCTGCCTAACCTTTCTTTTATACTGTTTAAAACTGAGTTAAATAAATCTGTTATCCACGTTTTCAGCCGTGTTGTAAATTCAGGCTTTTCAAAAACCTCTGCTGTAGTTGCCTTTGCCTCTTCCTGAGCTATAAGCGGAACTGATTCAACGGTTCTGCCACCTATTTTCACCTGTACTTCACCGAGTATTTCACCCTTTTTTACCGGTGCAACAGCATAGGGCTTTAGCAAAATCTGAGATTCAATACCTTCTTGCGAACAAAGTGCAGTAACTGACACGCTGCCACCGATTCCTACCGGAATATTACTTTTGTCGCTGCCGTATACCTTTATATTATATGTACCGACAGTAACCTGCTTTTTATTGATAAGCGAAAATCCGTATTCCAGAAGGGATTTATGATCGCTCCAATCGTTTGGTGCATTAAGCGTCACACAGACAAGCGTAACACCGTCACGCTCTGCAGCTGATACAAGACATCTGCCACTCTTTTTAGTAAAGCCCGTCTTAATCCCGAAAGCACCGTCAAAACTTTTGAGGAGCTTATTATGGTTTGAAAGCCAACGTGTATACGGTTCATTACCGTAGCAAAGCTTTGCATTGACCGATGAACACGCTACCCTGAATTCAGGGTTTTCAATCGCTTCGCAACCGAGCAGCGCCATATCGTATGCCGTAGAATAGTGATTTTCGGCATCAAGACCCGAAGGTGTGACAAAATTTGTGTTTGCCATACCTATTTCGGCTGCCCTGCTGTTCATAATCTTTGCAAATTTTTCAATATTTCCTGCAACAGAAATCGCCGCCGTATTAGCTGCATCGTTTCCGGAAGCAAGCAACATACCGTACACAAGGTCATGGTATGTAACCTTATCGCCGGGAAGCAGCCCCATTGATGTACCCTCAACAGCAGCCATTTGTTCAGTTACCGTTATTTCCTTTGAAGGCGAAGCGCACTCAAGCGTGAGCAAAGCGGTCATGATTTTTGTGGTGCTCGCCATGCCGCATTGCTCATGCTCATTTTTGCCGTAGATCAATTCTCTTGTGTCTGCAACCATCAGCGCTGCACTGTGCGCAGAAACTGACGGCACTGCAAAGGCACAAACCTTAAAGGATAAAAAAAGAACAAAAAAGACAACTATTCTTTTAATCACTTAACCACCCATACATTAATAATATTGATTATAATATATGCAGCGGCTGTTAAGTATTTGCTAAAAATTAAAGAACAGGTTCAACTGCTGCAGCTTCAGCTGCTTTTGCTTCCTTATTCTTGTTGATAAGACCGTTTACCGTATCAACCATTTCGGGAACAAGGCTCACGAGTCTTTCAGCTGTGTTATCGCCTGACGGAACAGACTTAATTGTTACGCTGCCGTTATTGATAACTACAAAAGCTACGGGTGTGATTGTGATGCCGGCACCGCCGCCGCCGCCAAAAAGCTCAGCATTGGACTTTGACGGGAAATCAGAACCGCCTGATGCAAAACCGTAGGAAACCTTTGAAACGGGAATGATTGTGATTCCGTCTGCAGAGAATACGGGTTCACCGACGATTGTCTTTACATCGACAAGGTCACGGATTTTTTCGATTGCTGTGCCGAGAATTCCTGCTGCTGACTGTTGTTCTTTCATTGTTTTATATCCTCCTTGATATTATTTACATTTTGGTTAGTTACAGCTTGCGTTGCAGATTTTGCCTGCTCAGCAGCTGCTTTGGGTTTATTTCTAAGCAGTTTTAAAACTACTTTAAATAACATTTTGAATGCCATTACTACCACGGCGTTCGTTGCAAAAATAGGTCTGTATGAAATAACAGCACGGAATACAGCTGATTTTTCGGGAGCGATAAAATTCGGTCTTACCGCACAGTCATATTCCTTAACCTTGCAGGTGCTTGTTATAAGACCCATTGCAGGAAATACCGCAGAACAGGTTTTACCGTAAAGAAGCGCAGTTTCGCTTGCATCTGCACCGCCTACAGTCAGATACAGCTTAAGCTCCTTGAAAACAAAACGTCTGAATATCGAGCCAAACATACCGTTTATCGAGCTGACTGTATCTCTGAGCAACTGTAACACACCGGAAAAGCCCTGATTTTTATAGAAAGCAACAATAATGTTATCTTTCTTCGGGGCATTCGGGTCAGCAGGCTGCTCAGGCTCCTTCGGTTTTTCTTCCTTTTTCGGTTTTTCCTTTTTAGGTTTCTTTTCTTTTTCAGGCTTTTCTTTCTTCGGCAGGATGGGCAGCTTGATAAAAAGCCAGCGTACATCGAGCTTAAAATCCTCATCATAAGTCATATAGACCGTGACTTTGACAGAAAATATAAAGACAAAGAAAGCAATAATACCAAGAATAATTAAAAGCGCCGTCAAGCTGACACCTCCTTATTAATCAAGTAAAATCTTCGTTAAACAGTTCATCGTCCGCCTCGGAAATAAGGTTTTCATCCTGCGGAAGGACAAGTGTTTCGGGACCTGATTTGGTTTTTTCGGATGATTCCGGAGCAGCTTCAAGTGCCTGTTTAAGTTCATCCTCTTTCTTTTCGGGAAGAGGAGGAAGCTCACTCAAATCAGACACGCAAAAGCTGCGCAGGAAATGTGCAGTAGTGCCGTAAATCAGCGGTCTGCCGGGAAGCTCAAGTCTACCCTTTTCCTCAATAAGCCCGCGCTGACAAAGAGTTGCAATAACACCCGAACAGTCAACACCGCGAACCTGCTCAACGAAAGATTTTGTTACGGGCTGATTATATGCAATTACAGCAAGCACTTCAAAAGCAGCAGCTGAAAGCGGAGTATTGCGTTTTAAATCAAGAATTTCACGGATAAGCTGCGCATATTCCTGCTTGGAGCAAAGCTGCAGCTTATCTCCGAGCTTTTTAACACAAAGTCCGCTGCCTCGCTCTTCAAGCTGATTGGAAAGGTTTTGTGCTATACTTTCTACCTGCTCGGCATCACACTCAAGAACCTCTGCAATTCTGATTATTTCAAGCGGCTCACCTGAAGCAAAAAGCATCGCTTCAACAGCCGCATTCAGTTCTTTTGCGTTCATTGGGCTTTGCCCTCCTCAATAAGTTCGATTGTTACGTTGGTCATTTCACCGTCAATATAAATCTGTTTGGATTTGACAAGTGAAAGAATTGCAAGAAATGTAGCTACCATTTCTGAACGGGATTCGGATTGCTCAAAGAAATGTTCAAAGCTGCGCTTTTCACCAATGCGAAGCTTAGAAAGAATAATATTTACTCTGGAGCCTACCGAAACAATTTTAGCAGCAACAATTTTTGTAAATGCCTCAACAGGCGGCGGCAGCTTACGCATACTCTTACCTATAGCCGATATGTAATGTTTGAGCAGTTCTTCAGGAGCATGAACACGGGTATAAGTCATATCTGTCTCAATTTTTTCAGGCGGCGTTTCAAGGAAATCAAAGCCGTTAGCTATTTTGGAAAGCTTACCTGCCATAAGCTGACAGTCAGCATATTCGCTCAGCTCTCCTCGCAACTCTTCCTGAAGCTTCTGTGCATCGTCATAAACAGGAAGCAAAGACACTGTTTTAATATAAACAAGTCTTGCAGCCATCTCGAGGAATTCGCTGGCAACCTCCATGTTTTCCAGCTGCATAGCACGGATATATTCAATATATTGGTCAATCAGGTCCGTTATAACAACATCATTGATGCTGACCTTATGCTTACTGATAAGGTGCAGCAGCAAATCAAGCGGACCTTCAAAAACATCGGTTTTATACTGTATCGGTTCCAAAATATAAACCCCTTTAGTTAATTAATGCAAATGGAAGAGAAGCAATAAAATCAAGTCCGTTAAGCACAAGACCTGAAAGCAGGCTGAGCGGTGTTGAGAGAATGCCTGTGAAAAGCAGAAGTATTATGGCTATCATTATATAACGCTCATACTGCATTATTTTAAAATAGATTTTATCCGGCAGGATAACGCTCAGAATTCTCGAACCGTCAAGCGGCGGAATCGGCAGAAGATTGAACACCGCAAGATTTATGTTGATTGAAGCGCAGAAATAAAAGAAGTAATAAATAATAAGCGTCAGTGTGGAAGCTGTCATCAAACCTACAGCATTCATGATTACAAGGCTTATCAAAGCCATGATGAGGTTTGAAACAGGACCTGCAAGGGCGACGAGTGCCATGCAGCGCTTGGCATAAGCAGGGTCAAAGCGTGTTTGTGCACCGTAAAAGTATACGTTTTCCTCGGCCTGTTCGTTCTTTTTGCGGAAATTGCGCATATTTACAGGAACAGGCTTAGCATAACCGAAGCCGCAAAGGAAAATCATGATTGCACCAATCGGGTCAATATGAGCCATCGGAGCAATTGTAAGTCTGCCTTTAAGTCTGGCTGTTTTGTCGCCGAATTTATCGGCAATAAGCGCATGTGCATATTCGTGAATCGGCAGCACGCAAAAAACGATAAAAACACGTACACCGATATTCATAATCAACTGTAAGCGGGCAGTTTCATCCATACTGCCCATTCTGAACAAATCCATTAACATTTTCTTTTACTCCGTAAAATCAGATTTTATTTTTTGCTAAAACAACACGATCCAGACCCGAATAGTCTTTTAACACTTCGGTTTCTGAAAAATAAGGACTGAAAATATCGCTGACATCCTTCCCCTGCTCTTCGCCTATTTCTACAGCAAGAGTGCCGCCGACATTAAGTGAGTCAAGCCAGCTGTCAGCTATTGCACGGTAAAACAACAGACCATCACAACCGCCGTCAAGCGCCATATGAGGCTCCATCTGAACTTCAGCCTGCAAAGTCGGAATAACATCAGATCTGATGTAAGGCGGATTGGAAAGAATCAAATCGGCTTTTTTATCCCATTTGCAGCCGTCAAACAAATCGCCGTTTAATGCAAAGCAGTTTGTTACATTATTGTGGGCAATATTTTTAGTCAGAAAGCTATACGCTTTTTCAGATTTTTCCAGCATATACACGCTTGAATTATTGACTGCTTTTGCAACGCTGATTCCTATGCAGCCGCTGCCTGAACACAAATCAAAGCAAACAGGATTATCTTTATTTTTAAGCTCACTCAACGCTATATCAACCAGCATTTCTGTTTCAGGCCGGGGTATAAGCACTCCGTCACCGACAAAAAACTCGTTTGAGTAAAACTCCCATTTGCCGAGTATATACTGCAGCGGCTCATTTCTGAGTCTGTGCTGCGCTAAAGCCAAGGCTTTTTTGCAAAGCTCGTCATCAACCTCTTCGTTGAGGCGGATACGCAGAACAGAATTGCTGCAGCAGAGCAAATCCGCAATTATGCAATCGGCTTCAAACTCCGCTTCTTCAAAAGAGCAAGGTAATATAAGCTGCGCTATCTGTTTTCTTAAATCATTCAGCTTCATTTTCGGATTCACCGGAATTGTTTTCTTCCTCTTTTATTCTTTCACGCTCAGCGGGCGGTGTTATAACAAACTTTATGGCTGCAATACCAACTTCGATAATATCGTCCTCAGGCTCTTTGGTTGTAATTCGCTGCATAAACAAACCCGGTGCAGAAAGAATTCTTGTAAATACATTATCGTGTCTGCCGGCAAGCCTGATGCATTCGTAACCGATGCTCATGATAAGAGGTAAAAGAAGGATTTTGACAATAATCCAAAGCCAGCGTATATCACGGATTTCGGGTGCAATAACAACTACCAGAGAAGAAACAACAATACTTAAAATTATTGTGATGAAAATAAAGCTTGTACCGCATCGGGGATGAAAACGCTGCTGTTTACGGACGTTTTCAACGGTAAGCTCAAGACCGTGTTCGATGCAGAAAATACATTTATGCTCAGCACCGTGATATTTGAAAACACGCTTGATATCGCTCATCTGAGAAACTGCCCACATATAAATCACAAAGATAATCATACGCATGATACCTTCGATAAGCGGTCTGAAACGGTCCAGATTTCCACCTGCAAGGTGGTTATTGATAAGGTCGGTGGCAAGAGTCGGAAGATAGAAGAATATGAGGAATGCCAGACCGAAACCAAGTACCATGGCAACAGCGCCGATTACAGCCATCATTTTGGGACCGAAGTGGTCAGACAGCCATTTATCAAGCTTGGACATCTCCTCTTCGTTCATATTACTGTCGTCAAATGCTGTTTTTTCGGCAGATTCCATCATACACTTGTAACCGAATATCATCTGCTCAACAAAACTGATGGGACCGCGTATAAAGGGAGCTTTGAGAATCTTATGCTTATCTGTTACAGAATGGTATTCTTTTTCCGTAAGGTCAATTTCGCCGTTAGGCAAGCGGCATGCCATCGCCGAACCGTACGGACCCTTCATCATGATACCTTCAATCAGCGCTTCACCGCCGACACCGGAATATTTTAATTTTTCTTTTTCACTCATTTCCTTTTTCCTTTCAGTTTATTTATATTATCGTGTCAAGGGTAATGTTACCGTTACGGTTGTGCCCTCGTTTAATTTGCTTTCTATTTCAAGCGTACCGTTATGCAGTTGAATAATTTCATCTGCAACAGCAAGCCCGATTCCCGTTCCGTGAACGGACATATTGGCACGGTAAAACTTTTCTTTGATTTTGGGTAAATCTTCTTCGGAAATACCGCAGCCTGTATCTTTGAATGTAAATATGATTTCTGAACCTTTGAGTACAGCAGTTACGTAAACCTTACCGCCTTTTTTATTGTATTTGATTGCATTGTCTATCAGATTGACAAACACCTGACGTATTCTGGCTGAATCACCGTTCATAGGTATTGCAGTTTCAGGCACATCATAAATCAATTCAATATTTTCTCTTGCAATGCGGTCTTTTAAAGTAAACACTGCATCGTCAAGCTCTGCCAGAACATCAATTTTTGAATATACAAGCTGCATTTTGCCGTTTTGTATACGGGAAAAATCGAGCAACTCTTCAACCATATTTGACAGACGCTGTGACTCCTGGATGATAACTTCCATACCCTTGCGGGTAGTATTCGGGTCAGACTGACCGATCTGGACAAGAGTTTCACCCCAACCTTTAATGGCGGTAAGCGGTGTGCGCAGCTCATGGGATATTGTAGAGATAAAGTCGTTTTTTATACTCTCAGCTTCATTTAATGCCTCTGCCATATCATTGAAGGTAGTGCATAATTCATCTATTTCATCTTTCATTCCGCTGTTATCAACACGCACTGTAAGGTCGCCTGTAGCAAGCTTTTTTGCCGTTTCATTGATTTTGACAACCGGGCTTACAATTGAATGGATAAAGAACCGACCGGAAGCAAAAACCAACAAAACAACACAAAGCGAAAGAATAATTATTACGGCAGAAATAGTAAACAGTGCCGTATCAACATCCTCAAGCGAAGATACAAAACGCACAGCACCGGTATTTTCACCCTGTACAGTAGGAAGCATCTTTGTTATAGCCATTATTTTTTCGCCGTTTTCAAGCCTGCCGGTCCAATTGCCCTTCTTATCTTCCGATTGCAGTGCAAGCGAATAATCAGGCATTTCAAAATTATCATCAACATCAAAACCTGACGATGATACCACCGGTATACCTTTTTTATCAATAACCCAGACGTCCATTATATCTTTATCAGAAAAATCCTCTACATAGCCGATTGCACCGAGAATAAATGTTTCATCGTCTCCGCCTATGTAATTAGAGAAAAACGAATCTACAAACTCACTTGCATGCGAATCAAGTGTCATCTGGACATAATTGTAATAGTAGCCTCTGACAAGAGAAATTGCTGCAACGGCAAAGAAAATAATAATTCCAACAATAACAATAAAAGTTGAATTGAACCATCTTTTTGATATGCCGCTGATTTTTTTCATTTTCTTCGCCTCCTTTGCATGTACTGATTATACGGACTCAGACCCACTTATATCCCATACCCCATACTGTTACAAGATGTTTGGGATCGGAAGGCTCATCCTCAATTTTCATACGTAAACGTCTGATATTTACGTCAACAACCTTTTCTTCTCCGAAATAATTATCGCCCCATACATGAACAAGGATAGCCTCTCTGCTCAGAGCTGCACCCTGGTTGGACAAAAAGAATTCAATAATCTGAAATTCTACCTGTGTCAATTCAATGGGTAAACCGTGCTTGGTAAGTGTTCTGTTTCTTGAGTTAAGTGCAAATTCTCCGCTGCGGATAACATGTTTTTCATCATCAACGGGCTTTTCCGGAACATTGCTGATATGAACACGTCTGTAAAGCGCATCAACTCTTGCCATAAGCTCAGAGGGCGAAAACGGCTTAGTAACATAGTCATCTGCACCGCTCATCAAGCCGGTTATTTTATCCATTTCCTGTGTTTTGGCAGTCAGCATAATTATTCCAATTTTGTTATTTTCGTTTCTTATTGCCTTACACACCTCAATACCGTCAAGCTCCGGCATCATAATATCAAGTATAGCAACATCAACCTCGCCTTCCACGGCATTATATGCCTCCAGCGCAACAGCACCGTTTTCCGCTGTTATAACTTCGTATCCGCTTCGTTCAAGGTTAATAACTATAAACTCGCGAATGGCTGCTTCATCTTCAGCCACTAATACTCTTTTCATCGTTTTCTTTCCTTTCTGAACTCAAGTATTCATAGAAAAGTTCTCTTTTAACTCGTTGATATCAATACCGAAAGCTTCACCCGCTTCGGTTATATTGCAGGCATAGACCTTATTATTGTTCGTATGAAGCATTGCAGTAACCTTGTCGCTGTAGTCGCTCCAATCATCAATACCGTAAATCACAATATTGAACAGCTCTGCCTGGTTTTCTGCATCCAGGAATTTCCAATGGCCTGTCAGATTATCACTGCAAACCAAAACCTTTTTCATCAATTGCTCAGAAAAACGCAGCCGGTAATTACCCTGAAGATTTACAACATAGTGTTCTTTAGCTTTAAGAGTTCCGTTGACAATTTCGTTCCATACCAGCAGATAACCTACCGATAAGTCGCTGTCTGCACTCTGAGCGAGAGTATCCTTCAACGGAATTTCGAGCAGCCCGTCATTATCAATATCCTGTACAAAGAAAGTATTGCTCCTCACCGTTGCATCGTTCAAGCCATCTGTTCTTCCGGAAATAACAAAAACAAGATTGCTGTTTTTTTCGCTCCAGACAAGCACCTCTGTTATATTCTTTTTATCTGCTATTTCAGCATCGACAAAAATTCTTGTACCAGAAGCGCCGGGCTTATCTGTCTGAACAGAATGAATCTTTGTAATTCGGCTGTCAAGATTCTTTTTGCAAAGCTGAATCACACGGTTATCTGTACTCAGCCGCATCAGACGCACATCGGTTCTGACTTCATCTTTTGAAGTATCGGTATAAGCAAGAACAATTTGCTTTTCGCCTGTTCCGAGAACGTCATCAATACACATCAGGTTGTACGGCTCAGTTGCGCAAGCGGAAAATTTGACCTCCGTCGCACTGCGGCTGCAAGAATATACCGTAAGCGTTTTATTTACTTTATCTTCAAAAAGATACCAGCTGACAAGCATATCGTCGCAGCTGTCGTTATTCAGATCATAAAAATCAAGTGAAAAAACACCGCTGCCGTTACCTGCAAAATCCGAAACAATAGCCCAACCCTTTTCTGTTCTTTTAAGAACACTCATGCGTATGACAGAAGAAGCGTTTTTATTGGCATAAAACACAATCGCTTCGTCAGTTTTATCTCCGTCAAGATCGTGAAGAGTTATAGCAGAATGGTTATTGCCGTACTCCGGTGAGCGCAAAGAAATATCGTTGCCGAGAAGGCTGCGGATTGACTCATCAAGCTTCCTTTCGGTTGAAGTCAGCGGAGGACGCATCAGCGTATCAATGGAAGAAAACTCAAAATCGCAAGCACCAAGCAGGAGAAAAACCATAACAACCAGCGGTAAAAGCAATATTTTTTTCATGCTATGAAATTCTCCTTTCAAAATCTATCTTTAACTAAAATCAGTGTGTAACCGATACGGTATAATTTCCGCTGACCCAGCAATCCGCACTGTTGCGAACACTGAGCTTTGCAGAAAATTCCTGAACATCGGCAGATGCATCAGCATCTGTAAGATCAACAACCGCATAAATATCAGCGGCTTTGACATTTTCAAGCGAATTCCGGGGACCGACAACCACTGCATTACCTACTGATTTAACGATATCTTTTATTTCATAGCCGTCAGGCATATTGATAAAAGTTATATTTTCTTCAGGCACGGCAAGGGTTTTTGAATCGCAGCCCTCTACATAAACTACAATTTCAAAGTCCTTTGCAGACTCTACAGGAAATACTGACGGTATCGCATCCGAAGCAACAGTAAATCTGTTTGAGCCCGGAGTAAGCTCCGAAAAGTCAATTGTAGTTACGGTAATTGTTTCAGGTTCGTTATTTTTATCGGCACCCGCAATTCCGGCAGAAAGTGTTTCCGGAGAGATTGTATATCTTAACGGTGCATCGATATAATTCAGAGGAGCGTTTTTAAAAGAAACCGAGGTCGGTTTATTTACAACATAGTAAATAGGCAGAGTTATTGTTATGTCAGAATTGCCGTAATTGTAGGTCAGATAGTGAAGCGTTGCACCTGATTCGTTATAGGCAACGATGTCCGCAATCTGCGTATCGGTTTCATTCAACGCTTTTTCAATATTCATTTCGGCATAAACCTTGCTGATGCTCATAACCTCTGTCTGCGGACCGGAAATCATAACAGTATCTGCAGAAAGCACCGCATCGCCTGCGATGTAACCCTCCTGTACAAGCTCATCTTTTATTCTGAGCTTCGGTTCCACAGGGAAATCCTGTTCCATATAAACATCAAAAAACACTTCGATATATGCTTCCGACAATGAAACAATTTCAAATTCATCGGTTTCGCTTGCTTTACTGGCTTTCAGTGAAAGCGTATGTTTACCCGCAGAATCCACATAAGCGGTCTGAGCAATAACATTTATCGAATCAGCATCCACAGAAGAAAGCAGATAACGCTTTCCGGATACTTCAACATCAACAGAAAACTCTGATTGACCGAATATCTGCAAATCAAACTGAGCTGGTACACTGTTTGCAAGTTCAATCTTTACAGGCACATCTTCAATAACCGCACTGTCAATCGGGCTGAGAGAAATTGTAACTACAAGCCAGATAATAACGGCAGCAATGACCGAAAAAACAAACAACGCTTTATTATCGTAAAACAGCTTATGTGTTATACCGGCTATTTTTTTCACCGCTTACAACTCCCCTCTCATTTTTTCTTTTTGAATACGGATAATATTTTATCGGAAATCTTGTTTCCGGAATCAGCTTCCTTGCTGATAAGATTCTCCTGAAGCATTACACGCAGATCGGACGATGTGATGTTACGCTTTATGTTTCCTTTTTCAACAAAGGATATATAGCCGGTTTCTTCGGATACAACAACAATTATGGCATCACTCTCTTCCGACATACCAATCGCCGCCCTGTGTCGGGTGCCGAGCTCTTTGCTTAACTCATTGTTCTTTGTAAGAGGCAAGATACAACCTGCAGCAGTAAGCCTGTCCGCACGGACAATGGATGCACCGTCATGCAGCGGAGTTTTCGGAAAGAATATTGTACCGAGCAGCTCCTCTGTAACGGTTGCATCAACCGTTGTACCGGTTTCAATGATTGAGCCGAGCAATGTTTTGCGTTCAAAAACAATCAATGCACCGATTTTCTTTTCGCTCATTGAGCTGACAGAACGGCAAACCTCGGTAATCATATTGTTCAGCTTTTCGTTAAAAAGCTCACGTGAGTTTTTGCTCAGATTAAACGGCGATAAGCTGGTAAGACTTCTGCGGCCCAAGCTTTCAAGGGCATGTCTTATTTCGGGTGAGAAGATAATTACAAGGCAAATAATTGCATTAGATGCTACACTTCTGAAAAGATATGAGCTTGCCTGCATCTCAAGCACTGTAATTACCACATAAACAAGAGCAAACAGAACAATACCTTTGAACAGCTGAATGGCACGTGTTTCACGGACCAGTTTAACCACGCTGTAAACTACAAATGCCACAAGACATATATCTAAAAAATCCGAAAAACGGAAAGAACTGATTACTCCGAACGCCTGCTGAAAAAAGCTGACAATTTCTTCCAAATAAGTCATTTCGTATATCACTCCATTCTGATTATCCTATTGTATCACAAGCGTTGCATTATTGCAAATAAAAATAAATATTTTTAATATATTATTAATATTTATATATAACAAAAGGCACACCGCAGTCAGACGGTGTGCCAGAGAACTCACTATTATTCTCAGAAAGGATTTTATTTCATCATTGAACGGATAAGCTGCATGCACTGCTCCTTATCCATAAGTACGGGAACGGGATAAAGCGGATTGGCTTCGATAAGAGCACGCTCAGCTATTGTAGGAATATCCTCTTCCTTGATGCAATCAAAGGATGACGGAATCTTCATGCGGACATTCATATCACAAATTTCATCAATAAACATATTTGCCTTTTCATCACGTGACTTACCCGCTGTGTCGAGACCTGCAATATCAGCAAGCTTTGCAAGCTGCTCATAAATAGCTTCGCCGTAAAAACGAAGAACATAAGGCAGAATAATTGCATTGGCAAGACCGTGAGGAATGTTGTAAAAGCCGCCGAGGTTGTGAGCAATAGCATGAACATAACCGACATAAGCCTGTGTAAATGCAACACCCGCATAGAAAGAAGCGTTGAGCATTTCGTCACGTGCATTGATGTTCTTAGGCTCGTTATATGCTGTTTCAAGGCTTTCAAAAATCATCCTGACAGCCTTTTCAGCAGCAGCAAAAGTACCGGGAGTATTACTGCGGCCGATATATGCTTTAACAGCGTGAGTAAGCGCATCCATACCTGTTGTAGAGGTAATATGAGGCGGCAGACCTACTGTAAGCTCGGGATCAAGCACAGCAACCTTAGGACGAAGGCAGGGGTCATTAATCGCAAACTTCTCGTGTGTTTCGGGATTTACAATAACAGCTGCAAGCGTGGTTTCAGAACCGGTACCGGCAGTTGTGGGAATAGCATAAAGCTCAGGAAGTTTTGCAAGAACCTTGAGAGTACCGCGCATTTTCGGAATGGTTTTGCCGGGTGCGGCAACTCTTGCAGCAGCAACCTTTGCGCAGTCCATGGGTGAACCGCCGCCAAAAGCAATGACAGCCTGGCAGTTGTGATTTATGTAAAGATCGCGTGCTTCTTCAACATTGGGAATTGTGGGATTAGGCTGTGTACCGTCATAAATTACATAGCTGATCTCTTTTTCATCAAGACCTGCCTTAAGGCTGTCAAGAAGACCAAGGCTGTGAAGAACCTTATCGGTAACAATCATTACGTTCTTTATGTTGCGGCTCTTAAGTACACCGGGAAGTTTTTTAACACTGCCGGGTCCTTTGATAACCTGAGGTCCTGACCAGTCAAGGACTTTTGTGGCATATTTAAAAACAGTCTGATAGGTTCTGCAATAAGCAGCATACATTTTATTCATTTGTATACATTCCTTTCTATACAAAAAGTAATATTGTTTATTGTTTGCAGCACAGTGCTAATTAAGCTCAGCAATAATTATTTTATGCTCTTTATCGGACAGAGCATATTTGAAAGCAGGTAAAACAGCAAGTATACAGCCGACCGGGTGAGGTAACAATTGCAGCAGCACCTGTTAAAAGCTTTGTGACAAATAACAGACCGAAGAAGAAAGCGCCGTCAGGATAAGATTAATTTTTATACTTACCGTATAAACAACCGATACCATCACAGACACTAACGGCATTTACCTCGCTTTGTTCATAACAGGTATATGCTTAGATCTTTCGGGGTATAAAATTATACCGTCATAGAGATTGACTTTTACCTTTGGCACGTGGGTGCAGTAATTTCTTTTTTAAAACATCGCAATCAAAGCCGGTATTCCGTATGAAACCACAGACATAATGACGCCGGCGATAAACACACCTACGGCAATGACCAATGTTGATGTGCGAATTCTCATATCCATGAGTGCTGCAACAAGTGCTCCGGTCCAGCCACCTGTTCCGGGTAGAGGTATTGCAACAAAAAGCAAAAGACCCCATTTACCGTATTTTTTAACTGAATCGCTTTTTCGCATTGAACGTATTTCGAGTTTTTCGATAACTTTACCGAAAAACGGCTTATCACGCAGAAACTGGAAAATTTTGCGGATAAACAGCAAAATAAACGGAACAGGTATCATATTAGCTATATAGCAAATTATGAAAGACGGGATAAGCTCAAGCCCTAAAAGACTTGCGGCTATCAGACCGCCTCTGAGTTCCAGAATAGGAAACAAAGAAATTATAAAGATAATTAATTCTTCAGGAATTTTGTTTTGAAACAGATCAACAAAGTACGCCGCCAACTGTTCCGCCATTTATTTTAAACCACCTTATTCTTCTATTTCACCAATTCTGATAAGGTATTCATTAGCCTTTTCAAGAATAGATCTGTCGTTTTCAAACTTTAAAGTTTTTATTGCTTTAGAATAATTCAGCCAGATATAATCCTCAATTTCCTCATGTTGAATTATAGTCTGAGTATCAGAAGTTTTGGCAACAAAGATTGAAACTGATTTTTCAACCTTTCCCTGAATAGTATATTCAGATTTCGAAATAAATCCGGGTATGATCTGAATTCTGATACCTGTTTCTTCAAGAACCTCTCTGCGAGCTGTATCTTCCTTGGTTTCGCCACGTTCTATATGACCTTTCGGGAAACCCCAGTTTGCGCTGCGCTTATTTTTGATAAGCAGATATCTGACTTCGCCGGCTATCATGCGGAAAACAACAGCACCGCAGCTGCTTTCGTAAAGACATTCAAGTGTATAGTCTTTGCCCGTACCCTCGGCAAACTCAATGGCCGGCTTAACATCGTTTACAATGAAACGTGTGCTCTTAGGTGCAACTACCCATACTTTTTCACCGCTTTTGCGGGAAATCACGGCAATTACTCTGCCGTCAAAATTACGCACGGGATGGTCAATACCCATTATGTAGGCAAACTGCTCGTGAGAACCTTTTGAATGGTTTTCAACTCTGCCGTAGTTGAGCTCATACGTATAGCCGTACTGCTCATTCTGGGTGTTGATTGCGTTAGTAACATTAACCCTGACATACTTTCCCAGCATCCGCTCACATCTCTCCTTTCACAAAATCTACATACTTACACATATATAGATTTATTATATATGTAAGCTTTAATAATTACAAGTAATTTTTTATATTTTTTTATAATTAAAATGAAAAAAGAGATGAACTTTAAGCCGGTTCATCTCTTAAAAAGGTTTTCTTATTCGCTTGCAAGCTCTTTTATATAGCGTTTGAAGAACACAACTGCCTCACCTACTGTATTTTTAGGCAAACGCTCATTAGTGCCGTGTGTGCAAAGCAGCAGCTTTGTATCGGCAATAAAGGGAGAATAACGGTAAATATTTTCACAAACTATCTCGTAATGATAAGCATCTGTGCCGCCCATAACAAGGTACGGGGCAACAATAGCCTCGGGATAATCTGAAGATGTTATTCTTTCTATTGTATTAAACGCTCTGCTGTCAGTCGGCGACATAGCGGAAGGCTCTTTAGCCTTGAGGCACTTAACCTTGATGTTTTTATTTTTTACAACCTTATGGATATGCTCTTCAATATCCTTTGTTGAGCTGCCGGGCATACCGCGGAAATTGACAACAATGCTTGAACGCTGAGGCAGAACATTCGCCGCAGGGCTGCCCTGAGCCATTGTGACACCTGTTGTAGTTCTGATAAGGCTGGCAGCAGGCGGAATAAGCTTCATAACCTCTTTGATAAGAGGATTCAGGATAGGAAGATTACATGTCACAAGCTTTGCGGGATAGCTTACACGTCTGCCTACCTTATCAAAAAGGTTCTTTACAAACGGCAGCATTTCAGCCTTGAACTGATTGTTTTCAAGGTCTTTTATAACATCGGCAAGCTGACCCAGACCGCTGTGCTTAGGCGGTTGCGAAGAGTGGCCACCCTTGGTTTCAACGGTAATTTCAAAATCAGCATAACCCTTTTCCGCAATACCTATGCCGGCAATAAAGCCGTTCATTATACCTTTTATATTTACAGGCAAGATTGCACCGCCTTCGTCAATTACGCTGTCAAGATGAATACCTCTTGATTTAAGGAGCTCAGCTACCGCAGCAGCACCGGAATTCGCAGAAGCAACAATTTCCTCATCGTGTCCGAAGCAAAGGTAAACATCTCTTGTCGGCTGATAGCCTTCCTCAAGCAGAGTTTCAACCGCCTCCATAACACAGATGAGGTGGTTTTTCATATCCATAGCTCCTCTGCCCCAGATGAACTCATCATCAACATAGCCGCTGAAAGGCGGATGCTCCCAATCCTGTTCCGTGCCCTCAGAAACAGGCACAACGTCCTGATGGGCAATAAGTGCTATAGGGTCAAGAGTCGGGTCTGTACCCTTCCAACGGTAAAGAAGGCTTGCTTTTGAAACAACCTCTTTTTCAAGGTTTTCAGCTATAAGCGGAAAAGCCTCATCGAGATATGCATGAAACTTATAAAACTGCTCCCAATCAACCATATTGCTGTCAGGATAGGAAATAGTCGGAATCTGAATAGCACCGCTGATATGCTCAATAGCACGCTGAGCGTTGCAATTTTCATCCGGCAGCTTTACGGTTTCCTTTTTTTCGGGCTTGTGTACAGCAGCATGCACAGCGTTAGCTGCTGTTAACGCACCGAGTGCACCTAAAATTACCTTTGTTTTAGTTTTCATATACATTTCTCCTCATATGAGATTAAATAAAAAACTTTCTGGACAGCCATGCACGCAGCCTTTTATTCTTGAGCACAGCCATAAAAAATGCGATAAGTGCCATACAGCACGCAGATATAATAATTGCCACAACAGGCAAAACGGACAGCTTATAATAATATCTGAGCAAAAGCTCAATTGCAAAAGCAAGAACTGCAACCTGCAACAAAATAGAGGTTACAAGTATCGGCCAGTCAAGCCGCTTGTGCTTTATCCATTCAGCAACCGAAACAGCAAACGCCGCAACAACCAGAATCAGCGGCAAAGCAAGCTCAAACAGCCAATGCTCACCGTGCTCAACGCTGTAAAAAACAGCCGTATAAAGGAACGCACCGACCGCATCTATAGGCACAACTATGTAGCTTTTGGGCTTTTTGAGCAAAAACGGAAATACAAAAAGCAGCCATACAAGTGCACTGGAAGCGTTAAGATAAGTTGCCCAGTTATAGCCGAACTCAAACATCAGATTTATAAGCAGACAAACTATATTAGGTATAAGAATTACCATTGATGCAATAAACGCACCGTATCTTCGGCGGACCTCTGACGGAATAATCACCCTTCTGGGGAACGGATCAACAGCATCCTCGGGTTTTATCAGCGCATTTGGATTGACAACGGGAGTATCACAAAGTGCACATTTTTCAGCGCTGTCATCAAGCTCTACGCCACAGTTAACGCAATATGACATTTCTGTTCTACCTCCTGTTGCTTTCTATTTTTACATGTACACCCATTTGCACAAGCTTTGTAAAAAACCTGCGTTCAATATCGCTTTCCATGTAAATATTTGCAAAATCTATAATAAATTTATCATTGTATCCACAGCCGCCGCAGCGTGCAGCGTTGAGTTTACCCGGACCTGCCATAAGCTCAGTAAGCACTACATGCTTCTGCATTTCTTCGGGCAAAGCTATCTTGCCGAGGTTACTGAAAAGCACCGACATCGACTGTTCACCCGTCAGCATAAACCCGAGGCCGATGGCAAAATCCTTGATAAACAGCGGAATCAGCCGCATCAGGGGTGATTTGGCAATTTTCACGTTTGCACTAACCATTGCACGGAGTGTTTTTTCGTTATTTATATCCCGCAGGTAGAGCATGACGTGATGCAACACCTCTTCAAAGGTATAATCACCCATAAGCGGATCAATGTGAATAAGATAATAAAGCGAAAAATTCCTCAGTGTATCAACACCAAAGGTTCTGCGAAGGCTGACGGGAATCTGAACGCATACCTTCTTTTGTCTTCTTTTTTCTTCCTTTTGCTTTTCATAATGAACAAAAAGAAGCAGAGCACCGATAAATTCTGTAATTGTTGCGCCATAGCTTTTTGCCATTGCATGCACTTGCGGCAGGTCAACAATACCCCTGGTAATATTGACCATGTGTTTAGGCGCTCTTTTGCCTGTTGCATGATAAACTCTGCCGATATCACGGCTGACCTTAGCCTTTGATTTGCCGACTTTATTATACGGGTCATCAAGCTCGGATTTTTTGGGAGGAGTGTTTATATCAAGCACATAGCCGCCTGCAGGAATATCGCAGCCGCAAAGCCGCAAATACTGCGCAGCCAGCGTACAGACAAAAACAGCAGCACCCATTCCGTCAGTCAAGGCGTGATAAAAGTCACCGGAAATACGGTTTTCATAATAATAAATTCTGAAAAGATATCCGTTATTTTCTTTGAACTTGACTCTGTGACAGGGATTGACAATATCCTGCTGAACAGGTGGCGCACCATTGGGATTTTTTTCAAAATAGTGCCAGAAAAGACCTTTTCTGATTCTTACATCATAGCAAGGAAATCGCACCAGTGTGTCTTTTAAAGCCTGTTCCAGAATTTCAGGCTCAACCTTACGGTCAAGCATTACTGAAAAGCGAAAAATATTTGACCAGCGGGAAGTGTTTTGCCCGGGAAAAATAGTAGCAGCATTATCCAGTTTAAACCATTGTTTCGGGCCGCTCATTACAAATCCCCTTCCAGTAAAAATTTTACATATCAAAAAGACTTATCTGCATAGTATCCGGCAGACCGTCAAGAGCACCCGCCTCACGCAAAGCGGTAATAACACTGCTCGAAACACCTGCTCTGCGCTGAAATTCATCTACGCACATAAATTCGCCCTCGCCGTCATTTCTTGCAGCTGCAAGAGCTTTTGCGGCGTTTTCACCGGTACCGTTAAGCGAAGAAAACGCAAGCCTGATTTTTCCGTCCTCTATTTTGAAAACGGTTGCATCGGATTTATAAATATCAATCGGCAGGAACTCAACACCTCGTGCTTTCATTTCAAGAAGCACCTGCAAAGCAGTATACTGTGAAAGCTCCTTGGGTGTTGCTTCCTTGCCCTTATCGGTAATTTCTCTCATCTTACGGCGCACCTGGTCGATACTGCACATGATTAGATTTGCATCAAGGTCATCGCCGCGCACAGTAAGATACGCTGCGTAGTAGGCAACCTTATGATAAATTTTATACCAGCCAAGGCGGAGTGCCGCAATGACATAAGCCGCTGCGTGAGCCTTCGGGAACATGTACTTGATTTTCATACATGAATCAATGTACCATTCGGGAACATTGTGGCTTCTCATTGCAGCCATATGTTCAGGTGTCAGCAGCTTTGTCGCATTACCTTTACGGACAATTTCCATGATTTTAAATGCCATATCAGGCTCAAGACCCTTGTGCATAAGGTAAACCATGATATTGTCACGTGTACCGATAACCTCGGAAATTGTACAAGTTCCGTTATGGATAAGCTCCTGTGCATTACCAAGCCAGACATCCGTACCGTGTGACAGACCGGAAATCTGCAAAAGGTCAGCAAAGCCCTTGGGCTGAGCTTCAAGCAGCATCTGACGCACAAAGCTTGTACCCATTTCAGGAATTGAAAGTGTACCTGTTTCGCAGTCAATATCCTCTGCCGTTATTCCGAGAGGTTCGGGGCTGACTATCATTTTATAAAGATTCTTGTCACATACATCTGCATCAAGAACCGAAACACCCGTAAAATCTTCAAGGTATTTGTAAAGTGTCGGAACATCATGACCGAGGTTATCAAGCTTGAGTATGGTATCGTGCAGAGCATGGAAATCAAAGTGGGTTGTGATAGATGCTGCATCGACATCATCAGCGGGATGCTGAACAGCTGTAAAGTCCTCAGCTACATATTTATTGGGGACAATAACCATTCCGCCCGGATGCTGACCGGTAGTACGTTTGATACCGGTACATCCTTTGCACAAGCGGTCAATCTCGGCATTATGTACCGACATCCCCTTTGCTTCAAAATACTTTTTAACAAAACCGAAAGCTGTTTTATCGGCAACGGTTGATACAGTACCCGCTTTGAAAACGTGAGTTTTGCCGAACAGCTCCTCGGTATATCGGTGAGCATAAAACTGATATTCGCCGGAAAAGTTGAGGTCGATATCAGGTGATTTATCACCCTTGAAGCCAAGGAAGGTTTCAAACGGAATATCATGACCGTCACGCACCATAGGTATACCGCAATGCGGACAGTCTTTAGGCGGAAGGTCAAAGCCGGAACCGACTTCACCGTTTAAGAAGAACTCGCTGTGTTTACACTTTTTACACAGATAAAACGGAGCAAGCGGCATGACTTCGGATATACCCGCCATTGATGCGACAAAAGACGAACCGACAGAACCACGGGAACCGACATAGTAACCGTTATCCTCCGAATTCTTAACAAGCTTCTGTGCAATCATATACAAAACGGCAAAACCGTTTTTGATAATGGAGGTAAGCTCCTTTTCAAGTCTTGCAGCAACATATTCGGGAACCGGATCACCGAACATATCCTTTGCTCTTTCCCAGCAGATACGGGTAAGCTCTTCTTCCGAACCGGGAATATCGGGCGGATAGTTGCCGTTAGGTATCGGAATAAGACGGTCAACAGCATCTGCAATTTTATTGGGATTGGTAATAACAACTTCCTTTGCCGTATCCTCACCGAGATATGAAAATTCAGCAAGCATTTCCTCAGTGGTACGGAAATACAGCGGAGCCTGATTATCGGCATCTTTAAAGCCCTGACCCGCCATAAGAATGGTACGGAAAACACTGTCCTCAGGGTCAATAAAGTGTACGTCGCAGGTTGCAACAACGGGTTTGCCAAGCTTGTCCGCAATGTGAATAATTTTTCTGTTGAGGTTCTCAAGGTCAGAATAGCTTTGTATATGCGGAAATTCGCCGGAATCAAGCAGGAAACGGTTATTGCCGAGCGGCTGAATTTCAAGATAATCATAGAATGAGCCTATTTTAAGCAGCTCTTCATCCTTTGCACCGTTGAGCATTGCACGGAAGAGCTCACCTGCTTCACAGGCGCTGCCTATGATTATACCTTCACGTAAAGCAATAAGCTCGCTCTTTGGAATTCTCGGACGTTTATAGTAATACTCAAGATTTGATTTTGATATAAGCTTATAAAGATTTTTAAGACCGGTGTTATTCTTTGCAATAAGAATAATATGATAAGACGGCAGCTTTTTATAGTCCTTTTCATCGCCGTCAACATCGTTGACCAGATAGCCCTCCATACCGAAAAGCAGTTTTATATCGCTGCCTTTTGCAGCCTTGACTGCATCGGGATACGCCTGCACGACACCGTGATCCGTAATAGCAACAGCCTTGTGTCCCCACTTGATTGCACGCTTTACCAGATCCTTAACATCAGTCATACCGTCCATTGCGGACATACGAGTGTGCAAATGCAGCTCAACACGTTTTTCCGGTGCATCGTCAGTTTTGCTGAGCTTGTCAATTATAGCCATAGACCTTACATCCACGGTGTTTTCACGGGCATATTTATCGTACATAACCGTACCGCGGATAAGCACAGTCATACCATCCTTCAGGTTTTCGGCAATGTACTGAGTGCTCATATTGTCACCAAAAATTTTGGCGGAATACGAGCCCGTATCATCAGCAAAATTAAAGGTAATTATTCTGTTTCTGCCATCCTTGGTCGAACGTACTTCAAGCGAAAAAACATCGCCCCAGATAAGGACTGTACCGCTTTCGGGGGTAATTTCAGCTATTGCTACCGGGTGTTTATCCTGCTGAATTCTTTCGCCGTAAATAACCTTAGCGTATTCGGTACAAATCGGCAAATCCTCAAAAGTTTTCTTTATAACCTTTTCAACCGGTTTTTCTACAGTTACCTTTGAATCCTCAATACGCTGCATTTCTTCAACGGTTATTGTGTCGGATGTTACTCTGCCGACGAGCTCAACTGTCAGCTTCACGCCGTAAAGCTCATCAATAATCGCTGCAAGCTCTTTTTCAGCCTTCATATTTTTAAGAACGGCTGCGCCTGCGGAAGAAAGAGTAACGGTATAAATATTATCCTTCAACTCACCTGTTGCATCGTTCATAAAACCGTTTGCAGGTGCAACACGCTTTTTAAGCATATCGCTTACCTTACCAAAATCAATATCAGCCTGTTTTTCAAGCCGTTCAACCGCAGGCTGAGAGATAACCAGAAGATTGATATTGATTATAGCTCTTTCAAGCTGCAGCTCATCGCAAAGAGATTTTTCAAGTTCTGCCTTTTGCGGAACATCAAAAGCTGCATCGAACACATCAATAACCATAGTGCGTTCAACGGTATTCACATTCACATCTATACTGTTATATTCTGAAAACGGCTTGCAAAGTTCAAGACCGACTACCGGCGAAAGCAAAGCCGCAAACTGCTTACCTGTCATATATTCGCTTTATGTACTGAGTGTACATTCCTTTCAATCACATTTTTTCAATTTCAAGTAATAATTCTTCAACCAATTTTTCTTCGGGAACTTTACGGATAATTTCACCTTTTTTGAAAATCAGTCCGCAGCCGTCGCCGCCGGCAATGCCGATATCGGCTTCTCTCGCTTCGCCGGGTCCGTTGACTGCGCAGCCCATAACTGCCACCTTAAGCTTTTTTTTGCAATCAGCAAGGGCACCGGTGACTTTATCTGCAATTTCAATCATATTAATTCTTGTTCTGCCACAGGTCGGGCAAGAAACAATTTCAACACAGTTTTCACGCAGATTTAGTGCTTTCAGAATATCAATACCGGCTTTAATTTCCTCAACCGGCTCATCAGTCAGCGAAACACGGATTGTATCGCCTATTCCGTGAGCAAGAAGAGAACCTATACCGGCTGCAGACTTGATAATACCCATATGCTTTGTACCCGCTTCAGTCACACCGATATGCAGCGGATAATCACACATACCTGATACCAGTTCATAAGCGCGGACTGTATTCTGAACATTTGAGGATTTAATGGAAATAACAATATCCTCAAAATCAAACTTTTCAAGCAGAGATGCGTGATACAAAGCACTTTCTGCCATAGCCATAGGTGTCGGCGAGCCGTATTTTCTGAGTATTTCTTTTTCGACTGAACCGGAATTGACACCGATTCTGACAGGAACGCCTGCTGCCTTACATTTATCGGCAACTGCCTTAACCCTATCCTCAGAACCGATATTACCGGGATTGATTCTGATTTTATCCACACCTGCGCTGACACATTCAAGAGCAAGCTTATAATCGAAATGAATATCCGCAACAACAGGTATAGCGATATTCTTTTTAAGCTCATATATGAGCTTTACAGCAGACATATCCGGTACAGCTGCACGAACAATATCGCAGCCGGCTGCTTCAAGCTGTTTTGCCTGAGCAATGCTGCCCTCAAAATCGTCTGAACGGCGGTTTAACATAGACTGAACGGCTATAGCCTCATTACCGCCGATTGTAACACCGCCGATTTTTACTTTTCTTGCATATCGTCTTTCAAACATGGGAAACTTTTACCCCCTGACAAGCTTGAATATATCACTGAACGAAACAACTGCCATAAATGCAAGCAGCAGCACCATACCGACTGCATGCACCCAATTTTCATATTTTGCCGGTATCGGCTTGCGGAATATCATTTCAATAAACATGAAAAACAGTCTGCCGCCGTCAAGTGCCGGCACGGGAAGAAGATTGAACACACCGATATTAATAGTAATAAATGCCATAATATTTATTAGTGCGGAATAGTTCATAGTTTCAGAGGACTGCTGAGCCGTATCGGCAATAAAGCCGACTGTACCTATAGGACCCGACAGCTCATTAAGTCCGTATTTGCCGCGCACCAGATCGCCAAGGCTCATCCAGACCATACGTGCAACGGAAACAGTCTGTTTACACGCTGCAGAAGCAACGGTTAAAACATTTTTATCTACACCAAGGATAACCATATCGTAAACAAACTTTGTTTCGCCGTTTTCTTCAACCTTTGTGAAAGTAACGCCGTTGATTTTCTTTTTTTCGCCGTCACGCTCAACAACAAAGTCCATAACACCGTCTTCATCGGTAAGCATCAGATAAGAAAGGTCAGTATCTGAAAAAACGTGTCTGCCGTTGATTTCTTTTATAACATCAAGGGGTTTTAATCCGCTTGCTTCGAGCTGCGATCCTTCCTTAAAAGAATGAATCTGGGTAGTTCCGACCAGATCCTGCTGACAAATAAGGATGGCAAGCAGCACCATACCGAAAATTATATTGACGGTAGCGCCTGCAAGGACAATCAGAAAACGTTGCCAGACGGGCTTTTTGCAAAATGCCCTTTCATCCGTACTTTCTTCATCCTCTCCTTCCATGCTGACATAGCCGCCTATGGGAAAAAGACGAAGTGCATATCGGGTTTCCTTACCCTTTTTCCTGAAAATTGCAGGACCCATACCAATGGCAAATTCATTTATTTTAACTTTAAAAATACGTGCTACGCTGAAATGTCCAAGCTCGTGCGAAATAATAATTACTCCGAAAAACAGAATGGCAAGAATAATTGGCCATGCCTTGGACCAGATAGCTGAAACTGATAAAAGCAAGCTGTTGCTCCTCCCTTAAAATTATGCTCTGCTTTCTACAAAAGCTCTTGCCCATGTGTCTGTTTCAAGTACATCTCCAAGTGTGTACTCATTTACTTTTGGCGAATTCTCAAGTGCTTCGCCAACCAAACGGGCAATATCAAGGAAACCGATTTTTCCTTCCCTGAACAGTTCGTTTGCTTTTTCGTTTGCGGAATTGACCGCCGCTGTGCAAAGACCGCCCTTTTCAATTGCGGCTCTGCAGATATTTATACATTCAAAGGTTTCGTAATCCGGCTCATCAAAGGTAAGGGTTTTCCATTCCTCAAGTCTGAGCTGCCTGACCGGTGAAACAAATCGCTCCGGATAAGTCAGAGCATACTGTATGGGAATCCGCATATCCGGTACGCCGAGCTGAGCAATAACTGAATTGTCAACATACTCAATAAGAGAATGGATTATACTCTGACGGTGAACAACTATATCAACATCTTTCGGAGCAACATCAAAAAGCCATACCGCCTCGATAAGTTCAAGTCCCTTATTCATCATTGAAGCAGAGTCGATGGTTATTTTTGCGCCCATGCTCCAATTCGGATGCTTTAAAGCCTGAGCTACGGTAACGTTTTTCAGTTCATCCTTAGTTTTGCCGAAAAAAGGACCGCCCGATGCAGTAAGAATAATTCTTTTCAGCTCTTTTTTGCTGTTCATGCCTTGCAAAGCCTGAAAGATTGCGGAATGTTCACTGTCTACCGGTAAAATATCCACACACTTTTCTTTGGCTTTATTCATCACAAGCTGACCGCCGGCAACGAGGGTTTCCTTATTTGCCAGAGCAATTTTACAGCCTGCATCAATTGCGGCAAGTGTAGGCTCAAGCCCTGCCATACCGACAACGCTGTTAAGAACTATTGCATCACCGTCAGCAGCGGCACACTCGCAAACACCGCTGATACCGCCGAGAACCTTTACAGGGGTATCTGCAAGCCTTGTCTTAAGGTCAGCAGCTGCCTTTTCATCTGCCATTGCGGCAAATGCAGGTCTGAATTCACGAGCCTGCTTTTCTATAATATCAACATTCTTTGCAGCGGTAAGTGCTTTTATTCTGTAGCCGTGAAGTCTGGCGACATCAAGCGCCTGCTCACCTATAGAACCGGTTGAACCCAGAACGGAAATAACCTTTCCGGACATAACACTCTTCCTTTCAAAAAGGCGAAGCAGACTTTAACAGCCAACTTCGCCGCATAAATTTATAAGAAAATTTTAAGCAGTAGGCTGATAACGCCGTAAACAAACGGTGCAACAAAACCTATGCTGTCGGCTCTGTCCATTATTCCGCCATGATCGGGAATAAGGTTGCCGAAATCCTTTATTCCGTAGTTGCGTTTGATTGTTGAGGCAACAAGGTCACCCAACATACTGATAACAGGAATTATGAACGCAAGAATTATCATTACCCACACCGGAATCGGGAAAGGTTTGTGACAAAGCGCATTACAGACAAATATCGCAATAATATTTATTACTGCTGAGCCTATTACACCGCCTATAGCTCCTTCAACAGTTTTCTTGGGGCTGACATTGGGGCAAAGCTTTTTCTTGCCAAACTTGACGCCGACAAAAAGTGCAAACGTATCGGCAAAAACAGCACCCGCAAGACAGAACCAGACAATAAACCTGAGGTGGCCGAGCGTAAACAAGCCATCATAATCGTAGAAAAAGGTTCTCATACGAAGGTAACAGCCAAGCGCACCCGAAACAAGGAATGACGCTACCATTGTCAGACCGACGTGTTCAAATCTGGTTTTCCCGAAGTCGAACACTATTATCACCAGCATTATCATACAGTAAGCTGTAATAACAGGTAAAAGCGGTATATCAAAGCTCAGCCTTGGCGCATAAGCGCTGTATGCCAGGAAAAATGCCGAAAAGCCCATACCCATGGCATAGACAAACTTATTCTTGACACCGAATACCTTAATCAGCTCATATACCGCAACGATTGTAGCGGCAAAAACAACAACATCAGGCAATGGAGAGAATGGAAATATTACTATTGCCAAACCCAGGAAGCCCAAAAGCAATCCGTATATAATTCTGGTTTTCATATTTAATCACCTGTTACACTCCGCCGAAGCGTCTGTGCCTTCTTGAATAATCTTCAATAACTTTGTCAAAATCTTCTGTTGTAAAATCGGGCCAAAGCTTATCCGTATACCAAAACTCGGAATAGGCAGCCTGCCAGATCATAAAGTTTGACAGTCTTTGTTCACCGCTGGGACGAACAATAATATCGGGTTCGGGCTGACCTGCTGTATAAAGACCGGAGGTAATCATATCCTCCGTAATATTTTCGGGGTCAAGCTCACCCGCTGCAACGCTGCGTGCAAGGCGTTTGACGCTGTGAAGTATCTCTGCTCTGCCGCCGTAATTTACGGCTATATTAACTGTAGTGCGTGTTGCATTGATTGATTCATTTTCTGCTGTATCAAACAAATCAAGTATATCCTCAGGCATGCCCTCTCTTTCGCCCATGTAGTGCATGTGCATACCCTTCTGAGCGTTTTCTGCCTTGCGTTCCTGAGCTTCTTTAAGATAGTCACGGAAAATATTCATAATAGCGGAAACCTCCTCAACGGGACGCTTCCAGTTTTCTGTAGAAAAAGCATAAAAAGTCATGCTTTTGATGCCTATGTCGCAGCCGTACTCGCAAATCCTGCGGAATGCGTTTGCGCCTGCAATATGGCCCTGTGTACGGGGCAGGCCGCGTGAAGTAGCCCAGCGACCGTTACCGTCCATAATAAAACCTATATGACGAGGTAATTCAACACCCATCGTTTAGATCTCCATAACTTCTTTTTCTTTTGCAGCAGCAATTGTTTCGATATCCTTGATATACTTATCAGTTGTATCCTGGATTTTCTTTTCGCCCTGCTTGAGGTCATCTTCCGTAATTTCAGAATCCTTCTGCATCTTCTTGAGCTTGTCGATACAGTCGCGGCGGATTGAACGGATAGCAACCTTTGAATCTTCAGCTGTTGAATGTACGCTCTTAACGATTTCCTTACGTCTGTCCTCAGTCAGGGGCGGGAAAGTAAGGCGGATAACGCTGCCGTCATTCTGGGGGTTAATGCCGATATCTGATGTCTGGATAGCCTTTTCAATTGCACTGAGAACGCTCTTATCCCACGGCTGAATTGTAAGAATTCTTGCCTCAGCAACAGAAACAGCAGCAAGCTGGTTGATAGGTGTGGGAGTGCCGTAGTAGTCAACTCTGATTTTATCAAGAACAGCTGCGGAAGCTCTGCCGGCTCTGATTGAGTTGTATTCGCTGTTGAGAGCGTTGATGGTTTTTGTCATTTTTTCTTCTGCATAGTTATATACTGTTTTCATAAATCCAATCTCCTTAAATTTTATTCAGTTACAAGTGTGCCTATTTTTTCGCCGTTAATGGCGCGGATAACATTTTGAGGATCTGTTAAATCAAAAACAAAAATATCAATACCGTTGTCACGGCAGAGTGAAGCAGCCGTACTGTCCATAACCTTAAGTCCCTTTGTGAGAACCTCTGTGTGTGTCAACGTATCGTATTTGACTGCATCGTCATATTTGTTGGGGTCTTTATCGTATACACCGTCAACGTTTGTTGCTTTAAAATAAACTTCTGCACCGATTTCGGCTGCACGAAGTGCTGCGGTAGTATCGGTTGAGAAGAACGGACAGCCTGTACCGCCGCCGAAAACCACTACTCTGCCCTTTTCAAGGTGACGTACAGCCTGCTCCTTATTGAAGGTTTCGCAAAGCTGCGGGAGTGAAACCGAGGTCTGTACCCTTGCATCGACGCCGACCTGTGAAAGATAATCGCCCAAAGCAAGTGAATTCATAACAGTTGCCAGCATGCCGATATGGTCAGCTCTTGTTCTGTCCATATTTTCGCTAAGTCGGAGGCCAAGCGGTCTTAGGAAGACAACACTTGAAACCAACTCCTTGGCTCACAGAACGACATGGCTACGATCCGACTTGACCTGTGAAAGATAATCGCCCAAAGCAAGTGAATTCATAACAGTTGCCAGCATGCCGATATGGTCAGCTCTTGTTCTGTCCATATTTTCGCT
>JAZSND010000052.1:0-3983 GCA_045536235.1 Acutalibacteraceae bacterium | reverse complement strand
GCTCGAAAAAACGGGTGAACACAAGCATGTAATGAACAGAATTACAAAAATGCCTACCGCAACCACACGCGGTGTAAAAGAGGGCAGCTGTATTTACTGCGGCAGTGTCAAGGGCGAAAGAATAGAGGCAACGGGCTTTGAGTGGGACGAGAGTATGATAATCGACTTCCTCACCTATACAGTTACGGGTCTCAACCCGGGTCTCGCTTCCTTTGATGAAATTACAAGCATTGTTAAATTTAATCATACGTGGACTTATGAAATGCCGTATTCAAAGCTGGGCACGGGCTCAAAAGCCATACTTATGAACGAAAATGAAGCCGTTCAGGAATACACTATTCTCATCTACGGCGACATTAACGGCGACGGCTGGTACGACGGCGAAGATGCATTCCTCGTTAACCTTATCGTAAACGGTATGCTCAGCAGCAACGATGTTTCAGAATATGCGTGGAGAGCTGCCGACTGCAACCACGACGGCATAATTAACGAGCTGGACGTTGATTTGCTCACGGGCGCAGGCCTCCTGCTCAACAGGGTCAACCAGAACGGAACACCCGAGGAGCTTGAGGAAAACGCATTCTATATCGAGTATATGGGTCTTATTGACCAAAGCGTTGAGGCTGACATCAGCCCCGAAGCAGACGGCACAACCGATGATGATAACGTAGAAAACGGTACCGACGGCTCCGTAACCGGCATTGAAGCAATAATTACACGCATATTTGAGTTTATCAAAAAAATATTGTCGTTCATTTTTTCGGCAATAGTATAATATAATCTGAAAAATATTTTTACAGGAGGTCAGAGCAATGGGATTTCTTGAAAGAGCAATACGCCGTGGCGTAAGCGAGGGAATAGGCAAAGCCGTGGGCGATGCGATTTCCAAGGCGATTGAGCCCACCGCAACCGAATTTGCCAACAAGGCGGCAGAGCATTTCGACAGCGCCGCACAGAACACGCAGCAGACCGTCCGCTCAGCAAGCGGCTTGGAGGGTGCTTTCGCAAACCTTGAGCGAGCCGCACAGGGCTACGCAACGAAGATGAGCGAGAACATAAAGGTCTGCCCCAACTGTGAAAAGGCGACCGATGCTTCCAAAACCTTCTGCCCCGAGTGCGGTACTAAGCTGCCCGAAACAACGGTAGCGCAGGGCGCAGTCTGCCCCAACTGCAACAAGCAGAACACCGTAGGCACAAAATTCTGTGAGGACTGCGGAACAAAGCTGCCTGCCGCTGTTGAGCAGGAGGCTGCCGCCAAAGCAAGAGACGAAGCCGTTATGCTCGAATGGGACGAAAAGCTGCCTCAATTCCCCAAATGGAGCTTCGGCGGCTGTAATTACGAAATTGAGTGCTACGAAGAAAACTACTTCTCTTTTTCAGCCGATTTCGGCGGCAACGATTTTGCTGCAAGACAGGCGGTTGACAGCTACAGAAAATATCTTGTACAAAACGGCTTTCATCAGGCAGGCCAGTATCCGAGCATAAATCATCTCTACAAAAGAGTTGACGGTGTGGTTTACCACGTTGATACGGAGCACTGCTTTGAGGGTGACCCCGACTGTCCGACTATCGGCTTTGACAACAGAGAACCTCTGGGCGGTTACGACTACGTAAAGCCCCAACCTAAAAAACAGGTAGGGTTAAAGGATTTGTTCGGTTTTTAAAAATAAACCGTACATATAACAAACTTAAGGAGGTAATTACTATGAAAAAATTATTGGCTATCTTACTCGCAGCGGTTATGCTGCTGGTTTTCGCTTCCTGCGGCGGCAACGGCGGAAACGAAGACAACACCGAAAAGAACGATGAAAAAATCAACGCTGAAGACGTTATCAACAAAGAGCTTGAGGAAGCTGAAGAACACGACTCGTTCAGCCAGGGCGCAGTTGAGTATTATCTTAAAAAGACTGTCGGAATAAAGTTTGCAGACATCGAGCCCAAGTGGGAATGGAAGCTGAAAAGCGATTATTCCGCTTATGCCGATGACCCTGCTTCGGGCACAGGACACGCAGTAATCACATTTACCAAATCCGAAGGCGAAGTAACTGAAGACGAGTTTGACGCATGGTATAAGCAGGTCTTTGATGCAACCGCAAAGGCATCGGATGACGGCTATAACATCAGAGGCTACGAGTTTGCAGGCGACGGTGAGGATGCACTCGGCGAAGTAACTCTGGACGAAGCACTTGACAGCTGGCTTATGAAGGGCTGGGGATTCAGAGTTGACGGCAAGAATTACGTTGTTTACGTAAGCGACGAATACGACAACAATAAAGACAGCGAGCTTGGCAAGCTGTTCTATTATGACGGCGCAAAGGTTGATATCGGCGTAGGATTGCAAAAGAGCTTCAGCGACACAATGGATGAGGCAGAAAAATATATGTCCGAGAACGAAGACGAAATCAAGGACGCTATCAAGGATTATCTGGGTTAAAAACTCATATTAATTAAACTAAGGAGGAAAGAATTATGTTAACTTGTAAACAATGCGGCACACAGGTAGATGACAATGTAAAGTATTGCACAAACTGCGGCGCTCCGATTGAGGCACCCGTTGAGCAGGCAAGCGCACCTGCTGTTGACCTCTCCGCAAAGCTGACTGAGCTCAACAATACGGCGGACACAACAGCGGATTACGATGCACAGGATATTGAAAAGAACAAGGTTATGGCTGTTCTGGCGTACATAATCTTTCTTGTTCCGCTGCTCGCTGCAAAGGAATCCAAATTTGCACGCTTCCACACAAACCAGGGTCTTGTGCTCTTCCTTGGCGCAATCCTTTCTTCGGTAATTACCGTAATTCCGATTATCGGTTGGATAATTGCACCAATCGCAGGCCTTGCAATTACTGTTCTCGCAATTATCGGCATAGTTAACGCCATCGGCGGCAAGGCAAAGGAATTGCCCATAATCGGTAAATTTAAGATTTTAAAATAAAATATCCACTCTTAAAAGTGAATAATTAAAACTCAAAGGACGGCAGATTATTTCTGCTGTCCTTTTTAAGATGATTGTTTTGCAATCTTTATATGATCAACAGTCAAATCAGTTCCGGAAGATTTAATAGCTATTCATTTGTTGGCAAAAAAACAATAAATCCGAACGCATCACCAATCAAGGCAATTGAGTTCGGATTTATCTTCTCTGGCAGGGGCAGAAGGACTTGAACCCTCGGCACGCGGTTTTGGAGAAAAAACAGAAAAGCATACGAAGCTGAGCTGTTTCAACAAACGTGGAGCATATTCACACGAAGTTGCCGACGACTCGACGACGAACTGAAAAAGTAAACTTTCCGAAACATCAATCAACTACATAGAGATTGAACATATGTAGGCGCATCCACTGACGTGGCTGCGCCACAATTTTGTGACGCCGAAAACTCGGCGGCAAGAAGAATGCGAGAGAAACAGAAATGCAAGGAAATCCCAAGAAAAAACGGAGACCGTACAAGCGGTCTCCTATCGCGGTGAAGTGTCGTGTTTCTGGCGGCGAGAATGTGTTTGCAAAAAGTTGTAAGTGGTATTCTCCCAGTAGTTCCAATCAGGTATGTACAAAGATCGTAGCCGTCCCCGAAAGACGACGTGACGGCAGAATGGCGCCTAAATCAAACATACTTAATACAACTAAACACGAATTGAAACGAATAAATTTATTTCTTGAAATAAAAGGAAGAAGCCTTGAAACATTGTTTCAAGGCTTCTTTCGTGTCTATGGCTACAAAAAAGATATTTTGCCGTTTTTGCATATGAATTCGAACTCTCACATTGCCGCTCAACGGTAATTTTTATTTGCTAAATTCATCATCATCGGCATTCCTTAAAACATACTTTTTCATTAGCGTTTTTTGCTCTCTTCTACACACACGAGAGATGGTGCCATTCGCTTTTTTGCTATCTAAACCCAAGTAATCACAAACAGACTTAACGCTATTAAAAGTTGCAATGAATGCAAAAGTATCGGCGTCATACATATTTATTTGACGT
>JAZSND010000021.1:0-5715 GCA_045536235.1 Acutalibacteraceae bacterium | reverse complement strand
AAGAAGGCTTACAGCTACGCTGTCTGCACGGCGAACCTTGACATCGAGAGTTGACACACGGGTTGAAAACGCTTCGCCGTCGTTCATAAATTCTTCCGTTGCAAGGCTGAGAAGATTATCCTTTTCTTCCTCCATTGTTCTTCTTCTCATAACGGATGTTTCCGTGAGAGCCTTGGCAAGATGCGGATATTTTTTCTCCATTGATTTATCAAGTGTAACATCCCTATATTCGCTTCTCACAAGCATTTCGGGATAATCTTCATACCATTCATAATGAGAGATATATTCTTTGTTGAGCGAAAGAATGGTTATTTCTTCACTTATTTCATCTTCGGCAGTCTGTGTTGTTGTTTCGTTTGGAGTAACCTCCTGCGGAGAATCTTCTCCGCAAGAGGTAAAAACAACCGTGAAACACAAAACCAGTAATATGCTGATAATTCTTTTTAACTTATCCATTAACATCAAAATCCTTTGACGATGAACGCAACAACCTCGGTTGCCGAACGGTCTTCGCGTTCATCTGTCATAATTGTAATAATACTTCCGTCATCAAGAACTGCAGAATCGCAGAACCACGGATAATTTGTGCTGAACAGTTCGCCGTCGGAGATTTCGGAAATAAATGTTCCGTTGTTATCCCAGAGAAGAACATCTCTCATATTGCCGTCAAAAGCAATGTAGCCGTTTGCGGTCTGAGTAACAAAGGTTACGCTTCCGAGACCTTCGCCGTCTGCATCACAGAGAGTTTTCTGAAGAACACCTGATTTATTATAGATGAAAACCTTGTGTCCGCTGTCGTCGGCTGCATTTGCACAGACAAAAATATTGTTTTCATCAACGCAGAGCTGCATTATTGTATCTGCTTCTTTGAAGGTTACGGGAGTTGAGGTGTATGTATTTCCGCTGAATGTAACGATTTCACACTCGTTGGAAGTGAAGAAGTTAACGCCCCAAGCACCTGACGGATGGATTGCAAAATTATCAACATCCTCATAAGTTGCAACTATGCTGCCGTTTTTAATGCAGAGAATATCGTTCAGACCGCCGCTTACCCAGATTGTGCCGTCTGCGGTTGCTTCAATTCTGTCGTAATCATCTTCGGGAAGTTCTATCGGCTGAACAAAGGCAAGGCATGTACCGTCATAGTGACATTCGCTGAGCTCGCCGTCAACAAGAACATAAATTCTGTCACCGATTGCGGCAACGGAATGGTCGAAAGTCTCAAATGTTGTAACGGGTGCTTCAAACGGAACGAATGTTGATGTAACATTAAACGCACCTGCAGCTACGCTTGCACCATCAGCTGAGAACTTTTCACCTTCCCATTCCCACGGGCCGTCTTCGTTTCCTATATCCTCAAGCTTGAAGGTTATGCCGTCAAGGAGAGCTTGGATACGGCTGTCGCCCAAATCGGTTGCATCAAACTCAACATAAACCGATGCGTTTGCGCCCTCAACACGGTTGAAATAAACGAGTGTATCATCGCCGTCGTCATACTTAAGAAGGTCAACGCCGCCGATATTTACGGTTTCATAAGAATTGTTTACTTTGTACTCATACTGATTAAATCCGTAATAAACAAGGTCTTCACGGAAATCGTAGGGCTCGTCAATTTCAACGCTGATTGTTGCCTCAACCAAGTAATATTCGTTGTCCTCAGGGTCAAGAACCTGGAGAACAACTTTGGAGTATTCTTCTTCATTTTTGAAGTCGTCTTCAATGTTTATCCAACCGTCACTGGGATTAACCGTGAAAAACGAGGCTTCAATAACTGAATCCGTATTGTTTGACGGTGCTTTTGTGTTATCGGGTTTTTCGGGATTCTTATCGCCGCAAGCGGCAAGTGAAAACATCATTACAAGTGCAAGAAGCAATACAAATATTTTTTTCATATCAAAATCTCCTTTGCTTTAATTTATGCCCAAGGATCTTCTTCAACGGGTACACGGATATCCGCAAGGCACTGAATTTCAACCAAGAACCACTGACCTGTTGAAGGCTTTTTGCGAAGCTTCATAGGTCTGGGGTTATCCGCACCTCCGCTTCTGACATAGAGTGTTGCCCAATCTGCATTATCGAAGGAATAAGGATTTTCGATAACGGTAATTTTATAGGGCACATCAGGCTTATAGCTGTTCTGCGGAGTTGCGCCCTCAAAATACGAGCGTGCTTTATAGCCCTCAGAGCCGAGATGCTCTTTGATAAACTGTTTTTCAAAGCCGCTGACTTCGCCCGGACCTTTTAAGAAGTTGAGCATTTCGATTGTTGCATCGGGATTGTGCTCGTAATTGCACAAGGCCGCAAGGGTAAGCGCTGTTGTTTTGAAGGCGGAATCAAGGCTTGCTTCAGGTAATGCCTGAAGCTCTGCAACGTTTGTGGGAAGTGAAGCAAAGGTAAAGGTTTCGGTGTGGTTTCTGCCTTTGCCTACTGACTGCACGGCATTATTCACCGCTTTGTTAATGCCCTGCGAAACCTCTCTTTTAAGTGTGGATTCCGCCTGCCTTTTAAGTGAATCAAAAAATCCCATTGGTAATACCTCCTATTCTTTGATAAATCTGTAATTCATAAAAGTAAAATATCCGCTTTCGTCAAGCGCCTTTACCCATGATTCTGCTTTTTCGTCAAAAAACTCACCGTTAATTCCTGTATCGTACCAAAGCTCACCGTCACGCAGTTCCCACTGCATTGGTGAATCGGCAATCATACCGTCAACAAGAGTGAAATATCCCGCCGCAACCGCTTCGTCAACCTCAGCCTGAGACACGCCTTCTGGCAGAGGCATCAGCATATACAACTTGCCGTCATCGCATATTTTAATCTGCATACCGATAATCTTTTTTCGTTCCTTCATTTCTTCGGCAACGGCATCTTTATCTGTTTCGTCTATGTAAAGCATAGGTGAATCAAGATAGTCTTCTGCCGTCAGATAAACCAGCTCGTCGTCATCCGTATATGTACCTATTGAATGAAAATTCCATTTGCCGATAAAATCCATATACTTTCCTCCTGACCTAATTTTGCTTGTTTTCTGTCTGCTTCGGCTTTTCTCTGCGTTCGACATTGTTATACAGGAAATTGTCCGCACTTCCTGTTATAACCATACTGCCCGGTCGGGTATAAACGGTTGCATTTTCCTGCATTTTTACCGACTTGTTTTTTGAGGCTATGCCGTTAATGATAAGAAAACCGATAAGCAGACCTATCAGAAGCGAAACGGGCAGCCATATAATTGAAACGCCGTCTTTTTCTTCGCTTGCGCCTATTGTATCAGTATCGTTATTCAAAGGCTCTCCGTCATAAACATATCCACCTGAATAGCCGTTTTCAAGATATTCGACGCCAAGCTCATAGCAGGCATAAATTCCGCCGTAATAGCTGTCATTGCTGTCATACGCATCAATCATGCTGTCAACGGCAGCATCGCTGAAATATTCATCTGCATTACCCGAAATGAAAGTGAAATATGTTTTGTTCCAATCATCGTGAACGATTATTATACCGTTTTCGTTATCGGTGTAATCGCCATAGGTTCCCGCAGCAAATTCATCGGCAGTTACATCGCCCGTACCTTCGGTTATGCAAAAAAGTACGGTAACACCGTAAGCTGTTTCGAGCTTTTCGGCAAACAAATCAAGTTCTTCAATTTCACTTGAAGAGAGCTTATCAGCGTAGTCTATTACATACTGCTGAGTGTAAGCAGATGCAGAGAATACGAACGAAACACAAATCAGAGCTGCAATAATTATTGCAAAAATCTTTTTAGTCATATTTTCCGCACCTCCTTAAAGCAGTTCAATCAGCCACATAAGGCCGTAGATAACGGCACCTATGCCTGCGCCGAGAAGAAGCGAAGCTTTTGTGACGGCTTTTTTATCGGTGGGAATATTGCCGACGAATTTTCCCGTCTGTCCGTTCATTGCAAAGGTGAAATTCTCACCGTTCCACTTTGTGTTGAGCAGCCATACGGGATAGAGTGCATATTTATAAATGCCGTTAGCAATATTCATATTTGCACTCTGGTTTTCAACATCGTCATAGCCTTTTACGGTTTCCTTGAAAGAATCAATTATGCTCTGTCTTATTCTTTCATTCGCTCTTGGCATACTTTCTTCGGCTGTAACGTCGTATTTATCCGCAAGATAGCCTGCAAGATATGCGGTGTTGAAATCCACAGCCTGCGACAAATCAAAGGGCTCAACGGATTCCATAAGGTCGTCGGGCATTTTGGTTGAGCCGTCAACGGGAATATTGTCAAAGCCTATATTGCCGCTTCTGTAAATGTCGAAAAACGAGGTTTCGGTGTATTCGTAATTTTCGTCAGACCAGGTCTTTACCTTTTTTGCCTTATAGCTTGCGTTGCCGATTGCATCACAGGTGAAGAGCCAATGCGGAACATAAACGCCCTTGATTTCTTCAAGGCGGTTATCGGTAAGGAATGATTTAGGCACGAATTTTTTGGTTGAGATATGTTTTTTGAGTGCTTCCTTTGCCGCTTTTTTATCAAGCTTGAAAGGAATTACAAGGTCGGGTTTCAATGCGCCTGAAAACTGCCCTTTCATAACAACCTGATTGCCGCAATATGGGCAGGTTGTTGCACCTGTTGTTGTGTCGACAACAATTTCACCGCCGCAGGAATTACATGCATAAACGCTCATGCCGTCTGTTTCGCCTGCGCCCCACTGTGCGCCCTGTGAATTCCAGTTGATTTGCTCAACCTGATTTGATGTATCTTCGGGCATAGCGGTAATATCAAACTCGGTGTCGCAGAATGGACATTTCAGCCTTTGCGCACCGGTGTTGAACTCAACCGCACCGCCGCAGCACGGACATTTCTGTTCAAGAATTGTTGACAAGGTTAATCATCTCCTTGCTTATTTGTATCTGTCTGAGAATAAACCATACCGTCTTTATCCGGTACATAGAATTTGGTTTTGTAATACCACACACCTGCCGCAATGGCGGCAACCAATGCAACAATCACAATAATAATGACTGCGGTTTTCATCCTGCTCATCTCTGTCGGGGTGTTCCGCAGCAAGCGCAGAATGCACCGCTTTCGTTTGTTGCGTTACAAGCGGGACATACCCAAGCCTGTGATACGGGCTGCTGAGAGTAAGCCGGCTGCTGATTGTAGCCCTGATTCATCGGCTGGTTATAACCGTTATTCATCGGTTGGTTGTAACCGTTATTCATTGGTTGATTATATCCGTTAGCAGGAGCATAGCCCTGGTTCATCGGCTGATTATATGCATTCTGCTGAGCATAGGGATTGGGCTGACCGTAAGCACCTGCAGGAGCATAGCCCTGATTCATAGGCATACCGTTATTCACAGGCTGGTTATAGCCGCCATTCATCGGCATACCTGCATTGCCGTTCTGTGTGAGGTTGTTTATAACCTGCTGTGCCATCTGCTGGTAGCGGTTATATTCCATTGTGCCGATACCCTCAACGTCGCTGTCGTTGAGTCTTACGGTTATTTCATCAAAATAGGGATTGTTTACCTTAATGTCAATGTAAAAATCGTATGTAAACTTGTATCTCGGAGGATTGTAGCTTACCTCCTGACCGTCCTTGCCCTGAGTATAAATTTCTTCACGGTCTTCATCAACCCTTAGATTACAGCCCGTAACGCTTGAAAGTGAAATAACATCGGGATTTTCGTCACTCCAGCTTCCGGGATTGCGACGTGAAACAACAAAGCTCTGCTTCATCGG
>JAZSND010000045.1:0-99828 GCA_045536235.1 Acutalibacteraceae bacterium | reverse complement strand
TGGCAGGGGCAGAAGGACTTGAACCCTCGGCACGCGGTTTTGGAGACCGCTGCTCTACCAACTGAGCTATACCCCTATATTAAATTGGTGGGCCATCAGGGACTCGAACCCCGGACCGACCGGTTATGAGCCGGTTGCTCTAACCAACTGAGCTAATGGCCCATATGGCTGCAAAATCAACAGCTTTTGAAGTATAACAAAAAAACATCGGTTTGTCAATATTTTTTTCAAAATTTGTTATAATTGTAGTGTATATAATCATCAATCGCTATTGCAAGGAGTCTTTTCACCATGTGTACTGCCGTGACATACAAAACAAAAGATTTTTATTTCGGAAGAACGCTTGACAATCCGTTTTCTTACTGTGAGGAAGTAACCGTAGCACCACGTCATTTTCCGTTTTCTTTCAGCAGCGCACCGGTTCTGGGCAACAGTTTTGCCATAATCGGCATGGCTCATATTGCAAACGGATATCCGCTGTTTTACGATGCGGTGAACGAAAAAGGACTTTGCATGGCAGGGCTGAATTTTGTCGGCAATGCAAGCTACAGCAAACCCGAGAAAAGCAAAAACAACATCGCCGTTTACGAATTCATACCGTGGATTTTAAAGCAATGCGCCAACGTAAAAAATGCTAAAGAGCTCATAGCTCAAACCAACCTGACCGATATACCTTTCAGCGCAGATTTACCGACCGCACAGCTGCATTGGATAATTGCAGACCGCAATGAAGCAATAACTGTTGAAGCAATAAAAAGCGGTATTCAGGTACACGGCAATCCTGTCGGAGTGATGACAAACAATCCGCCGTTTGACGAGCAGCTGTTTATGCTCAACAACTTTATGCACCTTTCCCCTGCTGCACCTGAAAATCTGTTTTCAAAAAAGCTTTATTTGCACACATACAGCCATGGCATGGGAGCATTGGGACTGCCCGGAGATTTATCGTCACAGTCACGCTTTGTACGTGCCGCATTTACAAAGCTGAATTCAGTTTCAGGCGAATCGGAAGAAGAAAGTGTCAGCCAGTTTTTTCATATTCTCAGCTCAGTTCACCAGACACGGGGCTGCTGCGATACAGGAAACAATGAATACGAAATTACACTCTACACCTCCTGCTGTAATGCAGATAAAGGGATTTACTACTACACTACCTACGGCAACCGACAGATAACGGCTATTGACATGCGAAAAACAGATTTAAGCGGCAGCGAACTGATGCGTTATCCGCTCATACTCACCGAACAAATCAACTATTTATAAAATAAAGCTGCTTCGCAAAAAAAGCGGAGCAGCTTAAATTTAACCGTATTAAACAAGCAATGATGCTACCATAACAATAAGAACAAAGCCGGCTATAAACGGCCAGATAATCGGAAAGAACGGCAACGCTGCCAGAGAAGAAAGCATACCGCCGATAAACTTGATTGCCATTGTACTTTCAGCCTCGGAAATATTCTGCCAGCAGAAGTGTACGGTTTCGCCGTCAATATATATTTCGTCTACACCGAGCTCATTTACGCTTTCAGCTTTTTTAAAGCCGCACTCAACAAGTCCGTCAGTAAAGAGCTTTGTCATCTCCTCATCCTTGAGTGTAATTCTGCCTGTGAGGCGAAGCTCATCCGCCGGTTCTTCCTGCCTGAGATGGCCGTTTTTAAAGCCTGTGCACCACCAATAATAATCGTACGGTCTTGTAAACTGACGTTGCCAATTGCCGGATATATCCTGATGGTAAAGGGTAATTTCCATTTTAAGCCAGTCTTCTTCCGACGGGCAGTTGAACATTGCCCATTCGTTCGTACCTTTCTCCGTATGCTCACGGTTATAAACACCGACTTCACCGCCGAAGAAAATCATACCGTACTGACCCTTCCACATCTGAATCATCCAGTCCTTATCCTCATATGTGAAGAACACACGTACATAATCGTATTCAAGCAGTATATACGGAGCAAGGAAATCGTAAATCTTGCCAAAGCCGAAATTGTACTGCCAGGCTTCTTTGTCATTGGTATAATAGTAATCGTCAATATAGCTGTACTGGTAGCTGAGAATCTGATATTTTTCAAGCAGATTCTTAATCAAACTTTTTTGTGTTGTGACATTGATTTCAAACTCACCGCTTATTGTTTTGCCGTCAACCGTAGCCGTTGCCTTAATAACAGATCTGCCGACATCTACACCTCTGACAACTCCGTTTTCATCAACAGTCGCAACCGACGTATCCGAGGAGGTCCATGTGATTTCCGGTTGCGTGTCCACATTTGTAACAGATGCGGTCATCTGAACCGTACGCCATCTGGACACCGTCAGGCTGTCGCTCGTAATTACAAGCGCATGACCGGAAGCCTGCGATTCACCGGCAGCCAATACATTTACAGGAGCAACAGAAAACATCATAACAAGCAGCATAATCACCGCAACTGCTTTCACAGCAACATTTTTTCTGTTCATAAACTCACCCACCCAAATAATTAATTGATTCATTATATCAAACGGTTATTAATAATATGTTAAATTTAAGTAATTTCATAAAAAAATACCGCACAAAGCAATTGCCTGTGCGGTAAAGGTGTGGAGAATTCATCTGCTGTTCGCAGTTTCAATCATGCCGAAATAGAAATCCTCAAAGGTTGTAGGATAATCCTTCGTGCCGCAGAAATCGAAGTGATCCGTGCCATACATTGTATCAAGGTAATACCATCTGCCCGGCTCAATTGTTTCACCAGCCGCAAGCGCATCCTCATAGTCACGTGCTGTCTGAGCATCGCAAAGCGGATAAAGTGCAGAAGCAAGCGGCACTATTCCGTCATTCAATACCCAATTACCCTCCATCTTTATTCCGTCTATTGTTAATCCCTTTGTCATTCCTATCATAGCGGAAGAAATATAGAAAATGGGATTGAGTGTATCAATCGGCATCTGCAAACCGAAAAGACCTTCTTCAGTTGCAGCTGTTGTATAAGAATAGTAATAAGTATTCGGTGCAAGCCTGATTTTTTCATTAAGCTCCGCTGCGCCTCTGAGTGTCATATCATAACCGCAGTTGTCGTTGGATTTGTAGAAATTATAAACACCCTTAAGGTCAGGCATTGCACGGAATTCATCCTGCTTGGGGGTCAGACCGAAATGACCGAGCTGGAACGAGAACACAAGGAAATTATTGCCGAAAATGCAGCCGATAATGTTAAATGCCACAGACATCAGCAGCATTGTAAACTGCGGGTCAACAAGTATATTTGCAACCGGTGAACCGTTATGCGGGCTGGAAAGAGTAATGCAGGCATGAACTGCATCGTGTCCGCCCTTGAACAGCTCACTTGTGTTTTCACCTGTTGCAGCCAACTCTTCCTCACTGCCGAAAGCCATAAGTGAAGTGAAAAGGCGCACCGTTTCGCCGCCGAAGGAATGGCCGACAAGATTAATCTTATCCTCGAGATTCCAGGGCTCACCCATTACCGCCTTACCCTCGTAGCTGAAGCCGTAGCGGTCATGACCGTGGGCTTTTGAATGTGCCTCACCGTAATCAACTACAGTACCGGTAAGCTGTGCATAGAGCTCACAGGTTCTGTCCCATGCACTGCTCAGCGGTCCTACAGCAGGAGCGTAAGCTTCAACTCCGTTTTCATTGAGGAGTTTAATAAGGTCTGTACCGGAATTTACTCCAAGACCGCCGCCCCAATACGGAGAAATATCGTAAAACTCGTTATCGGGAGCCCATCCGCCCATGCCGTGAACAAAAATGTACGGGTAATCATCACCTTTTTCTTCAGCAGCAAACGACGATACCGTCAACAGTGAAACAAGCAAAGAAAAGCAAAGGACAATCGCACAGATTTTTTCGAACCGTTTCATCGGAATTTTCCTCCCATTTATGTAAAATATTTACATCAGTTTTATTTTAACAGAATTGTACTCAGTATTCAATAGCCGTTACTTTAACTTAACCTATCCCGAGCAATCTTTCATATTCATCATCAGTAATTTCAATAACGCCACCGTGTTTAAAGCCGTAAGGGAAAGAAAACAGTTCATCGCAACGTACAAAATCATTGCTGCCGGATGCCGGAGAAACAAACGGCACATAACCCATTTTGGATTTTTCGCAGCCGAAGAAATCAATCAGCAGGCACCATCTTCCGTCAGGCAGAACCATTGTAGTGGGTGCCTCGTATGCTCCCGGGCTTTCAAGCGAAGCCATCAGCGCCTGAAATTTTTCATCGTTCACGTAAGGGCCGTAAAGACTGTCCGAAACAGCGTGCATATTCATCGGCGGCTTATCGGAATTTTTATAAAACAGATGATACTTATCCCCCACCCTGACAATGTGAGAATCGAGAATTTCATTATCCTTTGTGAAGAACAGCTCAGGCTCGGAAAAGGTTTCAAAATCTTTGGTAGTACAGCAATATATGGACATATGAGTATAATTATCTTCTTTTACGGTTGAGCCCCAATGAATAAGATATTCTTCATTTTCTTCATCAAAGAAAACCTCGGGCGCCCAGAGGCAGCCGAAATCATCCCGTCCGAAATAAATCAGCTTTTGCTCAGAAAAATTTACAAGGTCATCGGTTTTCCACATACAAAGGCACTTGCTGCCCGTGCTGTTGACTTTTTTCCAATCAACCCAATAGTTTTCATCCATAATATTTGCAATACAAAGGTCAGTAGTCAGCACGACAAATCCGCCCGTATGCAAACGCACAACCTCAATATCCCGGCAGCCACCGGTACCCATGGTACTGGTTAAAACAGGCTCTCCGCCGTTTACCTTTTCCCAGTTTACGCCGTCTTTACTTACGGAAAAATAGACCTGCTCACCGTCAGGAGTAACTTTCTCTTTAAAATGCGAAAACAAATAAGGCATACTGTATTCTCCTTTCATCATAAATTCAAAGATTCTGCTGCAGGAAACCCACAGCAGAATCCTGATTTTATTTAAACAAATTCAAAGTAATCAGTATCCTTATCGACACAGCGAAGCATGATTTCAAAATCAATGTGGCTGTCGTCAAATACACGCTGAGGTTCTTCAGCTGCATAATAATCGTTCAGACCGGCAGCAGGAACAATATGTACATCGGCATTGACTACGATTTCATCAAGCGGTACAAGCTCATCATCATGCTTTGCTGTCTCAAGCATTTCAGGCTTGAAATGAGTTGCATTGAAATAGAAACCATTTACATCCTTGACATATACCATAAGTCCGTTGCCGTTATCATCGCAGAGTGTACCGAAACGGGTCTTTGCGTGGGCTGAATTTTCCATCGGGCGGACATAGTGAACAAAATTGTCCTTGACCTTCATCTCATAAAGACCGATTTTAGAAGCTTCCATTCTGTCAGCATATGCTTCACCGGGGCCTAAGCCATAGAATTTAAGGTTATCATAAGCCTTGTCAAGTACAAGTCGGAAACCGAACTTGGGAAGTTTCGGAGAAAGCTCACGCTTGTCACCGACAAAGCCGACCTTAACAGCACCGTCAGCGGTTACGGTAAATGTAACCTTGCCCTTCATAAACGGAACAACACTCGGACCACCTATTGCAACATCGCAGATAAACTTAACTTCGTTTTCGCCTGCTTCAACAGAACAGGAATATGTTTTCTGGATGGGGTTATGTATTTCCGCACTGCGACGCTCGTTTGCTTCACCCGAAACATTCTTCCAATGTGCAAGCCATGTTTCAATACATACGGGTTCAGCGAGAATGTTTTTGCCGTTTCTGTTTATCTCGGTAAGTCTGCCGTAGGGTTTATCGAATACAAAGGTTACATCGTCTGTTTTTACGGTTAAATAACGCTTGGTTTCAACGGTTTCAACCTTATTCCCTGTAAAGCTATCGTACTTTACGCAATTGCTTAATTCAAACTGTTCAAAGCCGATTTCATAGCCTTTTTCTGCCCAGACATCGTCATTCTTCTTTATAAAAGAGAGATTGAGCAGGCAGTTGCCCTTGAATTCTTCATTTTCAAAGAGTTTGATTGTTGCGGTTTCACGTGGCTGAATGTCAAGGCTTTCTACTTTACCGCTCTTTATCTCCTTACCGTCGCAGACAATGCTCCATGTAAGCTGCATATCGGAAAGAGTTGTGAAATAACGCTTATTGAAAAGGGTGATTTCGCCGTTTTTATAGCTTGTTCTGAACGGCTGATAAGCACGCTTCATATCAAAATAGCCGGGGCGCAGCGTACGGTCCGCAAAGACAAGACCGTCAATGCAGCAATCCTCATCGTTGGGATAATCGCCGAAGTCACCGCCGTAGCGGTAGCCGACCTTATCGCCGTTTTTAACTGCAATTGCGTGGTCGTTCATCTCCCAGATGCACATGCCGAAAAGGCTGTCATATTCATCTGCAAGGCGGCAATGTGCAAAGATATTGCCTGTAGAATAAGCGCAGACATACTCACAGAAATAAAACGGCTTTGCAGGGTTATTGTCAAGGTAGTTCTTTGTGTAGTCAAGCTCGGCGTACATGCGGCTCTCAACATCGGAAATATCTGCAAAGTTTTCGCCTTCGGGCACAGCCTTGAACTCAAGGTGAGAATTTTCATAATGAACAATAGCCTTGGGGTCACGTGCCTTTATGTATTTATGCATTGCTCTGTGGTTTTTGCCGCAGCCGGATTCATTACCCAATGACCACATAACAATACAAGGATGGTTCTTATCACGCTCGAAAAGACGGGCTGCACGGTCAACATAGGCCGCCTCCCACTCATCAACAGTTGAGAGCATTGACCAGCGCATCCAATCCCATGTATCACGGTATTCAAAGCCCATTCCGTGAGTTTCAATATCAGCTTCGTCAACAAGCATAAAACCAAGCTCATCACAAAGCGCAAGGAAGCGGGGATCGTTAGGATAGTGCGATGTGCGGATGCAGTTGCAGTTTGCACGTTTGAGAATATAAAGGTCATTCAGCATATCCTCGACAGTAGCTGTGTAACCGCCTACGGGATGAGAATCGTGCCTGTTGATACCCCAGAGCTTGACAGCCTTGCCGTTGAGGTAAACAACGCTGCCCTTGATTTCAAGGCGTTTGAAGCCGACTTTCTGTGCAATGTATTCATCCCCTGCTTTGAGGATAAGCGTATAGAGCGCAGGCTCTTCTGAATTCCACAGAACGGGGTTTTCAAGGCTGAAGTTTACATCTTTACCGCTGTAAACTTCATTTCCGTCAGGAGCTGTAAGCTTGATTTCCAAATCAGCTTCTCCGCGGAATTCGGTTTCAATATTGACGTCAACCTTTGTAAGGTCTTCGCTGACGTCGCTGCGGATATAAAAATCCTTAAGGTTATTTTCGGGTCTGCCGAGAAGATATACCTCACGGAAAATACCGGAAAGTCTGAAGCAGTCCTGGTCCTCAAGGTATGTACCGTCGCACCATTTGACAACAAGCACATCAAGGCGGTTTTCGCCCTCTGTTATGTAAGGAGTAATATCGAACTCGCTTGTGCAGCGGCTGACCTGGCTGTAGCCGACAAACTGCTTGTTGATAAACAGATAGAAGCAGGATGAAACGCCCTCAAAGTTTATATATACCTTTTTGCCGAAATCTTTTTCAACATTAAAATTACGGCTGTAGTGACCGCAGGGATTATCCTCCGGCACATGGGGCGGGTCAAGCTGGAAAGGATATCTGAGGTTTGAATAAAGCGGAACATCGTAACCTCTGTCAAGCAGCATCTGCCAGCAAAGCGGTACGGTAATTGTTTCGTTAAAGGCTGATTCGAGGAAATCCTCATCAACATCCTCAAAGGTGTTATAGAATCTGAAATCCCATTCGCCGCAAAGATTTAAAAAGCTCTCAGACTTTTCTCTGTCAAGAGTCAGAGCAGCCGTTTCACTCTTACAGGGCACAAAATATGCTCTGGGAGTTTCACAACCGATATGAAGCGAATTGAGGTCCTTGTGGTACGCTTTGAATTCCATATTGCTTTTCTCCTTTTATCTTTCAAACCTGACTGACGGTTCATCGCCGTAGCCGGTTATATTTACTTGCATTTTATTTATTTCAACCACCGCACAGGTTATATTTTCACCCATGCAAAGTGCCTTGAAAACAACAAACGGTATGTTACCTATTCTCGAACTGAAGCCGTCGTGATAATGTCCGCAGAATACGGCGGCAATTTTATCCTGATTTTCAAGCAGTATATCGGTTATTTCTTCCGAGTTATTCAGCGTGTGGTCTTCATCACCCAGAGCCACAACAACATGGGTCATAACAACTAAAGGCTTTGAAGATTTTTCAATTTTTTCTTTCAGCCACACTATCTGCTCATCATCAATATAGCAATCAGCCCATTTAATCTCCTTTTCGGGATAAGGCTGTGCCTTTGAATTCATGCAGCTGTCAAGCATCAGGCAAAGATATTCAGGCGTTTCAAAGCTGTAATATCTGCCTTTCATTCCTGTAAGGCGGATGAATTCGTGCTTATCCATTGCGGTATCGTGATTACCGAAAGTAGCATAAAAGGGAATATCATATTCCTTCAGCATTTCACGCAGCTCTTTCAGCCCTTGCTCCTGCGGTTTGTAGCCGTCAAACGCATCGACTATATCGCCAAGGCATGCAACAAACTCACAGCCGTCTGAATACTGCTCAATAGCCGTTTTCACTTTTTCAACCGATTTTTCGTGGTAGCGGTTGTTACTGCCCCACGGTTTATCGGAATAATGCAAATCAGTTACGAGCAAAAATTTCATACACATCACCTTATTCTGCATTATAACAAAAAACAAGGCGTGCCGCAATAGCACGCCTTAAATAAAATAAATAATATCAGATTACTCGCCGAAAACGGCATTTATAATTCTGTCAACAGAATTGCCGTCGCAGGCGGACATAAAGTCGTTCTTGAAGTTGATGACCTTCTGCTTGTCAAAGCTTGTTTCAAGGCGTTTAACTTCGTTAATAATACCCTCTGTGCTGTCAACTATTTCGCCGGGAACAAAGCTGCGGTAATCGAAATAGAAACTACGGTCATTCTCGTACTTCTCCAAATCGTATGCATAGAATATCATCGGGCGTTCAAGCAGAGAATACTCGAAAATAAGTGATGAATAATCTGAAATTACAGTATCTGCTGCGCAGAGTGCATCGTCAATATTGGCTGTTTTGGAAACGTTATAAAGAAAACCTTCAAACTTTTCCTGCTGCTCTGCACTTATTTTGAATGCCTTTGCAGTCAGCGGATGAAGCTTCATAACAAACGCATAGTCCTCATGAAGTGCGTCATAAAGTGCATCGAGGTCGAGCGTGTTCTTCATATAGGATTTACGCAGGCTGTTACCGCGGAAGGTCGGTGCATAAAGAATAATCTTCTTATCGCCTATTCCCGGGCAAAGCTCACGGATTTTATCCTTACCGCCCTTTACAAATTCAGGGTCAAAATAAACATCCGTTCTGGGTGTGCCAAGCGGCAGAACAACATCTTCGCTGCAATTGAAAGCCTCAGCATAGGCAAAGCTGACCTTAGGCGAAGAAACGCAGACATGAGTGTATGTATTATGCACAGGGAATTTATCGAGCGAAACCTTATTTGCACCCCATGCTTTATCAACCGTTGAATAGCCCCACATTTTGAATGCGCCGCAAGCATGCCAGAGCTGAATGATACTCTGACCCTCACGGGGTTTGTTTGCAAAAGCGGGGAAATAATAATCCACAAGAAACAGCGCTCTGCAATCGCCGAATTCCTTAAAGAAAAATTCACAGTCAATAAACTTGCTAAGCTCATTGAGAATTTTGTTTTTATATCTGTTTTCGCCTTCGCCCTTGTTGATTACAACACAGTTGTAGCCGCGCTTTTCAAGCTCTTCCTTCATGCAACGCAGATTATCAGGCATAGTTTTGTATAGGCTTGAATATGCAAAAACAACCTTTTTAGGATCAATAGGCTTTTTGGAATATTTTTTATAGTAATGCGGCCAAAGGTGATAATACCAGAAGCTTCTGCGGATATCACCCAGAAACTTTTTTAATTTTGCCTTTGTTTTTCGCTTAATTAACTTTGAAATATTGACTACAGCGTCTTTTTTACTCAAAGCAAATCAACTCCTTAATATTACATATTATAATGGAGATTGACGTTATTTGCAACACTTTTTATATCCGATACATTGAAAAAGAGACCGTCGGCATTCCGACAGCCTCTAAATCAACACTTTCTTAACATCAGACAGCGCGGGTGACCTTTCCTGAACGAAGGCAGCGTGTGCAAGCGTATACCCTTTTGGGTGAACCGTTTACAACAGCCTTAACACGCTTGATGTTGGGCTTCCATGTTCTGTTAGAACGTCTGTGTGAGTGCGATACCTTGATACCGAAAGCAACGTCCTTACCGCAGAATTCACATTTTGCCATTTGCGGCACCTCCTTTTAAAGCTTATAGACTAAACGAACATAGAGTATTTTAACAGATAACGAAATAAAAAGCAAGAGGTTTTTTATATTTTTTCATTTTATATAAGTTAATCTGTCAAAACAACTGCTGTTTAGTCAAAACTCACATTTTCAAAGTCTCTGCAAGCCTTTCACGCACCCAGCTAACCGCTGCTGCTGCGCCGTCATCGCTTGCTTCAAACAGCTCTTCAATCACCTTTTCCTTATCAACTGCATCATACGACTGCCATCCGATATAGTAAGATGCTGAAATTTTATTGCCGTTTTCATTATCGACAAGCAAGGTTACTCTGTAGCGGAACTGGTCATCAAAAACGCCGCTGTTTTCCTTGAGCTGCACCGAGCCGAACCATGTATTGGGCTTGCCCCAGATCGGAACTGCTCCGAGTATATATTCATATGTTAAATCGGGTATTCTGTTCATTTGAAATCCTCAATACGCTGCTATTTTTTCTATATCCGCTCTGCCGCGGGAAGAAACAATTACAACCTTGAATGCATCGCACTTAACTTCCGTCGGGCAGATTTTTCGGTTGCCTATGGTTGTATAATTTTCAAGTGATTTTTCCCATATGCCGTCAACCCTGCAAACAATTCTGAACGATGCAACACGCTGACCTGCAGCGATATTCTCCATAAGCTCAAAATAGTTTATCTGCTTTTCTTCGCCAAGCTCAACAAGGTATTCGGACTGGGTGGGAGAAGTATGTGTGCAGGTAATCTTTGCGTTTTCACAAAGGTTGGTTGAAAAGCTCGAGCGTATTTTATCGCCAAGCTCTTTTAAACGCTCAACATCCCTCGGGTCAAACCTACCGTTTGGCATGGGCGGAATATTGAGGTTAAAAGTTGTATTTGCGCCGACGGAATTCAGATATGTATTAAATAATCTTTCAAGTGAATGCGGCTCCTCTTCAGGGTGGTAGAACCAGCCCGGACGGATTGACATATCTATTTCCGACGGAGCAAAAACAAGCCCCTCGGAATACATAATATTTTCAAGTGTACCTATATCACAGTTGCAGTTGGACATGCCTTCAAGGCTGCCCTCCATCAGCTTGCCCTCGGTCTGCTTTTCGCAATAAAAACAAAGCTCATACGGCACAACAGCCCATTCACTTGCCCTTGCGCTGCCGCTTTCGTTGCCACACCAGCGCAAATCGGGGCCGTCATCCTTAAATATCGTCGCATTCGGCTGATACTTACGGACAAGCTCAAAATAGGATTCAAAATCGTAAACCTGTTTTTTGCCGTTAGGACCTTCGCCACAGGCACCGTCCAGCCAGACGTGGAAAACCTCACCGTAGTTTGTAAGCAGCTCAGTCAACTGTGCACGGTAAAAATCGTTGTATTCTTCCGTGCCGTAGCAGTCAGCATTTCTGTCCCACGGAGAGAGATAAAAGCCAAACTTTATATCTCCCCTTTTGCAGGCTTCGGCAAGCTCACGCACAATATCACCCTTACCGTTTTTGTAGGGGCTGCTTTTCATGCTGTGAAGCGTGGTTTCAGTCTGCCAAAGGCAGAAGCCGTCATGATGCTTAGCGGTAATAACCGCACCCTTCATACCGGCGGATTTTATGGCCTCAACCCATGAATCACAGTCAAGCTCGGTCGGGTTGAATATTGCAGGGTCTTCCTTACCTGTACCCCATTCAAGCCCCGTGTAAGTGTTTGGGCTGAAATGGATAAAGGCATAAAACTGAGTTTCACGTAAACGCTCAAGCTGGCGCTTGCTGGGTACAACCTTACCGGCGTTTTCAAGAAATTCGTTTAATGAAATCATTTTGTAACAGCTTCCTTCTGCTTATTTTCAGCTTCAACAGCACTGTCAATCATCTTGTGAACATCGTACTTACCCTTGTGGTGGTAGGGATAAACAAGCAGGAATACATAAGCAAGCACACCGCCGACAGCGTTACAAAGAAGGTCTTCCATAGTGTCCATAAGTGCCCAACGGTAATCAAATGTTTCTGCCGTCCAACCCTCAGCCCAAAGGCTTTCGCTTATAACATGAGGGATTATGTGCGGATTTGCAAGGAAGTCCTTACCGTAGACTGCGGCTGCTTCCTGTGCTTCCTGATAGCACCAGTGCTGAGCATCGGAGCCGAAGAACTGATCAAGAACGAACTCTACAATTTCCCAGGCATTACCTGCAATAAAGGAAACGCCGAAGGCGGCAAGAGCAACAAGCGGAATGTGGTGCTTAATCTTATCACGCACCTGCATAGCCGTAATTGCCTCATAGCCGAAGAGAGCACCTGCTATACCGCCGAATATATGGAAAATAAGGTCGTAGTAACGGAAATAATAGTAAAGGTTGATATATGCGCCGCAGAATGATGCCATAAAGAAGCCTACAACAGAAACATCCTGAATATAGGAAGGCAGATAGTGCATAAAGTTCTTCTTGCTTGTTGCCATACAGATTTCCCACGCGAACATACCTACAAGATTAGCCAGCATCTGCTTTACCATCATAGGTCTGCCGCCAAGCGATGTGAAACCGAACAGCGAGTCGAGAATACCAAAAATCATAATACAGCGGAAAATCCACCACCATATTATTTCAACAGGCTTTGCGTTTGATTTGATACGTGCAATATAGTTTTTCATAATAAAATACCCTCTCTTTATTTTTAAAGGCTTTCAATAACCTTTGCTATTGCGCTTTCATCGTTTGAAACAGTGACATAATCTGCCGCCGCCTTTACACAATCCAGTGCGTTTGACACGGCAACACCCGTATCGGCACATCGGAGCATGGTGATATCATTTTCAAAATCACCTATACATATGAGTTTATCAGACTTCGTGTGCTTTTTTAGCCACATAACGGCATTGTGCTTACCGCCCTCAAGCGGATAGTATTCCATACCCCCGGGCCAGCTGCGTTCGCAGTTGTATTTCCCCTTGGAAAACTCAGCAAAAAACGCTTGCGTATGCTCGTCCAGCTTATGACCCGGCAAGCACATATAGGTCATTTTGTAGATAATATTACGCTCGTTGATTTCAAGCTCTCTGAGCCTTTCAACATTCGACCGCTTGATTGCTTCGAAACCGTTTGTGGTGTTGACAAGCAACATCGTCAGCTGCTCACAGCTGTCGAAAATCATCTGCGCATCATCAAAGCAGGATTTATCCATCTGAGTGTACCAGAGATGTTTTTCCGTTTCTGCTTCGGAAATCACACAGCCGTTGAGCGAAATAACGTGAGTATTAGGAACAAAAACGTCCTTGTAATCGTTTACAAAGTCCCAATACCTGCCAGTCGCTACGGTAAACAAACCACCCTGCTCCTGGAAATACTTTATAGCCTCGGCATTTTCGGGTGTGAGGCATTTGTCCGTTGTTAAGAGAGTGCCGTCCATATCCGTACAGATAAGGCAGCCCTCATACCGTTTGGTACCCATGCTTACTCCTTACAATTTAATACATGTTACAGTTTATCAAACAAAGTCAAAAAAGGCAATAGCAAAATATTTTCTTAGATAATTTGTAATAAATTGACATCTATTCATAAATAAACAATATTACTCCTCGTTGACTTTTTATATATAAAGTAGTAGTATAGTAAAAAAATACATTAAAAGAGGTGATTTCTTCTAATTATTCCCATACCGTTTTCTATACAAATTTTAGGAGGGTACAAAATTTATGAAAAAAGCTTTTTTATCCATCGTTTTAACTCTTGCACTAATTGTTTCGTGCACTATCGGTATTTCTGCAATTAAGCTTGATAATCTGCCCGATTACGAAGGCAACGTATTATTAGCTGTCAACACCGAAGCAGGAACCACGAACGGCAGAGAATCTTTCACCGCCACATTGGCATCAGGTGTTTCCAACAATTCAGAACAAAATATCGAAATCAATCCACAGACTAACGACAACTCCGAACCGTATAAAATAGACACCAACTTACCCGAAATTGTTCCTCAGTCTTCATCACCTATTGATATCAAGCCTCAAAATAAAGCAGCTGAAAACTACAAGAGCAACGATACCAAATCCATTGTTTCAGCCTACGCAACCAACCACTCAAACAACAGTGTTAATCTGACCTGTTTGTACATAGGCTCTCACTGCACTGTCTGGGTACAGAATGACTGTAATAAAAACATTACACTTAGCCAAAAGCAGGCAAAACAAATTGGCGAAAAATTTGATTCATATAAATCAAAACTTGACAATTTCCTCGGCAATGTCAGCATTGACGAAGACGGCGATGACAAAATTGCAATTTTTTGTTATGATATAAGTAACGAATACGAAGTCAACAGAAAGGTCAGCGGCTATATCGGCGGATACTTCTGGGGCAAAGACCTTGTAGACGCTAACGGTTATGTAGACTCTGTCTTTATGGGTGAAAATTCCGGCAACGGCAATTCCATTGACTGTATTCACATTGACACCTTCCCTTGCATGGGCTCCTCCGCTGACCCCTTGGGTAACATTGAAAACTGCTATTCAACGCTTGTTCACGAATATCAGCACTTTGTCAATCTTTCATATTCATTAGGCAATAAAACAAACGACACTTATTTATCCTTTAGTGAAACTTATATTAATGAAGCATTTTCTATGGCAACCGAGCATGTTCTTTGCGGTAGCGGAAGTGTCAGCAGCAGAATAAGCACTTTCAACAATATGCTTGCCACCAACAAAGGTTATTCATTAACTTATTGGAACAACAATGACGGTGCAAATTCATACGGCTTACCTTACGTTTTCGGTCAGTACATCAGAACGAGATATGCCCAACTGACAAACGATAAAAGCGGAACAGCTCCCGGCAGCAGTATATACAGACTGGTTCTTGAGTCACGTAACCAAAACAACGACGAGGATACACTTGGCATAATTGCAAATATATTATATCCTACGTCAGCATACCCATCACTCAACTCCACCCAAGCAAGAAAAGATCAATTACTGATGGATTTCTGGATAGCTGTATATGCACTTGAAGATAGCGGTATTTACGGCTTCAACGGTGAATCTTTTGCTGATAAAATTGATGTTTCAGGAGCAATCGATTCCTCACTTCCAAGGTCCTCGTCTTCTGTAGGCTATGGCGGAGCCAGATATTATTATATCAACGGAGGAAAAAAGGGAACAGCAAAAATTAACAGCGCAGGCACTCATATGAAATTCTGCGCATTAGACAGCAGCATAGAAACGTCTGATATTGTCCTTCTTCTGGATTATTCAACCAGTATGAGTGATGAACAAATTTCAAAAATGAAAACAGCTGCTTATCTTTTCTGCGATCAGATTGCCGGCTTACCGGGCGTTCAAATAGCTCTTGTTCCTTATGCCACCTATTCAAAAGCCATACTCAATCTTACATCAGATAAAACCACAATTTTAAACGCAGTAAGTAACATGTCATCAACCACGCCCGCATACAGTTTAGGATCGCTCACTTATATGGCAGAGGCGCTTAACACTGCAGACAGCATCCTTTCCGCAGGTGATTCTGACAAAAAAATAATCCTCCTCATGACAGACGGCATGCCTAACGGCGATATATATTCTGATTCACAGAAATATTCTGACCCCGCTTTTTGCGGAGTATATGATACTGCCGCTGAAATAATAAATAAATATGAAAAAGCTAACTCACACATTGATATCTACACTTTTGGCATTTATCCTTCACAGAGCGATGATTCTTATGAAGAAGCCAAAAAGCTTTTAAAAGATATCACTGAAATCAGCAACAACAACGGCACATACAGCATAGTTGACGATCCTAATCAACTGGTTTTTGAATTTGCAAACGTTGGTGGAATCGTTTCAGGTGACAGCAACAAGATGCTTATGAATGTAGATTGCCCTGTTGAAGTAACTGTTTATCCTGACAAACCCGTTGACATTATAATGGGATTTGATGAAATCATAGTCAGTGAGCCGGAAACTCTTGACAGCAGACAAGGTAATTCAACAGCTTCATTCGGCTCAATGGTTGTAACCAGAAGAGGAACATCATATGCCCCTGATAACAACATATCCTGTCTGCTCGACATGAACAACGATTATATTTTTGTTATTGAAGGCTTAGCAGACGGTGAAGTAGAATTCTCTACAATCATTGATGGCGTCAACTGGAAAACAGAAGCTATCCCTGTTACTGCATCAACTGTCATTACCGGCGAGGTTGAAATTGCTGAAAACGGTAAAGATGAGGTCATTGACCTTATGATTGACGACGACGGCGACGGAACAACAGACCGCACGGTTTCTATTGATCCGAATAAAGAAAACTCCGGCGATTCTGAACTGAGTTTCTTAGAAACACTTCTGGCTACTCCTTTACTTATTTTCACAGCCATAGGAACCGCTCTTTCCGTTTTCTTTGGCGGTTTGCTTGCATTCCTTTTGCTTCCGTTCACATTGTTAATGTAAAAAAACTATAAAGCACTAAAAAACAGCAGGATAGTTGCAAAACTATCCTGCTGTTTTTTCATATTCAAATACGCTTTACATCAATTCTCAATCGATTTATTAAAGCATAAAACTCAAGCTGTTTTAGCTTTTCTTTCAGGCAGCTTTGTGAGGATAATTGAAACAAACATCACAAGGCAGCCTATCATTTCACGGGTAGAAAGTGCTTCGTGCAGCACGACCCAGCCTGCAAGCACGGCAAATACGGATTCAAGGCACATCAGAAGCGACGCAACGGCAGGCTGCGTATTCTTCTGACCGACAATCTGCAGGGTATAAGCTACACCGCTGCTCATGATGCCCGAATAAAGTATAGGAACAATTGCAGCATTTATATTGACTATCTGCGGAGTTTCAAATATAAACATGCATATAACAGAAATTACACCTACCACAAAGAACTGAGTGCAGGAAAGCATAATTCCGTCAACCTTATCAACAACACTGTCGATATAGAGAATATGTATTGCATAGAATATTGCACAACCAAGGGTGAGAATTTCGCCCTTGCCGATACTCATTTCGCCGTCAACACACAGCAAGTATGCACCAAAGCAGCCGAGCGCTACCGCAAGCCATACAAAAAGGCGCTGCCTTTGCTTCAACACCAGACCGAAAACAGGCACAAGCAACATGTAAAGCGCTGTAATAAAGCCGATTTTACCCGATGAAGTGTAGTTGAATGCAAACTGCTGCAAATTGCTTGCACAAAACAGAATCAAGCCGCATATTATACCGCTTTTTAGCTGGATAATGGCTTGTTTTTTCTTTTCTTCTTTAGTCCGTGTATCTGTTTTTCGCTTTTTAAGCCAAAAGAAAAGTATCAGCGGCAATAACGCTGCCGAGCCCATAAGCATGCGTATACCGTTGAAGGTGAAACCCTCGACGGATTCCATGCCCACACTCTGCGCAACGAAGGAGGTACCCCAGATAAATGCAGCAGTCAGCAAAGCAAGGTTGCCGCCCAAAGCCTTCTTATTATTTATATTCATTGATATATACCTCAATATTCTACAGCCTTGCTGCCGTTAAGGCGGGATTCTTCTGCCAGGAATATACTGCGGTGACCTGCAACAGAATCAAAAATAGTTGTGCAGGATACTGACGGCTTTTCGCCGCTGACAAAATTTACAAAATCCTCAGCAAGTCCGAGGTCGCCGCCGCCGTGACCGCCACCCTCAGAAAACGCCGAAAGGTCTATAACTTCTTCGTCAAATTCCTTACCGGGATCAGGGTTGATTTTAAGCACGTGAATATCGTTATGTTCAAATTCGCCGAAGATTTCACCTTTTGTGCCGACGATTTCGATTCTGCGAAGCGGGCGTGCCGCACCGCCTATCATATTATGTGTACCTGTTGCACCGTTTTCAAAATTCACCATAACGCTCTGGTGGTCAACAACATTGTTGCCGCTTTTGTAAATACACTTGCCGTAGGGGCTGTCGCCTTTGAGAAGATTGACTTTATCCTCAATAGTTGCGTTTTCCATATCCTCAAGTGCTGACCAGACATAAAACTCCCATCTGTCGGGATGGTCGATATAAATGCGTTTTGCAGAATAGATACAAGTATCGACATGCGGACAGTCAACAAGACATTTTGTGCCTGCATCAGCAGGTGCCATTTCGGGCTTAAACTGAAATATCGAGCCGCAGCTTGATACTGTTCCGGGCTTGACATCGCCCATAAGCCACATCATAATATCTACATCATGGCAGCACTTTGCAAGCAGCATAGGCGTTTTGCATATGTCGCTGTTACCCCATTTACCGCGCACATACGAGGTTGACGCATGGTGATAGCTGACATGCTCAAACATATTGATGCTTATTATATCACCTATTTCACCTGCGAGAATACGCTCCTTGATAGCAAGGTAAAACGGAGTATAACGCAGAACATGGCAAATCATAACCTTGTTGCCGTTTTCCTTTACAACCTCAACAAGCTCATCAAGCTCGTTAAGATTAACTGCAAAAGGTTTTTCAAGCAGCATATCATAGCCCTTTTTCAGCAACGGCACAGCAGTTTCAACATGCTGATGATCCATCGTGCCGTTGATTACTGCATCGGCAAATTTCGGCACGGCAGCAAGTTCCTCAGCACTCGAAAAGCAGTTTTCCTTTGGAAAGCCGAACATTTTTCTCGCCTTTTCGCAGCGGAAAGGATTCGGGTCGGCAATGCCGACTATTCTGAGCTTGTCGGGATTTTTAAGAGCAAGCTCGGCATAGGTAAAGGAGCGGTGACCGCCGCCGACAATAATAGCAGTAACTGGATTTGCAGACATAATAAAGACCTCTTATCTGTTAAACATACAAAAGTTATAATAGCATATTGTAAAAATTAGTCAAGCAAAAGCAATAAAAAAACCGCAGTCTTCACTGCGGTTCATTTACTTATATTTTTAATAAAATCAGACAAGAGTAAGAACGATTTTTGCAACAAGAGCAATTACAAAGAAACCGATACCGATAATCTTTGTGAGCTTGACAAGCTTTGCTTCCATTGTGCGGCCCTTGTTCTTACCGAAGAAAGTATCTGCACCGCCGGCAATAGCACCGGAAAGACCCTTTGAGTTACCCTCCTGAAGGAGAACAAGAGCAACGATACCGATAGCAAGAACAATAAGAACTACTGCAAAAATGATTTCATAAATTGCCATAATTAATCACCTTATAAACCCGGATAAACGGGAATAATTATCCTTTCGTTTCAGACAGATATAACATCTTCCGTTTTGATACTTGAGTATTTTAACACATCATCACAAGAAATGCAACACCTTTTTGCAAAAACATTTCATTAAAACGGAAAAAATTTACTCTTATATATTGCGTTTATTCGGCAAATATACTAACAGTGGACAAAAAGCCGTTATAAAACCGTTTGCGTTTGCAGGCTTATTTCTCCGCTGAAGCCGTTCATCGGAGGGGAAGCCTGACGGTAGCGGCTTTACATATTACAGTGTATCTATATAAATCCCTTCGGAATTTCCGATATGCCTGACGGCCCGACATAGCGAGTGAACGATCAGTTCACATATCGGCAAATTATAATTTACAGCAAACTTAACTGTTCGCCGCTATCTTCTGCACTGAGCAATGCACCCGTTGAGGGCAGGTTCTTTGTGCGGTAGCGGTAGGGTTTGGCAAATTCGCCCTCGTTATACGGTCTGACCGTCATAAGACGCTGACCCTTTTTGAGAGTAAATACAGAAACGCCCTGTGTATCCTTAGTTGTTTTGGCGGAGATTGCACCCGTATTGAACAGCAGATGTCTGCCGGCACTTGAAACGAGCACAAGCTCAGTATCCTGCTGAATATAGAGTGCCGCAACAAGCGGAGATTTATCGGAATAAGCCTTAATCAGCTTTTTGCGGTTGGTTTTTGTAGCGTATGCTGACATTTCAACCTTTGCAACCTTGCCGTTTTCAAAGAAGAACATCATATAGCCGCTGTAATCCTTTGTCACCGCCATGTAGCTGAACAGCTCGTCAGCCTCCATATCAAGCTTTGATGGCACATAATCGCCAAGCACACTTGCCTTGGTAAACTCAAAGTCATCAGCCTTTGCCTTGTATACCTGCTGCCTGTTGGTAAAGAAGAGCAGCTCAACATCGTTCGTTGTATCAAACGATGCTGCCAGACCGTCACCCTCTTTAAACTTCTGCTCGCCGCTCATACGAAGAGAAAGTGGTGTAATCTTCTTGAAATAGCCCTGCTGAGATATAAAGAGATGTACAGGCTCGTTGGATACAGGAGCTTCTGTTTCCTCCTCGGCAATGTCATCATCGTAAATAATTTCACTTCTGCGGGGCTTACCGAACTTTTTGGCAACGTTCTGAAGCTCAGAAATTATAATTCTCTTTACTCTGCTGCCCTTTGCCAGAATATCCTCCATATCCTTGATTGCTTCTTCAAGGTTTTCAATATCCTTTGTGTGCTTGAGGATATATTCACGGTTCAAATGGCGCAGCCTGATTTCGGCAACGTACTCAGCCTGCACCTCATCAATACCGAAGCCTATCATCAAGTTGGTGACAACTTCCTTTTCCTCGTCGGTATTGCGGATAATTGAAATTGCCTTGTCAATATCAAGCAGTATTTTCTGCAAGCCCTGCAAAAGGTGCAGCCTGTTTTTAGCCTTCTGCAAATCGTGATACGTTCTTCTGCGTACACATTCGGTACGGAAAGCAATCCATTCTTCAAGAAGCGCTTTTACGCCGAGCACCTGCGGCATACCAGCAATAAGGACATTGAAATTGCAGGAGAAGGTATCCTCAAGCGGAGTTTGCCTGTAGAGCTTAAGCATCAGCTTATCGGGGTCAACACCCCGTTTAAGGTCGATAGTGATTTTAAGACCGTTTTTATCGGTTTCGTCACGGACATCGCTGATTTCCTTAAGAGAGCCTGCCTTGAATTTTTCGATAATTTTATCAATTATCGCTTCCGCAGTTGTTGTGGGTGGAATTTCAGTTACATCAATACAGTTATTTGATTTATCGTAGTTGTATTTTGCCCTTACCTTGATGCTGCCTCTGCCGTTGTTGATGACATTCATCATCTCGTCACGGTTGTATATAATCTTACCGCCACCGATAAAATCGGGAGCTTTGATTGTTTCGGAAACATCGTAATCAGGGTCTTTGATAAGCTCAACCGTTGTTTCGCATATTTCGTTTAAATTGAATGAACATATGGAGCTTGCCATACCGACAGCAATACCTGTATTGTTGTTGACAAGCACACTCGGAAATGAAACCGGCAGAAGTGTCGGCTCCTTCATTGTGTTGTCGTAGTTGTCAACAAAATCAACGGTATCCTTATCAATATCGCCGAAAAGCTCGGCGCAGATAGGTTCAAGCTTTGCCTCTGTATAACGGGAGGCAGCCCACATCATATCACGTGAATATGCCTTACCGAAGTTACCCTTTGAATCAACAAGAGGGTGAAGCAGTGCCTCGTAGCCACGGGAAAGGCGTACCATTGTATCGTAAATAGCAGCATCACCGTGGGGATTGAGCTGCATTGTACGGCCGACAATGTTGGCAGACTTGATTCTGCTGCCAGAAAGCAGACCCATTTTATACATTGTATAAAGCAGCTTTCTGTGAGCAGGCTTTAAGCCGTCAATTTCAGGGATGGCACGGGACATAATAACACTCATTGCATAGGGCATGTAGTTGATTTCAAGCGTATCGGTAATGCGCTGGTTTACAACCTCACCTGCGCCGAGAATATGAGCCTTGGGATTGATTTCAGCCTTGGGCTGCTTATCCTGCTTTTTCTTAGCCATTGTATCTCTCCCCTTTCTCAGCTTACATCAGCCATATCAATATAGAGATGACCGTTTTCTGCAATGTGCTGTTTTCTGCCTGCAAGGTTATCACCGAGCAGCAATTCAAATTTATCTGCCATAGCCTGCGCCATATCGGGTTCAACCTTGATAAGGCGGCGTGTTGCAGGGTTCATGGTTGTAAGCCACATCATATCAGCTTCGTTTTCACCAAGACCCTTTGAACGCTGGATGGTAAACTTTTTGCCCTCAAGCTCAGCTAAAACATCTGCCTTTTCCTTTTCGGTATAAGCAAACCATGTTTCATCTTTATAGTTGATTTCATAAAGCGGCGATTCCGCAATAAAGACATAGCCGGCATGAATAAGAGTCGGCATAAGTCTGTAAATCATAGTGAGGATAAGTGTACGGATCTGGAAACCGTCAACGTCAGCATCGGTACAGATAATAACCTTATTCCACTTGAGGTTTTCGAGATTAAATGTAGACAAATCCTTTGCAGTTTTGCCCTTGACCTCTATACCGCAGCCAAGAACTTTAATAAGGTCGGTAATAATATCACTCTTGAATATTCTGTCGTACTCGCACTTGAGACAGTTGAGGATTTTACCTCTGACAGGGATAATAGCCTGAAATTCCGAATCTCTTGACTGCTTACAGGCACCCAGAGCAGAGTCACCCTCAACTATAAACAGCTCACGCATATTTACGTCCCTGCTTCTGCAATCGACAAACTTCTGAACACGGTTCGCCATATCGTTGCTGGTCTGCAGGTTTTTCTTTATGGTCTGGCGTGTTGTTTCAGCCTTCACACGGCTGCGCATGTTTATAAGCACCTGATCACAGATTTTTTCCGCATCAAGCTTGTTTTCGATAAAGTAGATTTCAAGCTGCTTGCGCAGGAAATCCGTCATAGCTTCCTGAATGAACTTATTTGTAATGGACTTCTTTGTCTGGTTTTCGTATGAGGTCTGTGTTGAGAAAGAGGAAACAACAAGAACCAGACAGTCCTCAATATCCTGGAAACTGATTTTGGAGTCTGTTTTTGTATATTTGTTGTTTTGCTTTAAGTAAGCATCAATCTGCGCAACAAAAGCGCTTTTAGCAGCCTTATCGGGTGCGCCGCCGTGTTCAAGCCAGCTTGAGTTGTGGTAATATTCCTTAGCCTGAACCTTGTTTGAAAAACGGACTGCAACATTTATTTTGAGCTTGTAGTCCTTCTGGTCCTCACGGTCACGTCCTACACGCTCAGCCGACCAGAGCTGAGTCTGACTGATCGCAGTATCACCGCCAAGCTCATCAACATAGTCCTTGATGCCGTTTTCGTAGTAGTATTCATATGTTTCAAAGGAATTTGTGTGTCCCTTCTGGTTTTTAAGGATAAAACGCACACCAGAGTTAACGATAGCCTGGCGCTTGATCATGGACTGAAAATAATCAAGCGGCACTGCAATATCAGTGAAAACTTCAAGGTCAGGCTTCCATTTTATACGTGTACCCGTATCCCTTTTTGCATATTCCTCTTTGAGCATTTTGCCGACAGGCTTACCTTTTTTGAATTTGAGTTCATAGCGGAAGCCGCCTGTTTTGATTTCTGCCTCCATATACTCGGAAGCATACTGAGTAGAGCAAAGACCAAGGCCGTTTAAACCAAGCGAATATTCATAGCTGCCGCCGTCATTGGTATCGTACTTACCGCCTGCATAAAGCTCGCAGAAAACAAGCTCCCAGTTGAATTTTTTCTCTTTCGGGTTATAGTCAACGGGGATGCCTCGGCCGAAATCCTGCACTTCAACAGAGCCATCCGAAAAACGGGTGACTATGATTTTGTCGCCGTAGCCTTCACGTGCTTCGTCTATTGAGTTGGAGATAATTTCAAAAATGGAGTGCTCGCAGCCTTCCAGACCGTCCGAGCCGAAAATAACACCGGGGCGCTTACGTACTCTGTCCGCACCCTTGAGGGAGGTTATACTTTCTACTCCGTATTCAGCTTTCTTGGGCATCTTTTTACCTCTCTTACATATTGCTCTTTATACCGCACATTGCCGGCACTGCATTACACAGTGTCGGCAACCGGAAATATTTTATTCGTTTTCTTCGCTTACCTGTTCAGCAGCTTCAGCCTTCGGCTCTTCACCGAGCATAAACTTTCTGAACAGCTCGCCGCTCATCTTCTCATGCTCAATAAGGTACTGTGCAACATTGTGCAGCTTATCCATATTGTCGTTGAGAATATTTTCGCAGCGTGTATATGCATTTGTGATGATTGAGTTGATTTCGTTATCAATAGAGCTTGCAACGTTTTCAGAATAGTTACGTGTCTGACCGTAATCCTTGCCGAGGAAAACCTCGTTATTACCGGAAACAAAGGCAATCGGGCCGAGGTTGTCACTCATACCGTACTTTGTTACCATGTTTCTTGCCATAGCGGTTGCACGCTCGATATCGTTTGAAGCACCGGTTGAAATATCGCCGAGTATAAGTGCCTCTGCAACACGGCCGCCGAGGAGCGTTACAATATCATCGAGCATATCGTTCTTTGTACGGTAGCTCTTATCCTCCGTCGGGATAGACATTGTGTAGCCGCCAGCCATACCTCTGGGTATGATTGAAATTTCGTGTACGGGATCCTGCGTCGGGAGTGCAAAGGTAGAAACAGCGTGACCTGCCTCGTGGTAGGCTGTGAGTTTCTTTTCCTTGTCGCTCATCTTGTGGGATTTCTTTTCAGTACCGACTACAACCTTGACTGTTGCCTCTTCAATTTCACTCATGGTGATAGCCTTCTTGTTCTGCCTTGCGGCAAGAAGTGCAGCTTCGTTAAGCAGGTTTTCAAGGTCTGCACCCGTAAAGCCTGCTGTTGAACGTGCAATAACTGAAAGCTCAACATCGGGAGCCAGCGGCTTGCCCTTTGCATGAACATGAAGAATTTCCTCTCTGCCCTTTAAGTCGGGATAGTTGACTGTAATCTGACGGTCAAAACGGCCGGGACGAAGCAGCGCCGGATCAAGAATATCAGGACGGTTTGTAGCAGCAATAATGATTACGCCCTCATTAGCACCGAAGCCGTCCATTTCAACAAGCATCTGGTTGAGTGTCTGCTCACGCTCATCGTGACCGCCGCCCATACCGGCACCTCTGTGACGGCCGACAGCATCAATTTCATCAATAAAGATAATTGACGGAGCATTTTTCTTAGCCTGGTCAAACAAATCTCTTACACGGGAAGCACCGACACCGACATACATTTCAACAAAATCCGAACCGGAAATTGAGAAGAAAGGTACATCCGCCTCACCTGCTACAGCCCTTGCAAGAAGAGTTTTACCCGTACCGGGAGGGCCGACAAGCAGCACACCCTTGGGGATTCGTGCGCCGAGGTCATTGAACTTCTGCGGATCCTTGAGGAACTCGACGATTTCGGCAAGCTCCTGCTTTTCTTCGTCTGCGCCTGCAACCTGATCAAAGGTGGTTTTGCGCTTTTCATCCTTTGCGTTTTTGATACGTGCCTTACCAAAGCTCATAGTGCGGTTAGTTTCGTTATTAAAGGTCTGACCCATACGTCTGACCATAACAAACATCAGCACGCCAAGCACACCCATGAGAATTACGGTAGGCAGAACATTGAGCAGCCATGAATTCTCGCTGCCACGCTCATAATCGTACTTGATGGGTGCATCGGGATTGGCAGCATTATACTCAGTGACTATCGGATGAATGTCGTTTACAAACAGCTGCACATTTGGTACAGAATATTTCTGGGGTGTCTTTTCGCCCTCCATATAATAGACAAGTGCACCTGAACTGAGGTTAAGGCTGAATTCCTCCACCTCACCTGCCTGGAACTTTCCGACGATTTCGTAATACTTCATCTTCGTACTCGGTGTTGACGAGGTGACAAAGTAGAATGCCAGACCGATTATTACCAGCGGAATAATCAGGTAAGGCAAAAAGCTTTTCAACTTCTTTGTATCCATTTTTTCACTCCTTCTTATATATTAATGGAATAATTATTATTTTTCGTATACCTCAGGTCTGAGGACACCCACAAACGGGAGATTGCGATATTTTTCATCATAATCAAGTCCGTAGCCCACAATAAACGCATCGGGTACCTGAGCACCGATATATCTGGCATAGACATCTGCTTCTCTGCGTTCCGGCTTATCAAACAGCGTACAGATCTGAATACTCTTCGGCTTACGTGTGGAAAGAATTTCCATAAGGGAGCTGAGTGTTCTGCCGCTGTCAAGAATATCCTCAACAATCAAAAGGTCGTAGCCCTCAAGGTCAAGGTCGAGGTCTTTAATAATTTTGACTGATCCGGAGGATTTTATGCCCGAACCGTAGCTTGATACAGCCATAAAATCTATGCGGCAAGGTAATTCAATACTTCTCATAAGGTCTGCCATAAAAACGATTGAACCTTTGAGAATACTGACAAGCAACAGGTTTTTGCCCTTATAGTCACGGCTTATCTGCTCACCCATACGTGCGACCATAGCCTGAATATCTTCCTGAGAAAAAAGTACGGATTCGATATCTTTAAGCATTCTGAACACCTGCCTTAATCCAATTCTTCAACAAAAATAAACCTTTGAGTTTTTCCGTCAGCTTGCACACGCTCATCAGCACCTATGCCGCTGACCCACACAACACCTGCATCGTCACGAAGCACCGGCACCCCGTTACGCAAGGCCGGTTCAATGTGCATTTCGTTAAAAAGACGGCGCAGTGCTTTGGTAACTCCCCTGCCGTGCGGCTTGATTTTATCGCCCTCACGCATGGAGCTGAAAAGCAACGCTCCTTTTATTTTATCATAATCTATTGTATTCGCCAATAGTTCTTTGTTAAATTTTTGTATATTTATTTTGTTTTTTTCGCCATAAAACTCAACATTTACCTTTCCGAACGGTAAAATGTTGATTTTTTCGTGCATCGGCTGCTGCCACGGCTGTACCTGTTCAGGCTGAATTTTAAGCACGCCCGAATGAACATACAGCGAAACACCGGTACACACCTGCGTGCTGCCGCCGTCTGAAAGCACGTCACAAACCGCATCAATATGCACTGACTGCGGCTTTTCGCCGGTAATTTCTTCAATAATTTTTGCTGCTGCCCTTTTCTTCAAAGAAGGATGAACGGTATTAACGGTGTCGGCTATATAACCGTCTTTTGTCCTCGCTCTTTCAAGCACAGAAAAGGCCAGCTCGTCAAGCAGCTCCTCATCCTCACGCAGGCTTTGGATACAGCGTAAAAATGAGGCATCAAAAGCAGGATTGATTTTTTTTAGCTGAGGAATAACATTCAGCCGCAAATGATTCCTTGTATATTCATCGGACAGATTCGTACTGTCTGTAACATATTTTATATTATTTTCCCTGCAATAATCCTCTATTTCATTTCTTGAGCAGTCAATCAGCGGACGGATTATATTGCCGCGAACAGCCGGAATGGAGTTTAAACCTTTGAGTGAAGCTCCCCTTGCAAGGTTGAACAAAAAGGTTTCCTCACAATCGGAAAGTGTATGCGCCGTTGCAACTTTTGCGCCCGGGGCAATACGTTCAAAAAATGCGTAGCGCGCTTTTCTTCCGCATTCTTCAACACCTATACCCTGTTCTTTTGCTGACTGCGGTATATTTTCATATTCTGTAAACAGCTCAACTTTCCATTCCTTGCAGATTTCTTTACAGAAGTTTTCATCACGCTCTGCCTCTTCCCCACGTATACCGTGGTTGAAATGTGCAGCAAGCAAAGTGATATTGAACTGCTCTTTTAAGTTATATAAAACATGAAGAAGCGCCATCGAATCTGCTCCCCCCGAGAGGGCTACCAGAACAGTATCCCCCGAGTGAAGCATATGATGACGCTCAATTGCATTAATTGCTTTATTCTTCATTACGTGTTTTTTCCGCCGTTGAGAACAGAGTAAACGCACCGTTCCAATGAAGCGGCACGGTTTCAAGCGAGCCGTGTCTGTTCTTGGCGATAATCAGCTCGGCCTCGTTCTTTTTGGCGAGATCCTCTTCCGTAAGAGGACCGTCCTTTTCATTAATATAGTAAAACGGTCTGTAGAGCATGAGAACTATATCTGCATCCTGCTCAATTGAACCTGAATCACGCAGGTCAGCCAGCATCGGGCGGTGAGATTTGCCTCTGCCCTCGGTAACTCTGGCAAGCTGCGAACAAACTACAACGGGAATGTTGAGGTCTTTCGCCATAAGCTTGAGGTTTCTTGTAATATCAGAAACTTCCTGAACACGCTGTGCACCGTAGTCTTTCTCGGATTTGATAAGACCCAGGTAGTCAACAACAACCGCATCAACATCACGCATACGGCGTATTCGTGCCTTCATTTCGGGAACAGTTATTGTTGACGTATCGTCAAAATAAAGTTCGCAGTTTACGAGCGATTCAATCGCAACACCCATACGCTGCCAGTCGCTGTCATCGAACTCACCCGAACGCATTTTCCTGACATCAACACGTGCTTCCGTTGCAAGCACACGCTCAGCAAGCTGAGCCTTTGTCATTTCAAGCGAGAACATTACAACCTTTTTGTTGCCGCAAACAGCTATGTTACGTGCAAGGTTTAATGCAAAGCTTGTTTTACCCATACCGGGACGGGCGCCGATAATAATAAGGTCAGACTTATTGAAACCGGAAATATTTTTATCAAGCATTGAAAAGCCTGTAGGCAAACCCTTGTGCTTTTCACGCTCTTCTTTATTTGATATAACCTTTAAGCGTTCAAAAACCTCATTATTGATAATATCGTCAAGTCTTGACGGAGCATCGGTACTTCTGCCCTGACGGATATTGTATATCTTCTGCTCAGCAGCATCAAGCAGCAAATCAGCCGAATTGTCCTCATTGCGTGAGCTGTCGATAATTTCCTGGGAAGTGGTTATCAGCGCACGAAGATAGAACTTTTCACGCACTATTTTTGCATAGGATTCAACATTCTGAACCGACGGAACAGACTGAGCCAGCTGGTAAAGATAGGTTTTACCGGCTGCATCGTCATAAACGCCGTCCTTCTTGAGCCTTTCAAGCACAACAAGCGCATCAATAGGCTGAGCATTCGCATCAAGCATAACCATTGTTGAAAAAATTGATCTGTGCTGCGGAAGATAGAAATGCTCGGATTTCAGATGAATAAGTACGGTAGGCATACAGCGAGGATCTTTGAGTACTGAGCCGAGCACCGCCTGCTCCGCCTCAAGGCTGTACGGCATATTCATACCGTCATAATCTGTTGTTACATTTACAGGCACGCTGCATCCCCCTTTCTTTTAAAGATAATTTTCAATTATTATTCGGAAACCTGAACGTAAAACGATGCTGTTACGCCGTGGTTAAGTCTTGCAGTTGCAGAAAAAGTACCGAAGGACTTGATATCGTTTACATCAATCTTTCTCTTATCAAGCTCAACCTTGAAATCGGTCTTGATCTGAGCAGCAATTTCCTTAGCTGTTACCGAACCGAAAAGCTTACCGTTCTGACCTGCCTTTGCGACAATCTTAACGGTCTTGCCCTCAATTTTTGCAGCATCAGCCTTAGCTGCTGCTGTTTCTGTTTCGATGCGGTATTTTTCAGCCTGCTCTTTATTCTTAAGCTCGGACATCGCCTGAGCGTTAGCCTCTACAGCCAGATTCTTCGGGAAAAGGAAGTTTCTTGCGTAGCCGTCGGATACGTTTACAAGCTCGCCCTTTTTACCCAGTGATTTAACATCCTGTTTGAGTACAACTTTCATTGTTATTTCTTCTGCCTTTCTTTATAATGAGCATATTTTAATTTATTTGGTACCAAAGATTCTGTCACCGGCATCGCCAAGGCCCGGTACGATATAGCCGTGATCGTTGAGACAATCGTCAAGTGCGGCAATGTAAACCTCAACATCGGGATGAGCCTTGGTAAGAGCCTCTACACCCTCGGGCGCAGCAATAAGGCACATGAATTTTATATCCTTGGGACCTCTTTTTTTGATTTGTGTAATAGCGTCAATAGCCGAGCCGCCTGTAGCAAGCATCGGGTCAACAACAATAACCTCACGCTTGTCAATATCTGCAGGGAGCTTGCAATAATATTCAACAGGCTGAAGAGTTTCAGGGTCACGGTAAAGGCCGATATGACCGACTCTTGCGTTGGGTACAAGGGTTAGTACGCCGTCCACCATACCTAAGCCTGCACGGAGAATCGGAACAAAAGCAAGCTTTTTACCTGCAATAACTTTTGTATGTGCAGTAGCCAAAGGAGTCTGAACATCTTTGTCTTCAAGCGGTAGGTCACGTGTTGCCTCGTAGCACATAAACATTGCAATTTCACCAACAAGCTCACGGAACTGCTTTGAAGTAGTTTTCACATCTCTCAGAATGGAAACCTTGTGCTGAATAAGCGGATGATCCATTACATGAACTGCCATATCTTTCTTCTCCTTTGTTTTATTTTTCGGTTTTATGCGTTTTCGATCTCGGAAATAAGACCGACTCTGCGGCTGTGTCTGCCACCCTCAAACTCAGTTTCAAGGAAGGTATCAACCATCATACAGGCAAGACCTGCACCGACAACTCTGCCGCCCATTGCAAGAATGTTGGCATCGTTATGCAGCCTTGTATAATATGCGCTGAAATAATCTGAACAGCATGCGCAGCGTATACCCTTGACTTTGTTTGCAGCTATTGAAATACCTACACCTGTACCGCAGCAAAGTATACCTCTGTGGCATTCGCCGCTGACAATTGCATCGGCAACCTTTTTGGCAATAATCGGGTAGTCGATTGCTTCGCCCGTGTATGAGCCGTAATCCTTATACTCAATACCCTTTTCATCGAGATGTTTTTTTATGCTTTCTTTAAGCTCATATCCGCCGTGGTCGGCACCTAATGCTATCATTTTTCAGCACTCCTTTTTTTAAGTTCACGTTCAGCCTGCGGCACACGCAGATAAACCGGCACAAGCTTGTCAGGCATCATCTGCTCACCGGCACCGTTTTCAGCTGCAAGTGCAACGCCCGATGCACGCTGATAACGCACAGCAGGCGGCGCAAGCCGCACACCGTCACAAATGGGTTTCAAATAATTATAACACAGCTCAGCACCGTCGCCAAGTATAATTACATCTTTTTTTACATCTTTTTTTGCATTTTCTATCATTCCGGGCAATTCAGCTATCATAACTGCCGTATCTTCACAAAGGCGTGTAACCTTTTCACCACAGTCAAACAGCGCAGTATATACCTGGGAGCAGCGTGCATCCATAACGCACAGGGCAATGCAGTCTGTACCGATAAGGTTGTGAGCCATACCGAAAAGCGTTGAAACAGCATAACATTTCTTGTCGGGAAACGCCAACCCCTTGACCGCCGCAACACCTATACGTATACCGGTAAATGAGCCGGGGCCGTTCGCCACGGCAACAGCATCAATATCGGAAAGAGTCAGCTTTGCTGTTTCAAGGCATGAGCTTACCATCGGCAAAAGTGTCTGCGAATGGGTAAGCCCTGCGCTGACATAAGTTTCGCTTATTATCTTACTGTTTTCGGTAACTGCTGCACTTGCGCACACCGCAGAGCTTTCAACAGCCAATATTTTCAAGCCGCTCATCCCCTTCTATTTCAAAAATCCTTGTTTCATCTCCGTCACTCTTTGATATATTCACAAAAAATGAATTATCAGGCAACACGTTCTCAATATTCTCGCTCCACTCAACAGCGAGCACCGCATCGTCATCAAGATACTCAAAAAAACCTGTTGTGCAAAGGTCATCCCATCCGTCAATACGGTACATATCAAAATGGCAGAGCATGGGCGAACCGTTATACACATTTACAATGGCAAAAGTAGGGCTGCTGACCTGAGCATCAAGCCCCATGCCTTCGGCTATCCCCCTGGTAAAGGCGGTTTTCCCCATACCAAGGCCGCCAAAAAACGCAACTACATCACCCCGGTGCAGCACAGCACCGAGAGCTTTACCGAGCTTATGAGTTTCAGCAGCGTTATTTGTAAAAAATCTCTTTTTCAAACCATATTCACCCTTTATCTAAAGGATTATATCATAAAATAAAAAATATATAAAGGGTTTTACTTGTATTTTTTTTAAAGCTGTAATATAATACATTTGAATTTTAAAAGAAATGCGAGGTGATGCCATGCGTTTAAGAGGGAATTTTTTGAAAGAAACCGATCTCTACCTTGTTTTGTTGACTCTGATTGCCTCGGTTGCAGGTATAATTGCAGTTTTCAGCGCAACCCTCCCCGACCTCAAAGACGGCGAAAGCATTTCCCGTGAAGCAATAGTTATGATTATAGCCGTCGCCTTAGGCTTTGTGATGTGCCTGATAATTTCGGCTATCGACTACGAGCTGATACTTAAGCTCTGGCCGGTTGTTGTTGCAGTTTCTATAGCGCTGATGCTTGCGCTTTTTGTCTGGGGCACAGGTCCGCAGGAAAGAAGCGACGTTAAAACATGGCTCCCCTTTGAAATAGGCGGCTTCAGCGTTTACTTCCAGCCGTCGGAGCTGCTGAAGGTTGCATTTATCATCACCTTTTCCGTACACATTGAGCTTGTACGTGATAAAATCGACAAAATACTTCACATACTTCTGCTGTGTGTTCACGGCGCAGTACCTACACTGCTTGTTGTCGTTACGGGTGACCTTGGCTCAGCACTTATTTTCCTGATGATGTTTGCGGTAATGGCATTTATGGCAGGCATAAAGCTGCGGTATTTTGCAATTGCACTGCTTACGGTAGTTGCAGCTTTTCCGCTCGTATGGGTTAAGGTATTCAGCGATATTCAGCGAAACCGTTTTCTTGCACTTATCTATCCGGAATCATATTCGGATATTATTTATCAACAGCTTCAGGGTAAAAATGCAATAGGCTCCGGTCAATGGACAGGCAAGGGACTTTTCCAGGGCCCGTACACACAGAACAACGTTGTACCCGAAGCGCAGAACGATATGATTTTAAGCGTTTTCGGTGAAGAGCTCGGCTTTCTCGGCTGCTTAGGTGTCATGCTGCTGTTCGTGCTGCTTGTACTGCGTGTAATAAAGGTCGCACGTATGGCAAACGACACACCCGGCAAAATGATGTGTATAGGCGTAGCTGCAATGATAGGCTCACAGGTTATAGTCAATGTCGGCATGTGCCTGATGCTGCTGCCGTGTATCGGCATCACGCTGCCGTTTATGAGTGCCGGCGGCTCATCTAACCTTTGTATCTACCTTGCAATGGGAATTGTTTTCAGCGTTTACCGCTTCAACAAAGACCATGCCCCGGTTGATTTCAGAATGATTAATGTAAGTACACCGTACAGATAAAAAAACAGCTTGCCATACGGCAGGCTGTTTTTTGTAAAGAACGGTCAGATATTAAAACCCGTAAAAGAAATACCGTAAAAAACGGAAAACACGGTTTGCCGGATTGTAATTTATTTTTCCTTTGACCTTGCAAACATTGAAACAATCAGTCCGCAGAAAACAGCGGCTGTAATGCCTGCCGCACCGGAAGTCAGCGGACCGGTCAGCGCACCGAGCAAGCCTTGCTCATTGACAGCTTCTTTTGTTCCTTTTGCAAGGTTATAACCAAAACCTGTCAGCGGCACGGCTGCACCTGAGCCCGCCCAATCGACAAGCGGCTTATACAGCCCTACTGCACCGAGCAAAACACCCGCTACAACAAACGAAACAAGTATGCGTGCAGGTGTAAGCTTTGTCGTATCCATTAAAATCTGACCTACCATGCATATAAATCCGCCGACCAAAAAAGCTTTTAAAAAAATCATTAAAAATCCGCTCCTTTTCGGCTATATTTTTTGCCAAGAGAAGCGGATTTATTCATATAACATATTTTTTCAGCACAGGGATTCTGCCGATTATTGCAACAATTATCAGACTTATCAGAAACGTCAGAATTGTTATCAGCGGAACCGACAGCAAACCGTTACACATCGTCACAGTGATGCCCAGAGAAGACAGCAATAAATTCTTCACTAATATATGCACCAGATATATTCCGAAACTGTATCTCGACAAACACACAATAACGCCTTGCATCCTGGGGCTGAACGAAATTTTTGAAATTTCATTCCTGAAAAACAAATATATCGCCATCGCCGTTATGCAAACCGGGAAATACAAATAATTGTAAAGAATTATTTCATTTTCACCTTTTTTTACAGACCACAGATATGTTAATGCCGCCGTACCGACTACCATTAAAACACCTGCTATGTAAATCAATCGGCTCAATTTTTTTGATATACCGAACTCTTTCAGATAGTAGCCTGCCAGAAAGTAAAATATATATCCCAACAAAAATTCCAAATGAAAATTATGTGTTACATTATCCAAAACCGTAAAAACAAATTTAATATACATATTTGTCAACGGAAGTTTTTCTGATATATCTCTGAAAAAAACCAAAACAAAAGCGAATACAAAGGATAAAACCATAAAATATTCCGTAAGTTTTTTATCGGCAGATATTTTCCGCAAAACGGGTGTAAGCATATAAAGACCCGCTATCATAAACAAAAACCACAAGTGAAAGGGTCCGACTATCAAATTCAAAAGCATTATTCCAAGGGATTCAACCGGTGACTCCTTGATGTTTGCGGCTGTTGTCCAAGCCGCATAAATTGCCGACCAGAAAAGAAAAGCTGTAACGATATGCAAAAGCTTTACTTTGTATATTTTCTTTAATGAGTAATCTTTTTCAGGATCAAGGAATGAAGAACCCGATATCATAACAAAAACCGGAACACAAAAGCGTGATACCGCATCGCAGATATTGCTTACATTCCACGTAAAAGAAGATACGGCCGCTTCATTCAAACCGTTTCCTGAAACATGAATCAGTATCATAAAAATCACACTCACTACCCTGAGCAGATCCAGATAAATAATCCTGTCCTGTTTCAGAACCGACTCTTTCGCAAATAAAGCCACACTATCACCTCACAAAATAAAGGCTGACGTAATTAAACGTCAGCCTCAATTTAAATAAAATTACATTTCTTCGATAAACTTTACGACATCGCCGACTGTTTCAAACTTTTCAAGAATGTTGTCGGGAACCTCAACTTCAAACTCATCCTCAAGGCTGATTGCAAGGTCGACAAGGTCGAGGCTGTCTGCACCGAGGTCGTCTTTAATGTTGGTGTCCATTGTGATATCGCTTTCTTCAAGCTCAAGCTGCTTGCAGATGATTTCACGTACCTGCTCGAAAGGCATATGTTCTTCCTCCTTACTCTGATTAATTTATTAATAAGTTGTTAATAACTTGGTTGATTTTTATCTTATAAGCTATTTGACTGTTTGTCAAGTGTTTTGATAAAAATATTTGCTGTTTGCTATTAAGGAATTTTATATTCAGCTTCCAAAAGTTGAATCCATATCCTGCTGAACAGCTTCCTTTGTTACTTTTACGAACTTTGAATTCGCAATTTTTTCCTGAAGAAGCTTGAAATAAAGTTCCTTATCAATAGGCAGCTCAACAGTTTTATCAAGCCAGCTTGAAAGATGTGCACAGTTGGAAATTGTAAGGCCGTTAATACCCTCTTCACCTCTGCCGACAAGCTCACCGCCGCGAAGAATATTATCGCCGAACTGCTTCATAACCTGAACATGCTGTGACCACGGAGCCGGATCGGGAGTGATTGTATATGTTTTTGTCTGTATGCTTCCAAAACCGTCGCCGGCATTTGCGCAATACTCCGCACAGGACTGGTCAAGTTCAATTACTTCAAGCTTGTTGCCCATACATACAATCTTTGCTCTGTCAAGTGTGATTTCAAGACGGTTTGTGCCCGGATAATCACCTGTTGTTGTAATGAACACACCCGTTGCGCCGTTGGGATAATCAACATAAATTGTTACATCGTCCTCAACCTCAATATTGTGCCACTTGCCCTCGTGCAGGAAGCCCCTGACTTTGCAAGGCATACCGCAGAGCCACTGCCACAGGTCAAGCTGATGCGGACACTGATTGAGCAGCACGCCGCCGCCTTCACCGGACCAGGTTGCACGCCAGTCGCCCGAATCGTAATAGGCCTGTGTTCTGTACCAGTCTGTAATAATCCAGTTTACACGCTTGATTTCGCCGAATTCGCCGCTGCACAGAATTTCACGCAGCTTTATGTAACAGGGATTTGTACGCTGGTTGAACATGATAGCAAGTGCCTTGTCGCTCTTTGCGGCAGCCTCGTTCATTTCTTCAACCTGCTTTGTGTAAACACCTGCCGGTTTTTCAATCATAACGTGAATGCCCGCTGCAAGACCCTCTATAGCATATGTCGGGTGCAGATAGTGCGGAGTTGCAACAATAATTGCATCGACCTCACCGGACTGAATAAGCTCGCTGCCGTCGTTGTAAACCTTGATACCGGGCACTGCTTCAAGCGCAGCCTTGCGGCGCTCCTCTTTAAGGTCAGCAGCAGCCGTCAGCTCAAATTCAGGCAGGCAACCTTTTTTGATATTGTTGATATGGCTCATGCCCATATTACCGCAGCCGATAATACCAAGACGGATTACACCCTTTGAAAGTGAATCCAGAATTTCCTTGAGTGCTGCAACTGCAGCATCAAAGGATTCTGATGAGCTTGTATAAACATAACTCTTTTTCTTTTCAATCGAGTTTATTGTACCGTTGTCAGCCTCGAGATTTTCAAGACCGTCAAATACGGTAAGATGCGGTTCAAGGGACAGGAATCTTTCGCCGTTGTTGCGTGCAAAAAGCTTTATAATTTCAGCAACCTTGCCGTCGCCTTTACCGGCGGGAACAACCTCACCGTTTTCAAAATAAGCATCCTTAACGTGGAGATACTTTACATAGCCTGCAACCTTTTCGTATGCTGCAAGCGGGTCAACACCGCACTGGATATAGTTTGCAGGGTCAACGACAGCATAGAGCTTCGGATTACAGTGACGGAGAATTTCAAGGTTTCTGTCATCTGTATCGCCGTAGATACCCTTTTCATTCTCAAGGCAGCAGTAAACACCGTGCTCGTAGGAATAGTCTGCCATAGCCTTTACACGGCGCAGAACTTCCTCACGGTTGTCTTCATAGCTCTGACCCTTTGTGAAGAAAAAGCTGAACATGCGGATGAACTTTGTATCAAGGATTTTCGCAACCTCAACTGTGTTCCTGAACTTTTCAAAATGAGGCTCAAAGTCCTCATCAATTTCAATTTTACCGAACGGAGAACCGATTGAAGAAACCTTGATGCCCTCTGCATCAAGCCTGGTTTTAAGCTCCTTTGCTTCCTCAACAGTAAAATCGGCGATATTTTTGCCGTCGATTCCACGGGGTTCAAAATAAGACATGCCGTTGCGTTTGAGGGCTGCAATCTGACCGTCAAGGTCCTTTGCAGCTTCATCAGCAAAACCTGTAAGTATAAAATTCAGCATTGACAAACACTCCTTTGTATCTTAAATAATTGATTATTTTTTTCTGTACAGCTTCTGTCCCTGATATTCAGGCTCACAGGTGACATTAACACCGAGCTTTTTAAGCAGGTGTGCATCGACCTGTGACAGCATAACCGTTACGTGCATTTCACAGCCTTTAAGACGCTCAAGCTGTTCCATTGCTTTTTCTGCATTTTCATCGCTTGCGGCGCAGATTGAAAGAGCAAGCAGAATTTCATCCGTATGAAGTCTGGGATTTTTACTGCCCAGGTGGTCAACCTTAAGGTGCTGAATCGGGGTAATAACCTCAGGAGAAATAAGGTGCATTTCATCCTCAAGCCCTGCATATGCCTTGAGTGCGTTAAGCAGCATTGCCGCACTGCAGCCAAGCAGATCAGAGGTTTTACCGGTAATAACCGTACCGTCATCAAGTTCAATAGCTGCAGCAGGTGCACCTGTAAGTTTCGCACGGTTAAGTGCCGCATCAACAACAGGTCTTTCCTCTTTCTCAATCTTTGCCTGGCGCATGAGAAGCTCCAGTTTATATACAACACTCTGGTCAACCTTACCGTCACGGCGCTCGCAAAGACCGGTATAGTAGCGGCGGATAATTTCCTGCTTTGCGGCTGCACAGACAGCCTCATCATCAAATATACAGTTGCCTGCCATATTTACGCCCATATCGGTAGGTGATTTATAGGGTGATGAACCGAAAATGGTTTCAAACATAGTGTTGAGTACAGGGAAAACCTCAACATCACGGTTGTAGTTAACCGTTGTTTCACCGTAAGCCTGAAGGTGGAACGGATCAATCATATTGACGTCATTAAGGTCTGCCGTTGCTGCCTCGTATGCAAGGTTAACGGGATGGGTCAGCGGCAGATTCCATATCGGGAAGGTTTCAAACTTTGCATATCCCGCTTTGATACCCTTTTTATTCTCATGGTAAAGCTGTGAAAGGCAGGTTGCCATTTTACCGCTGCCGGGACCGGGTGCAGTAATGATAACAAGCTCACGCTGTGTTTCGATATAATCGTTTTTGCCATAGCCCTCATCGCTGACAATATGCGGAATATTTGACGGATAACCGTCAATTTTATAGTGGCGGTACACCTTTACGCCAAGGCTTTTCATTCGCTCTATAAACACCTCTGCCGCAGGCTGACCCGCAAGCTGAGATACGACGATACTGCCGACATAAAGACCTATTTCACGAAATTCGTCAATAAGTCTGAGCACGTCCGCATCGTAGGTAATACCGTAATCGCCGCGGATTTTATTGTTTTCGATATCGGCTGCATTAATTACAATCACAACCTCCGCCTGGTCTTTGAGCTCCAGCAGCATTTTCAGCTTGCTGTCCGGCTTGAAGCCCGGCAGAACACGGGATGCATGGTAATCGTCAAACAATTTGCCGCCGAATTCAAGATAGAGTTTGCCGCCAAACTGCTCGATACGCTGCCTGATACATTCAGACTGCAATTTAAGGTATTTTTCGTTGTCAAAACCTGCTTTCAGCATAAATCAAGACTCCAATACGCTTTACCGGATATCGTAATCCGGCATTATATTATTAACTGCTGTATTATATCACATCAGTTTCATTAATTAAAGGGTAAAATTATAAAAATTTTTATTTATTTGTTATCTATTGAAATAGCTGCAAAAAGGAAGTATAATAAGGGTTACTCTTAATATGGGATAATAGGTATATAATTATGGTTATTAAAAATGCAACAGTCTGGGCTGAAGATTTTTCGCCCGTAAAAACCGATATAGAAGTTGAAAACGGCATAATAAAATCGCTCGGCAATCTCAGCGGCGAAGATGAGCTTGATTTCACAGGCATGACAGTAGTACCGGGATTCATTGACATACACATTCACGGTGCGTGCCTTGCAGACAGCTCGTCCGGCGAAGCCGAACAAATCCAGACTATCAGCCGCTATCTTGCTCAAAGAGGAATCACCTCATTCTGCCCTACAACAATGACTCTGCCGCAGGAAACACTTGAAAAGGCATTTGCTGCTGTCGGTTCATGCATGGGCAAAGAAAACGGCGCATATATTCACGGCATTAATATGGAGGGACCGTATATCTCCCTTGCAAAAAAAGGTGCACAGGCAGCAGAGCATGTCCGCAAGCCCGATTTCGCTGAATTTTCGCTGCTCAATTCAATCTGCCCGATAATGCTTGCAGACGTTGCTCCCGAGGTCGGGGGCGCTGTTGAATTTGCAAAAGCAGCAAAAGATATATGCACGGTAAGCGCAGCACACACATCGGCAAGCTACGAGGAAGCAAAGCGCGGTTTTGAAAACGGATTCAGCCATGCAACTCACCTTTTCAATGCAATGACTCCCGTTCAGAACCGTGCCCCCGGAGTTCCTACAGCCGTATTTGAAAGTGAAAACGTTACTGCAGAGCTTATCTGCGACGGCTTCCACAATCATCCTGCAATACTGCGTATGGCCTTCAGATTGCTCGGTGAGGACAGGGCCGTTGTAATCAGCGATTCGATGTCTGCTGCCGGCTGCGGCGACGGCGAATATGAGCTTGGCGGTCAGACAGTATATGTCAAAGACGGCAAGGCAACCCTTGCTGACGGTACAATAGCGGCAAGCACAACAAACATATTTGAAGAATTCAAAAATCTGCTGCGCTTCGGAATTGATTTCAGAAGTGCACTCAAAGCCTGCACGATAAATCCTGCTGCGGCAATCAGACGTGACGGTGTTACCGGCTCAATAGCCGCAGGAAAGAGAGCAGACCTGCTCGTGCTCGATGATGCACTTAACATAAAAGCTGTATTCATCAAAGGTCTTCGAGCTGTCTGATCCATGCGGACACCGCCCGAAATTATTAAAGCGATGCCCGCTATATATAAAAGCAGTCAAAAGGGCAGCTCCCCGCGGACTTTGTTAAAAGCCACTACCCTTTCTGAAGGCTGCTAAGTCTGCTCTCAAACCATACTATGCAAGCAACGGGGTTTTGCCCGTTTAAAATTTTAAAACTCAAGGTGAAAATAATGAAAACTATTGCTGTACTTATAGCGGATACACACGAATATAATCCTTTCTGCAAATGGGCAACAGAAAACGGTGCAGAAAACTTTGAAGAAAACGGCATGAGAATGCTCACGATGCCTTTCTGCGGCGACAGACTTGTTGCCATGATGAGCGGCACAGGCAAGGTAAATGCCGCTATTGCTGCAACACACCTCATCCTCAGATACGGCGCAGAAGAAATATACAACATCGGTTTTTCCGGTGCGGTAAAGGGCGTTCGCAGAGGCGACCTTGTTGCAGGCTCAAGCTGCACCGAATGCGATTTTGATTTAACACCGCTCGGCTACGAATTAGGTGTTAAGCCCGACCAGAAATATGTATACGAAACCAATGATGAGCTGCTCGAATTATGTAAAGCAGCTAACCTTTACATTGGTGCACTCGGAACAGGTGATATGTTCCTTACAAGCAACAAAACAAAGGCTGAATACCATGAGCGTTTCGGCATCTGCGCATTCGATATGGAATCGGGTGCAATAGCATCCGTCTGTGACAGATACGGCGCAAAATCGTTGAGTATCCGCAAAATATCCGACGACAGCGAGGATACCGCAAGTGAGGATTACAGAGAGATGAACAAGAGTGAAGAAATGGGACTTACCGACACACTCGTTGCACTTCTCAATAAAAAATACAATGGATAATTTCAGCATCGAAAATTGCAGCCTTTGCCCGAGAAACTGTAAAGCAAAACGCCTTGCCACCAATTCCGGCGACGGCTTTTGCGGTTTACCTGCTTTACCCGGAATATGCAGGGCTGCCAGACACATGTGGGAAGAACCTGACATAAGCGGCAAGAACGGTTCAGGTACAATATTCTTCAGCGGCTGTGTGCTGCGGTGTGAATTCTGCCAGAACAGTGTGATTTCAAGAACCGGCTGCGGAAAAACTGTTGACGCAAACGGACTTGTTGAAATAATAAAAAAGCTTGAAGCTGACGGTGTACACAACATAAATTTAGTCAGCCCCACCCCATACTATCCCATAATTATAAAAGCTCTTCAGATTTATAAACCGTCTGTACCCGTTGTATGCAACACCTCGGGCTATGAGCGTGTTGAAACACTCAGGGCATTGGAAGGTCTTATAGATATTTACCTGCCCGACTTCAAGTATTCACTAAGCAGCGTTGCCAAAAAATATTCGGCAGCTGCTGACTATCCGCAGACTGCACTTTCGGCTATCAAAGAGATGTACAGGCAGGTCGGTGCACCTGTGCACGATGAAAACGGCATGATGAAAAGCGGAGTTATGATACGCCACCTGATTCTCCCCGACAACCTTGAAAACAGCTACGGTGTGCTTGAAGCAATAGCAGACAATTTCCCTGATGATATTTATGTCAGCCTCATGGCTCAGTATTTTCCGACAGGAAATGAAATTCACAGCGAGCTCAGCAGAAAAATAAGCGAAGAAGAGTACGAAAAGGTAAGCAATTACATGCTGCTTCTCGGACTTGAAAACGGATTTGTTCAGCAGCTTGAAGCAGCCGATGAAGCATATGTCCCTGTTTGGGATATGATATAAATTACAGTTTAGCAGCGTGACGCTGCAGTCAATGCCGGTGCGAAACGCACCCTATATGCCGCCTATTGAAAAGTTTTATTAAGAAATAAAAGGCATCAACGGCGGAAATAAAAAGCCTCAAAACAATATCAATATAAAAAATTAACGATGTTGTGAATTTGAACGGAACAGGCTGACGAGCTGAAAATTAACTCATTTATCCGAGCGAGGGGACCATAGGCGATAGAGTGAACTTAAAAGTCAGATTTGCTATCGTCAGCCGTCGTGAAATGCTTATAACCCCAAAATTTTTTTTGGTTACTTTTGTAACGCTTGACAAAAGTAACATAACGAATCCTTTTCAGTAAATCATTTAACGTAAAAGAATGATTTGAGTTTTTATAAAACGCATTATGTTTCGCATATAAAAATTGTAATTTCAAGGAGTAATAAATGAAACTTAATCTTACCCCCGAAGAATACGGTAAAAAAGCACGCAGCCTTTTTGAAGAGGGATACAACTGTGCTCAATCCGTTTTCCTTGCATTTGGCGATATAACCGGATTTGATACAAAAACCGCAGCCCTTCTTTCCTCATCCTTCGGCGGCGGTATGGGCAGACTCAGAGAAGTTTGCGGCGCTGTCAGCGGCATGTTCATGGTTGCAGGCGTTGTCTGCGGCTATGAAGACCCGAAGGCCACCGAAGAAAAGGCCGGCCACTATGCTCTTATCCAAAAGCTTGCTGCAGGATTTGCAGAAGAAAACGGCAGCTATATCTGCCGGGAGCTGCTCGATTTACCAGGAGCAAGCGAGCCCGTACCCGAAGAGCGCACTGAACAGTATTATAAACGCCGTCCGTGTGCAGACTATGTAGAAAGTGCTGCAATTAATTTAGCCAAAGAAATTGAAAGCCGCAGTTAAATTACACGGAAAGGTGATTTGACCGTATAATGAAGGAAAAAATAAAAAAGCTGCCGCCGCTGTTCAGCGGTGCATTGCTTTGTGCAATAATGATGCTTATCGTTTATGCACTCAAGGGTGTATGGCCTTTCGGCTCAGCCGATATAACCTATGACGATATGGCTCAGGGCACCTTACCGATATATTACCATATATACGACTGGCTCCACGGCGAAAAAGCCATGAGCTTTGACTGGTATACGGGTCTTGGAGTAAACATTGTAAACTCAGGCACATTTACACCACTCGACCTTGTGCTGTGTTTTTTCAAAAGAGAAAACCTGCTCTATGCACTGAGTGTGCTGATTATAGTCAAGGTAATGGCTGCTGCCGTTACCGCAAACTTTGTTTTTGACAGACTATTTCAAAAAACAAAACCGATATGGAAAACTGCCTTCTCAGTTTTGTATGCAATGAGCACATACTCAATGTTTTACTACACCAATGCATTCTGGCTTGATTTTGTCATAGTTTTTCCACTGCTGATTTACGGACTTAAGCTGTTGCTTATTGATAACAAACCTGTTTGTTATACACTTTTCTTTGCTTATACACTTTTTCTTTCGGTTTATCAGGGCTTCATGGTCACGCTTGCCGTATTCTTCCTTGGCGGTCTTTATCTGATTTTGCTTTCTCCCAAGGATACAAGAGCGCAGCGCACCTGTATGCTCGGTATTTCAACCCTTGTCGGTGCACTGCTTTCCGCATGGCACAGTGTCCCCATGGCTATACAGACGCTTTCCTCAAAGCGTTTACAGACAAGCTTTGAAGAAAACGAAAGTCCGATAAAAAAAATCCTGACCGAAGATCAGTTTTACAATTTACCCAAAAAGCTGATTCTTGTTATCGGATTGCAGCTTGGCTTTGTACTGATTGCTGCACTCATATTCAAACTCCTCAAAGATAAAAAACGCAAAGAAGCTGTTTTTGTTTTCGGTGCAGCATGCATTGTACTTGCACCTGTTGCATTTGAAAATGTTAATCTTATATGGCACGGCGGAAGTTATATCGGTTTTCCGATGCGTTTCTTCTTCATTGCCGTTTTTACGGTGCTGTGTTTCGGTATGGCTTCAATAGATAAATACGGCGAAGCCATATATATTCCAAAAAACAAAATCATTAAATTTATTACAGAGATTTTAACTCTTGCAATTTTGTGTGTATTCATTTTTGCGCTGTACTACTATGCTGTATACTGCCACGGCACAGCCTACGACGGTGATACAGCAGATGCCGTTTATTACAGATGCTATTATCTTATCAGCTGCACAGGCATTGCGCTGTTTATACTGCTTCTTTGTCAGAACAAATACGTTGCCCGTTCTTTTTGCCTTGTGCTCAGCCTTATTCAGTGCTTTGCCACAGGCTACGCAGGAATTGCAAACATCCACCAAAAGGAAAGCGAAATACTGTTCTATAACAACTCAGCCTTTGTGGAATACTGCAACGAAGCATCTGCACTCAACACAAGCTGCAGCGCACTCGGCAGAATAAAAAACCCGGATACTTCACTTAATACCAACTATCCTTTCCTTTTAAAAACACCTGCGCTTTCAAACTGGACCCACAACATTCCGCAATACATGCAGGACGCTGCCGCAGTTCTCGGCTACAGCATACAGTACACGAGAATTCTTGATTCAGGCGGAACAGCATTTACAGACGGAATTTTAGGAATCCAAAAGCTTGTTCAGCGCGGACACCATACCGCCACATCGCAGTATGAGCTGATTGAAAAAACAGAAAATTTTGATTTATACACTAACAAATATGCGGTTGAATTCGGCATACTTGCTGACGGAGGACTGCTTGAGGATATAACAAAAACCGACCTCAGCCAGAGATTCGAGGCACAAAACCGACTTTGGCAGCTTTTCACAGACTCTGATGAAGAGCTTTTTGAAGTCTGCACACGGGATTACGACAGCGAAAATATCAGGCTTGTTTCAGCTACGGATGATGTGCTTACCTTCACATACACCGCAGCGCAAGACTCTGTTCTTTATATGAACACCGGTGTATTCAACAGACAGGTTTACAAAACCGATGTCAACGGCACAAGTGTATCAGGCGCATACAACAAACAAACGACCTATGATCTGTTTCCGTCTGCAGCTGTAAACGGTATTGCGACTTTAGGCAGTTTCAAAGCCGGCGAAACAGCTGAAATTACTGTCAGCTGCATTAACGGCGATGTTTTTGGCAATGATACCGTTCAGATTGCCTGCATGCCTGTTGAAAAAATGACGGAACTGAATGCGCTTTATAAAAACACTGTTTCTAACGAAGCAATTGACAAAGCAGGTCTTAGCTTTGATTTCAGCAACACCGCAGGCAAAGCAAAATATCTTTTCGTACCCATAACCTATGACAAGGGCTGGAGCTGTGAAATCAACGGCGAAAAGGCTCAGGTGCGCAACGCACTGGGTGCATATATCGCAGTTGAACTGCCCGAAGGCGAGGGCAGTGTCACGCTGAGCTTTACACCGCAGGGTACCGGCACCGGCATTATACTCAGCACTATCGGTGCAGCATTGCTGCTTATTATGCTGCTGATTATGAAGAAGTACAGCTATAAAATCCCGAAATTTATCGGCAGCACCGTATTCGTTTTATTCGCTTTTACAGTAGTGCTTGCAATCATCGCAGTTTATTTTATACCTGCAGGCTACTCAGCCAAAGAATATATAGAAAACTTTAAATTATTAGTTCCGGAGGGACTGTTTCAATGGGTAAAATAATAGCAATAGTAAATCAGAAGGGCGGCGTAGGCAAAACTACAACTGCCGTAAACCTTACCGCCGCAATTGGCGCCAAAGGTAAAAAGGTACTGCTTGTTGATATAGACCCTCAGGGCAACGCAACAAGCGGACTGGGCATCAACAAACGTGATGTCAAGCTATCCTCTTATGACAATATAGTAAACGGTGTACCTGCTTTACAGACTATAGTACACTCCCCTTTTAAAAATGTTGACGTTATACCCTCAACAATGGACCTTGCAGGTGCTGAGCTTGAGCTTGTTGACATCGAAAGACGTGAGGCAAAGCTACGCACCAGTCTGGCACTTATAAAGCAGCAGTACGATTTTATTTTTCTGGACTGTCCCCCGTCGCTCGGTCTTATAACACTTAACGGACTTTGTGCGGCAGACGGGCTGCTTGTGCCGATACAGTGCGAATACTATGCACTGGAGGGCTTATCACAGCTTATTTCCACCGTGCGCAACATCAAAAGGCTTTACAATCCGCTGATTGAAATTGAGGGTGTACTGCTTACCATGTACGACGGCAGACTCAACCTCACTCAGCAGGTTGTTGACGAGGTTAAAAAGTTTTTCCCGCGCAAGGTGTTCAACACGGTAATCCCCCGTACAGTCAGACTTTCCGAGGCACCCAGCTTCGGTCAGCCCGTAATGTACTATGACCGTACATCAAAGGGCACCTTTGCCTATGACAGCCTTGCAGATGAGCTTATTTCAATGAATACATAATAAAAATATAAAGGAGAAGAGAATATGGCACCGAAAAAAGGCGGCTTAGGCCGCGGACTTGATGCACTGCTTGTAGATAATTCAATTGAAAACATTTCTTCTTCCTCTGCTGTAAAATTAAAGCTCAACGAAATTGAGCCGAACAAAAATCAGCCGCGAAAGAATTTCGATGAAGATGCACTTGCCGAACTGAGTCAGAGCATACAAAAGCACGGCGTTATTCAGCCGCTGCTTGTGCGTCCGCTGCCCGGCGGCAGTTATCAGCTTGTTGCGGGCGAAAGACGTTGGCGTGCCTCAAGAATGGCAGGCCTTACAGATGTACCTGTAGTTATACGGGAGCTCAGCGATGAGGATGCAGCAGCACTTGCACTTATTGAAAATTTACAGCGTGAAGACCTTGATCCGATTGAAGAGGCAGAGGGCTACCGCTATCTTATGGACAACTATTCGCTTACACAGGAAGAAGCTGCACAGCGTGTGGGCAAATCCCGCTCTGCCGTTGCAAACCTCATGCGTTTGCTCAGTTTACCCAAGGATGTGCTCAGCCTTGTCAGCAGCAAAAGCTTGAGTGCAGGTCACGCAAGAGCATTGCTGCCGCTTGAGGATGACGAGCTGATAAAGCAATTTGCCGATGAAGTAATAGCAAAGGGCTATTCCGTCAGACAGACAGAAAAGCTGGTCAAGGATTTCCGCAAGCCGGCAAAGCCTGCAAAGGCCGCACCCGGAAGGGATAAGTATATAACAGAAGTCGAGTTATCGCTCTGCGAAACGCTCGGCAGAAAGGTCAGCATAAGTTCTAAAGGTAACGGTGGCTCGCTGACAATAGAATTTTTTGACAAGGACGACCTTGAAAAACTTGCAAAACTGTTTGAGGAATAATAATGGCTCTTGACGGATTGACCCTTAGCTTTATCAAAGACGAAATTGCGGCAGCCGCAACAGGCTGCCGTGTTGAAAAGGTGCATCAGCCCTCACGTGAGGAGCTGGTGCTTGTTTTGCGTGGTCGGAACGGTGCATACAAGCTGTTGCTGAGCGCACGTGCAAACTCACCTAAAATACATTTCACCGCTTTTCCGCCGGAAAACCCGGCAAAGCCACCCATGCTTTGTATGCTGCTGCGAAAGCACCTGACAAACGCAATGCTCACCTCAATATATCAGGAGGGACTGGAAAGAGCGTTATTCCTTAATTTTGATGCAACAAACGAAATCGGTGAACCCGTCAAGCTGACACTTTGCATTGAAATTATGGCACAGTACAGCAACATTATTTTAATAAACGAACAGGGCAATATTCTTGATGCGGTAAAGCGTGTTGACAGCGAAACATCTTCTGTCCGCCAGATTTTACCCGGCATGCTCTACAAGCTGCCGCCCAAACAAAACAAGCCTGACCTGACTGAAGCCTCAGGTGCGGATACGGCCGCTGCTGTTTCAGACATCCCAAACAAAGCAGTCAGTGCAGCGCTGCTGAGCTGCGTACAGGGTATATCCCCCATTGTCTGCCGTGAAACTGTCAGCAGAGCCATAGGCGAAGATAAACGCACGGAATTTTTAAGTGACAGCGAAATCAATTCACTTGCAACTGAAATTGAAAAATTGAAAACCGTTAAGCCGCAGCCCTGTGCAGTTATAGATGCAAGCGGCAAACCGCTTGATTTTTCATTCTTCCCGATAACTCAGTACGGCAGCAATGTAAAAATCAAGTATTATGACAGCTTCTCGGAATTGTTTGACGATTTCTACTACGAAAAGGACAGAATTGAACGCACAAAACAGAATTCATCCGAGCTGCAGAAGCTTGTCTCAAACCTGATACAGCGTACGGCACGAAAGCTTGATTTGCAGCGCAAGGAGCTTGAGCAGTGCGCTGACCGTGAGCAGCTTAAAATAAATGCTGAACTCATAGCTGCCAATATTTATCAGCTGCAAAAAGGTGCTGCGTTTTACGAAGTTTACAATTACTACACCAATGAAAATATACGCATAAACACAAACCCCGCACTTACACCCAACGAGAATTCACAGCGATACTACAAGGAATACCGCAAGGCTAAAACAGCCGAGCAGATGCTTACAGCACTTATCTCGCAGGGTGAAGATGAGCTTGCTTACCTGGACACCGTTGCGGATGCACTTTCACGTGCTGAAACCACGGCGCAGATTGCAGAAATAAAGCAGGAGCTTGCACACACGGGCTACCTCAAATCAAAGCAGAAACCCGGCACCAAAGCCCCCAAGCCCCTTGCACCGATGGAATATCAGTCAAGCGACGGTTTCACAATTTTAGTCGGCAGAAACAACGAGCAGAACGACAGACTTTCACTCAAAACCGCCGCTAAAGGTGATATCTGGCTGCACACGCAGAAATTCCCCGGCTCGCATACTGTTATAGTAACCGAGGGTGCTGATATTGACGAAATACCCGAAAACACAATGATTGAGGCTGCAATAATTGCAGCCTATCACAGCAGGGCAAGACAATCCTCCGGTGTGCCTGTAGATTATACTCAGGTCAGAAATCTCAAAAAGCCACAAGGCGCAAAACCCGGTAAGGTAATATACCATGTATATAACACCGTATACGTCACACCTGACAGAGATTTGGTCAATAAGCTCAGTAAATAAGACAAAAAAGGCAAGGTACGCTAAATGTACCTTGCCTTTTATATTTTTTTATCAGTCTGCTGTGTTCTGTGCAAATCTTGCAAACGCCGCATTAAGCTGAGAATCTGTTTCCATACCTTCAAGACTTGTTGCAAGAATACTGTTCGCCGTAAATTCGCTGGGAATATCCGGCTCCATTCCTACACCGTCACTGTAAGATACACCGCTGTAACAAACAACTCTTGCTATAGTAAGCGAAATTGCACTGCCGTCTTCAAGGGAATAAATCTCCTGCATAGTCATCTGACCGGCTGTTGTTGAGCCGAGCAGCAAACCCTTTGAAAAAGCCTTGAGCTGTGCGGCAAGAAGCTCTGCACCGCCAGAGGTTGAACCATTGACCATTACAACTATACCACCGGGGAAAGTTATTGCTGAAGCATCTGACGTAAAGTTTTTGTGAGTGCTGTTGTCACGTTTGACCGCACTTGCAACAGCTACCGAAGATTCAGCACCGCTGGGAAGAAGGATATCGGCAACAGCTGACGCATAGTCCATTGTACCGTCATTGCAGTTTCTCAAATCAATGATAAGCGAAGTTACACCCTGTGCATTCAGGCTGTCAATTTCAGTCTGGAACTGTGATGCCGTATTTTCATAAAAACCGCTGATTCTTATATATCCGATATTGCCCACATATGACGAGGTAACTGTTTTTGTGTAGCCACGCATAACGCTGACTGTCTTCTTTACGCCGTCACGCTCATAAGTAATGTTAACGGATTCAAAGCGTCTGCCGATCTGAAGTGATTCAATAACGCTTGCCGCATTACTGACCGTTACTTTCTCATCGTTGACCGCATCAATAACATCGCCTTTTTTCAGCTCGGCATTTTCAGCAGAAGAGCCGCTGTAAACCTCAGTTATAACGACCTTTCCTTTTTCAGAATCGTACTGTGCAGCAATACCGATACCGCCCTCGCCTTTAAGGCGGCGGGTATATTCGATATAGTCCTGTGCGGACATATAATAACTGCCGTTGTCTTTAAGACCTTTCATATAGCCTTCAGCACTTCGCGATAAAAGTGAATCATCGTCAAAATCGGCATAAAAATTCGTACGGACAAGATTATCAATAGTTGATATACTGTCATACAGCTCCACACGGTTTGAAAGCTTGGCAATAAGACCGTTATAAATATTCTGTGATACAGTCATTGTAATTGCAAAGGTTGCCGTGATGCTTACTAAAATAAGGGCTACGGTCAACCCGAGTGAAATTTTTTTGTTCATTCGCCGTTGCACCGGCCTTTCATTAGTTTAGGTTTTTTATCAACCGGAAAGTGAAACATAGTTCATGGGGTTGGTTGTAGCACCGTCAATACGGACTTCAAAGTGAAGGTGAGGACCTGTTGAAGCGCCGGTAGAGCCGACTTTACCTATAACCTGACCCTGCTTGACCTGCTGACCGACGGAAACGCCGATTGAATTACAGTGTGCATAACAGGTTGTGATACCTTTGCCGTGGTCGACGATAATATAGTTTCCGTAGCCGCCCTTGGTACCGGCAAAGATAACCTCACCGCTCTGAGCAGCATAAATGGGCTCATTATTGATACCGCCTGCAGTAATATCTACACCTGAATGCATTTTATATTCGCCGGTAATCGGATGGGTTCTCATACCGTACGGTGAAGAAATGTATGCACCCTTTGTTTTAATCGGGAATATCATGCCCTTTGAGGAGGTGGCAGGCTTTTCAGCATCAGGCTCTTCCTCGCCGCTTGTGCTTTCTTTTGTTTCATCTTCCTCATCGGGGTCAGAGGATGACGAGCCGTTGTTCCTGATGAACTCTTCCATTTCGTTGGAAAGCTCAAGCAGCTGTTCTTCCTGCTTCTTGATGGTTTCTATATATTCGTCACTCTGCTTGTCAAGCTCATTGAATTCCTTCTGAGCCTGGTCGTACTGAACCTTGATTTCAGCCTTTTTTTCTTCGAGCTCTGCGCTTGCACTCTGTGCGTCTGCTTTCTTGCTTTCAAGCGCTGCGCTTTGCTGATTAAGCTGAGTTGCCTTGGTTTCCTGATCGGATTTGCTTGAGCTGAGTGTTGTTTCAAGCGTTTCAAGCTCGGCAATATCCGTTTCAAGTGTGGACAGGAGGTTATTGTCATGCTCAGCTACTCTTACAAGAAGCTCTGTTCTTGTAAGCAAAGTAGCAAAATCCGCTGAGGTGAGGAGGAATTCAAGGTTTGATGCGCTGCCTGCCATATACATAGCACGTATACGCATTTTAAGCAGCTCATAAGTCTGCTCAAGCACCGACTGCTTTTCGGTGATAGCGGTCTGTGTTACGTTTATTTTTTCATCAAGGGATGTGAGCTGCTGATTGATAATTTCAATCTGGTTTGCGGTGTAGTTGATATCGCAGTTGAGCAAATCAACCGTTTCACCGAGAACATCAATTCTGATCTGAGTGGCATCAATTTTATCATAGATGTCCTGGATAACATCCTTCTGGTCTGCCATTTCCTCTTTGACCTGATTGAGTTTCTTTTCGTTTTCTTCTTTTTCTTTTTCAAGTGCTTCGTACTGGTCCTGCAGCTCATCGTATTTTGCTGTGTCAACCGTAGTTTCTTCCTGTGTTGAGCTTTCTTCCTCAGGAATAGCTTCTGTTGTGCTTTCATCCTGAGCATAAGCATAAATGTTGAACAGCAAAACAAGAACTGTAATCAGGGCGCAGACTCTAAAGCGGCGTGATTTAACCGCTGACATTGTCGCTGTCATAATCCTGCTCCTTCAAATATTTATTCATAGATACAATACTGCCGATTGCACCGGTAATCAAACCGGTTGCAATAAAGGCAACCAGCATATAAACTGCATAATCTGCAAAGGGTGCGGGCTTTGAGGAAAGTATGGAGAGCATATCGCCCACTGCCTTTACGCCTGCCTGATAAATACCGAAAACCATAGCAAGCGAAATAAGGCCTGCTATAATGCCGAGAACAACACCTTCAACAATAAAGGGCCAACGTATAAACCATTTTGTTGCACCGACCGATTTCATGATTCTGATTTCAAGGCGGCGGTTATACATAGTAACACGGACTGTATTTGAGATAATGAAAAGTGAAACAACCAGCAGCATTGTAACAACAGCTATGCTGATATAACCCGCAGTAGTGCGAAGCGTTGTAAGCTGCTTTGCAAAATCCCTGTTGTGCCGGAGCTGAATGATATTGTCAAGCTGCTCAAGACGGCTGACAGTATCGTCATAAAGCTCCATATCTTTGAGAGTTACTTCGTATGCATCGGGAAGAAGATCGGACTCCATGCCTTCAAACAGCGCAGCTGCCGAACCGATGGATTCCATAACCTCAGGAAACGCTTCTTCCTTGGGAATGAATGTGTTGGTTTCAACATTGGCAATAGCTCTGATTTCCGCATCCATTTCCGCAATCTGTTCATCCGTTGCATCATCCTGAATATAAACCATAATAACATTCTGCTGTGAAATATCGCCGAGCATTATATTGATGTTGATAAAGAGCATTGATGCAACACCAATCATAACAAGGCATGACATAAGCACGGCGATTGATGCAAGTGACATCAGCTTATTTGAGCGGATGTTGCGGAAGCCTTCTTTTGTAAGGTAGGTAAGGCTTGCAGAGCCGCCCTTATCGGGATTCTTACTCATCCGACTCACCTCCGCTTGTTTTTCTTTCGCTTTCGGGCTTGTAGTTGCGGATAAATTCATCTGCTTCACGTATTGCCCGACGTGCTGAGAGATTGAGATCAGGCGGCAAAGCTGTGCTTTCCGGTACAATACCTACTCTGGATATATCGTCCGATTTGATTTTACCGTCCTGAATTGTAACAACTCTGCGGCCGTAATTGCGTACAAGGTCCTCGGAATGTGTTACCATGATAACGGTTGTGCCGGTAGCGTTTATTTTGTTGAGCATCTCAACTATTTCTCTTGAACGCTTGGCATCAACATTACCTGTAGGCTCGTCCGCAATAATTATATCCGCATTGTTTACAATTGCACGCGCCAAAGCAACCCTCTGCTGCTCACCGCCGGAAAGCTGATTGGGCAAAGCCTTCGACTTATCAGCCAGACCGACCAGACCGAGAACATAGGGTACACGCTTGCTTATTTTCTTTTCTTTTGCACCTATAACACGCATTGCAAATGCAACATTGTCGTAGACGGTCATGTTGGGAATCAGACGGAAATCCTGAAAAACAATACCCAGATGACGTCTGAAATAGGGAATGTCCCTTTTCTTCATGGTGTTAAGAAGACGGTTTTTGATAACTACCGTGCCGTGTGTTGCAACCTCCTCACGCATCATTATCTTGAGAAGAGTACTTTTACCGGCACCGGAATCACCGACAATAAACACGAATTCCCCCTGCTCTATTTTAAGACTTACGTCATCAAGAGCAAGGGTACCGTTATCGTAACTTTTAGATACGTTTTTAAATTCTATCAATTACTTGTCCATCCTTTTTTTGCGCCGTCAGCGTTAAAGCAACATATAATAAACGCAATCAGCTGTTGCAAAAGCATGTCGCTAAAACCGGAATGGCTCACGCAAAGACGGCAGATTAATACTTAACGGGGTTAGCGTCAAGATATTTCTTTACCATCAGGGCAACTTTGAATACAATAGCATCGTCAAACTCACGAAGGTCAAGACCGGTGAGCTTATTGATTTTTTCAAGGCGGTATACCAGCGTATTTCTGTGCACAAACAGCTTTCTTGAGGTTTCAGAAACGTTGAGGTTGTTCTCAAAGAATTTCTGAATTGTGAAAAGTGTTTCGTGATCGAGAGTATCTATCGAGCCACGCTTGAACACTTCACGAAGGAACATCTCGCAAAGAGTGGTAGGAAGCTGATATATAAGACGTGCTATACCGAGATTATCGTAGCTTACAATCTCTTTTTCTGTATCAAAAACCTTGCCGACTTCAAGAGCAACCTGTGCTTCCTTGAAAGAACGTGCAAGCTCCTTGATACCTTCAACAACGGTACCTATACCGATAATGCAGTGAATGAATGCTTCACTGTTGAGAGAATCGGCAATAGAACGTGCCAGCTTCTCGAGATCGCGTGTTTCGATGTTTGCACGCACCTCTTTGACGAGGGCAATATCCGTTTCGTTGATGTTTATAACAAAGTCCTTGGTTTTATCCGGGAAGAGATTCTGGATAATGTCATAAATAGAGATATCGTTGCGCTCCGGAATACGGATAAGGAGTACGACACGGGAAGTATCGGTTGTAAAGCGAAGCTCCCTTGCCTTGAGATAAATATCGCCGGGCAGTATATTGTCAAGCACGACATTCTTGATGAAGTTGCCTCTGTCGTACTTTTCGTCATAAAGTGACTTTACACTGCCGAGAGATACGGCAACGATTTCTGCATATTTGGGAGAAAGCTCGTCGTCGCCGTCAACAAAAGCGGCATATTCCGGGTGTAAAACTGAACCGAAGGGACGGAAAGTCTGACCGTCCATGCAGAAGGTTTCACCCTTGACGAGATGCTCGTCAAGCGGAAAAGCGCAAACCTCGCCTATACGGCCAAGCTCGCTGCAAGAAATTATTGTTCCTGTTTCATCTACTACGCCTACCGTTCTGCCGATAGCCTCGCGCATCTGGTGGATGATACCCTGAAAAAGTCTGTTTGACATCCGGAAAACCTCCATAAACGATGTTTTGGACAAAGTGCCTATAATGACAATATGCATTTTACACAATTTTTTTATTTTTTGCAATAGGTTTTGACGATATTTTCATATAAATTTGCAAATCGACCGTTTTTTCGTTCGAGTATTTGTATTTTTAACCAAAACAGCCAACAACAATTGCCTGAAAAATCCTTGGCAAAATGCACAATCGCATCAAAAATCTTACAATAGCCGATCACAAAATTACAACGGACATTTACAATGTTATTTTTTAGTTGACTTTAAAGTAATTTCTTGTTATTATTTATTTACCAAATTTTAAGCAGTGCCTGCGGCAACCTGCAAAACAGAAAACAGGAGGAAATTCAAGAAATGAAAATTGCACGCAAGTCCATAGCACTTGTTATGGCACTCATCATCGCATTCGGCGTATTTGCAGTTTCTGCATCTGCCGTTGCTACAGCACCCTACGCACATCCCAGCGAAGTTTTCCTGCTTGAGCCCGGTGTATCATACGCTACCGCAAAAACCGTAGCTCCCGGCGAAACAGTATATGCTTCCCTTGAAGCCGGTACAACTGCCTATTACAAATTCAACACAGAATCGGCAACCACACTCAGATTTGAGTTTGACGCTTCCGTCATTGCCGATGTAGCACTTGCTCCCGAAGGCGGAAACAGCTCTTCCATCATAAACTTCCAGGGTGAAGCAAGCTATGACCGCACACCCATCGCTGTTACTTCCGGCAAGTATTACTTCATTATCATTACCCCGTCAGCAGACTGTGACTTTACATTCACAACAACAACTGACGCTATCACCGACCCGACAACCCATCAGATAAAGCAGCCTACCGTTGACATCACAAAGTCATCTGCAACTCTTTATGCAACAGAAAGCCTTGACCTTGATGTTTTCAACGCAAAGCCCACAATCCTCAACTTCTACTGGGAAGTAAAGGACGATCCCAAAACTCCCCTTATTGACGAAAGAGATATCGTTAAGGTAGACCAGCACGGTGTTGTTACAATTGAAAGAAACAGCTCTATCTTCAATTCAGGCTCCATCACAGCAGTTGTTTATGCATATGTATACTACAACCATGACGTATACTGGAAAACATGCACAATCACAGCTATGCCCGCAAACCTTGACATTAACCCCTACTTCGATTCATCTGCAGAGCACTGCCTCCTTCTCGGCAAGGGCGGTGTACAGACCATCAGCTATTCAACTAAAGTCAGCGGCGCCAGAATCATCTGGAGCAGCAAGAACGAAAACATTGCAACTGTTTCACCGTTCGGTAACACAGTCAATGTAATCGGCGTAAACGACGGCAGTACCGAAATCTATGCAGATATCTGCATCAAGGATGCAAACGGTGAATACACCGACAGAATCGGTCGCCGTACAATCCGTGTTGATGTTTCCGGCATATATTCCGCAATTACAGGTGTTGAATTTGTCGAAAAGGCTGTTTCACTCCGTGCAGGCGATTCTAAAACACTTGAATACAAAATCGTAAGCTCACCTGCCGATGTAAAGCCCGCCAACACCAACGTAACCTTCACATCCTCAAACCCCGAGGTAGCAACAGTTAACGCAGCAGGTGTTATCGAAGCAGTTGCTCCCGGTAAAACAACTATCACCGTACAGACTGAGGTTGGCGAATTCACTGCAAAGTGTGAAATCACAGTCAAGGAACCGCTTCCCAACTGGCTCACACTTATCCTCGCTCCGCTTGAGATCATTTACAATTTCTTCATGATGCTTCTCGGCAGATAATCAAAACCCTATAAAACACATTGAGGCTGAGTTTTACTCAGCCTCTTTTCATTATTATTTTTGCGTAATACCGGCATACATCGTCGGAACAGTACCCACGATTACGGTTTCCGCAGCAAGCATTTCATATGTATAGGCTGCCGTCTGAGTTGAGGTTGGAAAAACAATAAGCATAGTTACGGTTGTTTTAAGAAAAATACGGTGTCTTGTCTGGTTGACACCTGCAGAATCGAAGCTGCTGACAAGCTGCGTTTGCGCGCTGCCGGTAATGCTGAGAATAACATTCAGTTTCGGACCTCTGCCGTTTAACAGCGCTAACCCCGTCAGCGACCCTATCGGTATACCGAGCTGCTTGCTGCTGAGCCCGCTGAGTTTTGCAGCAACAGCCGAATTGATCTGTGATTTAAGTAAACTCAGCTGAATAGCATCCGTTTCAATTGAAACAATATTACCGTGCGCATCACGCTGTATATTCACAAGGCTGTCGTAATCGCTGCCTGTCTGCTGCAGAATCTGCGGTATACGCTCCCCTGCTGCAAGTGCAGCGTAGCTCTGAGCCTGAACAATTGCGGTGTTTTTTACCAACGGGCGTATACGTGCATCGAGCAGTAAAAACACGGTCAGCGCTGCAATCAGAACACAAGTAACACGAAAAACAGCTGTTTTAAGGCGTGACGGTCTGCGGTATCTGCGCAAAAACAACACCTCCGCAAAATACTGTTACTATTTTATGCAGATTGTAATATATTTGTAACTAAATAATAATACCGATATACTTGACTAATTGAAAAAAGCAATGTAAAATATTCATGGTAACGTGCGAAACAAAATATTAAGGAACGGAGAACTTAAAAAATGAGCAAAGAATATGATCCCGATATAGTAAGTGTCATTGACGAAGAAGGTAAAGAGCATGTTTTCGAAGAGCTCGACAGAATTGAAACCGAAAAAGGCAGATATGTAGCACTTCTTCCCACATATGACGATCCTGCGGAAATGCTTGAAGACAGCGGCGAGATTATTATTTTAAAGGTCAGCGAAGAAAACGGCGAAACCTATCTTTCCGCCATCGAAGACGAAGCTGAATTCAACGAAGTCGGCAACCTTTTTGAAGAAAGACTTGCTGACATGTTTGAATTTGACGAAGAAAACGAGGAATAATAAAACAAAACACACCCTGCCTTGTGCGAGAAATTTTCGGCAATACTAACCCAACACACTTTAACTAGGGAAGCTTACTCCGACAGCGGATTGCAGACCTCCCGCATTTATGCGGACGAAGGGAGCGTGAACCTGTTGGGAGGCCACCCACCTGCTTTTATATGCAGGTTAATATTCGCCGTCTACGGCTTGGCGGGGCTTTTGATTTTCATACAAAGGTGATATTTTGAAAAAGATAATTGATTTTGAGATTTACGGTCTGCTTCCCGTTGACGGAGGCTTTCTTTACATAAAACCCGAAATAATGCCCGACGGAAAGGTCAAAGGACAGTTCTTTGGCTACGAAGCACAGAGCGGCCGTACAATGCCTATTACAAAATGGGCATATTTTGAAAGCAAGTTCGGTCCCGCATACAGAGAAATAAGTTCACAGATCAAGGACTATATTTCATGCGAAACGGGCACACTTATTAATAACAATACCGTTCTTCTTTTTCCCGACGGTGATCTGGGCATATTCAGCGCAAAGGGCACTGCAGTATGGACAGGGGAACTGAAATATAACGATGAACCCGTCTGCGGTGTTGCCGTTGAGGGCAAATCCTTCTGGAGCGTCGTACCTGAGCTGAATGCAGTTGTTTGCTACGCAACGGATGAAAAGCGTGTTCAGATGAGAATAGGCGGCGGCAAATCCACAGCCTTTGCCAAACCCACCGCACTTGTCAGATATAACGACAAGCTGTACATCTGTAACGAAGGCTCAAATAAAGTGCGCACCATTTCACTTGTTAACTATGCCGTCAGTGATTATCTCGAATTTGACGAACCCGTAAAAAAATATTTCATTGCCGGCGGCAAAGAATTTGTAATGCTTAAATCAGGTCTTTACGAACTTTAATGCATAAAAATACCGCCCGTGCCATTAATATGACACGGGCGGTCGAAATTTTATGCAAATGATTCCAGAAGATTCATTATCATGTCTATTATAGCAGCCATCGTTTCTATAATAGAACGGAAGAAGTTGCTTATTATATCCAGAACGGTTCCTCCGCCTGTAGTTGTATCATCGGGCGGTGTTACAGGATCCGTTGTGGGCTCCTGAGGAGCAGACGGATCGGTTGGTGTAGGCGGAACCGGAACAAGAATACCGCCATCACCCGAAGGCTCGGTTGTTCCCGGTTCGGACGGATTTGTCGTTCCCGGCTGCGACGGAATAAGAGGATTATCTCTCTTATATTCGTCATACATTGCCAGCGCATCATCAAGCTCATCGATTGTAAGACGTTTGTAAACAGCAACCTGAATGTTCGAGGAATTACGGCTGAAATAGTGCATATACTTGCCGGTAACCGTTTTGGAATCAACGCCGTATCTTATTGCGGAGCTTTCCTCAATCCTTATTGAATCAGCGTAAGGAGGATTATCAACAAGCTTGCTGCTCTGAGCGTAGATAGCTCTGATCAGTATGTCCTCTGCCTGATATTTGAAGCCGCCGATATTTTTGAAAGCCTCAGAAATAACATCACTATTCGGCCCATGCTGAACGGATCTTGACCAGATTACGTTTTTAAGTGCTATGGTATAATCATCAGCCTTGAAGCCCGGTGTACTCTTTTCAAGCTTTTCAACCATTACATCGTAGTACTTGGTTTTTGTATAATTGTGCTGCAAAACAAGAAAAGCTTCTGCATTTTCCGCTGCAATGCTTTTCCATTCCGCATTGAACTGTGCGCCGTATGTATTTGAATCCTTGGCATATGCATCAAGCAAACGCTGACCTGTGCTGACACCTTCGCCGGATGAAACACACCAATTTGCAAAATCAAGCGGCACACCGAAGCGGCTTGCAAACTGATACGCACCGTAGGAAACACCACCGGCATCCTGACCTGAGGAAATTGTTGCAGGATTGCCGTTTGACTCGTACTTTGCAGAAAGGCTGCCAAGTAAAAGCGCATCCGAAATATTTTCAGCAGAATTGAGCATTAAATAATATTCAGGCTCCATTCCGTTAAGAATAAATTCGGGTTCGGATTGGCTCGCTGCAACCGTGAAGCACGGAAAAATTACAGCAAGGCTGAGAATTAACGGAATAATCTTTTTCATTTTAATCACCTCGCTTATATTTTACATTAAATGACAAATAAATGTCAATACCAAGTATTGGCTCAAAATAATACAAAGTAAAGGAAGGGTAACATGGAACTACTTTTATCAATTGCAGAAAGGCTGATAGCCTTTCTGCTCGCAATCTTCTCATTTGTAACAGGGTTTTTTACGCCTGCATCAAGCTACTCCCCGATTGATGCTAAGCAGATTAAACTCAATGCCGCTGTTATATCGGACCTGCACGTTGCTCAGGATGACCTTGAGCGCCGCCAGATAATCAGAACAGGTCTTTCCGATATCAACAGAAGTGTGATTGCTACGGACGTGCTTGCAATCGTCGGCGACAATACCAATAACGGCAAGCCCGAAGAAGTCAGAATTTTCTTTGAGGAGCTTTCAGCCTGTAAAAAGGTCGCACTTACTGTAGTTGCACTCGGCAACCACGATTCATGGCAGAATGATGAATCATTCAACGCTTTCTTCTCGGAATATTCTGCATTTCTCGGCAAAACCGTAAACACACCTTACAATCATTTCACCAAAAACGGCTACCATTTCTTCACTCTCGGCACAGAGCAAAAAATGCAGAACGAAGCCTATCTTTCAGATGCTCAGCTTCAGTGGATTGACGCACAGCTTTTTGCAGTATCAGATACAGATAAGCCCGTATTTGTTTTCATTCATCAGCCGTTCAACGGCACAAACCGTGTTGAAGAAGCCTGGAAGCCCGGCATACTCGGTGAGCAGAGCGACCGGCTCATGAGCATACTTAAAAGCTACACTGAACAGGGCATGGTAATAGTCTGCTTCTCCGGTCATCTCCACAGCGGACTTGGCTACAGCGGCGTTACCAATGACGGTACACTCTATTTTGTCGACTGCCCGAGTTACGGCAAAAGCCCGTCAAGAGGCGATATAATCGAAACCGGAACAGGCTACGTAGTCGAAGGCTATATCGGCAAGCTGATAATCAGAGCCAGAAATTTTGTTACCGGTAAATTCTATGACAAATACACTTATACTATTGAAACAAAAGAAGAACCCGTAACCGAAGAACCCACCACAACTCCCACAGAACCGCCGTCAGAGCCGGGTACAACTGAGCCCCCGACCGAACCTGCAACTCAGCCGCCCACTACAGTGCCGCAAACTACTCTGCCTATAGAAATAGTATAATCATCATTCATAAAACCGTACGAAAAAATTTCGTGCGGTTTTTATTTTATTTCTTATTAAGAATATTAATATCCAATAACAACGCTATACTAATAATAGATACTATCCTGCTGTGGAGGATATAAATATGAAACAGAAATTTACGGTTGAGGGAATGAGCTGTGCTGCCTGCTCCGCTGCAGTAGAAAGAGCTGTAGGTAAAATAGACGGCGTAAACTCCGCTCAGGTAAACCTGCTTGCAAAACTGCTTACAACAGAATATGACGAAATCAAGGTCACGGCAGAAGCAATCTGCGCTGCTGTTGAAAAAGCGGGATTTACAGCCACATTACAGGAAGAACCGACAAAACCCGAAGAAAAAAAAGAGTCCACCATACCAAAACAGGAAGAAAAATACACACCGGTTAAAACAAGGCTGCTCGTATCAATTCCGCTGCTTGCCGTGCTCATGTATATCACAATGGGACACATGGCAGGCTTGCCGCTTCCCCATGTGCTGCACGGCACAAACAACGGCGTAGCTTTTGCTTTTTTTCAGTTTTTATTAACACTTCCTATTCTCTATGTAAACCGCAAATTTTTCTTCAACGGCTTTTCTTCGCTTATCAGAAAAGCACCAAACATGGACACACTTGTCGCCGTGGGTGCAGGTGCATCAATGGTTTACGGCATTTTTTCAATATTCATGATAGGTTACGGAATCGGCAACGGCAGAATTGACATAGCAGAAAGATATGTTTTCAACCTCTATTTTGAATCTGCTGCGATGATACTGACACTTGTAACCGTCGGTAAATTCCTTGAAGAGCGTTCAAAGGACAAAACAAATTCCGCAGTTGCCAAACTGATTGATTTATCACCCAAAACAGCAACCGTAATACGCAACGGAAAAGAAACCCGGATTAATGCCGGAGATATAATCACAGGTGACCTTGTTGTTATCCGTCCCGGAGAAAAAATACCCGTTGACGGTGTTGTTGTGCAAGGTGCATCAAGCATTGACCAGTCAGCACTTACGGGCGAAAGCATGCCGGATGAAAAGTCTGAGGGCGACAGCGTTATGTCCGCATCAGTAAACCTCGAAGGCGCATTCACGATGAAAGCCACCAGAGTAGGTAAAGAAACTACGCTTGCCAAAATAATAGAGCTTGTCGAAAACGCAGGTGCAAGCAAAGCACCCGCAGCAAGGCTTGCAGACAAAATATCAGGTATTTTTGTGCCGATAGTTATGTGCATTTCGCTCATCACCTTTATTGCATGGATGATAGCAGGACAAACGTTTGAATTCGCACTTTCCTGCGCTGTCTGCGTGCTTGTTATATCCTGCCCGTGTGCATTGGGGCTTGCAACTCCGGTTGCAATTACAGTTGCCACAGGCAAGTGTGCATCCGGCGGAATACTGATAAAATCTGCCGAAGCACTTGAAACGGTTTGCAAAGCAGACACGGTTATCCTTGACAAAACAGGTACCGTAACCACAGGCAAGCCCGCTGTTACGGATATTATAGCTGTCGGTATGGAAAAAGAGCAGCTTTCAATGCTAGCCGCATCACTTGAAGCAAAGAGTGAACACCTTCTCGCAAAGGCAATCTGTGAAAGCTACAAGGGTAACACTGTAAAGGCAGACAACTTTACTTATATCCCCGGAAAAGGTGTTACCGCTGTAATTGACGGCAAATTAACACTCGGCGGTAATGCAGCACTTATGAAAGACAATGGCATTGATATTTATGCTTTGACTGAACAGGCACTCGGACTTGCCGGGCAAGGTAAAACGGCAGTTTACTTTGCACAGGACAATAGCCCTATAGGTATAATTGCCGTTGCAGACGAGATTAAGTCCAGCAGCATCGAAGCTGTAAAAGCCCTGAGACAAAGCGGCAAAGAGGTCGTATTACTCACGGGCGACAACCGCAAAACAGCCGAAGTTACAGGCAACCGCCTCGGCGTTAACAAAACAATAGCTGAGGTATTGCCTGCACAAAAAGCAGAGCAGGTTGAATCCGCACAGAAGCAGGGTAAAAACGTAATTATGGTCGGTGACGGTATAAACGATTCACCTGCCCTTGCAAAGGCCGATGTCGGCATAGCAATCGGCGGTGGCACGGATATTGCAATTGAATCCGCCGACATAGTTCTGATGAAGAACGATTTGACTGATGTTGTAAAGGCAATCACCTTTTCACGCAAAACGCTGCGCAATATAAAGCAGAATCTTTTCTGGGCATTTTTCTACAACGTAATCGGCATACCAATAGCTGCCGGAATACTGTTTTTACCCTTCGGAATTACGCTTTCGCCCATGCTTGGCGCAGCAGCAATGAGCCTGAGCTCGCTTTTCGTTGTGACAAATGCATTAAGACTTTATAAAATGAAATAAAACTCACACGACCGTTGATTTTTCAAATCAGCGGTCTTTTTCATATTTCTGCAATGAATTAATGCAAATATACTTGTTTAGTTATAAATATTTTGATATAATAATGATAATTATATAATAGGGGGGATTTTGTGCCTGCCACCGATATTCTTATCTATCTGTCGTTAGCTGTGATTTTGCTGATTATTATTGCAATAATCATGATTTTCAAGCTATTGAAAAAGAACAATGAAAAAAGCAATGACAGCGAAAAAGTACAAAGACTTATGGCGGATGAATTTGAGCGAAGCCGTCGTGAAATGAGCTTGGGTCAGAACGATATGCGTGAGCAGACCTCGCAAAGCCTTGGCGAAATGGCAAAAAAGCTTGATGAGATGACAAAAGCCAACTTTGAAAACCAGGCTAAAATGACTCAGGCGCTCAACGATTCGCTCGGCGCAATCCGGCAAAACAATATCGAACAGAATGAACGGCTGACCCGCGGTGTTTCCGATGCGATAACAAAAATGCAGGAGAGCAACGAAAAAAAGCTCGATCAGATGCGTGAAACAGTTGATGAAAAGCTCAATGCCACGCTTGCTGCCCGGCTCGACAGCTCATTCAAAACAGTTTCAGACCAGCTTGAAAACGTAAACAAATCCCTCGGCGAAATGAAGGAGCTTTCAAACGGAGTTACGGCAAATGTTTCAACGCTCAACAAGGTCCTCACAAACGTAAAGGCACGAGGCACATGGGCTGAGGTTTACCTTGAAAACATACTTGACCAGACTATCCCCGGAATGTATGTCAAAAACTTTTCTCCGGTTGAGGGCAGCAGAGCCGTCGTTGAATTTGCAGTTAAAATTCCCGCAGGCGACGGATCAGGCAGCACAACGTATCTGCCGATTGACTCAAAATTCCCGATGGAGGACTATGTAAGACTTTGCGATGCTGCAGAGAAAGCAGATGCAGCAGCACTTGCTTCAGCAAGAAAAGCACTGTTTGCAAGAGTCAAAGACGAAGCAAAACAAATCAGCAAATACATAACCGTACCCACCACTACACCCTATGCAATAATGTACCTTGCAACCGAAGGTTTATATGCGGAGGTTGCAGCTTCACCGGAAGGCTTGCCCGAACAGCTGAGAACCCAGTACAGCATAATGATAGCCGGTCCGACAACAATCACAGCGTTGCTTTCGTCCCTTTCAATGGGCTTCAAGGCAGTTGCGATAAACGAAAAAGCAAACGAAGTGCGCAAAATGCTTGCCGTTGCCAAAACGCAGTATGACAAATTCGGCGTTCTGCTTGACAAAGCAAAAAGCAAAATTGACGACGCAGGCAAGGCACTCGATATGGCACAGGACAGAAACCGCATTATTCAGAAAAAGCTCAAGGGCGTTGAAGCCGTTGATGATTTAGAAAAGCTTGAAGAAAAATTCTTTGAAGGAGAATAAGATATGAGCAAGTACAGCGAACTGATTTCAAAAATGACTCTTGAAGAAAAGGCATCCCTTTGCGACGGTGCTGATTTCTGGCATCTCAAAGGAATGGAAAAGTACGGCATTCCCTCAATCATGGTTTGCGACGGCCCTCACGGACTGCGCAAAAAGGACTACAGCAAAAAGGGCGACAGCCTGAGCAACAGCGTACCCGCAATCAGCTATCCCACAGCTGCAACCACAGCTGCATCATGGGACCCCGAGCTGCTTTACCAGATGGGCGTTGCTCTTGGCAAAAAATGTCTTAAAGAAGAAGTAGGCGTGCTGCTCGGCCCCGGTGTCAACATGAAGCGTTCTCCCCTTTGCGGCAGAAACTTTGAATACTTTGCAGAAGACCCCATTCTTGCAGGCGAGCTTGCAGCAGGCTTTATCAACGGTGTCCAGTCAATGGGTGTAGGCACATCGCTCAAGCATTTCTGTGCCAACAGCCAGGAAACACGCAGAATGACCTGCAATTCCGTTGTTGATGAAAGAGCATTGCGTGAAATTTATCTCACAGCTTTTGAAATTGCAGTCAAGAAGGCTAAGCCCTGGACTGTTATGAATTCCTACAACCAGATTAACGGATTTCACGGCTCAGAAAACAGACACACTCAGCTTGAAATTCTCCGTGAAGAGTGGGGCTATGACGGTGTTGTTGTCAGCGACTGGGGCGCAGTAAACGACAGAGTACTCGGACTCAAAAACGGTAACGACCTTGAAATGCCCTCATCCGCAGGCGCAGGCACAAAGAAGATTGTCGAGGCTGTCAAAAACGGCACACTTGACGAAGCAGTAGTCAACGAAAGAGCACTCAATATGCTCAAGCTCATTGAAAAGGCTGCTGCAGGTGCGCAGAAGGACTATCAGTACAACGATTTTGACGACCAGGATTTTGCAAGAAAGATTGCTGCAAATTCAATGGTTCTTCTCAAGAACAACGGCGTTCTTCCGCTCAAAAAAGACGGTAAGATTGCTGTAATCGGTGAGCTTGCAAGAACACCCAGATATCAGGGTGCAGGCTCTTCACACATCAACCCCACAAAGCTCGACAACGCTCTTGAAGAGCTTCAGAAGGTCGGCTACAGTGTTGAATTTGCACAGGGCTATGAGCTTTCAAACAAGAAGGCAAAAAACAATGCTGCACTTACCGCTCAGGCTGCACAGCTTGCCGCAAAATGCGAAACGGTTATTCTTTTTGTCGGTCTTACAGACGAATACGAGGCTGAGGGCTATGACAGAACTCACATGAATCTTCCCGCAGCACATGACAACCTTGTCAACGAAATCCTCAAAGTCAACAAGAATGTCATTGTCGTACTTGCAGGCGGTTCACCCGTAGAAATGCCCTGGAACGATTCCGTTGCAGCTATACTCAACTCATACCTTGGCGGTCAGGCAGGTGCAGGCGCAGTTGCAGATATAATCAGTGGAGCAGTAAACCCCAGCGGAAAGCTTGCCGAAACCTATCCCGTCACCTATGCTGATACACCGGCAAAGAACAACTTCCCCGGCAACCCCGCTACGGTTGAATACCGCGAAAGCATATATATCGGCTACAGATATTACGAAAAAGCTGCAAAGGCTGTCCGCTATCCGTTCGGCTTCGGTCTTTCATACACTACATTTGAATACTCCGGTTTAAAGCTTGACAAAGCTGCAATGAACGAAGACGATACGCTCAAAGTAACCTTCAATGTCAAGAACACAGGTAATGTTGCAGGTTACGAAATTGCTCAGCTTTATGTCGCCGATAAGGAAAGCACAATTTTCCGCCCCGTCAAGGAGCTCAAGGGCTTCAAGAAGGTATGGCTCGAGCCCGGCGAAAGCAAGGAAGTTGAAATTGAACTCAGCAAGAGAGCCTTTGCTTTCTATAACGTAAACATCAACGACTGGTGCGTTGAAAGCGGTGACTTTGATATACTCGTCGGTGCTTCCAGCGCAGATATAAAGCTTACCGCAACCGTCAGTGTTACAGGCACAACAGAAAACATCCCCGATTATTCCGCTGTTGCTCCCCTTTACTACACAGGTGATGTTCAGTCTGTTCCCGCAGCACAGTTTGTTGCTGTGCTCGGCAGAGAGCTTCCCCAGGCAAACTATGACCCCAACAGAGCGCTCAGCATCCGTGACACATTTGAAAGCTGCAGCCACACAAAGAACGGTCAGCGCATGTACAAACTGCTTACTTCGGTTATTCCCGCAGGCTTTGCTCAGGCAATCGCCATGCAAACTCCGTTCCGTGATTTCATCAGCATGAGCGGTGGCGTATTCAGCGAGCAGATGGCTGACGGACTTGTTAAAGCCTTAAGCGGTGAAAAGGGCGGCGTACGCATGATTCTCAAAGATATACCCAGAGCAGTAAAAGGAATCGGACCGCTGCTCAAGCAAATATAAAAATTAAGCAAAATAAACCAAAAAATACATGAATTTCAAAAAATGTTTGTTGTATTTTCGGTTGCAGTTTTGACTAAAATATTATATATTATTAATTGTTGAAAAAGTATCCACCACCGAAAGGAGTACAAAACTATGACTAATCTTACAGAGAACAAAAGCGTTCTCTCCTGGATTGAAGAAAAAGTTGAGCTCGTAAAACCCGACAAAATTGTCTGGATTGACGGCTCACAGGAGCAGATCGACGCACTCAGAGCAGAGGCTTGCTCCACAGGCGAAATGATCAAGCTCAACCAGGAGCTTCTCCCCGACTGCTATCTTCACCGCACCGCTGTAAACGACGTTGCACGTGTTGAAGGCAGAACATTCATCTGCGCTCCCACAAAGGAGATGGCAGGCCCCACAAACAACTGGATGGATCCCGCTGAAGCTTACGAAATGCTTTACGGTATCGCAAAGGATTCATACAAGGGCAGAACAATGTACGTTATCCCCTACTCAATGGGTCCCGTAGGCAGCCGTTTCTCCAAGATCGGTATTGAACTTACAGACTCTATCTATGTTGTTCTCAACATGGTTATCATGACAAGAGTAGGCACAAAGGTTCTCGAAGCTCTCGGCAACAGCGAAGACTGGGTACGCGGTCTTCACTGCAAGTGCCAGATTGACGAAGAGAAGAGATATATCTGCCAGTTCCCGCAGGACAACACAATCATCTCCGTTAACTCCGGTTACGGCGGAAACGTTCTTCTCGGTAAAAAGTGCTTTGCACTCCGTATCGCTTCCTACCAGGGCTGGAAGGAAGGCTGGCAGGCTGAGCACATGCTCATCCTCGGCGTTGAAAAGCCCGATGGCGATGTCAAGTACATCTGTGCTGCATTCCCCTCAGCTTGCGGTAAGACAAACCTTGCTATGCTTATTCCGCCCAAGAGCTACCTTGAAAAGGGCTACAAAGTATGGTGCGTAGGCGACGATATTTCCTGGATCCCCAAGGGTGACGACGGCAGACTTTATGCTATCAACCCCGAAAACGGCTTCTTCGGCGTTGCTCCCGGCACAAACGACAAGTCCAACCCCAACGCTCTTGCTGCAACAAAGAAGGGCACAATTTTCACCAACGTTGCACACAACCTTGACAACAACACCGTATGGTGGGAAGGTCTTGACAAGAATCCGCCCGCAAACGCTAAAGAGTGGAAGGGCGGCGACTGGAACGGTCAGACAAGCGAAGAAAAGGGCGCACACCCCAACAGCCGTTTCACAGCTCCCGCAGTAAACTGCCCCTGCATCAGCCCCGAATTTGAAAACCCCGCAGGTGTTCCCATCTCCGCTATCGTATTCGGCGGCAGACGTGCTAAGCTTGCTCCCCTTGTATATCAGTCACGCGACTGGAACCACGGCGTATTCGTAGGCTCCATCATGGCTTCCGAAACAACAGCTGCAGCTGCAGGTGCAGTCGGCGTTGTCCGCCGTGATCCCATGGCTATGCTTCCCTTCTGCGGTTACAACATGGGCGACTACTGGCAGCACTGGATCAACATCGGTGCAACACTCGATGCTGACAAGGCTCCCAAGATCTTCAACGTTAACTGGTTCCGTAAGGATGACGAAGGCAACTTCATGTGGCCCGGCTTCGGCGACAACCTTCGTGTTCTTGAGTGGATCCTTGACCGCTGTGAAGGCAAGGTAGACGCTGACGAAGTTGCTATCGGTTACGTTCCCAAGGCTGAGGACATCAACCTTGAAGGTATCGAAGACGAAGTTTCTGTCGATACACTCAAGGCTATGCTTGATGTTGATAAGGATCTCTGGAACGCAGAAACAGCAGGCATCGAAGAGTTCTACGGCAAGTTTGGCGACAAGCTTCCCCAGACTCTCGCAGATGAGCTTGCTACTCTCCGCGCAAACCTTAACAAATAAAATTTGGCTATAAAAAAACCGCTGTTCCCGAAAGAGAGCAGCGGTTTTTTGCACATGAACCTTATTTGATTTTATATCCCATTGCAAAGCCTTTGCCGAAATTCATCAGCTTTTTGAAGCCGAAGCGTTCATAGAATTTAATTGCCCTTGTGTTTTCTGCGCTGACACAAAGTTGCACGCCTTTTATATTCTTATTCTTTAAATGGTCGGTGAGGGTTTTAAGCATCTGTGTACCTGTGCCGCCGCCACGGTATTCTTTAAGTATATCAATATGCAAATGTGCAGGATAGCGAGAAGCAAAAATATGATACACTAAAACTTCACCGAACACCATAAACTTGCGTTTCTTTTCAAGTTTCGGGAAATACTCGTTCATAAATGTTTTTATGTAAGCCCTTACATTCTCCGCACAGATGATATATCCTACCGCTTCGTCGTTTTCATTTACGGTAACAAAACAATTCTGAGGTTCCTGTTCAATATAATAATTACAGTACACCGTAAGAAAAAAGTCTGCATTATTCCTGTTAAGTCCCTCAAACTGAACTTCGTCATTTACCGTCTGCAAGCATACTCTCTGAACGTTAAATTTATCCGATTCTCTGTACGGTCTGATATTGGTCATTTTGAATTCCCCGTTATTCTGCATATTAGTGAAAAATACCCTTTTGTAATTAAACAAAAGAGTATTTTTATGGTGGACGTTAACGGACTTGAACCGCTGACCACTCGCACGTCAAGCGAGTGCTCTACCAACTGAGCTAAACGTCCATATTTAATTGTCGCAACAGTGGATATTATAGACTATAATATCCCGATTGTCAAGAGGAAAAACCAAAAAATTATAATTTAGCAGCGAGTCTCCGCACCCAATGCCGCCTATTGAAAAGTTTTATTAAGAAATAAAAGGCATCAACGGCGGAGATTAAAAAAGCGTAAAAGCAATATCATTTTCAAAAATTAAAGATGCTGTGACTTTGAACGGAACAGGCTGACGAGCATAAAGCTTTACTCCTTTATCCGAGCGAGGGAACCATAGGCGGTAGAGTGAACTTAATAGTCAGATTTACTTTAATAGCCGTTATGGCAGCAGAACAAAACAATTTTTTGTTCTGTCTGCCGAGCGGATTAATTCTCGTCAGCCGTAGTGAAGTGCGCAAACCTCAAAAGTTTTTTTGGTTACTTTTGTAACGCATGACAAAAGTAACATAACAAACCTCATTTATATCGCTGAATTACAGTTTGTCGGTAAGACCGACAGCAAATGCCGCCTATTGAAAAGTTTTATTAAGAAATAAAAGGTATCAACGGCGGAGATTAGAAAACGTAAAAGAAATATCAATATAAAAACAAACGATGCTGTGAGTTTGAACGGAACAGGCTGACGAGCCTGAACTTTACTCCTTTATCTGAGCGAGGGAACCATAGGCGGTAGAGTAAACTTAAAAGTCAGATTTGCTTTTATAGCCGTTATGGCAGCAGAACAAAACATTTTTTGTTCTGTCTGCCGAGCGGATTTGCTATCGTCAGCCGTAGTGTAGTGCACATAACCCCAAAAGTTCTTTTGGTTACTTTTGTAACGCTTGACAAAAGTAACATAACGAACCTTATTTATATCGCTACAGTTTACTCCACAGTCACACCCTGATAATAGTGCTTTATAATCTCCTCCCATGTACTGCCCTGGCGTGCCATATAATCCGCACCGTACTGGCTCATTCCGACACAGTGCCCGTAGCCGTTTGTGGTAAAAATAAAGTTACCGTCCTTATACTCATATGTAAATACAGCCGAGCGAAGTCCCAGAGCATCACGTGCTTCAAGTCCGCTGAGCTCAGCCGAGCCTATTTCAACACTTTGAACATAGCCATCGGAATTTGTTTTCACCTTTCCTATCCATTCAGAGGCTTCACCGTTAAGCGAACAGCCTTCAACATCGCTTACAAGATTTGAGAACTCTGTTGCACTTAAAGCCACCGTTTTCATGCAATCGGGCGACAGCTTATCACCGGGACTGTTAACGCTTTTAAGATAAGGCACATCGCCCCCCCATACTGTTTGCGCACTTTGAGTGACGCCGCTGTTAATTGCATGAAACGCTGCTATAATCGGCTCACCGTCATATGTTATTATCTTTCCGCTGATTTCCTTCACTGCATTTTGCAGCTTTTCTTCATATGCATCAGCTTTATCGCCCCATTTTTCTTTACGCTCATCTGAAGCTATATATCCCTGATGTGTAGCTGAATTATCGGACAAATCCGCTCCGTTCAGGCTTTTATCGGGATCAGCCCGTTTGTTCAAAAGATATGTATATGCTGCTACAGCTTGTGCCTTGAGTGCTTCTTCGTGAAATGTCGGCGACATTTCCGCAGCGAGTACCCCGACAAGATATTCAGACAAATCCGTTTCTTTTATTTCGCCCGACTGATGCATGTATACCCTTACGGTTTCAGATTGCTGTGACTGCTGTGTTTCTGGCTGAGTCTGATTTTCAGCGCCGTCATTGATACCTTTTTCAAGCGACAGCAGCGGTACAAGCAGCACAGAAAGCGCAATCATAAAAGTTAACAGCTTATAAATCCTCATTTTTTTATCTCTCCCGTTGTTTATTCATTGACTTTTTTAATATATTTATAGTATAATATAAAATCTAATAATATAATTATAAGTGTTTATTGATCAGGCAGTTCAAAAGGAGAAATGAACCCTATGTCCAAATACATATCCCCCATTACAAATGATGCCCTTACAAACTTATGCACCGAAATTCAGATTAATGATAAAATTGATATAAATGATTACAGCCGCTTCGGTGTTAAAAGAGGCTTGCGCAACGCTGACGGTACAGGCGTTATGGCAGGTCTTACCAAAATATGCAGCGTTGACGGTTACTACATGGAAGACGGTGAACGTGTTCCTCGCCCCGGCAAGCTCAACTTCCGCGGACTTGACCTCAACGAAATTGTTGACGGCTGCCGTAAAGAGGACCGTTTCGGTTTTGAGGAAGTAGCATGGCTGCTAATTTTCGGATCACTCCCCACACCCGAACAGCTTAAGAAATTCCGCAATGTGCTTGCAGAGTGCCGTGAGCTCCCTGAAGATTTTATTGAAGATATGATTATGAAAGCTCCGTCACCCAACATCATGAACAAAATGGCACGTTCCGTAATGGCACTGTATTCATACGACGATAACCCTGACGATATTTCAATTGCAAATGTGCTTCGTCAGTGTATTCAGCTGATTGCGCAGCTGCCGTCAATAATGAGCTATGCTTATCAGGTTAAGCGCCGCCATTATTACAAAAAAAGCATGTATATTCACCAGCCGAAGCCGGAGCTTTGCACAGCACAGTCCATTCTGCGCACGCTCCGCTCAGACAGACTTTTCACAGACGAAGAGGCAAAGCTGCTTGATCTGTGCCTTATACTGCATTCAGAGCATGGCGGCGGTAACAATTCTACCTTTGCCACCCGTGTGCTCACATCATCAGGCACAGACACATATTCCGCCATTGCAGCAGGTATCGGCTCACTCAAGGGTCCGCGTCACGGCGGCGCCAACATAAAGGTCAAGGAAATGACCACACTGATGGCAGAGGAGATTTCCGATATAACCGATGAAAAGCAGATTGCTGACTATATTACAAAGCTTATCAAAAAAGAAGCAGGTGACCGTTCCGGTCTTGTCTACGGTATGGGTCACGCTATCTACACCATGTCCGACCCGAGAGCCGTACTGCTCAAGGAAGCTGCAAAGAAATTTTTAAGCGGAGAAGAATTTGAAAGACGTTTCCGTCAGCTTGAGCTCATTGAAGAGCTTACTCCGGATATATTCCGCTCACTCAAAGGCAACATCAAACCGATATGTGCAAACGTAGACCTTTATTCCGGTTTGATTTATGATATGCTCGGTATTCCGGAAGATCTGTTCACACCGCTGTTCACCGTATCACGTATGGCAGGTTGGGCAGCACACAGAATAGAAGAGCTCAGCACAGGTAACCGTATTATCAGACCCGCATACAAAAATGTTTCTCTCCCCTATCACTATATACCGCTGAATGAACGTACTGAAGAAAACGTAATGCATCCTGACGAATATATTACGAGAGAAGCACTTGCTGTTTTATAAAAGAGGTGTAAATGAATTATGAAAAGAATCAAAGGCAGTCTTTCCAAGCCCGAACCGACCGCAATTATTGCAGCCGCCGCAATCAGCCTCTGTGCGCTGCTGCCGCTGCGTGTTTACCAGGTCACAGCACTGATAGACCCTGAAACCGGCTTTTTCAAAAAAGACAGCTTTACCGTTCCGCTGTTTTATATTCTCACAGCTGCAGTAATTATTGCCGTAGCTGTACTCAGCTATTTAAACGACAAAGCCAACCGTGCAAGGGATATCAACGCAAAAAGCATTCCTCTGGGTATTATTTCTATGCTCACTGCTCTTTCCGTGGTATTTGATTCTGTTTTTCAGATGGCCGAATTCATGAGAATCAATGCAGAATATCTGTCTTATTATTCAGAGCTTACCCGGACACAGTATCTTTCAAAATCCGGTGCGATGATGATGCTGTTTGAAGCAGTTTTCGGAGTGTTCACCGCTTTTGTATTCTGCATATATACCTTTTTCTGTTTTGGTAAAAAGTCCAGATTCAAAGGTTTCAGTGTGCTTTCTGTTGCACCCGTAGCATGGGCAATTTGCAGAATAGTAATAAGATTTGTACGCAAAATAAGCTTTGTAAACATTTCTGATTTACTGCTTGAATTATTCATGCTTGTATTCCTTATACTGTTTTTCCTTGCCTTTGCACAGGTTGTTACAAAGGTTACACCGGAAATTACAGCGTGGCGCCTTTTTGGTTTCGGTATACCTGCGGCACTGCTCTGTTTCCTGATTGCCGTACCGAGACTTTTCCTCATGGCTATCGGTCACTCAGATGCACTTGTAGCTGACCACGGATTTTTCCCCTGCGATCTCATGATCTCCCTGTTTATACCGTTCTTCCTTTACAACACCGCAACAGCCAAAAAGCATGAAGTTTCAGAATAACCTTAAAAGGTGGCTTAACTTTGTTTGTTGATAATTTACTTGCTACAGCGCAGCAAGTACTTATACTTTATATTTTGATTGCGGTGGGATTTTTCGCCGACAAAACAGGTCTGTATACCGAAAAAGCTTCAAAGCTGAATACGAACCTGCTTTTCTACATTGTCACACCTATGGTAATAGTCAACAGCTTTCTTACCATTGACAATTCGCCGCAGAACCTTAAAAATTTTGCTTTAGCTGCACTTTGCGGAATTGCTATTCATGTTATAGGCATGGTGCTTATATTTCCGTTTTTCCGCAAAAGCGACAAAGATAAAAAGGGAATTTACAAATACACCTCTATGTACGGTAACTGCGGCTACATGGCTTTGCCGCTTGCGAACGCCGTACTCGGAGCACAGGGCGTTTTCTACTGCTCCGCTGTCATTATGGTGTTTAACATTTTTTCCTTCACTCACGGCATATATATTATCGGAGCGCAAAAAGGCAAATTCAACTTCAAAAAGCTGCTTGTCAATCCGGGCACAATCGGTGTTGCAATAGGTCTGCCACTCTACCTTTCAGGGATTGAGCTGCCGCACATCATTGCTTCACCCGTTGAAAGTCTTGCCGTGCTGAATACCCCACTTGCGATGTTGATTTTCGGCACGTATATTGCACACACCGACCTTAAAACAATGTTTACGGATAAAAACATTTATCTCGTATCGCTTTTAAAGCTTGTTGCATTGCCGCTTATTATGATTGCAGGATTCAGACTGCTTAATCTTCCAAAAGAGCTTGCGATGGCTATGGCTGTTTCCGCATCGGCACCCAGCGCAAACAACACCGTAATTTTTGCAGGCAAGTACAACCTTGACACAGGCACGGCATCAAAAACAGTTGCGCTTGTAAGCTTTATTTCAATCATCACCATGCCCGTAATGATTGCACTTTCCGCAACCTGATAAAAAGGAGAACTATTATGGCAGAGAATAAAAAAAGAAAAGGTCAAAGCAGACTCGCTTTCCCCTTGGGTCTGTTGATTATTATATTTGCGGTTGTCGGCGTTATTTTTGCTGTTGGCACCGGAATCAACACAGTGAAAGATCTGACTGACAATTCAGAAAAAAAGCTCGAATACGAAGAATTGCTGGTCCCCGTAGTCATGTATGACCCGGACATGTTTGACGATATTTCTGCTGCAAATATTGAGCAGCTCACCGTCAGCGCTGTATGGGCCGTAATCAAGGATGAAGATATTTACCCCGGCAAATACCCGACAGACGATCAGGGTAACGTGGTCATCCCTGCTGATGATGTTACGGCAAAATTTGCCGAGCTTTACGGAACGGACGTTACACCTACTCACATCGGTGTTAAAGGCTATTCCGGTGAATTCACCTTCAACGAGCAGAATCAATGCTACCTTGTTACCTCAGCAGGCTCAGTTGCAATTTACACACCGGTAGTCAAAGACATACAGAAAAGCTCAAACACAATAACGCTCAACGTCGGTTACATCGCATCGGAAGCATGGGCACAGGATTCATCAGGCAATTACATACAGCCTGAACCCAGCAAATTTGTAAACGTCACACTGCGCGAAAACGAAAAAGGCTATTACATCAGCGCTATTCAGGCAACAGATGCACCCGAAAATGCTGACCCCGGTGTTATTATTGAAACAATCCCCGCAGCCACAACAGCTTCAACAACTGAAGAAAGCTCAAGCGAAGAAGAAAGTCAAGAAACAAGTCAGCAATAATCAAGATAAAAAAGAAGTTTCCGTTAATACACGGAAACTTCTTTTGCTTATTTATTTTTGCCAAGATAATAAATCGGTTGACCGGATGAAAAATCAATTGATTTAAAATCCTGATAGCTTTCGTCCTCAAAAACAAGTCTGAGGTCATATACGTTATTATCACTGACAGTATAAGTTATTTCTACAGCTTTATCTGTATGGAGAAAATCCTGCGAAAGGATATTATCGGACCACTCCGTACTTCCGCTTTTGCGTGCAAGCAGCGACACCGCATCCTTACCGGTTATATTTGCGACAGTTACTTTTGACCGCTTGATTCCGACATCCTCACCGTCTTCCATTTCAAGCGAGGTATTTTCTTCCGAATTGCCGTCAGCACCGCCGGAATTGCAGGCTGCAAAGCTACAAATACAAATGAGTGCCATAATAAGTGCCAGAAACTTTTTGATATTCATTTTTTATTCCTCCGTTTTTATACTGAAATTGCCGTTTCAAGGGCAAGCTTCATCATATCCGTAAATGAAGTTTGCCGCTCCTGAGCTGTAGTACATTCGCCTGTGAGCAGATGGTCGGACACCGTAAAAATTCCCAGGGCATTTTTACCGGCACGTGCTGCATTCATATAAAGTGCTGCGCTTTCCATTTCAACTGCAAGCACGCCCATTTTAGCCCATAGTGCATTGCTGCGAAGTTCAGGCGGAAGAGCCTCATCATCACCGTAAAACGTGTCTGAGGATAAAACATTGCCGACTACGAAATTAAGCTCAAGCTCCTTTGCCTTTGTAACACAAGGCTCAAGCAGTTCATAGCTTGCTATCGGTGCAAAATCGCCCGGCAGATGAAACTGCTTTGCAAAATCAGAATTCGTACATGCACCCATGCCGATAACAATATCCCTGATCTTAACCTTATCGCAAAGCCCGCCGGCAGTACCGACACGGATTATATTATCAACCTCAAAAAAATTGAAAAGCTCATAAGAATAAATTCCTATTGAGGGTATACCCATGCCGCTGCCCATAACAGAAACCGGTTTACCCTTGTACTCGCCGGTAAAGGCAAGCATATTGCGAACGGAGTTTACCTGCTTTGCATTTTCAAGGAAGTTTTCGGCAATGAACTTTGCCCTTAACGGGTCGCCGGGCATAAGCACGGTTTTTGCAAAATCGGCAGGTGTTGCATTAATATGCGGAGTCGGATAATTTGCCATTTAAATCACCTCATCAATAGCCGCCTTCAAAGCTGCCTTCCTTTACAAGCTTAACAATTGCGCTTGTGCCAAGACGGTCTGCGCCAAGATTAATAAAATCCTGCGCATCCGCAATTGAGCGTATACCACCGGCAGCTTTAATTTTAAGCGACCCTGAAACATGAGCAGCAAAAAGAGCTATGTCCTCTTTTGTTGCGCCGCCTGTAGAAAAGCCGGTAGAGGTCTTGATATAATCTGCATCGGATTCGCTGACAATTCTGCACATTCTGATTTTTTCCTCATCGGTAAGCAGACAGGTTTCAATTATAACCTTGAGAATTCTGCCACCGCACACCGCCTTGACTGCATTTATTTCATCAAGAATTTCATCATATTTTTTATCCTTAAGCCAGCCGACATTGATTACCATATCAATTTCATCCGCACCGTTTTTAACAGCATCGGCAGCTTCAAATACCTTGGCTGCAGTTGTGCAGTAACCCAAGGGGAAACCTATTACGGTGCATATCTTCACACCGCCCTGTGCATAATCACCCGCCTGCTTTACAAAGCTTGCGGGAATACAGACGCTTGCAGTTGAACAGGCAATACCGTCATCAATAATCTGCTTTATCTGTTCCCATGTTGAATCCTGCTTTAAAAGCGTATGGTCAACCTTTGAAAGAATATCCTTAATATCCAAAACCCAACCGCCTTTCAAATAAATTACGCTAATATTTTACCATTTAGAACACCAAAAATCAATATAAAAAGAAACTGCGTCGCTTTTCTTTGCGTGCAGTTTCTTCATAATTCAAGGTCTTTCTACTGAATCCACAAGCTTAATCAGGTTGATATAAAAATCGTGTGTCAGCTGTTTGTTACCGTTCATGCCGATAACAGTACCGTGGTCACCCGTAAGCGTCGGCATTACATACCATTGACCTCTTTCTATAGTTTCACCGCTTACATATTCGTGCGGGGTTTCATCACCCGGACAGCGTGCAGAAACAACGTTTACAAGTCCGTCATTAGGCAACCAGCTTTCATCTATCTTTATTGTAGCGGTTTCGCTTGTATCAGTATAGCTGCCGATGAGCGTCGCAATCGGCATAAGTACAGCCATAGTTGAAAGCGTCGGCACCTGATTTGCGGTAAGCACTGATTTCTGAGTTGTGCAGTAAGCGTAGGATATGTAGCAGATATCTTTTACCGTTTTGATTTTTCCGTTGAGCTTTGCAGCACCGTCAGGTGACAAATCATAAAAAGCGTTGTCTGAACCTGTGCTGAATCTCTGATTCAGCAGCGTCAGTACATCACCTTCGCCTGAACGGATACCAAAGTGGTCAAGCTGAAAATCAATAAGTCCGCCCTTTATTGCATCTGTTACGCTGCCCGCTGCATACAAAACACCAAGTGCGGTCTGAACAAGAGTGCCGTGATCAACAACATAATAAAGCGTTGAGCCGTTATGCGGTGAACAAAGCGTAACTACGCTGTTGATATATTCGCCCTTATCGCCTGTGAAAAGCGGCGAAACATCGTCAGGCGATTCCTTTACCTCTTCCTCAGCACCGTATTCCATAAGACTTGCAAGCAAACGGATTGTATTGCCGCCAAAGGAATGACCGACAAGATTGATTTTATGCAACTGACCGCCTTGTGTTTTACTGCCCCAATTTTCAACAAGAGCTGTAGTATATGTCCTTCCGTAGCGGTCATGTTTGTGTTGCTTGCTGTGTGCTTCACCGTAATCAACCCGTGTTCCCGTAAGCTGTGCATAAAGCTCACAGGCTCTGTCCCACGCACTTGAAAACGGACCTACTGTAGCTTCCTCAACCTTATAATCAAGTGACCTGAGATAACCGGAAAGGCTGCCGGTAAATGAGCCCCAATAGGGTGAAACGCTGTTTATTCCGGCGCCTTCGCCCCAGCCTCCCATTCCGTGAACAAGGACATAGGTGTAACCTACAGGGTCCTCTGTCAGCATAGCCCACAGCTTCTTATAGCCGCCCAACGGAACAGGCAGCACCACAGCAAAAATTATAATAACAGCAAGCGCAGCTGCTATAGCTTTGAAATAAGCAGGCTTTTCCTGTTTACTTTCTTTTTTGGTTGTCGGCTGTGCTTCTTCAATATCATTATATTCATCTTCGTTATCAGCAGCATTTGTGTTGAATTTTACTTCCGGAGGTATTTCGCCGATGAGTATTTCCTCAATTTCAGGCTCGGCTGCGCCGACAGGCTGCTCCGCTTTTTTACCTGTGAGCAGATAATCGGTTGTAACACCGAAAAGCTCACTCATGGCAACCGCCTTATCTATATCGGGCATTACGTTGCCGCTTTCCCATTTAGAAACCGACTGACGCGATACTCCGAGTTTTTCCGCAAGCTCCTCCTGCGAAAGACCTTTTTCTTTTCGCAGCCCATATATTCTTTCACCAATGTTCATATGAATAGCTCCGTTTCATATTTTCTGCTATCATTTTACATCAGTAGCAGCAAAATGTCCAGCAAGCGGAGTTGGAATTTTTGAAATCGCAAAAAAATCCGTATGTAAAGCAAGGTTTACACATGAAAAATCCCCGAAAAGCCAACGCTTTCGGGGATTGGAATTATTTGTTTAATTTCTGCTTACGTTTTTTTGCATCCGCAAATGCAAAGCAGAACATACCGGTTAACGCACCTGCTGCACCGAGAATGAAATCCCACATGGTGTCGATAAGACCTTCATTGGTAAACGGACTTGACACCTGAAGATTGAAGCCGTAGAGCTTATCCATTGTGAATTCATAGAACTCCCAGCCGACAAGAATTGCAACAGCCATTGCAAAGCCTGCCATAGCGGCAATGGAGGGGGCAAGCGGAATTTTCTTCTTTTCCTGCATGATGATAAGCAGTCTTGCACTCCAGCCCGATGCGATAAAGCCGGCAAAGAAATGGGTAACAATATCCGATCCGGAAAAATCAGTACGGTTATTGAGCGTTGAACCTATACATACGCCAAGCGTAATGAAAAGCGTCAGATGTGTCTGAAACTGCCACGGAAGCTGCGTGATAAACGATTTGCCGCCGAGCAGCTGAAACAAATCCCACAGGTGTGTGAAAGCAATTGCAAACAGACCCTGCAGAAATTCAGATGTGTAGCCCCTGAACAAACCGTTGATTCCCCAGAGCAGAAGTGCCGCCCTGCAAACCCACCAGAGAACTATTGTTTTAGTGGGCATGGGTGTTATGGGGTTGAGTGTTTTTTTCTTCATCAAATAAAATTCCTTTGAGCCGAAACAGCTTTATGCCATTCCGAGATATTCTTCGAGCGTTACACCCTGAGCCTTGATTTCCTTTGCAGCCTCAACACCGACATAACGCCAATGCCACGGCTCATAAGTAACCTTTGTTATATCCTGGGTTTCCTTCTCGTAGCGCAGAATAAAACCATAATCTGCCGCATGTTCACTCAGCCATTCAAATGCTTCGGTCTGTGCAAAGCTTTCTTCAAGTGAGGTATTGCCGTACGTACCGAAGTCCATTGCAAGGCCTGCGTTATGCTCACTTGTGCCGGGCATAAGTATAATCTTGGAAGCGAGCTGTGTTGCCTGTGCTTTTGAATAACCGAGCGTTTCATAATAATCAATCTTACGTTCAAAATTGTTACGCTGGCGCTCAGTGGTTCTGTAGCCTGAAATCGGAATAAGCGAAATTCCGTCCGCTTTTGCAGCGGCAACCATATTGTTGTAATACGGCACTACACGGTAATCCATAGTCTGTGAGCCGCCGGAAACAGCAGCTGTCTGCACAGAAAAGCCGTCCGGCAGAATATAATCCTGATTGACCAGCAGAAGATTCCATTTCTCACTGTCAACCGTCGCAACTGACGGATTGAAGCCTGCATAGGCGTATTCGTATTCATCTCCCATAGTAACCGGTTGAGCCGTTGTTGTTTCTTCGGCAGTTGTTTCTTCTGATACAGTTGTTTCTTCAGCTGTTGAACCTTCCTGAGCTGTTGAACCTTCCTGAGCTGTTGTGATATCGGGGACAACAGACGGCTCAGTTGTTGGCTGAGTTGTTTCGGCTTCTTTACTGTCCATACCGACAGTAATATAACCTATGCTGAGAATGGCAATAAAAATGCACAGTCCCAAAAGAAGTATAAGGCGTAATCTGTTCATATACACATCGCCTTTCGTTTTTTAATTTCAGCAGTTGCCGCCGGAATAGTTCGGTGCTTCCTTGGTGATGTAAACATCGTGAGGATGGCTTTCAATAAGACCTGCACCTGTTATGCGGACAAATCTTGCCTTTTCCTGAAGCTCCTTGATTGTGTGGCAGCCGCAGTAACCCATACCGGAACGAAGACCGCCGAGAAGCTGGAAGATAGTATCGGAAAGAACTCCCTTATAAGGAACACGACCCTCAACACCTTCGGGAACAAGCTTGCGGTTGTCCTCCTGGAAGTATCTGTCCTTACTGCCGTTAGCCATAGCACCGAGAGAGCCCATACCGCGGTAGACCTTGAACTGTCTGCCCTGGTAGATTTCTGTATCGCCGGGTGACTCCTCACAACCGGCAACAAGTGAACCGACCATGATTACGCTTGCACCTGCGGCAAGTGCCTTGACGATTTCGCCGGAGTATTTGATACCGCCGTCGCCGATAACATTGATGCCGTGCTTTGCAGCCTCTTCAGCAGCATCGAAAATAGCGGTAATCTGCGGAACACCGATACCTGCAATAACACGTGTTGTACAGATAGAGCCGGGGCCGATACCGACCTTGACACAGTCTGCACCGGCATCAATAAGAGCCTTTGTGCCTTCTGCTGTAGCAATGTTACCTGCGATAACGCTGACCTTCGGGAAAGCAGCCTTAACCTTGGCAACGGAGTTGATGATATTCTTACTGTGGCCGTGTGCAGAGTCAAGAACAAGTGCGTCAACACCTGCGTCAACAAGTGCTGCTGCTCTGTCAAGCACATCAGCAGTTGCACCGATTGCAGCAGCGCAAAGAAGTCTGCCGCTTGAATCTCTTGCAGAGTTCGGATACTGAACAGCCTTTTCGATATCTTTGATTGTGATAAGGCCCTTGAGGAAACCGCTCTCATCAACAAGAGGAAGCTTTTCAATCTTGTGCTTCATGAGGATAGCCTGAGCCTCGGAAAGTGTTGTACCGATGTGGGATGTAACAAGGTTTTCACTTGTCATAACCGAACCGATGGGACCGGTGAAATCAGTCATGAAACGAAGGTCACGGTTAGTAAGGATACCGACAAGCTTGCCTCCCTCACAAATCGGAACACCTGAAATACGGTAACGCTGCATGAGGTCGAGCGCATCGCTTACCTTATGCTCAGGTGAAAGGAAAAAGGGGTTGCGGATAACGCCGTTCTCAGAACGCTTTACCTTATCAACCTCTTCTGCCTGTGCCTCGATAGGCATATTCTTATGGATAACGCCGATACCGCCTTCACGTGCAATGGCAATAGCCATGCGTGACTCCGTAACAGTGTCCATGGCTGCGGTCATAATCGGCATATTAAGTGTGATATCTTTTGTAAGTTTTGTAGAAACATCAATGTCTTTAGGCAGAACATCTGATTCTGCGGGAATAAGCAGAACATCGTCAAATGTAAGGCCTTCCTTGCAGAACTTTTCTTCACGTGTCATCATAATTATCTCTCCCCACACTTTATTATTGGTTATTAGAGTTAATTATAACAAGACAAACAAAAAATATCAATATATAAGATGATAAAAAGGGATAAAAATTTCTTACCATTTAGTTAAAAAGATTTGTGAAAAATCAATAGTAACGGTGGAGTGCTACAACCTTGCCGAGGATTGCCACTTCTTCAACAATAATCGGCTCATATGCATCGTTTTCAGGCTGCAGACGGAAATGCCCCGCTTCCTTATAAAAAGTTTTGACGGTTGCTTCATCATCAACAAGCGCAACTATAATTTCACCGTTGCGTGCAACTGGGGTACGCTCAACAACAACTATATCGCCGTCGTGTATGCCTGCGTTGAGCATACTTTCGCCCCTGACACGAAGCGCAAACAGAGATTTATCGGTTGCGCAGTAGCCAGCATAAGGCAGGTAGCCCTCAATCTGCTCCACCGCAAGAATGGGCGCACCGGCAGTAACCGTACCTAAAATGGGAACCTGCTTGATGTTTGCCGTTTCGGCCTGACCGACAATGCGTATTGAACGCTTGAGCAGCGGATCACGTGAAATGAAGCCTTCGTTTTCAAGTGCATCAAGACATGCCTGAACAGAGGATGTCGATTTAAGGCCTACATAAGCACCTATTTCACGCACTGACGGGGGTACACCGTCCTGCAAGCGTTCGAGCAGGAATTCGTATATTTTTCTCTGAGTTTCGTTCAGCATAAACTAACGCTCCTTAAGATTAACTTTAACAGCACATATGTTCTGTCAAAAGGATTATAACATATAGTTTATAAAAAAGCAAACATTTGTTTGCCTTTTTGAAAATTTTTTCATAAAACTGTTATCAAACATAAACATTTTATAAATTTTTTAACTTTGTTAACTGTCAGTAAATAATTTATTTACAATTTATTCATTTTTACGGCACAGATAGCTGTTATTATAAAATTGCACTTGAGGAAAGCGAAGCCGCATCGCACCTCATAAAAGTGCTTTTTACCCCCTCAAATTTGTGAAAATGACGCCTGATGTTATATCAGGCGTCATTTTCATTTTCACGGTTATTTTCTAATTTGATATTGCAAGAAAGAATTTTGCATAAATTTTCTTTCTGCTGTCAAGAATAATCAGCGGAGGGATCAAACATGGATTATGAATTCAAACGAACAAACAAAACATCACTCGGCAAGCTCGGACTTTATACGCTTTTGCTGCTTGCAATCACTGCTGTGGGAATCGGCTCATATGCAACCATGAAAAAAAGCACCGTACCCGAGCCTGCAACAGAAATTGACTGGGATAATCAGGGCGGCACTGTCGGCGCTGAAAAAATCGAAACCAGAATAACCGTTGAACAGTCGACCCGACTCACCCAACCGACAACCGTTCGTGAAACGGCAACAGCAAATGACAGTCTTCCCTATACGGGCAGCTTTGCACTGCCGTTGAGCACAGAGATACTCAAGGATTACTCTGACGGTGAAATGGTCAGCTCCAAAACCATGGGCGACTGGCGTATTCACAACGGCATTGATTTTACCGGAACTGACGGCTGCGAAATTTTTGCAATACAGAACGGTACGGTCACCGCTGTCTACGATGATGAAATGTGGGGCACCGTAATTGAAATTGACCATGGAAACGAAATGCTCGCCAGATACTGCGGACTGAAAAAAGGCAGCACCGTAAAAAAAGGCGATCCGGTAAAAAAAGGTCAGACCGTAGCAAAGCTCGGCACTATCCCCGTAGAGGAGGCTGACGGCAGCCACCTGCACCTTGAAATAACCGTAAACGGCACTTTCGTTGATCCGCTGGCAGCTATGAACAGAGCTGACTAAAGTAAATTCCGCCGCAGCTCGATCAGTATGGCTTTTTCTCTGCGGGAAACCTGTACCTGCGACATGCCCAGCTCATCTGCTGTTTTGCTCTGGGTAAGACCTTTGAAATAGCGCAGCTCAATCAGCCGTCGGTCACGCTCGGGCAGAGCCTTCATCACCTGATGCAGTGCAATTTTATCGGCAATTTCGGTATCCTGCGGATCGACGGGAATATCAAACTGTGCCGTTTTGCTGCTGTCATCAGGAGCGGTAAGCGAAACAGCGGGCATTGCGGCATTTAAAATATGCGCTGTTTCCTGAGTATCAAGCCCCAGGGCATCGGCAAGCTCATTCAAAGTCGGCTCTCTGTCATAAAGTCTTGTCAGTCTTTCACGCTCAGCCAATGCCGAGCGTGATTTTTCTTTGAGCATACGGCTGACCTTTACCGTACCTCCATCCCTGAAAATGCGGCGTATTTCGCCGAGGATTACCGGCACGGCATAGGTTGAAAATGCAAAGCCTCTGCCGGGGTCAAAGCCATCAGCTGCCTTTACCAGTCCGACACAGCCTGCCTGAAAAAGGTCGTCGTATTCCACACCCTTGCCCTTGAATCTGCCGGCACAGGAGTGTACCAAACCCATATTTTCCGTTATCAGTTTTTCACGCTCGTCGGTTTTAACCGGCAAGATCTTTCCCCTTTATACGCTTATCAAGTGTTACGGTTGTTCCTTTCCCGACAACCGAGCGCACCGAAAGTTTATCGCAAAAGCTTTCCATAACCGCAAAGCCAAGCCCTGCTCTTTCACCGCCAAGGCTTGAATAAAGCGGCTCCATAGCCTTTTTGACATCTGCTATACCGCAGCCCTTATCACGTATTTTTACTCTGACAAGACCACCCTCGTAAATCCAGGCGGCTATGTAAATATTGCCGACCCCATCAGGGTAGGCATGTACAATGCAGTTTGTCACCGCTTCGCTAACTGCTGTTTTGATATCGCACAGTTCCTCAACCGTAGGGTCAAGCTGCGCAGCAAAACCCGATGCTACAAGGCGTGCAAAGCCTTCGTTTGCAGAACGGCTGTCCATCGTCATCGAAAATTTGTTAATTGCTTTCATCTCGGCACTCCCGTCATCTGAATTTTGGCTATCTTATCAAGCCCTGACATTTTCATTATTTTATAGCACCACGGCGAAAGATTTACAGCCTCAAGCCGTCCGCCGTGTGCGCTGACATTTCTGTAACGACCCATTACAAGCCCGACGCCTGAGCTGTCCATAAACGTGACACCGCCGAAATCCAGCACAAGCAGCTGCGGCAAAAGCCTGTCCGTATGGGTGTCGATTTCCTTTCGTATTCCTGCGGCAGAGTGATGGTCAATTTCACCGTTCAAAAACACGGTCATGCACTTGCCTGAGGTTGAAATTTCAAGCATTTCTTTTTCTACTCCTTACAAATTAAAATACAAAAACCTCTGTCCTTACCTTGTACGATAAGAATAGAGGTTTGTTATTGAAAACTATGTCAGTTTACGGCGAGAATCAAAAAATATTTTTAAGCTGCATTCTCACTTCACCCGCAAGATAAAGCGAACCGCAGACAAGTAAGCAATCGTATTCCGATATATTCTTTGCAGCAAAGCCTATGGCATCATCCGCTTTATCAAAGCTCAGAACATTGCTGCAATATTTACCTGCAATTTTTTCAAGGTCTGATGCCGGAAGCGTTCTCGGATTGTTTGCCACGGAAACAGCAACCACTGTACTGCAAAGCGGTGCAACCAATGAAACATAAGCATCAACATTTTTATCCGCCATCATACCCATAACGGCGAGCACCTTTTTACCGCCCAGCAATGTTTCAAGGCTGTTTGCCACGGCTCTGCCACCGTCTTCATTATGTCCGCCGTCAAGCAGCACAAGGGGCTCCGAGCAGATAACCTCCATACGTGCAGGTACTTTTGCAGACTCAACACCCTGCTTTATATATACTTCATCTATATTAAGCAAACGGCAGGTTTCAACAGCGGTAACCGCATTATACACCTGATATTCGCCGCTCATGGAAAGCTTATATTCCGTACCGTTATAAATAAAGCTTACGCCGTCGATATTATTCTGAATCCCAATAATTCCGCGCACATTGGGAATTACAAGGCGGTTATTCATTTTTCCGCAGGTATCGTGAATAATATCAAAAGTATCAGCGTCCTGCCACGGATAGCAGACGGTTTTACAGTTTTCTTTTATGATACCGCATTTTTCCTTTGCTATCTCCCCTACCGTATCACCGAGGATTGACGTATGGTCAAGCGAAATTGACGTAATAACACTTACAAGAGGAGATGAAATAACGTTTGTTGAATCAAGCCTTCCGCCAAGTCCGACTTCAAGCACGCAGACTTCACAGCCCGCTTTTTCAAAAATCATAAATGCTGCTGCGGTTATAACCTCAAACTCAGTAGGCTGCATATCATTTCCGGCAAGGTCAGAAACAATCGGCTCAAGCTCTGTCACAACGCTTGCAAACAGCTCTTTGTCAACCATTTTTCCGTCGATACATATTCTCTCACGGAAATCGGTTACGTAGGGCGAAGTGAATAGTCCTGTTTTTTTACCGCTAAGCTGTAAAGCACCTGCTATCATTGTGGAAGTTGAGCCTTTGCCGTTTGTACCGGCAACGTGGACAAAGCTCAGACTCTCCTGCGGATTGCCGACCGCCGCACACAGCGCTTTGATACGCTCCATACCGGGCTTTATTCCGAAGCGGTTGAGCGAATGGATATAGTCAAGACTCTGTTCATAATTCAAAACAATCACCTTCTTACAAAAACTGATTATAACACAGCGGTAAAAAATCACAACGGTTTTGTCGAAATTTGTTTCCATTATTTGTGCGTTGACTGTAAGCAGTCTGCAATGTTAGTATTTCTTTGTCGAACAAAACAGTTTCGCAAAAAAACAAAAAGGAAAGGATTTTGGCAAATGAAACTCAAGAGAATTCTTGCAGCAGCAATTGCTGCGGTAATGTGTGTTTCAATGAGTGCAACTGCTTTTGCAGCCGGTGAGGATGAATCCACCACCGAAGCTGTAACAAATGAGCAGACAACTGTTGAAAACACAACAGAGCAGACACCTTCCGAGGAAAACTCAACTAACGAAGATATTTCCTCAGAAAACACTACTGTACCTGAGGTTTCTGAAGAAGAAAGCTCAGAGCAGGAAGAGGAAACCTCCAAGCAGGAGGAAGAAAGCTCCTCTGAAGAAGCTACAACAGAAGAGCCCACAGAAGATGATGTTATCGCACTTATCATCAAGCTTCTCGGTCAGATTGATTTCGCTGAGGTAAAAGACACCCTCAACGATATCAACGAAGCTCTCGGCCTCCCCAGAGTTGAAACTTTCACAGACATTCCCGCTTATGCAGACGCTATCTACGAAAAGCTTGATGAGCTCGGTCTTGGCTACGCTGACATTATCAACGGCCTTGCTTCAAGCGACCTGCTTGACTGGCTCAACAACCTGCTCTTCGGTGGCGGTAACAAGCCCGGCAGCACAACAACCAAACCTGCAACTACAACCAGCAGCAACAGCAGCGGTTCCGACAAGGGTGAAAGCACACCTGACACAGGTATTGCACTGGGCGCAGGTATTGCAGCTGCATCAACAATGGGCATCTCCTCCGCACTTGCATTTGTCCTTCGCAAGCGCAACAAGGACGAGGAATAATCAACTATCTATTGAACGTTTAAAAAAATCATAATGTTTTAACCTCCTATGCCGCAGCTGTGAATAACGGTTGCGGCAAATTTTACATATTTTACAGTTAAAAATGAAAAAATTTTTTCTTTCACGCTGAACTTTTTTTCAAAAAAACTATATACATATCGACAAAATTGTGATAAATTATTTATGTTAAATTTCCTTAAGGGAGTGTTCATAATGAAAAAAATTTACGAAGGCAAAACAAAAGACGTATACAGCCTTGACAACGGCAACGTAATGCTCAAGTTCAAGGACGACTGCACCGGTAAAGACGGCGTTTTTGATCCCGGTGAAAACAGTGTCGGCCTTACAATCGAAGGCATCGGCAAGGCTAACCTTGAAACCTCCATCCACTACTTCGAGCTTCTTAAGGATGCAGGCATCAAAACACACTATGTCGGTGCAAATGTTGACGATGCTACTATGGAAGTTCTTCCCGCAACCGTATTCGGCAAGGGTCTTGAAGTTATCTGCCGCCTTGTTGCAACAGGCAGCTTCATCCGCAGATACGGCGAATATATCGAGGACGGCACAGTTCTTGAGGGCGGCTATGTTGAATGCACATTCAAGAACGATGCGAAGGGCGATCCGCTTGTTACAGGCGAAGGTCTTGCAGCACTCGGTGTTATGACTCCCGCTATGTTCGAGAGCATGAAAGAGCAGACACTCAAAATCACAAAGATTGTTGCTGACGATCTTAAGTCCATCGGTCTTGACCTTTGGGATATCAAGTTTGAGTTCGGCTACAACAATGACGAAGTTATCCTTATTGACGAAATTGCTTCCGGCAACATGCGTGTATACAAGGACGGCGCAATCGTTGATCCCGTAGAGCTCACAAAGCTCATCCTCAACAGATAAATCTTTTATCATCAGATCAGAGCTTTCCTTTTTACGGAAAGCTCTTTTTCAAAGCATCTGTTACAAACCTTTTTCACCCTGTTTATACAGAGTTCATATTTCTGAATGACAATATTAATGTAATTATTTTATTGTTTTTGAGGGTAAAGTATGAAAAAACTTGTTTCAATTTTATTGGCAATTATTATGTTTTGCAGTGTGTTTACAGTATCTGCCTTTGCACAGGACGGAGAACTGCAGGAAAGCGAACAGACAGAACAACCCATTGATTCACCGCAGGAAGAAATGGATCCGCTGTCAAAATATGTATTTAAAATTTACAGCAAGGCAGAAGCTGAAGCCGCAGCTGACGCAATAGTCGCAAATTCACAAAGCTGGGTTGTTGTTGCAGAAAACGGCGATATAATTTATTGCTCTTCAGTTAGTATTACGGGCAATCCTGAAATTGCAAATCTTTCCGTTTTAAAAGCAACAGCAAAAAAGCTTATTGAAATTATGCAGAATCTCTACGAACAGCAAGGCATTAATCCCTCTCTCTTTGACCGCTACCGATTTACAGGTGAGCTTACTTTGCATGTATTGGCAATGCTTGTTATGGAATCACTTATTGAATCCATGTGGCCGGATTTTGACAGCTATTATGAAATGTTTTCCTCTGCTGATATGAACCCGGATGAGGATCGTGTACCGCAGGCACTGATGCAATTTTTAGGAATAATAATTTTAGGACTGTTTTAATCGAGATTAACACAATATGAAAACCAACAAAAAATTAGCCGCACTTTGCTGTGCGGTTTACTTTATAAGCTACATAACAAGAATCAACTATGCTGCATCGCTTGCCGAAATAATTGCAGACCTGCAAATCACAAAGCAGCTGGCCTCCCTTGCAGTAACAGGCAGCTTTATCACCTACGGCGTCGGACAGATACTAAGCGGAATCATCGGCGACAAATTCAAGCCGCACAACGTTATACTTTTCGGTCTGTTCGGTACAGGCGCTGTCAATATTTCGATGACATTTTTGCCGAACATCTACCTGATGAACGCATTATGGTGCCTTAACGGATTTTTCCAGGCGCTGATGTGGCCGCCGCTTGTACGCCTTGCAGCCGAACATTTCAAAGGCAACGAATACACAAAGCTTATCGCACGTGTCAGCCAGGCATCGTACGCTGCGACGATAGCCGTGTACACCGTTATTCCGCTGATTATAACCGTTTCGCATTGGAAAACCGTTTTCGGAATCTGCGGCACAATCGGACTTGGCTTTGCAATAGTGTGGATGATCGCAACAAAAGACATCAGTTATTCACAAACAGGCAAACAATCAAACGAAGAAAGAACAAAGCTGCCGGTAAAGCAGCTGATAGCGGTAGGAATTATCCCGATACTGCTCGCAATAATTCTGCAAGGCTTTCTGCGTGACGGAATCACAACATGGATGCCGACGTACATTTCGGAAGTGTTTGATTTAGGCCCGTCAGTTTCGATTTTGTCAACAGCTGTCCTGCCGATATTCAGCATTGTAAGCGTTGGCATAGTCACAAAAATCGGCAACAGAATTGCAAACGAGCTCAAAAGCTCCTTTGTCTTTTTCGTCACCGCACTTATCTGCAACGGTATACTTATTGCCTTCTTCTCAAAAGCGGCGGTGCTTGATGTGCTCACAATGGCAATAATAACAAGCTGTATGCACGGCGTAAACATAATGCTCATAGGTAACGTGCCCTACCATTTCTCACGCTTCGGCAAGGTTTCGACCGTATCGGGCATACTCAACAGCGCAACATATATCGGCTCGGCAATTTCAACCTATGCCTTCGCCGTTATTTCGGACCGCTTCGGCTGGAATTTTACGGTTGTTACCTGGGCTGTGATTTCGGCGCTTGGCGCATTACTGTGTCTGAGCTGTATAAAAAAGTGGAAAGCTTTCCGAATCAATCAATAAAACAAATTTAACGGCTTACACACAGAGCACATGCTTGTGTGTAAGCCGTTTTTATGTATCCTTATGTGTACCTTCAGACAGTAACCGTACCTTTCTTTTCCTCTGCTATTTTTACAATACCGTCAACACTTCGCCAGGCATCCGCCGGTATCTGTGTTGGTTGTATTTCTATATCTAACCTTTCTTCCATTTCATTTATAAGCTCGATAAAAGCAAGCGAGTCAAGAATACCTTCGTCTACCAGGTCGACATCCGCTCTGTCTCTCAGTCCGTACTCCCCTGTAATTTCCTCAATAATATCCAAAACAGTATCTCTCATTTCAACAAACTCTCCAAAAGCTTTTTTTCATCCGCCTTTCCGTTGGAATTCAACGGAATCTCATCAACAAATTTTATTACAGGCAGCATATATTCAGGCAATATATCAGCCAGTTTTTGCCTGAACCCGGCGCTGTCCGGAACACAACCTTTTTCCGGCTTTATAAAAGCCGTTATACGCTTTACCGCACCGCTGTTATTCTTCAAAGCCGAAACCACACATTTTTCGCAGCCGCTTATTCGCATAGCGGCATTTTCTATTTCCTGAAGCTCTATTCTGTAACCTTTGTATTTTATCTGTCGGTCTTTTCTTCCGGTACAGAAAAGGCGGTTATCCTTTTTGTATCCTAAATCTCCTGTCAGATATGCAGGTAAACCGTTGAAAACAAAAAATTTACCTTTGTCAAGCTCAGAATCGGTATATCCTGCGCCTACGCTGTCTCCGGCAATAACTATTTCTCCGCTGTCACCGTCTGAAACCTCACTGAGATTTTCATCCACAATATACAGACAAACTCCGCTTTTTGCATATCCTGCCGGTATCATCTCATCCTGACTGAATCTGTCAACAACTGTAGCAGTTACCGCAAAAGTACATTCTGTAGGTCCGTAGCTGTTCATAATATCAATCTCCGGGAAACGGCTGAACAAGCTTTTCACCGTCCTGTACGATAAGTGTTCACCGCAAAAAAGTATTTTTTTCAGCTGCGGCATAAGTGAGCAATTGAAGGATTTATCCAGAAGCAGATAATCGGCAAAGGACGGCGTAAATACAGCCATATCTGCATTGCTCTGAGCCAATCTTTGAAACAGCAGCAGAAAATCCTGCTGGACAGTCCTTGGCAGAACAAAGTGACAGCTGCATGTGACAAGCGACAGATATAAATCCGCAACTGATAAATCAAAAGAAAAAACCGCCTGATTAAGTATAACGCCACTATCATTACCGCATAAATTCTCAAGCCATTCCACACAGCTTTGTAAATTCCGGTACAGGATTTTTACACCCTTGGGTTCACCTGTACTTCCCGAAGTGAAAATCATATAATATACATCATTTGCTTCAAGGTAAATCCGCTCTATATCCGCCGGACCGTCCTGAAGCATCACGCTCTGCACCTCTTTGTCCAGAACCGTCTGAGCATTTGCGCTGCATATTATGCTTCTTTTACGTTGTTCAGGTACAGAATCATCAATGGGAATATAGGTCATACCGGCAAAGGAACACGCAAGAAAGCTCGCTATCATATAAATCTCTTTATGACCGCACACTGCAACATTTCTTTTTTCCGGATTCACCTTGAGCAGGTAATGATAAATATTGCACACATATTTATAAAGCTCTTTGTTTGAGTATTCGTGTTCACCGTCGCTGTAACACAGATACTCATTTTCACTTTTCAGATTGTTCAGAATTTTTTTCAGCATTGCTTTCCCTTATTTCATTTTCAGGAATCAACGAATAATCGTACATTACCTGTGAGTGATTCTTGAGTACCAGCTCCCGTCTGAGCTCTTCCTTGGTTTCCCTGTCCTTTACAATTCTGTAAATAAAGCTGTTACGGTAAAACAGCCCGTCTTCACCCTTTGCATAGTGATGATCTTCTTCAACAATTCTGTATTTTTCTTTGAGAGGCTCTTTCGCTCTGATTTCACCGTAAAGCATTGTATCTTCAATCCAGACTCTTAGCTGAACAGGTTTGTCCGTAGGATTTCTGAATCTGTAATCCAGCGCCTTATAACAAACGGAGGTACCTGTACCGAAGGGAACTCTCCGCTTTGAATCCGGAAAAAGAGCATCAGAATGGTGGTGCAATTCACTCACCTCCAACGGTGTATGAAGCACAAGCCAATGAATCATATTTGCCATCTGACAAACGCCGCCGCCAACACCTTTCTTCAGCTGACGGTTGCTTATTACCAACCCTTCAAGATATCCCTTTTCAGCCGTAGTCTGACCGACAAGATTCCAGAATGAAAACTCCTCGCCCGGCCCGACAACTATACCGTCAAGTTTCTCTGCTGCAAGACGGAGGTTCGTGATTTTATTTCTCTGCAGCTGCATATCAACACCGTGAAGCTGACGGAGAATTATCCTCGCATCACCTTTCCAGATATGCTCGAAATTTTCTTTATCAAATGTATCCGCAAATTTTCTTCCCTGTATAAAATCTTTAAAATCTTTTTTTAAAGCTTCTTTAAAAAGCGAAATTTTATAGCAAACAGGACCGTATTCACAGAAAAGTTTTCTTGCCATTACCCCCACCGCTTTCCAACAGGATTTTAATATATTAAACCATAAAAACAAATAAGAATCAATAATCAGATTACACTTTTCATAATCAGGCTTACCGCCAGATTAGCTGCGCCGCAAAGGCACATAACAAGAATAGGATTGAGTTTAAACCTTCTCAGCAGAATAAAGGCTATTACAAAAAGCACCAAGCCGATATAATTTACCGCATCAAAGCTTATCTGCATACCGCCGAAAACAACATTCAGCAGAATTGAAATGCCTGCACCCGCAATCAGCGCAACTACGGCAGGACGAAGTGTTGCAAGCACACTTTCCATAACCGATGCGCCCTTGAATCTTTTATATATAATTGCAAGCATAGAAACGATAATGATTGACGGCAATATACAGCCGAACGTCGCAATAACCGCTCCGGACAAGCCGAGAATACGTGAGCCGACAAAGGATGAGGCGTTAACTGCTATAGGTCCCGGAGTCATTTCTGCGATAGTGATAAGGTCAGTAAATTCATCCATTGAAATCCAGCCGAATTTTTCAACAACCTGACTCTGAATAAGCGGCATTGCTGCATAACCGCCGCCAATACTGAAAAGACCGATTTGCAGAAAGCTCAGAAAAAGCTGCAGATATATCATTTTGTCATCTCCCTTTTGTAAAGGATAACCGCTTTGACTATACCGACAGCAAGGGCGACAAGAATAACATAGATAACATTAACATCAAAAAAGAAGGTTGCTGCAAAGGCAGCAATCATAATCAGGTAATTGAGCCACTGCCTGGTTTTTATAACCTTTAAGCCGAGGTCACACACAACATCAAGTATAACCGCCGCTACACCTGCCTGCATACCCTTAAGCACAAGAGCAACATATTCGTTAGCTGCAAATGCCGCATAGAAAAGCGAAATAACAAGAATAATAACCATCGGCGGTATTATCGTGCCGAGGACTGCCACAAGCATACCCGGCAAACCCGCAACATTCCAGCCGACAAGTATTGCAGCGTTAACTGCTATTGCACCGGGTGACGACTGTGCAAGAGCGGTTATATCAAGCATCTCCTTTTCGTCTATCCAATGCAGCTCGTCTACAAATTTCTTCTTCATAAAAGTAACAATTACAAAACCGCCACCGAAAGTAAAGGCGCTTATGTATAAAGTAGAAGCAAAAAGCCGCAAAAGCGTGCGCAATTTGCCGTTGTTATTCTTTTCCATGCCATTCTCCTTTCCGGCTGATTGTAAAGTGTATACACTTTACGTATACTGATTTTAAACTGTATTGCAGTAAGAAAGCGTTGAAATCAAGCCATTTTAATACAAAGCTGCATTTTTGCTGAATCCGCTATTTTGTAAAGTTATTTCCCTTTACCAGAATACAGCTTTATGATATTCATCGCCTGAGCGATTTCACGCTCATTTTCTTCAAAAAAGCGCTTGATCGCCTCACATCTGCGTGTTTTACCAAAGCTTTTATCGGGTAAAACCTCCCTTTCACGCCGGCAGCCGTTACGACAAAGCGGATACCATCGGCATTTCTTGCACTCATCAGGCACAGGCAGGCTCACCTGCACAAACTGCTTTGCTTTTTCGTTTTCAATAAAATCCTCAAAGCAGTCAGCTTTTATATTGCCGAGCTTATATTCATCCAGCGCATAAAAATCGCAGGGATAAACGCTGCCGTCGCCCTCAACCACAAACTGCACAGAGCAATGCCCGCACATGTTGCACGCTTCCGGAGCACCGCCGAACAAAATACTGAACCAGTTATCAAAAAGGCGGATGCTGCACATTCTGCCGTGCTTCAGGTCATCAAACCAAAGTGAAAACAGTTTAGATAAAAACAAGGCGTATTCTTCATTGGTCGGGCTGTAGCCGCCCTTACATTCAAGCGGGTCAAGGCAATCTATAAATTGCAGACAATCAAAGCCCTGCTTTTTAAAAAAGTTATAGGTTTTTTCAACTGACCTTGCAGCCCTGGATGTGACAACGCTTAATATATTAAACTCTACGTTTGCCTTTTTCATCAGCTGTGCTGCACGAAGCACCCGACTGTAAGTGCCGTTGCCGGATTTGCTGAATCTGTTCAAATCGTGCAAATCACCGTTACCGTCAAGTGACAAACCGACAAAAAAGTTGTTTTCTTTTAAAAACGCTATCCATTCCTCATCAAGTGCTAAGCCGTTAGTCTGGATTGAATGTGTAAAAACAAGTCCTTCTTTTATATACTTCTTTTCCGTTTCCAGGAAGCTGCGGTAAAACCCAAGCCCGGCAAGCGTAGGCTCACCGCCCTGAAACATGAAATTACAGCTGCCCTGTGCAAACAGTACAGCTTTTTTTATCAGATTTTCTGCTGTTTCTTCATCCATCATTCCGGCAAAGGCAACGCTGCGGTTAGCTGCTTCATCTTCATAAAAGCAGTATTTACATCGCATGTTGCAGGCAGATGATGCGGGTTTAACAAGCACATTTAATGGCGGCATAATATCACCGTAAAAATAAAATTTCTGCTTATTAATTTAACATAAAGCGTAAAAAAAAACAATACCGCACTTGTTTATTCAAATAAACTATGATAATATGAACTCAATATCTTAATAAAGGCGAGGTTCGTATGAAAAGGTTTTTATCCATTCTTTTAACAATTTTTCTGCTCCCCTCTTATCTTATCAGCCTGTTACCTTCAAGAGCTGACACAGATTTCGCAATTCCGGGTGACGGCATTGAAAACGGCAAAATATCGGTCAACGGCGAAAGCGTAGCTGTTGAAGTAAACAATGCCGGAAAGATAAGCTACGGATTCAACGAGCTCAGAGGTGATTGGTTCAACTATTTCGGTATTAAGTACACCTCCGATGCGCACATGAAGGGCGAAATAGTATACACAAGGTGGGGCAGTGAATATACAGAGGAGTTTTTTCTTGAGCCTGCTGAAGAAGCAGCTGATTTCCGCTCATTCATTGACGGCTTCCTTGACAAAAAGAAATCGAACACGCTGTGCCGCATTACTGTTGAGCCGCTTGATAAGGACACGGCAGACTTCGAGCTTCTGGGCGTAGGACTTTTCAACCGTGAAGTTCTTGAGCGTGAAGTATTCATCAGCACCGACAAAGTAAAAATCGGCGTTGACCTGCAATGGGGCGGTGCGCTCAGCTACCTTGAGGACCTTGACTCCGATGTTCAGGCAGTAGAAAAGAACGGAAGAATTTTTGTCGATTCAAACGCTGCAGAGCGTTACGGCGTAAAATCCGTCAACGACAATGTAAACCTTATTAACCGTTTTGACCCCGGCAGACTTGTTCAGCAATCATACTACGGCACGTTCGGCGGTGGCTACGAAAACGGTGAATTCATGGGAAACCAATGGAACTATAACCCCGTACAGGGCGGCAATCAGTTTGGCGACAGCAGCAAAATTGTTGATATTATTGCAACAGAAAATCTGCTTTATGTAAAATGCCGTCCGCTTGACTGGGCATTGCCTGCTGATAGAATCACCCCCTCTTATATGGAAGCTGAATACACAATAAACGGTAGTTCCGTAAACGTTTCCTGCAGATTTGTTGACTTTTCGGGATACCCCAGCTATTATACCAGCCAGGAAATTCCGGCCTTCTACTGTATCGAGCCGTTTAACCGCTTTGTATACTGCAAAGACGGTGAAATCTCCTACGAAAACAGCCTCATCTTCTGGCCCGATGCAGGTTACCCGAAATTCTTCTCAAATGAAAACTGGTCCGCTTTTATCGGCGAGTTTGATGACAGTTTCGGCATCGGAATTTATGTTCCCGGCATAGCCGAGTTTTTATCCGGCGTTTTCGACAGGGAAAAAACATCAAACACCGACCCGTCAGTTGATGGGCCGACCTCCTATATTGCAGCCATAAAATATCTTGATTTTATGAGCTACACACCGATTGAATATAACTACACAATCGCTACCGGCACAGTCAGTGAAATGCGCGCAGCATTCAACGCAGCTGCCGCAAACGAATAAAGCACAAAAAAGCAGGAAGATTTGTAATAAATCTTCCTGCTTTCAGTTTCATGTATTAAATTTTTTATATATTCGCCGTGTTCCGCCTTGTTGCAGTACAGTTTTGCAATAAGCACGGCAATATTTTTATTATTCGGTTTCCTGTGAACCGGAAAGCTGCTTTATGAGCTGGTTGCCGAAAACAGCTGTTCCGGCAAGCAAAACGCCCTGCACAACCGATGAAACAGAAACACCCATCAGACCGACTGCAGCGATAATACCGATTACCAGAAGAATAAGCGGAATAAATCTGTCATCTATAAATTTAACGTTTTTTATAATTTTACCGATTATATAAAGCACGGGAATAATTACAAGTCCCTGCTCCAGCAAAAAATCACTTAACTGTATTTTACTCATTCCTTTCAAATTATATCCGACATAATTGCAGCGCCTGCCGCAGCAGCTGCTGCACCGACAATACCGAGCAAAAACTTGTCCCAGAACTGCACAGGTCTGCGGCTCAGACGGTTCATGCTTTCTTTGAGCTCGCTTAAGGTTACGAGCATGCTGTCGAGCTTCGCCCCCGTAGCTGCCTGAGAAACAGCAAAAGCATTCACTCTGTCGGAAAGCATCTGCACATTTTCTTCAAGCTGTATTACTCTGTGCTCCAGAATTTCTTCTGAGCTCACTTCAACACCTCCAATGCTTTGGCTATCTTATTATCCAAGGCTGAAATATGCGAATTAATCAGCTGCTTTGCAGCAATTATCAGCTCCTCATCTGCAAGACCGCTTTGTTTCTTACCGAGTGCCTGCTGCAGCTGAAGGGTTGCTTTATATGTACCCTCTCCGAAAACAGAATTATCATCAACTGACTGAGTTACAATTTCCAGCTCACGTGCAATACCAAGCAGCATTTTATATGCAAGCACATTCAGACCCGTATCGCCTTTTTTCAAAGCAGCTCCCTCCTTGGCAGAATTGTTGATAAGCTTCGGATAATCAATGTAACATCTGTTCAGGTCAACATCACCTTCCACACCGTCAACCCTTCCGGTGCTTGTATACTGCCACATCCCGAACTCACCTTTATAGGTCAGTTTATCGGCATACTGTGCAACCCACACATCGTAACCTTCAAGAGCGGACATATCAAGCTGATTTTCAAGCCATGATTTTGATGCACAAATGCCGCAGTATACGCCTTTGCGCTCAAGTGTTTCAAGAAAAGTCTTAGTCACTTCCGTGAGCCTTTTTCTGCCTATACTCAGCTGACTTTCAGGCGAGTATAGCTGAATATCATGATTATCCTCCGTGTCAAAATAGACAGGATAATCCAGCTTTTTACCGTCAATGAGCCTGAGCACAAATTCCGCTTCTTCCTTTGCTTCATGCGGTGTTACCGCACAGGAATAATAATATGTGCCAAAGGGCATACCTGCTGCCTTCGCCGCTTTGCAGTTGCTTTCCCACCTGCTGTCAGTGTTTTTGGACTTGGCTTTTCCGTAGCCGGTATATCCGCAGCGGATAATTACCCCTTTCACACCGTCAGCAGCCATCTTTTTAAAATCAACTGCCCCCTGATATTTAGATATATCAACAACCTTTTGTTCCGTAAAAAATACTCCTTTCCGTTTCAAATAATTTTATCAGCATTATTTAATCTGCATACTCCACACCGTAGCGTTCAAACAGAGCTTTCACGGTTTCGCTTCTGATGACTTTCTGCTGCTGACCATGGTTGAGTTCATTGTAGAGCGTTTCAAGTGCCGCTTTTGTTTCGGCTTTGCACGCTTCAACGGCTTGGTTCAATGTGTCTTTATTCATCAAAATCCACCCCCAGCTCCTCGAGAGCGTTGATATAATCGGCTTCGGTTGCGGTATTGGGAATATCGACACGCTCCCAGCTCTGAACAATCTTGCCGTCAGTTTCGGTATACGTCGGTGT
>JAZSND010000014.1:0-149478 GCA_045536235.1 Acutalibacteraceae bacterium | reverse complement strand
GTAATGGAATATGTTGAAGGCATAACACTTAAGGAATATATTGAGCAGCAGGGAAAGCTCGGAATAAAAGAAACAGTGCATTTCACAATGCAGATTCTCAGAGCTTTGCAGCATGCTCACGATAAGGGTATTGTTCACCGCGATATTAAGCCGCAGAATATAATGCTTCTTTCAAACGGCAACATCAAGGTGACGGATTTCGGCATTGCCCGATTCAGCTACAGTGATACCAAAACAATGACCGACAGCGCAATCGGTTCGGTTCATTATATCAGCCCCGAGCAGGCGAGGGGCGATGCAACAAGTCGGATCGTAGCCATGTCGTTCTGTGAGCCAAGGAGTTGGTTTCAAGTGTTGTCTTCCTAAGACCGCTTGGCCTCCGACTTGCCCGATTCAGCTACAGTGATACCAAAACAATGACCGACAGCGCAATCGGTTCGGTTCATTATATCAGCCCCGAGCAGGCGAGGGGTGACTTTACAGATGCAAAGGCTGATTTATATTCAGTCGGCGTTGTTATGTACGAAATGCTCACCGGTACGCTGCCCTTCCAGTCTGACAGCGCAGTTTCAGTTGCTCTTATGCAGCTTCAGAATGATCCGGTAAGTCCCCGTGAGATTAATGATAGGATACCTGTCGGACTTGAACAGATTATTATGCATTCAATGCAGAAGGATCCTAAAGCACGCTATCAGTCTGCTGCACAGATGCTTCTTGATATTGATGAATACAAGCGCAATCCGTCCATTAAGTTTGATTATTCTTATTTTGTTGATAATGAACCTACGAAATTCATTGACAAATCAGCAATTGTATCAAAACAGCCGGTTCACACCGAGCCTGAAATGGATTTTGACGAAGAGGAAGAGGGCATTGGTGATGAAGAGGCTCAGAACAACTCTAAGCTGATTCCGATACTTACCGGTGCGGTTATCGGTTTGGTTGCTGTGCTTATCCTTATCTTTGGCTACTTGCTGCTGTTTACTGACGTATTCAGTTCATCGTCGTCAACAGTACCGGGTTTTGTCAACCTGAACTATGAAGAACAGATTCTTGGCAAGGATAAGTATTCAGGATATTTGTTTGAGTTTGAGTATGAATATAATGCCGATTACGATTTAGGCGTTGTCCTGAAGCAATCTCCCGAAAAGGGCGAAAAAATCAAAGAAGGACAGAGGATAATTCTGACCATCAACAGCAATAAAACGGCAATAGTCACTGATGTTTACGGTCAGTCATATATCTCTGCAAAACAGGTGCTTGAATCTGCCGGCTTTACGGTAACAGAAGAGCTTGTTTACGATACCTCTGTTGAGGAAGGTTCAGTTATTTCTACTCTGCCTGAACGTGGAGATGAGGCTGAAATCGGTTCTACTGTTACAATAAGAATTTCAACTCATACCGATGAGGATGCTGTTGAGGTTCCGAAAATTGTAGGACATACACAGGACATTGCAGAGGAACTTCTTATTTCTGTAGGTCTTGTAATCGGTGAAATCACACTGGAGGACAGCAAATATCCCGCAGGTACAGTTCTTGAACAGACACCGGCAGAAAAAGAAACACTGCACGCCGGTGAAAAGGTTGATATTGTTGTCAGCTCAGGCAAAGCTCCCGTTACTGAGGTAAGCATGACGATACGTCTTCCTTATAAAAACGGCGATGCCGGTGAACTCAAGGTTTACCTTAACAATGCAGCTGTGTCTGATGCTGCGGCTGAAGTTCTTCTTAACGGCAGCACTTATTCGTTCACTGTCAGCGGTTCAGGAACAGAGGATACACTGATTGTAAAGATTGACGGTTCAGATATTTATTCCTGTAACCTCAATTTTACAACTGATCCTGTTACCGTTACCAACGAAAAAACTATTGACGATGCATACTATGATTCGTTCTATTACGGCAAAACCACAACTATACCCGATGTAACGGGTATGACACGTGTTGAAGCTACTGCAAGGCTTAACGAAAAGGGCTTTTATAATGTTACTGTAGAGAATCAGACTACGCTTGATACTACAAAAATCGGCGTTGTTATGAGTCAGCGGCCTTCAGTATCAGGTCTTGATATTTTCAAGCAGTATTCAACAGATACGGCAATAGTTCTTGTTGTAGGTAAAGGTGTACTCGGATGACGGTAACTGACGGTGTTTTAATTAAAGGAATCGGCGGCTTCTACTATGTAGAGGCCGCCGGCACAATATACGAATGTAAGGCTAAAGGTATTCACCGCCGTAAGGGCATGACACCTCTGGCAGGCGACAGCGTGCAGATAACCGTGAATAATGAGGGGTATTGTTCACTTGATAAAATACATGAGCGCAAGAATTATTTAATTCGTCCGCCTGTAGCCAATATTGATAAGCTCTTTATTCTGGCATCTACCTGTGAGCCGCTGCCCAGCACTCTGGTTATTGATAAAATGACCGCTATTGCGCAGGACAAGAATATTGACTGCGCCATAGTTTTCACAAAAGAGGATTTAAAGAGCGACGATGGCCTTGCCGAAGTCTACAGAAAATCGGGCTTTGAAACCTATACTGTTTCTGCGGCAACAGGTGCGGGGCTTGACGAAATCCGTAAAGCCATCAACGGCAATATCTGCGTGTTTTCGGGAAATTCGGGCGTAGGTAAGTCAACCTTGCTCAACGCTTTGATTCCCGAGCTTGCGCTTGAAACAGGCGAAATTAGCGAAAAATTAGGCAGAGGACGGCACACAACCCGTCAGGTTGAGCTGTTTAAGGTTGGTGACGGCTATATTGCCGATACGCCCGGTTTTGCCGCTATTGATATGCTGGATACGAAGCTGCTTATAAAAAAAGAAAACCTTCCGTTTTGTTTTAAGGAGTTTTTGCCGTATCTTGGTACATGCAAGTTTTCAACCTGTGCGCATATTGCAGACAAAGGCTGCAAAATCTGCGAGGCTATAGAAAACGGCGAAATCATGAAATCGCGCCATGAAAGCTATGTCGCCATGTATAACGAGGTCAAGGATATAAAAGACTGGGAACTGAAATAATTTTATCATTTGTAACCCTTTTTTCTGTTTATTCATAAAATATACCAGAAAACAGAAAGGGGAATTACATATGAAAATTGTTGTATTGCGCAGCCCTAAAGCCTTACAGGGTGTCCTCAGACTGATATTCGGAATTAAAAAACTCGAGGCTTTATAACACAAAAAATACCGTCATCTTCATTGAGCGAAGATGACGGTTAATTTTTTTGTTATTCCCAGTTTTTCCACACATCGGGTTGGTAGCCGACGGTGGCTTTTTTGCCGTTGCGGACAATAGGCGTTTTGAAAAGAGCAGGATTTTCAAGCAGCTTTTCTTCTTTAGCTTCCATTGAAGCAAGGTAGGCTATAAACAGCTCTTCGTACAGCTTTGAATCTTTATCTATAAGGTTATCAAAGCCGCCGACAGCCGATTTAACGCTCTGGTATTCGCCCTTGCTCATGCCGAATTTTGCAACGTCAATCATCTGGAATTTTATTCGGCGCTCTTTAAAATAGCGCTCTGCTTTTTTGGTGTCAAAGCATTTTGCTTTGCCGAAAATCTGTATGTTCATATCGTTAGTTTGTTTCTTTGTTATTAAGTGTTTTCATTGCTCTCTTTGCATTGAGTTCAGCGAGCATATTATCACGGAACTTGCCGTGTACGTTGAACAGAAGCATTGAGAAACCGTAACCGAATCGTGCTACAGCAGGTGCAAGGCAGAATATACCCCAGATACCGTGAAGGATTGACGGGTCTGTGTGAGGAAGAAGATTTCCCGCAATATCCTTGATGGGTGTGTAGTGGATAAATTCAAGCACAAGACCGGAAAGTGCGCCGATAAGTGTGCCGGAAAGCTTTGTAACATAGCCGGAAACAGCGTTTACAAGACCTTCGTTACGTACACCGGATTTCCATTCAAGGTAGTCATATACATCGCCCTGAAGTACAGGACCGCAAACACCCATAAGGCAGTTGGGAAGTCCGCAGACTGTGAGCATGAAAATAACAAATGCAAAGTTTGCAATGTTGAAATCGTCACCGAACGGTTTATAGCCTATAACATAGAGTGCTGTATATGCAACACCGGAGAATATGCCGCCGACCGCTGCGCATGCTCTTGCACCGAAACGTTTGATAAGCTTGGGTGCAAGGGGAGTGATGATGTAGTTTGGTATACCGGTGAAAAGGCCGCATATTGTGCCGTTTGTCAGCTTGCCTGTGCAGTTGAGCCAGAAAAGACTTTCGTTCGCACCGCCGATACTCTTAACACTTCCGAAAAATGATGAAAGTATAATGACGAACAGCGGACGGTTAGTAATTGTGTACTTGATGGATTGGAAAATAGATACGTTTTCCATATCTTCTTTCGATGCAATCGGTACACGCTCTTTGATATTTCGGAATGCAAATATTGAGCAAAGAACAAGGATGGCAACAAAGAACAATGCAAAGCCGCCGTATATTCCTTCCTGTGTCCAGCCGGTAAGACCGGGTAAAAAGTCAACCGTAATCGGAACCATTGACGGAATCCACACACCAAACAGTTCAACAAATTTCTGAATTGTAATCAGATTGTTTCGTTCATTAAGGTTTGGTGTGATGTTATAAAGCAGGATTGTCCATGCGTTGTAGTACGACCAGCCGATACTGTTAAGTATACTGATTATTATTGCATAAACCGGTCGGTATGCCATGGGAATAGTGTACGGTACGAGGAAAAACAGCATCGTACATATTGCCCATATAGGCATCGGAAGAATGAGGAAAGGACGAAGTCTGCCCCAACGTGTTCTCATTCTGTCGATAACAATGCCTGAAAGCGGATCGTCGAGCGCATCCCAGATGCTGGTAACTGCGTTCATCGTTGCTATTGCCGAGCCGGAAAGACCGGTATAGTTCAGCAAAAAGTATTGCTTCCATGTATCGACGTATGCGTTGAGGTTTTTAGTGCCGTATGATGTGAGAACATATGCGGCAATTTCCTTGGGAGTTAAGAATTTACGGTTTTGTTTGTCTAAAACGGGAGCTTGTTCCGGCTGGATGGTATCAAGTACCTTGGAAGTGTTCTCCTGCATTTTTTCACCTCAATAGGATTATTTTATCGGGTATATTTTAGTTTATATTTACAAGCCAGCCCATATCATCGGGTACTACACCGTTCTGCATGCCGACAATTGTATCGTAAAGCTTCTGTGCTGTTTCACCGATTTTGCCGTCGTTGATGATGATTTTTTCATCGCCTGTGAAGAGCTCACCGATCGGGGATATAACGGCTGCTGTACCTGTGCCGAATGCTTCTTCAAGTGTGCCGTTGTGTGCAGCATCAATGATTTCCTGAAGTGCGAGCTTACGTTCGCTGACCTTGCAACCCCACTTGCGCAGCAGCTCAAGGCAGGACATTCTGGTAATACCGCTGAGGATTGTGCCTTCAAGTGAAGGTGTGATGATTTCGCCGTTGATTTTGAAGAATACGTTCATTGTGCCGACTTCTTCAACATACTTTCTTTCAACACCGTCAAGCCAGAGTACCTGTGCATAGCCGAGCTTGTTTGCATCGTCCTGAGCTTTGAGAGATGCAGAGTAGTTGCCGCCTGTCTTTGTAAAGCCCATACCGCCCTTGACAGCACGGACATAGTTGCGCTCAACATATATCTTAACGGGGTTGATACCTTCTTTGTAGTAGGAGCCTACAGGGGACATGATAACCATAAACATCAGGTGATGTGCCGGGTGAACACCGACATGGGGATCAACAGCGATGATGAACGGTCTTATGTAAAGAGCGGTGTTTTCACCTTCGGGAATCCAGTCTTCATCAATTTCAACAAGCTTTCTGATAGCATCTACCATAAACTGCTCATCGAACTGAGGAATGCAAAGACGCTCGTTTGATACGTTAAGTCTTGCCATGTTTTTGTCGGGGCGGAAAAGAACAGCTTTGCCTGTTTCTTTTGAATGGTAAGCTTTCATGCCTTCAAATACTTCCTGAGCATAGTGCAGGCACATTGCAGAGGGTTCAAGAGCAATGGGGCCGTAGGGAATGATTCTGGGGTCAACCCAGCCTTTGCCCTCGTAGTAATCCATAATGAACATATGGTCTGTGAAGTAGTTACCGAAACCGAGGCTGTCAGCAGCAGGCTTCGGCTTTTTTTCTGTTGTGAGTGTGATTTTGATTTCTTGCATTTTGATTCTCTCCTATACAAGTAGATTTATAATCCGTCTGTCGTTATCCGTTGTATAAAAGCGGGGCAGCCGATAAATTGACAACACATTGCCATTTTGTTTAATAATATCACAGTCGATACTTTGTTTCAATACAAAATAAATATTTATTTTATTTCTAAAATATAAAATTAATTTATTTAATAATAAAAAACTATTCTAATCAATAATTTTAGTTGAGAAAAGTCAAAATTTGTTGTTTGTTTTGACAGATTAAAATGCTTGAAAATTTTTTATATCGGCGTATAATTAAAGATTAGATTATTAGATAACGGAGTGATTCATTTATGTCTGACTGCTGTTCTTGCGGCAATAATGATTTAACCTTGCTCAATGAAACTCTGGAGCATTATGCATCGGTTCCCGGTAGCCTTATAACTATTCTGCAAAAGGCTCAGGGGATTTACGGCTATCTGCCTGCTGATGTTCTCAACCATATTTCCGATGCTACAGGTATTCCTGCTGCCAAGGTTTTCGGTGTTGCAACCTTTTATACACAGTTTCGTTTCAAGCCTGTAGGCAAGTATCTGATTATGCTTTGTCAGGGTACAGCCTGCCATGTAAACGGCTCACTTATGCTTGAAAAAACAATCTTTGATACACTTGGAATCAAAGACGGAGAAACAACACAGGACGGCTTGTTTACGCTCAAAAACGTAGCTTGCCTTGGATGTTGCTCGCTTTCTCCCGTTATGATGATTAATGATGAAACCTACGGCAACCTTACTCCTGAAAAGGTCCGTCAGATTCTTGCAAGTCTTAAAGAACAGGCAGCAAAGGAGGAGCAGGAATAATGAAAACTGTAAAAGTCGGTCAGGGCAGCTGCGGTATTTCAGCAGGCGCAGCAAAAGTATATTCCGCCCTCAATTCATTGAACCTTAATGCAAACCTCACGGTTACAGGCTGTATAGGTATGTGTTACCTTGAACCCATTGTTGATATATACGATGATAACGGCGAGCTTACAAGACTTGTGCATGTAAGCGAAAGCGATGCTCAGTCAATAGCAGAATTTGTCAATACAGGCGATAGAACAAAGGTTGAAAAGCTCATCGTATCAGAAGAAGACAGCCTTTTCCTTGAAAAGCAGACAAGAATTGCTCTGCGTGGCTGCGGTGTTATCAATCCCGAGGAAATTGATGACTATGTTGAAAACGGCGGCTATGCTGCGCTTAAAAAAGCCCTTACAGAAATGACACCCGAAAGCGTAATTGAAGAAATAAAAACATCCGGTCTTGCAGGACGTGGCGGTGCAGGCTTCCCGACCTGGTTTAAGTGGAATGCTGCACGTGCAAGCAAGGGCGAAGAAAAGTACCTTATCTGTAATGCGGATGAAGGTGATCCCGGTGCATTCATGGACAGAGCTGTTATAGAAAGCAATCCGCACAACCTTATTGAAGGTATGCTGATCGGTGCATATGCAATCGGTGCAAAGGAAGCTGTTGTCTATGTCAGAGCTGAATATCCGCTTGCAATTATACGCCTTGAAAGAGCTATTGAACAGGCTAAAGCAAAGGGTATAGTAGGCAATAACATTTTCGGTACTGATTTTTCATGCAGCTTCCGTATTAAAGCAGGTGCAGGTGCATTTGTCTGCGGTGAAGAAACTGCACTTATCGAATCCCTCGAAGGCTCAAGAGGTATGCCCAGACTTAAGCCTCCTTTCCCTGCACAGTCGGGCTATTGGCGCAAGCCCTCCAATATCAACAATGTTGAAACCTTTGCCAATGTTTCATGGATAATTGAAAACGGCGGTGAAGAATTTGCAAAGCTCGGCACACCCGACAGCAAGGGCACAAAAGTTTTTGCAATCACGGGTAAAATCAAGCGTGGCGGTCTTGTTGAAATACCTATGGGTATGAAAATATCCGATGTTATTTTCGATATCGGCGGCGGTATGAAAACCGACAGAGATTATAAATGTGTACAGCTCGGCGGTCCGTCGGGCGGATGTATTCCTGCAAATATGCAGTACACAGAAATTGACTATAAAAAGCTTTCCGCTACGGGTGCAATTATGGGCTCGGGCGGTATGGTTGTAATGGATGAAAGCACCTGTATGGTAGGCATGGCACGCTTCTTCCTCGATTTTACAGCTAAAGAATCCTGCGGTAAGTGCACACACTGCCGTATCGGCACAAAACGTCTGCTTGAAATCCTTGACAGAATCTGTAAAGGTGAGGGCAGAGAAGGCGATATTGAGCTGCTTGAAGAAACCTGCAACGAAATAAAGGCAGGTGCGCTCTGCGGCTTGGGTCAGACAGCTCCGAACCCTGTTCTGACAACTATCAAATATTACCGTGATGAATATGAGGCACATATAAAAGAAAAGCGTTGCCCTGCGGGTGAGTGTATTGATTTGCTGAAATATTCAATCAATCCCGATAAATGTATCGGCTGCTCGCTTTGTAGCAAAAAGTGTCCTGTCGGTGCAATCAGCGGAGAAATCAAAAAAACATTCTCAATTGATAACGAAAAATGTATCAAGTGCGGTCAGTGTATGGATGTCTGCCGTTTCGGTGCGGTAGAAAAGAAGTAAAGGAGGGGATTAGCAATGAGTGAAATGTTTAAAATTACTATTGACGGTGTTGAAGTTAAAGCCACACCCGATACAACAATACTTGAAGCTGCAAAGTCAGCAGGAATTGAAATCCCCACGCTTTGCCACGACAAACGCATTGAAGCATACGGTGCATGCGGTATCTGCGTTGTTGAAGCAGTCGGTGTGCCTAAGCTGCTGCGTGCTTGCTCAGCTAAGATTTCGGACGGTATGGTTGTTAATACTCAATCCGACAGAGCTGTTAAATCACGCAAGTTTGCGCTTGATATGCTGCTTTCAAACCATACAGGCGACTGTAAAGCCCCCTGTTCACTTAACTGCCCTGCGGGCACAGACTGTCAGGGTTACGTTGGTCTGATTGCAAACGGTGAATATGAAGAAGCACTCAAACTTATAAAAGAAAAAATTCCGCTGCCTGCAGCAATTGGCAGAGTTTGTCCGCATCCTTGCCAGACAGCCTGCCGCAGAAGTCTTGTAGAAGACCCGATTCAGATTGCTTACCTTAAAAGCTTTGCGGCTGATATTGATCTTGAAAGTGAAAACACCTATGTCCCTGAGCTTGCTCCTCTCAACGGCAAATCAGTCAGCGTAATCGGCGGAGGTCCTGCCGGTCTGACAGCTGCGTACTTCCTCAGAATTAAGGGCTACAGTGTTAAAATCTACGATAAAATGCCGAAAATGGGCGGCATGTTGCGCTACGGTATTCCGCAGTACAGACTTCCCAAAGAGCTGCTCGATAAGGAAATTAAGCTGATAGAGGACCTTGGCATTGAGATGATAAATAATAAAACTCTTGGTGTCGATTTCACAATAGAAAGCCTTAAAGCCGAAAGCGATGCTGTTGTGGTTGCTGTAGGTGCGTGGAAGAGCAGCCCGATGCGTGTTGAAGGCGAAAGCCTTGACGGCGTATACGGCGGTATTGATTTCCTGCGCAGCGTGATTGAGGGTAAGCCCCTTGAAATAGGCAAAAAGGTCGCAGTCTGCGGCGGCGGTAACACCGCAATGGATGCCTGCCGCACGGCTGTACGTCTTGGTGCAGATGAAGTATATGTTGTCTACCGCAGAACAAGAGATGAAATGCCCGCTGAAAAACTTGAAATAGATGAGGCCGAGGAAGAGGGCGTAATTTATAAATTCCTTACTAACCCTGCCGAAATTATCGGTGCAGACGGCAAGGTGACGGCTGTTAAGCTTCAGGTTATGGAGCTCGGTGAGCCTGATGCCAGCGGCAGACGTTCACCTGTTCCTGTTGAGGGTAAGTTTGAGGTTCTTGATGTTGACAGTGTTATTATGGCTATCGGTCAGCAGACTGATATCAACGGACTTGACGGTCTTGAACTCACACGTAAAAATACAATAGTTGCCGATGAATCAACCTTTATGACAAATATAGAAGGTGTATTTGCAGTAGGTGACGCTACAAATAAGGGTGCATCTATTGCTGTTGCCGCAATAGGCGAGGCACAGAAAGCAGCAGATGTTATTGACAGTTATATTAACGGCTTTACAGTCGGTTACCGTAAGCCCTTTGTTGTTGAAAAGCAGGTGAGTGCTGAGGATTTTGCAGACCGGGAAAAGGTTGCTGCTGCGGCGATGCCTACTCTTTCCGCAGACGAAAGAAAGCGCAATTTCAAAGAAGTTGCTCTCGGCTTTGATAAGCAGACTGCTATGGCAGAAGCATCACGCTGCCTTGAATGCGGCTGCCTTGATTACTTCAAGTGCAAGCTCCTCAAATATTCAAGAATGTACGATGTTAAGCCTTCAGTTTACAGCGGTGAAAAAACACTTGTCGGCATGGATTCAACGCATCCCTTTATTATTCACGATAATGATAAATGTGTGCTTTGCGGTCAGTGTGTCAGAGTTTGTGATGAGGTTATGGGTGTTACCGCACTCGGTCTTGTAAACCGCGGCTTTGTAACCGTTGTTTCACCCGAATTCAATAACAGCCTTGATTCTTCACGTTGTATTTCCTGCGGCCAGTGTGTTGCACTTTGCCCGACAGGCGCACTTGAACCAAAAGTACCGTTCAAAAAGAACGTTCCGCTTGATACCAAGGTTGCAGAAACTGTATGTACAGGTTGTGCAAAGCTTTGCGAAATGAATGTTCATTATGTCGGTAAAACTGTTGTGCGTTGTGAACCGACAGAAAGCAATATCCTCTGTAAAGCAGGTGCTTTTGGCTTTGCAGCACTTAACAATCCTGACAGAATTAAAGCTTGCACAGTTGACGGTAATGTAGTTTCAAGAGCTGATGCACTCGAAGCAGCTGCCGGAAGAATGGACAACACAGTCGTTCTTGTAAATAGCTCTATGAGTAACGAGGCACTTGATGAAGCGGTCAGCTTTGCAAAATCAAACAATGCAGATATTAAGTATTTCAATGCAACAGATTATATTGATGCAGAAATAAAAGTATTCGGCGAAGAGCGTAAATTCGGCGCAAATATTGCAAAGGTAAAAGAACTCGGTATTGCTGAATATAACGGCGGAAATTACACAGGCGCTGTTGTTTTCGGAGGTAAGATTCCTCAGCTTGACTGTAAGCTCCTTGCAGCAGAAGTTTATGAAAAGACCGATGCCGAAATAATTATCGCTGCAGCATCATATCTTGAAACCGACAGGAATTTTCTTAACGGTAAATCAGAATATGTTTTTGTCAAATCAGTGCTTTGATAAATAAAAAGAACCACCTTGAACATCAACGATCAAGGTGGTTCTGACTTTTATCTGCGGTGTTGTCTGTCATTTTTGTTTTTTTCCAGAAGCTTTAAATATTCTGAATCAATTTCCCCGTCAGAAGTTTTGATTCTTTCTGCCTGACGGCTGACTTCTTCTTCACTCATTTCAGCAAGGCTGTCAAATGTGTAAAGGCTTCTGATACCGGCGGCTTGAAGAAGTCGCTCTTTTTTACGCATTTTTCTTTTGTAGTATACAAAGCATATAACAAAAGAAATAGCCTGAATTATAATCAGTCGGTAATTTCTGTTTACATCAATAAGGTTTGTAAGACCTTCAGCTGTGTTTATTACATGTATTGCGGAAACGAGCAGATTGAAGAAAAGGTGATCAAAAAGCGCAAGCCATATTGAGCCTGTTGCACGGGTACACATACACCATTTGATTGAAACGAAGAATTCAAAAATAAGATAGAATATGCAAAGACCGAGCAGCTGTATGGGTTTAAATCCGGCAGTCACTTTTGAAAGGGGAATAATCAGATACCATAAAGAGTAAAAAACAGAAATGATAATTGATGTCTGCCAGAATCCGAATTTGGCTCTGCCCATAAGCATCAGAATACCTCTGAAAAGCACCTCAAGCATGGTAATAGATAAAATATCAATAATCAACAGCAGAATAAGGTTGGCAATGAAATAAACTGCACCGACTTCGGAGTAGGCTGCATTATAGGCGAATATACGTATAATCGGATTATAGCCTTTTATTGAAAAGTAAATAAATTCTACAATATAAGCAGGAATTATCGCAATATTGAAAATACCTGCATGCTTTATTGCATGGATGATTGATCTCGGGTTCGTACTCATGCCGATATTTTTCGGCTTAAGCCTTGCGGAGTACATATAACCCAGAATAATTAAAATACCGAGAATTTTGCTTGCAACACCTCTGGTGGGGATATCAAGATAGTTGATTACCAAAAAATATTCCACACCGTTGGCGATTAAGCAAAAAAGGAATACGTTCAGCATTTTGCTTAAGGTTTTGTCAGTAAGCACGTTATAGATTGTTTTCATCAAACTTTTTTTCTTTTTTGCTTTTTTCCGTGCTGCACTGCTCTTGCCGTGTTCCTGGGATTGGGTAACAAGAGGGAGCGCTTGTTTATCTTCAGTTTGTGGGTTGCGTTCTTTTTCTTCGGCAACTTCAAACTGTTTCATCAGTTCTTCACGTGTTGACATTGTGAATTCTCCTGCAAATTACATAAAAATTCTGCTTTAAACTCCTTGATTATATAGCAATATAAATTTTAAGTCAATATTTCTTAAATAAATAAAAAAATTGGTTGTTTCTATTGACAAGTGCATCAATATGTTGTATAATCACCGCATAGTGATTATGTGTGTTTATATGTTCTGATATAAAATATGATATGAGGCGTGTTGTTAAGATGAAAATTTACCAGAAACCTGAAATTGAAATTGTAGAATTTGATATTGCAGATGTTATAACTTCTTCGGGTCCCGAACTTGACCTTGAAAGTGACGAGGTTTTCTTCGGTGACGGTCAGGGCTTTATTATTCAGGAATAATTATTCAGGTTTTTAATATTTCAAAATATTTGGCCACTTCCCGTAATGCGGTGAAGTGGCTTTATTAAATAAATTGAGGTGCTGTTTTGACTGAGCGACTTTACGATAACGGACATATTAAAGAGTTTGATGCCACAGTCTTACACTGTGAAGAAACCGGAAAAGGGTATAATGTAATTCTTGACAGAACCGCTTTTTTCCCTAACGGCGGCGGTCAGCAGGCAGACAGCGGCAAAATCGGCGATGCAGCCGTGCTTGACGTAAATGAAGAGGGATTAACCATAATACATACAGTTGATAAAGCCTTTGATATCGGTACTGCGGTCCACGGCATTATTGATTGGGAACCTCGTTTTAAACGTATGCAGAATCATACCGGTGAGCATCTCGTTTGCGGTGTGGCACACAGGCTGTTCGGCTGTGAAAATACAGGCTTTCATATGGGCACATTCGGCATAACGGCTGATCTGAGTGTTTTACTTAATGAAAAGCAAATCAGACAGATTGAGCTTGAAGCCAATAAAGCTGTATTTGAAAACGTGCCGGTCACCGTATTTTATCCTGATGAAAATGAAATCAAATCTATTGATTACAGAAGTAAGCTTGATCTTACCGAAAACGTACGTCTTGTCAGAATTGAGGGCTATGACCTTTGCGCATGCTGCGCACCGCATGTTTCTCATACAGGAGAAATCGGAATAATAAAAATTCTTGAATATTCAAGCCATAGGGGCGGTACAAGGTTGCTGCTCAAATGCGGTTTTGATGCCCTTGAAGATTATAATAAAAGATGTGAAAGTGTTGCAGCTGTTTCAGCTTCCCTTTGTGCAAAGCAGGACGAAATTGCTCAGGCTGTCGAAAATCTCAAAGCAGAAAAGGCAAGACTCGACTATGAGCTTGAAGCGGTAAAAATTCAGCAGCTTAACAAATATATCAATCGCTTAAAGCCGAGCGAAGAGAATGTTTGTATTTTTGCAGATGATGCGGATTCTGACGGACTTCGTGAAATTGTAAATAAAGGTAAAGAACTTTGTTCCGCAATTTTTGCAGCTTTTGCGGCTGACAGCAGCGGCTATAAATACTGTATTGGCAGCAACAGCGTTGATTTAAGAGCATTTGCAAAGCATTTTAATTCTACACTCAACGGCAGAGGCGGCGGCAGACCTGAAATGATTCAGGGCAGCGTTGCCGCAGCAAAAGAAGAAATTATAGCTTTTCTTAACGCAACCGAGCAATAAAGAGGTGTAATTATTATGACAAAAAATTGGTATTACGGACTTGACGGACACAAACTCAGTAAACCCTTACGCGATGAGGTGTTTGTCGGAGAGCAGCATTTTCCTGCACATCTTGAGGATGATGAGCACGAAAGCACGGCCTGGCACTATATTGTCGAAGAAAATGGCGAAACCGTTGCTACGGGCAGGCTGATAAAGCTTGAGGAAGATGTATACAAGCTTGGCAGAATTGCCGTGAAAAAGAGCCGCAGAGGTCAGAAACTCGGAGCGCATGTTACCGGGGAGCTTATTGCCAAAGCCAGAGAATTCGGCGCAAAAACAATTAAAATCAGCGGTCAGACACATGCGGTTGCATTTTATGAAAAATTCGGCTTTGCCGTTGCAGGACCCGAGTTTTTTGAAGAGAATCTTCCGCATGTCGATATGGAAATCAATACGGTTTTTGACGGCTGCGATTGGGTTGGATTTGAAAAGGACAGTGTAGCGGTTTTTGCCAAGAAAACATTTAGTGTCACGAACACTGAGGATGTTAAAATTGTTTCTTCCGGACTGGGCTTCTGCCACATAAAAATCAACGGCAAGCCCGTTACCGATGCTCTGCTTACACCGGCATGGACAAATTACGAAAAGCGCGACCTTACAAAAATACATATGCCGATTTACGATACCCTTATACACAGAATTAACTATGTTGAAAACGATATTTCTTCGCTTGTAAATGAGGGTGAAAATACTGTTGAATTTCATATCGGTGCAGGCTGGTACGGACAGAATCAGAGCCGCAACGAGGGTATGTCCGAATACGGTCAGTTAAAGCTCTGCTATAAGATTCTGGCAGGTGATGAGCTTGTTTCTAAATCAGATACAGACGTCGTGTGGCGTAATTCTTATGTTACACGTACCAATATCTTTTTCGGCGAAACTCACGATGCACGTCTTATAGATAAGGGTGAATGGAAAAACACGGTAAAGCTTGATAATCCCTTGTCTTTGCTTACCAGGCAGGTTTGTCCGCCCGACAGAGAAATCAGAACTATACAGCCAAAGCGCATCTATTCTTTTGGTGATACAGCTATATATGATTTGGGCGAACATGTTGCAGGCTATCCGAAAATAGTCTTCGGTGAACGCGCAATAACTGATGAACGAGCCTTTGTTCGTTATGCAGAAGAACTCAACGAGGACGGTTCACTTGATTTTTATGTTACGGAACGTCCTTTCCGCATGCAGAGAGATGAGTTTGTATTCAGCGAGGAACATGAAAAGCACGAGTTTTATCCGCAGTTTACCTGGCATGCAGGCAGATATTTTGAGGTTCAGGGCGATGCTTATCCGACAGAATTCAAGGTTGTCCATACGGATATGAAAGTTATTGCCGATTATCATTCCGATGACCAAACTCTTCAATGGATTTTTGATACATATATCCGCACTCAGGCAAATAATGTTCATTGCTGCGTTCCGTCGGACTGTCCTCACAGGGAGCGCCTTGGCTATACAGGCGACGGTCAGCTTGCATGCGATGCAGCTATGACCTGCTTTGATGCAAAGGATATGTACCTTAAATGGATGCAGGATGTTGCAGACTGTCAGGATATTTACGGCGGTCACGTCCAGCATACCGCACCGTTTTACGGCGGTGGAGGCGGTCCCGGCGGCTGGGGCGGCGCAATAGTGTTTGTTCCCTATACTTTCTATAAGCATTACGGCGATAAAGATGTGCTTAAAAAGTATTATCCGAACATGGTCAAATACCTTGGCTATATGGAAAGTCACAGCGAAAACAGCCTTGTAGTGCGTGAAGAGGACGGCGGCTGGTGCTTGGGTGACTGGTGTCCGCCGGAAAAAATAGTTCTTCCCGAACCGTTTGTTAATACATATTTTTATATCAAAGCAGCAAGATTTGTCAAAGAGATTGCAGGAATACTCGGTTATAATCCCGATCCGCAGCTTGATGAAAAAATAAACTCTGCTGTTAATGCTATGATTCAGACGTATTATAATGAAAACACAGGCTCATTCTGTGACGCTGTACAGGGTGCCGATGCTTATGCGGTTGATTTAGGTCTTGGTGATGAACGTACATATAATAATGTTATAAACAAATATACCGCACTCGGTAAATTTGATACCGGCATTTTCGCCACGGATATACTTATCCGCATCCTTTGTGAAAAAGGTGATAAGGACCTTGCCAAAAAGCTGCTTACAAGTAAAGACGGCATAGGTACATTCCATTACATGAAGGAAAACGGAGCAACAACGCTTTGGGAAAACTGGGACGGTGCTGATTCGCACAGCCATCCGATGTTCGGTGCTGTTGTAGCTTCAATGATAAAATTCGATATAAAATAAATAAAAATGACCTGCATCGCTGTTTGTTGATGCAGGTCATTTAATGTTTAAAATCAGGCTAAGAAATCCATAATAACGTCTGTCAATTCATCTGCTCTGTTTTCTTCACACATGTGTCCGCCGTTTACAACAAGGTAATTTGTTGCATCTGGGAATGTTTCAGCTATTGTCTGTTTCATGTCGGCTGTGAGAATCATATCCTTATCAGCCTGAATGACAAGAACGGGCATTTCAATCTTTGAGATTTTTTCAAGGTCATTGGGCATGGCTCTTGCGGCAGTCAGCATGTTGCTGTAGCCTGTGTTGTGTATCTGAAGCGGCTTGGCAATCGCATCAAGGTCATAATCCTTCACATAATCCCAATCCATGAATGCCATATATGCTACCAGTCTGAGCAGCGGATAAATTTTTGTGAGGTGCTCAAAAACGAAGTTTGACATTGCTCCCGAAATTTTCATCATTACGGGGTTGGACATTGAACTGCCGTCTGAAATAGGGCAGGGACATACAAGCATTAGTGACTGTATTGACGGCTCCATAGCTGCAATATTCATTGAAACACCGCCGCCCATTGACTGACCCATTATATGCCATTCATCCATAGGGGCTATGGTTTTCATCAGGTTAATAACAAGGGTTTCACGTTCTATGGCGTCCTCGTCAGCAACGTCACACTCTCGTGTGCTGTAGCCAAAGCCGGGTAAATCAACAAGCACGCAGGTGTAACCTTTTTCAACAAGGTTTGCCGCAAGCGGCTCCCATGTAGCGGTAGAAAGTGCAAAGCCGTGAATCATCATGATTTTGCCTTTTTCATTTTCTGCGTTAAATACCCTGTAGTGAATTGTGTATGAGCCTTCAAGGTAATATTCGCTGTTACTGAAAGGCTTGGTTTCTTTAACTGCCAAGGCAGTTAAAGATGCAGAAAAAACAAGAATTACTGCAAATAGTATTGATATAAGCTTTTTAGTTGATGTTTTCATTTTAAATTCTCCGTTTGTTTTATGTATTTTTTGCCGTACAGGAACGGCAAAAAGTTAGCTATTACATAGTCTGCTGCAATACAAAGCGCAACAGAAGCGACAGTAACTGCCGTAACAGCAAAAAAATTGTTTACTGCAATATATTTTGCTGTGAACGGGATTACATCGGTAAAAAGCAGAATAGGGAATTTTTGCATAAGCAGCATAGTAAGGCTTTTTTTACCGATATATTTAATCAATTCGCACTTTGATAAAAACTGTGCCAATAAAACGGTAAATACAATTCCGCAAACTGCAGCACATATAAAAATCGGAAGGTTGCCGAACGCATTGCGGAAATAATTTATTTTATCCTTGAATAATTCAAAATGCCAAAGTGAAAATATCAGCAGCAAAGCAAAAGAGAAAATTGCTGAAATTGCCAAGAGTATTTTAGCCTTTTTGCTTTTTAGTTCGATGTTCTTGTATAAAGCAGTAAATTTTAATAAATATCCGAAAGAAAAAAACGGTAAAAGCTTGACAGAAGTTTCTATGCCAAACGGTAAAACAATATTTAACTCTGACTGAATAAGTATTATCGAAACAGCAGTGAGTATCAGTGAAACGGTTATAAAAAAAGCAGGCTGTTTGGTTGGGGCAATTCTGTTGCTTGCTTTTGCTATCGGATAAAAAAGAATCTGCATTACAAATAAAACCGGTAAAAACCACAGATGGAGGTTGAATTGCATATATTCGCTTTTTGCAGTGCCGGAAATCAGACCGAAAAGACATTCTTTGAGCGAAAGTATTTCCTTTTCAGTAATCAGGTGTCCACCGACAAGGTAAACGAAGATAGCTATGAGTCCCCAGATGTAGTAAGGAATCATTATTTGTCTGAACTTTTTTGAAAAAAAACTGATAAATTTTTCACGGTGTGAAAAACAAATTCCGGAAAGCAGAAAAAAGGTTGGTACATGAAAAACAGAAACAAAAGCCTGAACTTTTCCTAAATTAAGAACATGACCCAATACAACCAAAACAGCAGTAATGCCTTTGGCAGCATCAATCCAGGATATGCGGTTTTGAACGCTCAACTGATTATTGGTCATTGTAGCTGGCCTTGAATCCCTTTCCGATTATTTCATTGGCTTCGGTGATAATTGTAAATGTGTTGGGGTCGATGGATTTAATCAGCTTGATTACCGATGAAACTTCGTTGCTGCGCAGTACGCATACAAGCATATTCTTGTTTTCACCCGAGTAAGCACCTGTTACGGGAACAATGCTGACACCTCTGGGGGATTGAGTGACAATAGCCTGTGAAATTTCTTCCGAACGGTCTGTGATTACCATGAGCATTTTGCTCTTGCCCATACCGTAGAGAATGTAATCAATAACTTTTGAACTGACAAAAATAACTATTGCGGCATAAAGTGCACTTTCAATGCTGCGGAAAACTATTGCGGAAATGGCAATAACCACCATATCGCTGAACATTACAAGTTTGCCGTAGGAAAGGTGAGGAAGCAGCAACCTGAGCAGCTTGCTCATTACGTCTGTGCCGCCTGTTGTGGCACCTCTTGATGCAACTATTGCCACACCTGCGCCGAGTAAAGCGCCGCTGAATATTGCTGCAAGCAGCTTGTCGCCTGTGTACTCATATGGGATATATGCATCAATAATATCAATTGATGCCGAGAGTATCGCTGTCACCCAAAGTGTTTTTGCAACAAACTTTTTGCCGATAAATATCCATGCCAGAATAAGCACAGGTATATTAAGCACAAAATTTATTGCGCCTACCGGTAAATCGGATAAATAGTTTATAACAATTGCAAGTCCGGAAAAACCGCCCTGAGCAATGTTGTTGGGTACATTGAAAAAGTTGATAGCTGCTGCGTAAAGAACACAGCCGAGAATCCAGAAAAAGTTATCAACAATTAAATTAAGAACCTTTTTTGTTTTTGTGTTATCGGGCGAACCGGTTTTAATTTTTTTCAATTTTTTCACCCTCGCAAATAATTTTAAACAGTTCTCTCATTCTTTCGCTTTGCCCTGTAAGATACAGGTAGCCGTACAGCGTCTCAAAGCCTGTTGCCGCATGATATTCGGCGGGGGAGGCACCTTTGGGTATGTGCGATACCTTGGCATTTCTGCCGCGTTTGAATGCTGCTGTTTCTTCTTCGCTGAGTAATGGCAGGATTTTCTGAACAGCAGTATACTGAGCGTGTGCACTTACAAAGCCTACTGCAAGTCTGTGCAGCTGCTCAGGGGGTCGGTCACCTTGCAGAGCAAGATGTTCACGCACAAGTATTTCGTAAACAGCATCGCCGAGAAAAGCAAGTGAAACAGGGTTGAGAGTGTTAGGGGAGCGTTCGGATTTGTTAATCAACTTGTCCAATTCAGTCCTCCGTAATTATGGTACATAATCAAATTCAAAATCGTAAATGACAACGCTGTCACCTTCGTTGATTCCCATTTCAACAAGGCGGTCAAGTATGCCGCTTGTTTCAAGCACACGCTGGAAATACTGAAGTGATTCGTAATCGTCAAGGTCTGTGCGCTGCAAAATTCTCAGCAGCCAGTCACCTTCAACAAAGTATACGTCATCTTCACATCTGACTGTGAAGTTTTCACCTGTCCGGGGTAATAAGTCAATTGTCTTGATTTCTTCGCTTTCAAATCGTACAACAGGGGGAAGCGTTGAAAGCTTGGCTGCAACAGCGTTTATTACTTCCTGAGTGCCTTCTGTTATCGGTGCGCACATTTTGTAAAACGGATATCCGTGTTCAGCCATATACTTTTCAAGTCTTTCAAGCTGTTCGTCAGTTGCAAGGTCTATTTTGTTTGCAACAACTATCTGTTCACGTGTTGAAAGCTCACTGTTGAATTTTTCAAGCTCAAGATTGATTTTTTCAAAATCTTCGATAGGATCTCTGCCCTCACTGCCTGCGGCATCAAGTATATGCACAAGCATGCGGCAGCGCTCGACATGACGTAAAAACTCGTGTCCCAAGCCTATGCCTTCGCTTGCACCCTCAATAAGTCCCGGGATATCAGCAATAACAAAGGAGTTTCCTTCACCCATGCGAACAACGCCGAGCACGGGAGTAAGAGTAGTGAAGTGATAGTCAGCAATAATCGGCTTAGCCTCACTAACAACGGAAATGAAGCTTGATTTGCCGACATTCGGGAAACCGAGCAAGCCAACATCTGCAATCAGTTTAAGCTCAAGCGATACTTCCCATTCTTCGCCGGGTGTGCCGGGCTTGGCAAAACGGGGTGCCTGTCTTGTGGGTGTTGCAAAGTGGGGGTTGCCCCAGCCGCCTCTGCCGCCCTTTGCAGCAATAAAAGGTTTGCTATCGGAAAGGTCTGCCATGATTTTGCCTGTTTTGACTTCACGTATAACTGTACCCATAGGCACTTTTATAATAAGGTCTTCACCCTTTTTGCCGTTTTTTCTGCCGGACTGTCCGTTGCCGCCGCTCTGTGCGGTGTATTTACGCTTGTAACGGAAGTCTGCAAGGGTTGAAAGGTTGGTGTCAACCTGAAAAACTATGTCACCGCCCTTGCCGCCGTCGCCGCCGTCAGGACCGCCTGAGGCAACGTACTTTTCGCGGTGGAAGGCAACACAGCCGTCGCCGCCTTTACCGGCCTTTATTGTGATTTTCGCTATATCTACAAATACCATTTTGTTTACCTTTCTTATGAAAGCTCGTGAATGAACAGACCGCTGAGGAGTTTGGGCTCAAACCATGTTGACTTCGGGGGCATGATGAGATCTGCATCGGCAATGGCCATAAGGTCATCGAGAGTTGTGGGGTACATTGAAATTGCTGTAACCATATCGGTTTCAGCTCTTCTTTCAAGCTCCTCAAGACCTCTGATGCCGCCGACAAAATCGATTCTCTTGTCTGTTCTCGGGTCGTCAATACCGAGTATGGGAGAGATGAGATTGTTCTGAAGTATTGAAACATCAAGCTGTGAAACCGGGTCATTCGGGTCGAATGTACCTTCCTTAGCTGTCAGCTTATACCATCTGCCGTCAAGATAAAGACCGAATGTATGCTTTTCTTCGGGCTTATAGGGTGATGTTTTTGCTGTTTCAAATGTGAAGTATCGGCTGATTTCGGTCAGGAACTGGTCACGGCTCATGCCCTTGAGATCACGGATAACACGGTTATAGTCCATGATTTCAAGCTCATCTGCCGGGAACGAAACCGCAAGGAAACGGTTGAATTCTTCTTCGCCCGTGTATCCGGGATTAGCTTCTCTGCGCTTTAAGCCGACCTTGACTGCGGATGCACAGCGGTGGTGACCGTCAGCAATATAAAGATAATCAATTGCGTCAAATTCTTTTGCTATTGCTTCATTAACGGCAGCATCGTCAATTACCCATACTGTCTGTGCAACACCGTCGGAAACAAAATCGTATTCCGGTGCGTGGCTTGCCTGCCAGTCAGCAATAATCTTCTTGACTGTATCTCCGTTTTTGTAGGTGAGGAATATCGGACCGGTGTTGGCGTTGCAGGTATCAACGTGGTTGATTCTGTCCTGCTCTTTGTCAGCACGTGTAAGCTCATGCTTTTTGATGATGTTGTTGATGTAGTCATCTATTGAAGCGCAGCCGACAAGACCGGTCTGGCTTCTGCCGTTCATAATCTGACGGTAAATAAAAAAGCAGTCCTTTTCTTCACGCAGGCAGATGCCGTCGTCAACAAGCTTCCGGAGGTTTTCTGCAGCCTTTTCGTATACAACCTTATCATAAAGGTATGTGTCCTTCGGCAGGTCAATTTCAGCCTTATCAACATGGAGGAAGGAATACGGATTTCCTGCAACCATTTCTCTTGCTTCATCGCTGTTCATTACGTCGTAGGGGAGTGCTGCGACCTTGTCAGCGTATTCTTTATTGGGGCGTACAGCCTTGAACGGTTTGAAATAAGCCATTGGTTTTATCTCCTTAAAATATTTATACATATAAATTTACACTTTTTATAATATAAAGTCAAGTGCGCAAACTAAATCTGTGATAATAATATTTTGTAAAAAAACTAGTGACATTCAACAAATTTTATGATATAATTCTATAAAATTTGCTGTTATTTCGGTTAGGAGAAATTTAATTGTACGAACAGATAATCAGTATTGACAGAATGGAGCATGCCGTAAGCCTTTTCGGCAGCTTTGATGAAAATATCAGAAATATCGAAAAAGAATATTCTGTTGCCGTAGTGTCCAGGGGTTCAGACCTTAAGGTTACCGGTGAGGCTGAGGGTGTTTCAAAGGCCGTGCGTGCCATCAACGGTTTGCTTGCCCTTATAAATAAAGGTGAAGCGCTTACCGAGCAGAATGTACGGTATGTCATGACTCTCGTAGGTGAGGGCAATGAAAGCCAGATTTCATCAATAGGTAACGACTGCGTGTGTATTACTTCACGAGGTAAGCCTGTTAAGCCCAAAACACTCGGTCAGAAGAACTATATCGAATCCATAAAGAATAATACTATTGTTTTCGGTATCGGCCCTGCTGGTACCGGTAAAACTTACCTGGCAGTCGCAATGGCGGTCAATGCTTTTCGTGCAAAAGAAGTCAACCGAATTATTTTAACCAGACCTGCTGTTGAGGCGGGTGAAAAGCTCGGATTTTTGCCCGGCGATTTGCAGCAGAAGGTTGACCCGTATCTTCGTCCGCTCTATGATGCGCTTTTTGATATGCTCGGTGCCGAAAATTTCCAGAAATATCAGGAACGGGGCAGTATTGAGGTAGCGCCGCTTGCCTATATGCGCGGCAGAACACTTGATGACAGCTTTGTTATACTTGACGAAGCGCAGAATACAACGCCTGAACAGATGAAGATGTTCCTTACACGTCTTGGCTTTAATTCAAAAATGGTTATCACGGGCGACGTTACGCAGATTGACCTGCCGGACGGCAAGCGTTCAGGTCTTGTTGAGGTTGTTAAAATTCTTAAAAATGTTGAAGATATTGAAACGGTCGCGTTTAACGATAAGGACGTTGTGCGCCACCGACTCGTACAGGATATTGTTAAAGCATATGCCAAGTACGAGGAACGTAAAAAGAACACCAATGGGGGTAAGCACCAATGAAAGATAAAATAAAAGTAATAATAACAGATGAGCAGTCAAAAGTTAAAATCCCTACAGGTTTACGCCTGCTTATCAGACGCAGCTGTACTGCTGTACTTGTCAGTGAGGGCTTTGAGGGTTCGGCAGAAATAAGCGTTACTTTTGTCGATGATGAACGGATTCATGAGCTTAACCGTGAATTCCGCAATGTTGATTCATCAACTGATGTGCTTTCATTTCCCCTGGGTGAAAACGGTATATATGATGTAAATCCCGAAACCGGCGCAAAGCTGTTGGGCGATATAGTTATTTCAATGGAGCACGCTGTTGCTCAGGCAGAGCTGTACGAGCATACCTTACAGCGTGAGGTAGCTTTCCTTACCGTTCACTCAATGCTTCATCTGCTCGGTTACGACCATGTAAACGGCGGACTGGAGAGAGTCAGAATGCGTGAAAAGGAAGAAGAAGTGCTTATCAAGCTAGGTTTACATAGGACAAGCAGTTATTATCTCGGCGAGGACGATGAGGGCTGATAACGATGAAAGCGTTTCTTCAAAGTTTTGTTTATGCGTTCAGAGGTCTTGTTTATCCGCTGATTAACGAACGCAATATGAGAGTGCATTTTTGCTGTTTGGGCTATATGGCATTTTTCCTGCTGAAGTACGATTTTTTTGTTGTTTCAAAAACGGAGGCTGCTGTGCTTGCACTTGCAGCTGCACTTGTAATTGCTGCCGAATATATCAATACGGCCGTTGAGCGTGCTGTTGATACCGCTTCTAAAGGCGAAATCAGCGACAGTGCACGTATAGCAAAAGATACCGCAGCTGCAGCTGTGCTGATTGCTGCAATTTTTGCCGTTGTTGTGGGCATTATAATTCTGTTTCAGCCTGAAGCGTTCAAAGCAATGTTTGCGTATTACGCTGCAAATCCCGTAAGCTTTGTGCTGTTTGTTGTCAGTTTTGTTCTGGCAGTTTGTTTTATGTTTATAAGTCCCGAGAAATATCTGAAATTCCTTAGGAGAAAATGATTTTATGAGTAACGAAAAAACCGCTTTTATTGCTATAGTCGGCTGTCCGAATGTCGGTAAATCCTCAATTCTTAACCGCTTGCTGGGTGAAAAAATTGCCATTGTTTCCGATAAACCGCAAACCACACGCACACGTATTATGGGCGTGCTGACGGAGGATGAAACTCAGCTTGTCTTTACCGATACGCCCGGTTTTCACCGACCTAAAACAAAGCTCGGCGAAAAGATGATAAAAGCAGTTGACGAAAGTATATCCGGCGTTGATGCATGCTTGTTTGTTGTTGAGCCGCAGGGCGAGCTTCGTGCAACAGAAGAAGAGCTTATCAATAAGTTCAAACAGCAAAAAATGCGTGTTGTGCTTGCGATAAATAAAGTTGACACCATTCCCGAAAAAGAGCAGCTCATGCAGAGAATTCTCATGTTCTCAAATTTATATAATTTTGAGGCTATAGTTCCGGTTTCTGCTGTTAAGGGCGATAATATGCTGCCGCTGCTTGATGAGCTTAAAAAGCTTGCCGAACCGGGCTATCACTTCTTCCCGGAAGATACACTTACTGACCAGCCCGAAAGAGTACTTGCTGCGGAAATGATTCGTGAAAAGCTGCTTCGCAACCTTGATAAAGAAATTCCGCACGGTACAGCTGTCAGCATTGAAAAAATGCGTGAACGAGAAGACGCTGAAATTATTGATATAGATGCAATTATCTACTGCGAAAAGGAAAGTCACAAGGGTATAATCATCGGAAAAGGCGGTGCAATGCTCAAGCGTGTTTCAACAAGAGCAAGAGAAGATATGGAGCGCTTTTTCGATTGTAAGGTAAACCTCAAATGCTGGGTTAAAGTAAAAGAGGATTGGCGTAACAGAGAAGGTCTTATTCATAATTTCGGTTTGGATTAAGATTTAATTTTTTCCACTAATAATGCGGAAAACTCCCCACAGAATAAAATCAGAAGGGAGTTTTCAAGGTGGATAAAAACGATGCGTGGAAGATTTTTGCCCAAAGCGGCAAGGTTGAAGACTATTTGAAATACAGGGAGATAGCCAATGAGGCTGAACACGGACGGACTGATAATAAAGGAACAGCAGACGGGCGAGGCTGACCGCCTCGTCACTGTTCTGACACGTGATATGGGCGTTATCAGGGCATTTGTCAGGGGAGCGAGAAGCATTAAAAGCCGATCGCTTTCCGCAACTCAGCTTCTGGGGTACTCCCGTTTTTCTGTTTTCATGAACCGTGATACATACACCATAGATGAAGCAGAGCCGATTGAGGTTTTCTTTGGTATTCGCAGCGATTTTGCAAGAACTTCGCTTGCTATGTATTTTTGTGAGCTAATCTGTGAGCTGTCGCCGGAGGGTACGGATTCGCCTGAGCTTTTGTCTTTGGCACTCAATACACTTTATATGTTGGCTAACAATAAAATTCCCGTACATCAGTTAAAGGCTGTATTTGAGTTGCGTATATTAAGCCTTACGGGATATATGCCCAATCTGTTGGGGTGCTGTGAGTGTAATAAATACGCTGACGATACCATGTTTTTTGATATTGAGGCTTCGCAGCTTTTCTGTTCATCGTGCAGCAGACCTCAGCATTGCTATATGCTGAGTATCGGTACAGTTACGGCAATGCGGCATGTATGCCTTTCGGATCCTCAGAAGATTTTTTCTTTTAAGCTTTCGAATGCAGGCTTAAAAGAGCTTTCCGATATAGCAGAAAGGTATCTGCTTGCCACAACACAGCGCAGATACAAATCCCTGGAGCTTTACAAATCATTTACATAAAGAGGAAAATACAATGACACCCAAAGAAAGAAGAAAATATCTTGTGAACCGCTGTTATTCAGCTCAGTATGCAAAGCTTCCCGATGTATTTAAAGAGGTAAATGCTTTGCGTTATCCCGGGCTTTGGATAAGTATTTTAGCTAACAGTGAGCTTTTTAATATTCAGAACCTTACACCGGACTGTACCGATGTTTTACTGAACACCAAAGACGGTTACTCGGCAAACTACGAAAACCTCGAGTATACGCTTCAGGTTTTTTATGAGCTAAATTATTTTATGCATAAGATGCGCTTTATCGGTGATGAAGTGTTCAACTATCCTGAATTTGTGAAAATAATAAAGCTCATGCTCCGTTTACCTAAAATCAAGTATATTGAGGTTATATGTTCAGGAAATGTTTTGCCGACGGATGAGCAATGCGAAGTTTTGCGTAACCCCGGTATGACTGCTGTTGTTGAATCAACAGGCAGCAAAGTCAGCGAAATTGAGGCGTTTTTTGAAGAAAATGAGGTCAACTACGAAATACGTGAACCTGAAACATGTTGCAAATACTGCAAGAACACGCATACAGTTTTTGTAGAGGGTAAAATTTTCCGTTGTCCGCTTTCGGCTGAGAATTATGCCGACGGCAAAGAAACGGAAGATAAATGCTATGTTGATATAGTCGCACGTAAGCTCGAAATCAAAGATTTGCGTCTGGCTATGTTTGACATAACCAATGATCCACCCCCGGCAGACTGCCGGAACTGCGAAATGAAATAATATTAAAACAAGCGCTTCTCATGTGCGAGAAGCGCTTGCCTTTTATTCTTCTATCAATTCCCAACCGTCTACAACAATCTCGTCATACACGTCGTAGAATTCGCATGGGTCAATGTGGCTTACAAGGCGGTAGCGTCTGCCGTCAGAGCCGTCGCCGGTTCCGTCTGCAAAAGCCTGGACAGTAACACCGTTGTCAAGCTTGGCTGTATACAGATAATCCTTGTTGATATATTTAACTTCTTTGAATATCATACATAAATCCTCTTACAGATTACATATTTACTGTATTGATGGGTTTTCCGTCAAGAAAAGCGGATATATTCTGTTTGAGTATGCTGATAAGTCTTTCTCTTGTTTCAAATGCAGCCCACGCAATGTGAGGGGTTATCAGGCAGTTTTCGCAACTGAGTAAAGGATTATCCTCTTTGGGAGGCTCTGTTGAAAGCACGTCAACGCCTGCACCTGCTATTCTGCCGGAATTAAGTGCTTCAGCTACAGCATTTTCGTCGAGCACCGGACCGCGTGAAGTGTTGATAAGGTAAGCAGTATTCTTCATTTTGCTCAGAAATTCTTCGTTGACTATACCTTGAGTCTGCGGAGTTAACGGGCAATGCATACTGACAACGTCGGATTTTTCAAGCAGTTCATCAAGCGAAACAAAACGAACATCTTTTTCATCCTTGTATTTGCCGGGATTAGCTGTGTGCGCAATTACGCTCATTCCGAAGGCGGCTGCAATTCTTGCAACGGTTCTGCCTATGCTGCCAAAGCCGAAAATACCGAAGGTTTTTCCGTAAAGCTCTTGTAAGGGAGTTTTCCAGAAGCAGAAATCTTTGCACTCGCTCCATCTGCCTTGTTTTACTTCTGCATTGTGTATGGCGACCTTGTTGCAAAGCTCAAGCACAAACGCAAATGTAAGCTGCGCTACAGATGCCGTGCTGTAGGAGGGGATATTTGAAACCGGAATATTCCGTGAAGCAGCATATTCGCAGTCAACAATATTATATCCTGTACTGAGCAGAGCGATGAACCTGCACTCCGGCAGCTGCTCAAGTGTTTGCTTTGTAAGCGGAGTTTTGTTTGTGATTATAATGTCGCAGCCTTTGCAGCGTTCAAGTATTTCATTATCTGCTGTTCTGTCGTAAACGGTCAGGTCGCATGCTTTTTCAAGCCAGTCCCAACTTAAATCACCGGGGTTTGTGGTGTATCCATCTAAAATAACAGCTTTCATTTAAAAAAACACTCCTAATCGGTTGACCTATTGATAAAAATTATATATAATTATACCGTGTGTTTTTATATTTTGCAATGCTTATTTGAAAGGTTGGTGAAAATCCGTTTGGACAAAACTGCAAAACGCAAGTCCGCAATGAATCTTGCCGGTGTAGTCATGTTGCTGTTTGCTGCGGTTTTCATCATTCTTTATTTCGTTTCCACGAGTAATGAAATTCAGCAGTGGTATACAAAGTATGAGGAAATGCTCTACAGGGTTGATATGGCAATTGTTTCAATAGGTTACACTCACATTATTGCTCTTGTCATTTTCCTTATCTTTTTTATCAAATGTTTTTTTCCGATTCTGAGTATGCCCGCCGTGTGTATTCTTACCGGTATGGTTTTTCCGACTATGACGGCGTTGCTTGTCAATGCAACAGGACTTCTGATAATGTTTACCGTAAAATATAAATTCGGTGTCAGTCACGGTGGAGGCAATGCTCAACGTGTGCTTTACAGAAATCAGGTTTCCAGAATACTTGTTGAAAATAACGGTAACGGTAATCCATGGCTGCTCTTTGTTTTCAGGTTTATTCCGAGCTTTCCGATTAATGCCGTAAGTCAGCTGTATGGTTCATTGAATTTCAACTTCAAAAAGTATATCAGTATATCCATGGTTTCTTTTATGCCTAAGCTGTTGTCTTATACTTTTATCGGCAGTTCAATTTTTGATCCCTTGTCATTCCGATTCTTCCTGCCTGTTATTTTGCTGTTTGCGGTTTCGGGTGTTTCGGTGCTTGGGCTTAATGCTTTGTTAAATTACATGGAAAAAATATAAATCAAATATAATTCCGGAAAGGTTGTATATTTTATGTTCAATTACGATGTCGTTAAAAATGGTCTTGCGGGAGTAGATTTTGATTCTGCTCTTACTTCACTTTACGGCACAAATGCTGCTTCTCAGAAGGAACGCTATATGCGTGTCCTTGATAGTTTCGGTGAGCTTTACGGCACTGACTGTGAAGTCGGCATTTTCTCTGCGCCGGGTCGCAGTGAGGTTTGCGGCAACCATACTGACCATAATCACGGTAAGGTACTTGCTGCTGCAATTAATCTTGATGCTATAGCTGTTGCATCAAAGAATAATAAAGACGTTATCCGCCTTAAGTCCGAAGGCTATGATATGGATATGGTCGATATTACCGACCTTGAACCCAAGAAGGCAGAGTATTCCAAATCCAAGGGTCTGATCCGTGGTGTATGCGCAGGTTTTGTTGCAAGAGGCTATGAAATAGGCGGTTTTGATGCAGCAACGGCTAATGATGTTCTTTCAGGCTCAGGTCTTTCTTCATCTGCAGCATTTGAGGTGCTTGTCGGTACTGTTCTCAACTACCTTTATAACGACGGTAAGGTTACTCCCGTTGAAATTGCGCAGATTGCTCAGTATGCCGAAAACGAGTTCTTCGGCAAGCCCTGCGGTCTGCTTGATCAGATGACCTGCTCTGTCGGCGGTTTTGTATTTATGGATTTCAATGATCCGTCAAAGCCCGTTATCAAACCGGTTAAGTTCGATTTTGAATCCTGCGGTCATGCTCTCTGTATTGTAAATACCGGTGGCAGCCACTCAAATCTGACTGATGAATACGCAGCCGTCAAAAATGAAATGATTGCCGTAGCACAGCGTCTTGGTCACAGCTGTCTTCGTGAGGTTGATGAGGCGCAGTTCTTCAACTCAATCGATCTTATGCGCGGTGCAGTAGGTGATAGAGCTATTCTTCGTGCAAAGCACTTCTTCAGCGAAAACAGAAGGGTTGACGCTCAGGTAAAAGCACTTGAAGCCAAAGAATTCGGTGAATTCAAAAAGCTTGTTGTCAAGAGCGGTCAGTCCTCATATATGTATAACCAGAATGTATATTCTGTAAAGGACCCCATTTCTCAGCCCGTTTCACTCGGCCTCTGCCTTTGTGAAGAGCTGCTTGAAGGTAAAGGCGCATGGCGTGTCCACGGCGGCGGCTTTGCAGGTACAATTCAGGCATTTGTCCCCATTGATATGCTTGCTGATTTCAAGCGCAGAATGGAGCTTGTTTTCGGTAAAGGCAATTGCTACGTGCTTTCAATCAGAGCAGTCGGCGGTACAAACGTAATATAAAAATTTTCGGGCGGAGTTTTCCGCCCTTTTAATCTGCAAGGAGAAATGAACATGGAAATGTTTGAATTGCTCAAATTGCTGTGTGAAGCAAACGGCACTTCCGGTGATGAAAGTGTCGCTGCAAAGGTTGCAAGTGAGCTTTTAGGTAAATATATGCCCGTAACGGTTGATGTGAGAGGAAACGTTATGGGTGATACAGGCGTTTCGGGCAGCAGAATCCTGCTTGACGCACATCTTGACCGAATCGGCTTTACAGTTACTGCAATTGATGAAAAGGGCTTTTTAAAGGTTGCAAGAGTCGGCGGTATTGACCCGATTGTTCTTGCTGCGGCTGAAGTTACCGTACACGGCAAAGAGGATATTTTCGGCGTAATTACCTCGACACCTCCTCATCTTTCAAAGGGTGCGGATAAAAAAGCTCAGGAGATTTCGGATATTGCAATTGATATAGGCATGTCAAAGGAAGAGGCAGAAAAAACAGTTTCTCTTGGTGACAGAATTACCATGAACGGTGATATTAAGCCGCTGCTCGGCAGCCGTGTCTGCGGTGCGGCACTTGATGACAGATGCGGTGTAGCATCAATTCTGCGTTGCCTTGAAATACTCGGTGATAAAGTTAAAACCATGCCGGTATGTGTTATGTTTTCTGCCTGTGAAGAAACAGGCGGCAGCGGCGCACAGGTGGGCAGCTTTACCGTGCAGGCTGATGAATCAATAGCGGTTGATGTCAGCTTTGCGAAAGCTCCCGGTGTTAAGGACACGGTTTACGCAAAGCTCGGTGAAGGCACAATGATTGGTTATTCGCCGTCGCTTGATTTTGATATTTCAAGAAAACTTGAAAGTATTGCAAAAGAAAAAGGCATAAAATATCAAACTGAAGTTATGGGCTCATCTACAGGTACAAATGCCGATGAAATCTGCGTTTCCGGCAAGGGTACGAGAATGGCTCTGCTTTCGATTCCGCAGCGTAATATGCACACGGCTGCAGAGGTTGTTGATATGAACGATATTGAAGCTACTGCTCAGCTTATGGCAGAATATATTCTTTGCAGGGAGGACAAGGCAAATGCTTGATATGATTAAAGAGCTTTGTTCTCTGGACGGTATTTCCGGCAGAGAAAACGCAGTGCGTGAATTTATCATTGCTCATCTTCCTCAGAATACCGAATATTCAGTTGATGCTATGGGCAATCTTATAGTCTTTGTCAAGGGCAAAAAAATTGCAAAAAATAAAGTCATGCTTGCTGCGCATATGGACGAAGTCGGCATGATAGTTACCTATATAACCGATGACGGTCTGATTAAGTTTGCCAATGTCGGCGGCATTGACAGCGCTGTACAGCTTGGCAGACGTGTTAAGGTAGGCGAAAAAGAGCTTACCGGTGTAATCGGTGTTACTCCCATTCATCTTCGCAGAGGTGATGATGAGCTTAAAATGCCCAAGGCGGACGAGCTTTATATTGATGTCGGTGCATCAACCAAGGACGAGCTCGACGGACTTGTTGCTCCGGGCGATATGATTACATTTGACAGTGCTTGTGTGGAATTTGGCTCAATGCTCAAGGCAAAGGCTATTGATGACAGAGCAGGCTGCGCAATACTGCTTGATATGATTATAAACGGCGTTGAATACGATACGTGGTTTGCTTTTACTGTGCAGGAGGAAGTCGGTTGCAGGGGTGCAGGTTGTGCTGCTTTTGCGGTTAATCCCGACTATGCTGTAGTTGTTGAAACTACCACAGCTGCCGATATTTCCGGGGTAAGCGGTGAAAAACAGGTTTGTAAAGCGGGTGACGGAGCAGTTGTACCGTTTATGGACGGCGGCACGGTTTATTCGCCTGAGCTGTATGCTCTTGCAAACAGGCTTGCAAATGAAAACGGATTTAAAATACAGACTAAATCAATGGTTGCGGGTGGCAATGATGCAAGAGCAATTAATACAAGCGGAAACGGTGTGAAAACAATTACCGTATCCTTTGCTACACGCTACCTTCATTCTCCGTCATGTGTAATTAATAAAAGTGATATTGCTGAAATGTCTGATGCAGTCAAATGTATAGCGAAGGAGTTTGCAAATGCTTAAATTTATTGAAACTCAGGAAGAAGCAGATATTCTGAAAGAATTCTGTACGGACAGCTTTGGCTTGACAATAGCATCTCTTCTTGATTCTTATCCGTCCGGAACAGATATCTGCAGATTCTGGATGCAGATTACCGGTGATGAAATAACCGCCGCACTTTGCAGCATGAACGGTGATATTGTTCTTTCTTCAAACCTCAGATCGGATTATGAAGAACTTGCCGAGTTTATTAAAACAATAGGCTATACCAATATCCTTTGCCGTGCAATGGATGTTGTAAGCCTTAATATGTTTGCATGCGGCTGCGGTCAGGTCTGGCGCAGAGAAGCTCGGCCTGCACAGAAAGTTAATTATTATATTCCCGGCACAGCCGATGAATTCAGAAAGATTTTTGAGCTGCTTGAAATTAAGGGCGAATTTGAACCTTGGTTTGCCGATATCAGCCGCAGAATCAATGTCGGTACAGCTGATATGCGATACATTGAAAAGGATGGCAAAATCGTTGCTACAGCCTCGCTTGTGCATATAGGCGGCGACAGAGCGATTCTCGGCGCAGTTGCAACAGATAAAGAATACAGAAAACAGGGATTGGCTTCTTCGCTCATCAATTCATTCGGTGATAAAACAGTATATCTTCGCTGCCTGCCGTTTTTAAATCCGTTTTATCAGAATCTCGGCTTTAAAAGTGTAGATGTGTGGGCAGAAATCAAACAAGGAAAGTAAAGAAAAATGAACAGTTTTTTTAAAGTAGATGATGTTATTGCAAAGGCAAGTGAAAAGGCAATGCAGAATGCTGCCGCTTCCTTTGCTCAGATTGATGCGATACGTGCATATAACCAGGAAAAAGTGCTTGCAGCCTTTGTTAAAAACAGCGTAAACGAAAGTCATTTTACTGAATCCACGGGCTACGGCTACGGTGACAGAGGCAGAGATGTGCTTGACCGGGTGCTTGCCGACTGTGTCGGTGCAGAAGATTCGTTAATCCGCCACAGTTTAACCTGCGGTACGCATACTCTTGCCGTTGCGCTTTTCGGTATGCTCCGTCCCGGTGATACAATGCTCTGCGTTACAGGTACACCGTATGATACAATCCATTCCGTTATCGGTCTTAAAGGCAGCGGTATGGGCTCGCTCAAGGATTTCGGTGTAACCTATAAGCAGGTCGATTTGCTGCCGGACGGTACTGTTGATTATGAAGGTATCGAAAAAGCCCTGCAGGAAAAGGTTGCAATGGTTTATATCCAGCGTTCAAGGGGATATTCGCTCAGACCGAGCTTGGGCGTTGCAGAAATAGAGAAAATTGCAAAAACCGTCAAAGCAAAAAGCGATGCAATCATTATGGTTGATAACTGCTACGGTGAATTTGTTGAAACAACTGAGCCTGTATCTCACGGCGCTGATATTATTGCAGGCTCACTTATCAAAAATCCCGGTGGCGGTATTGCCAAATGCGGCGGTTACATTGCCGGCAGGGCAGACCTTGTTGAAAAATGCTCCTACCGTATGACTACTCCCGGACTGGGACGTGAAGTCGGTCCGTCTTTGGGTCAGACAAGGGGACTGTTTATGGGACTGTTCAATGCTCCGCATATAGTCGGTGAAGCGCTTAAAACAGCCGTTTTTGCAGCAAGCCTGTTTGAACAGCTGGGTTATGAAACAACACCTTCAAGCAACGAAAAGCGTGTCGATATTATTCAGGCACTCAGGCTTTGCAACAGCGAAACTCTTATTGCTTTTTGTCAGGGTATGCAAAAGGGTGCACCGATTGATTCAAACGTCTGCCCCGAACCGTGGGATATGCCGGGCTATGACAGTCAGGTTATCATGTCTGCCGGTGCATTTACGGGCGGTTCCTCAATTGAGCTTTCGTCCGATGCCCCGCTGCGTGAACCCTATGCTGTGTGGATGCAGGGCTCGCTCAATTTTGACAGCGGTAAAATAGGTATCATGCTTGCTGCACAGGAGATTTATAAACGAGGTTTACTTAAATGAGTGAATACAGATACGACGGAATTACTCCCGAAACCTTAATGCTGCTCAGCGAAAACCGTTTTCGCAACAGCAGGGAGTTTTATGAAGAAAATAAACAAAAAATCAAAGAGGGTATAACCGTTCCTTTGCAGCAGGTGATTTGCGCACTGGCTGATACAATTATTGAGATTGATGAAGATATACCCATTGTTCCACAGAAAATGGTGTCCCGTGTAAGGCGCGATACACGCTTTACCAAAGATAAAAACATGTACAGAGAAAATCTCTGGACCATGTTTACCCGTGATAAGCATGCTTTGCCGCATTTTCCGTGTATGTGGTTTGAGGTAGCACAGAACGGATATTCCGGCGGTGTAGGCACTTATTATGCTCCTCCGCGTATGATGGAACTTTTCCGTGAAGAAATAATCGCAAGACCGGACGATTTTTACGATGCGGTTATTTTAGCTGAGCGCAGCGGCGCACAGCTGCACGCCGACCTTTACAAAAAGGCTAAGCCCGGCTGTCCCATGGCTGTGCTTGAACCGTATTATAACAGCAAAAGTCTCGCTTTTATGTTTTATTTCCCGAATCTCAATGAGCTGTCAGACAGCGCATTTATCGAAAAAATCAGACCGATTTATAAATCTTTCAAACCGTTTTATCAGTTTTTGCTTGATGTAGCATTTAAGTATTCGGCTGAAACGGTAAAATAAACAATCTTTTATTGACTGTTAGTTTCTTTTGTGCTAAAATCAATTTTATAGTAAATATTAACAAAAACAGGAGGCAATTTTAATGAAAATTAAAAATTTAGGCAAAAAAGCTGTTGCCGCTGCCATGAGCGGTGCAATGCTTTTGACAATGGCTCCGATGGCTTTTGCAGCTGCAGAGGTTGATTACAAAATCAATAACCCCTATGCAAGCATTGATTTTGCAACATATGAGGCATATAAAGCTGATCTTCACAGCCACACAACTTTCAGCGATGGCAACGATTCACTCCCCGAAATGGTTGAAAGACACTATGAACTCGGTTTTGATATTTATGCAAGAACTGACCACAGCACAATCTCTTACGGCTATATGAAGCACGATTATGTTCCTGCTATGAAGCTGTTCGGTATTGTTAAGAACAGTAAATTAGGCGGTGAAGTTTTAAGCGCAAGCGGCAAAGCTGCCAACGGTAAGGAATATACCGTAACAACTTCTATAAAAGGCGATGAGTTTTATGCACAGGCCGACGGACAGGAAATGCTTTCCGTACCCTTCGGCAACGAGCAGAACGGTACATCCTTCAACAACGCTCACGTAAACACCTGGTTTGCTGACTACGGTAACGGCAGACTCGGCGGCACAAGTGATTACGAGTCAATTATCAAGGCTATTGATGAGCGAGGCGGTCTTTCGGTTATCAATCATCCCGGTGAATACACAAACGCCCGTGATGAGATTTATACCGAAGATGCTTATAACAAGGACAACATCAGTTACAATTATAAAATAAAGAAGTTTGAAAACATTCTTCTCAAGTATGATTCCTGCCTCGGTATTGATATCAACAGCAAGGGCGACGGCAGAACCCGTCACGACAGAAAGCTCTGGGATATCATGCTTCAGGACCTTGTTCCTCACGGCAGAAACGTTTATGCAATTGCTACATCCGATGCTCACAACCTTGATATTGTTGATTCAGGCTACACAATGCACTACCTTGAATCAAACACTTCCGAAAACCTTAAGGCTAATATGGCAAGCGGCGCATTTTTTGCAGCCAGCAAGCATGTAGGTAACTATAACGAACTTGTTACTCTTCATGATGAACTCGTTAAGGGCGATGCTGATGCAGTTGCTTTTGCAAGCGAAATTAAGCCCATAATCGACCAGAGTGCAATCGACCACGAGAACGGCGAGGAAGGTCAGAAGTACAGAGCTCCTGCAGATGCAGCTTCTCCTCTTTTCACAAACATCGTTGTTGACGAAACAGAAGATACAATCGCTCTTACAGCAGAAAACGCACTTACAGTTCATTGGATTGCTGACGGTAAGGTTATCCATGTAGGTGATACAATCGACCTTGACGAATATGCCGATAAGATCGGCAGCTACGTCAGAGCTGAAGCTTACGGCAGAGGCGGCGTTATCTATACTCAGGCATTTACGCTTGAATATGACGGCGCACCCGAAGCAGAGGATATGGGCTTCTTTGTTGACCTTGGTCCTATCGCAACTGCAATTTGTGATATTCCCGTAAAGCTTCTTGTTGCTATTCTTCCTGTAAATCTGCTTGCTTCATTTATCGGCTTGTTCCTTTAATCTTTTAAAAGCAACACCGCTGCGTTGAAATCGCAGCGGTGTTTTTATGTCTGTAAAATTAAAGGCACAGTAATCTTTGCGGTTACTGTGCCTTTTAATGTTATCGTTTATTCTTGATTATTGCTGTCGTTTTGCTGTTCGTTGGCGGTTGTCTGAGCACTGTCAGTTTCCTGAATTGGCGTATCGCTGCTGTCAACAACGGTAACTTCAATTATTTCGGTTTCACTGTTGTAGCCTGCAAGTGCTTTGGTTACAAACTTTTTCTTACGGAATACAGCGAATAAAAGTATCAGCGCAAGAATTGTTACAGCGGAAATGCATATGCCGATTTTAAGGCCTCGTGCCTCATATTTCAGCTGAATGTCATGTTCGCCTTCGGTGAGATAAAAGCCGATGAAACCGTTACCGATTTTGCATTCCTGCATTTCATCTTTACCGACTCGTGTGCCGTCAACGTAAATCTGCCAGCTTTCATCATAGGGTATAGAGGTGTAGAATACGCAGTCCTCAGGAGCTGTTACGCTTCCCTCAATCAGTGTTTCGTCAAATGTTTTGATATTAAGCTGCTGAGCTTTGAGTATGTCGTAGCCTTTCTGGAATTTTTCCATATCCATACTGCATACGAAAACGTCGATATAGCCGGAGTTGCCGTTGTCAATCGGTACATTTACGCTGAGCAATGTGCCGGCTTCAATTTCTCCGAGACCGAAAATGTGTTCGGAACTGAAATTCTTTGTGATGTTTTCTTCGCCAAAGCTGATAGTTACATCTTCAATATTGGAAGACTTGATATAAATAAAATAGTTTTTGGTTTCGGGAAGCTCATAGTAATTTGTAAAGTTAGCGCTGACATCATTGGTTGAACGGAAGAATACAAGCTCGCCGGTATCAAGTCCCGAACTGAATTCGTTGATATTGTCATAATCAACTTCTGTAACGGGAAGCAGCGAAAATACTTCGGGAATACCTGTTGCACGTTCAAAGTAATCATTCTGTACGTTGAACGGATTGTCGTTTGCATAATCCCAACCGAGTATTTCTTTGCCAACACAGTAGCCGATGTTCAGATGGAAATTGTTTTCGTATGCCGCAAATTTATCCTTAGTGAAAACTTTTGTATAGATTTCATCACTCTGCTTTGGTGTTACTGTGGTGTTGTTAACAATGTATTTGAGTGAGGTCATCATATTGAAAACAGGTGTCTGGTAACCGTTGTAGGTGTAGCTGTTTATGAAATTGCCGTCCATGCCGAGATAGTGCACGAGGTTTGATGTTGATTCATATGCCATGGAGGAGAAAATTGATACGCCGTTGTAGCCGTACCAGCTCGGATCCATGCGGGTGCGAAGGTCAGTCAATTCCATGCGGTAAAAGTTGTTGCCCTCACGTTTATCAAGCTTCTCTTTAATGCTCTGGAAATCATCGTAGTCAGAAACATAGTACTGTTTTTGCTGCTGCATCACGTAGTGTGATGTGTTGCCGATAGCCGCTTCTGAAACAACACAGCAGAAAAGCAACAGTGCTATTGCGCTGTGCTGATATTTTCCGCTTTGCATCATCAGCAGGACAAGTGTGTAGAATGCAATGAAAATAACTGCAATAATAACCGTGTCTTCAGTTACGTTTTTAGAGCCTACTTTTTCTGCAATTACAACAAAAGACATTGCGGCAATGCCAACTGTTATCAGCATTTTCTGTGAATAATCCCTGATGTTTATGAGCACTTTGTATGCCATGGTAAGCAAAACAAACGAGTAAACATAGGACAGTCTGTACGGCAGGTCATTGGGGAAGTGGAAACCGTGCCAGATGTAGTTGAGCATATTGATGTTGAAGCTTACAAACAGTAAACCTAAAAGTACAACATAGCAGACTTTTTCACGCTTTGTATGCTTTTTGGAGTACAGGAAAAGAGGAGCAAGCATTGCGCTGATTACGCCGCAGTAGATGTTTGGTAACACATCATCACCGCTGCTGCGGATTGTAGGCTCAAGCGAAACAAGGTGATTTGCTATGAAATCAAAAATATTGAAATATAAATTTGCTTCTTCAGGGAATGTACCGGAAGTAGCGGATGAACTCTGAAGTATATATACGGTCGGTAAAAGAAGGAAGGCAGCTATGCCTGCAGCACCGATTGATGCGCCTGCAAAACGGAAACCGGAATTTATAAACCTCGAGTTTCGGAGATTGTAGATAGCGGAAGTTTTAGGTGGCTTGATTCTTTGTCCTTCTGCATCAAAATACTGTTTAACAGTAAACTTTTCGGAAAAATTGTACTGGCTGAAATAATATATCAAAAAGTAAATAACAGAGAAAATACAGATTATATAAGCCATGTAGTAGTTGCTTATCATGACGGCAGCAAGAGAGAACATATAGGTTCTGAATTTACCGTTTTTGATTATATGCTCAATTCCGTACATTACAAGCGGGAAAATTGCCATTGCATCAATCCACATTACGTTCCAGTAATATGCTATAAAGAAACCGCAAAATGAATATAATACACCGAATGCTGATATTGAAAAATCGTTTTTACCGGTTGATTTTCTTAAATAGTAGGAGAAAAATGCACTTGCGAATGCGGCCTTGAATAATACCATTAGCGAAATAGCTTCAGGCATATTCTTATGACCCAACAGTAAAACGAACAGTGATGTCGGACTTGCCAGATAATTGCTGAAATTACCCAGGAAATTTGAGCCCAGACCGGAAGTCCATGAGTAAACAAGACTTTTGCCTTGCATAACTCTGTCATAAAATTCTGAAAAGAGCGGACCGTATTGATGATAAAGGTCCATTCTGAGCACTGTGTAATCACCAAAAGGTATTACATTAAAACAGTAATATACAATAACCATTACAAACGCTGAGGCGCCGAAAGCAAGTAAAGAATATTTATTGCGCGAGGCAGCCTGAACAAGCTTGTTCTTTTTCACTTCCCGAAAACACTCCTTATATAAATTTAATATATATTATCATATCTGTTGTTTTTTTTCAACACCTTTGCAGGTATCAATTAATATTTATAATTGTACAAAAAAACGCACTTATTCATAATCCGGGACAAGATAGCATAAATATAAGACAAAAGAGCAAAGGAGTGTTTAAAACGGCTAAAATCAATAGTGTTGAAAGATTTGACAGCGCAGCATCATATACGGGACAGAAAATCAGGTCTGTTCTTCTGTCGTTGCCGCACGATATCAGGTCGCAGTCAAGCGAAATACGGTTAAGAAGCGGCAGACCGCTCATGGTTAGCGGATTGTACGGCGATGTGTTTGTGTGTGAGAATTCACGTATCAGTTTTATCCCTGATTCTTCGGTATATACTGTGACGATAAATGATATTGAGGAATGTTTTCATTGTGTTTGCAGTTATTCGGTACATACTTATCAGAACAGTATCCGTAAAGGCTATGTGACACTCAGCGGCGGTCACAGAGCCGGTATTGCAGGTACTGCGGTTTGTGATGAAAAGGGTGTAAGCAGCATACGTGATATATCCTCAATAAATATCAGGATATCAAGGGAATTTATAGGTTGTGCCGATTCTTTGTTTAATCGGATCAAGCTGAACGGAATGAAAAGCCTTATTATTGCCGGACCGCCTTCAAGCGGCAAAACAACAGTGCTGAGGGATCTTGCCAGACTGATTGCGGGAGAAGAAGGAGGATTCCAGAAAACTGTAATTATAGATGAAAGAGAAGAGATTGCCGCATGCTCTAACGGGTTGCCCGGCAATGATATCGGAATAAGCAGCGACGTGCTTACGGGATATCCGAAAAAAGAATCCATTCTGCAAGCTGTAAGGACAATGGCACCTGAAAATATTATTATTGATGAAATCGGAAATGTAGATGAAGCGGCAGCGATTGAAGAGGGACTGAATACGGGAGTTAATTTTTTTCTGAGCGTACATGCATCGCAAAAAAATGAGCTTTTGCGCAGACCTCAGATTAAAAAGCTGCTGAATACCGGAGCTTTTAAAAATATTGTTTTGCTGTCAGACAGAAAAAATCCGTCACAAATAAGCGCCGTTTTATCGGCAGATGAGCTTGGCTTATGAGATTGGCAGGAGGATTTTTGTTAGCTGCTTCAGCTGTTTTTTGCGGATTTTATATGAGCGATATCGTGGAAAAAAGGTGCCGTGTTCTTAACGAATGCATAAGTCTGGTCAGGTATATATCGTCGCTGATAGAGTATTCTGATGAACCGATAAAAAAGATAATGCAAAAGGCGGCATCAAGCAATGAATATAAAATGCTGACATTTCTGAATTTTACAGCAGATGCCGATATATCGCAAGGCTTTGAAAAAGTGTGGTCGGAAAGCATTGACATGAACAACGGTAAGTTGCTTTTTTCGCCTAAAATAAATGAGCTGTTGAAAAGCTTCGGAAATAAACTGGGAAAAACGGATTCCGCAGGTCAGAAAGAGCTGTGTAACTACTATATTAAACAGTTTGAAATTTTGTTTTCGGCTTCAAATGAAAAACGAAAAGAACAGAAAAGACTTTGCCGTGTTTCAGGTTGCGCAGCAGCTCTGATATTCTTGGTTTTTGTAATATAAAAAGGGGAATCTGTAAATGGATATTATACTTATTTTCAAAATTGCAGCCATCGGTCTCGGGGTTGCGGTTATTCATCAGGTTCTCTCAAAATCCGGAAGGGAAGAATATGCCATGCTGACAACACTTGCAGGTGTGCTGGTTATTGTTATGATGCTGTTGCCGTACCTTACAGAGCTGATTTCCGATCTGAAAAAACTAATGGATTTCTGATATGGAGATAACGAAAGTATTATTTCTCGGTGTTCTGGTCAGTTTCTGCTCCTTGATTGTTTCGCAGTACAGACCTGAATTTTCAATGCTTATTCAATTGTCCGGAATTTTATTGATAGTACTTTTACTTTCTGATTCGGCAGCAGAAATTCTCTCTTTGATTAACGAGCTTACATCGGGCACAAAAATAAACAAAGAGTATATACTTTTGCTTTTGAAAGCTGTGGTTATAGCGGTCTGCGGAAAAGTCGTTTGTGACATCTGCAATGATTTCGGAAACAAAGCTGTTTCGGCTTGTGTTGACATAGGCTGCCGTATCAGCATAATGCTGATGTGTTTCCCGATGATTAAAGTATTGCTTGAATTGACAATGGATCTGATAAGAAAATGAAATTTAAGTTTTTTAGATGTTTAATATTATTTTGTTTTTTCAGCTTGTTTTCTGTTAATGTAAGTGCTGTTGATTCGGAGTATTTTGATGAACAGATTCAGGCGAGCGGTGCGAATGATTTGTGGCAATCTCTTGACAGCGAAGATGTTGAACTGCTTGAAAAGCTTGGAATTGAAGAAACGGATTTTGATTCTGTTTTCAATGTTTCTTTTCGCAACATTGCAGATTTGTTTTATGAGATTACACGTGGTGAATATCATTCTGTATTCGATTCGTTGCCCTTGCTGCTTGCAATAATTCTTGTGCTTTCAGCGGTGAATCAATTTGCTCCGGATGATTCACGTGTTGCGGAAATTCTCGAATTTGTATCACTGGTCATATCCGCTTTGCTTATTATTACATCGCTTTCTGAGTGCGTTACGAACGCTGCATCGGCAATTTACAGCAGCAGTAATTTTATTACTGCATTAATACCGGTTCTTGCTGCAGTGATTACCGTATCGGGAAACCCTATGCTGGCGGTTACATATAATTCGATGTGCTTTGCAGGCGCTCAGTTTATATCGGAATCTGTTGATTCTTTTATCAGACAGGTTGTGCAGATAATATTGGCGCTGAGCATTGTCTCGTCTGTGTGCAAGGCTGTGAATATAACAAAAATAATTGATTTTATAAAGAAGACAGTAATATTTGTGTTCGGGTTTATGGCTACTGTTTTTGTAACGATGCTCTCAATTAAAGGGATGCTTGCAGCCTCTGCCGACAATGTTGCCATCAGGGGAATCAGATTTCTGATCGGAAATATGATTCCGATAGTAGGCGGTGCCGTAAGCGATGCGTATTTGTCAATAGTCGGTTCACTCAACCTCGTTAAAAATACAGTTGGTGCCTTTTCTGTTGCAGCTGTAGCAGTAATAAATCTGCCGGTTTTGGTTGAATGTATTCTCTGGATATTTTCGCTTAATTTTCTCGCTGCTGTCGGAGATGTGTTTTCACAAGAATCCTTATCGCAGCTTTTCAGATCAGTTTCTTCCGCAATGGTTCTTCTTACTGTTTCGGTTCTGTTTGTAATGCTGGTTTTTTTACTTTCCGTCGGCATTATCTATCTGATAAAAGGAAGTGCGTGAAGTGGAATATTTGAAGAACTGGGCTGTATATGTTGCAGTTGTATGTGCGGTTTGTGCAGTAACAGGTGTGCTGACGCCGCAGGGAGGAATTCAGCGGTCTGTAAAATTTGTTGTTTCGGTATTTACGGTTATTGCTTTTGTTTTGCCGCTGAAAAGTATTGAGTTTTCTGTTCCGGAATACACGTCAGGAATTGATGGGTATATTGAATCGTACGAACTTGCCGATGAGGTTCAGGAACAAGTAAAAAATTCATTGAAAACACAGATTGAAGGGGAAATAGCGGCATTTCTGAATACGAACGGCATTGAGAATTATAAAATTCAAACGGTTGTTAATATTGATGCGTTGAATAACATAAGTATTGACAGGATTAAAATATTGTTACCCGTTGAATATATAACCCTGAAAGGAATAATTAAAGATTATATAATAAGTAAATTTACTGTTGAACCCGAAATATCAATAACGGAGATAAATGATGAAAAGGAATCTGAATAGTCTGGTACAGGCTTTGAAAAACGGAAAAACCGATAAAAAAGCCGCTCTGATTGTTTTGTTTGCGGTATTTGGAATTATACTGATAGTAATATCTTCGCTGTCGGATACAACCGAGTCAATTGAGGAAAATACTACAGCCTTAAGCACTGTATTCAGTGAATATGATTATACTTCTCAGCTCGAAAAGAAGCTTGAGGGCATGGTTTCTTCCCTTTCGGGAGCCGGCAGAACAAAGGTAACAGTTACACTCGAATGTGATTACGAAACTGTTTATGCGCGTGACGGCAGTTATTCGGTCAAGGATGGGGCAAGTGATGAAGAGAGTGAATACATAATTATTGACAGCGACAGACAGGAGGGAGGTCTTGTTCTCAAAACTGTGACGCCTAAAGTAAGAGGTGTTGCCGTGCTTTGCGAAGGCGGCAATGTGCCTGAAATTGAAAGTGCAGTCTGCGAAATGCTTGAGGCGTTGCTCAATATAGGTTCAAACCGTATCAGTGTAGCAAAAATTCAATAAATGACAGGAGAGAAAATCATGAATGTAATCATCAGAAAAAGGCAAATTATAATGACGGCACTTGTTCTTGCACTTGGCTCGGCGGTGTTTGTGAATTGGTATTTTACCCGCCCCGAAACTCAGGCTGCGCATGGCGGAACAGATGAAAATCCGAGCTATTCCGTTATCGGTGATGCACAGTATGTTTCGTCAAGCGGCGAAAAGGGTTCCGGCAGTGAAACTGCAACAGATGCACTGTCTGAAACAAGGCTTGAACGCAGTAAATCACACGATGAAGTGTTTGAAAAACTTAATGAGGTTATCAACAGCAGCACCGCAGCAGCATCTGCTGTTGATAAGGCTGCTCAGCAGCTTGCACAGCTGACTGGCACAATCAAGCTCGAAGCGGATATCGATGCTCTGATTAAAGCCAAGTGCGGCTTTAACGGTGTTACGATGATAGGTGAATCCGGTGTCCAGGTTGTCTGCGAAAGCGGAACACTCGGCAGCACGTCAATATTACAGATTAAAGAAATCGTTATGAAGCATACGGATTTTGATGCGCAAAATATTACAATATTTGAAAATAAGTAAAAAAGTATTGTATATTTATAAATATGTGATATAATAATCTGTAATAAAAGGAGGTTGTATAAAATGAACAGTGCAATCGGTAGCCCGTCATCAGGGCTTGTAATATCAGACGATGTTATTGCCTCAATCGCAATGTCAGCGGCAAAGGATGTTGCGGGAGTCGGCAGATTGGTACAGCGTCCTGCAAACATTAAAGGTATGGTCGGTATGTATGAGGGTGCTCAGAAATACATTGAAGTATATAAAACCGACAATGTTTATTCATTAAAGCTCCATATGACGGTAAATGAAGACAGCAAAATTCCCACTGTGGCAGCCGGTGTACAAAAGGCTGTTAAAAACGCAGTGCAGGAAATGACTTCCAAGGTTGTCTCAAAAGTTAATGTAGTTATTGCAGGCGTAGAAAGCACCAACAATGCACCTAATCAAAAGAACAGCGATTGATGATTTTTTTACCCTCTGCATATTTGCGGAGGGTTATTTATTTGTTTTTCAGGAGGACAAGCCATGACCAGAAGAGAAGCCAGAGAACAGGCATTTATCCTTGTATTTGAAAAATCCTTTAATGAGCAGGCTCAGATTGATGAGCTGATTGCTCTTGCCAAGGAGTTCGGCGTAGTTGAGGATGACGAATTCCTTGAAGCTCTTGTTATGAAAGCCTGCGAGAAGCAGGAGGAAATTGACGAACGCATCAGCGTTAACGCCAAGGGTTGGAAGCTCAACAGAATTTCCAAGGTATCCCTTGCAATATTGCGTCTTGCACTTGCTGAGATACTTTATTTTGAAGATATTCCTGCAGGTGTTTCGATTAACGAAGCTGTTGAGCTTGCTAAGAAATATGCAACAGAAGAAGATGCTTCGTTTGTAAACGGCCTGCTCGGTACGGTTGCGAGGTCGGTATAATGTCGCTTGTTTTAGGCGTTGATACAAGCAACTATACAACATCGCTTGCTTGTTTTGATACAGATAACGACTGTATTATCCAAAAAAAGAAGCTGTTGCCTGTAGCTAAGGGTCAGCTCGGTCTGCGCCAGTCGGATGCTGTTTTTCATCACACCGTGCAGCTGCCGCAGCTTTTTGAGTCTCTTGCAGCTGAATGTGAGCTTGATAAGGTCAGTGCAGCAGGCGTTTCCGTAAAACCAAGCGGAGAAGATAAATCATATATGCCGTGTTTCCTTTCGGGAATAAGCGCGGCAACAGCCTTTGCTTCGGCAAGGAATTGTACATTGCACCGCTTTTCACATCAGCAGGGGCATATCGCTGCTGCTCTTTACTCAGCCGGCAGACTTGATTTACTTAAAGAACGTTTTATTGCTTTTCACGTTTCGGGTGGCACAACGCAGGCTTTGCTTGTCGAGCCGGACAATGATGAAATCTGCAAAGTCACGCTCATTGCTTCTTCGCTCGATTTAAAGGCGGGACAGGCTGTTGACCGTGTCGGTGTAATGCTCGGACTTGATTTTCCGGCAGGCAAGGCTCTTGATGAGCTTGCCTGTAAATGCAACGAAAAAATAAAAGTTAAACCGGTTTTGCGTGAATGTGACTGTTCACTTTCCGGTGTTGAAAACAAGTGTAAAAAAATGCTTGAAGCAGGAGATTCGCCGGAACGCATTGCACGCTTTTGCATAGAATATATCTGCGCGGCTCTTGACGGTATGGCATCAGCTCTGCTTGAAAAGTATGGCAGGCTGCCGTTGCTGTTTTCCGGCGGTGTAATGAGCAACAGTATAATCAGCAAAAGACTGGCTGAAAAATATTCTGCTCTTTTTGCTGCACCGGAATTTTCCTGCGACAATGCAGCTGGTATAGCTGTTTTAACGGCTATCACGGAGAATTTAATATGAACAATATTCCCGTTGTTACGGTTTCACAAATAAATACTTATATCAAATCGCTTATTGATGGCGACCTGAATTTAGCCTCTGTTTTTGTTATCGGTGAAATATCAAACTTTACTAACCACTACCGTACGGGGCATTTCTATTTTACGCTCAAAGACGATACATCGGCAATCAAAGCAGTTATGTTTCGCAGCAGCGCACAAAGGCTGAAGTTTTTACCTGAAAACGGTATGCGTGTTATTCTCAGGGGCAGAGTTTCTGTTTTTGAGCGTGACGGTCAGTATCAGCTCTATGTAGATGATATGCAGCCCGACGGTGCCGGAGCGCTGAATATTGCCTTTGAGCAGCTTAAAACAAAGCTTGAAGCACAAGGCTTGTTTGATGCATCAAGGAAGAAGCAGCTGCCTGAATTTCCTGAGCGTGTCGGTGTTATCACTTCGCCAACAGGTGCTGCGGTCAGAGATATACTCAATGTTCTTTCACGTAGATTTCCGCTTGCCAAGGTTGTTTTTTGTCCTGTACAGGTTCAGGGTGCAAATGCTGCGCCGCAGATAGCTGACGCACTTGACCTTTTTAACAGATATAATGCAGCTGATGTTTTAATTGTCGGCAGAGGCGGCGGATCTATTGAGGATTTGTGGGCATTTAATGAAGAAACGGTTGCTTTGGCTGTCAGCCGCAGTAATATACCTGTTGTTTCCGCAGTCGGACATGAAACGGATTTTACTATCTGCGATTTTGTTGCTGACCTTCGTGCTCCAACTCCTTCCGCAGCGGCCGAACTTGCCGTGCCGGATTGGCGTGAACAAAGGGCATATGCATCGGGGCTTTTACAGCATGCAGCAAGTCTGATCAAACAGAATTTATCTGAACAAAAAATTTTACTTAATTACTGTTCTGACAGCAGATTTTTAAAAAATCCGCTTGAGCCTGTCGAGGTCGGCAGACAAACGCTTGATATTCTTTTTAGCAGAATGTCATCAGCTTATAGCATTAATCTCAGCAATGCTGAATCCCGCTTTTCAAGTGCCTGCGCAAAGCTTGATGCTTTAAGTCCGCTTAAAGTTCTTTCCCGTGGCTATGCCGCAGTTTACAGCAACGGTAAGGTTATCGAAAGTGCAGTTAAGGTGGATATTGATAAACCGCTCACTGTTCAGTTTGCAGACGGTGAAGTCAAGTGTCAGCCGCTTGAAAAAAAGATTTACTCATAACGGAGAAAATGGAATGGAAAAGATGACATATGAAAAAGCTATGCAAAAGCTTGAAAAAATTGTTTCTCAGCTTGAGCAGGGCAGCATACCGCTTGAAAAATCAATGTCGCTTTTTGAAGAGGCGAACAAATTAGCGGTTTATTGCAAAAAATGCCTTGACAATGCCGAGCAAAGAATAGTACGCCTTATGCAGGACGGTACGGAGGAAGACGGAATTGAATAAACAGTATTCAGCTGAAGAGTATGTGAATTTAATAAACAGCGCTCTCTATTCTTATGTTCAGCTTACAGGTGATGAAGAAGATGAGGTTTCAGAAGCTATGCTTTACAGCCTTGAAAACGGCGGTAAGCGTGTGCGTCCCATGCTTGTGCTTGAATTTTGCAGAGCCTGCGGCGGAAATGTTGAAAAGGCACTTGCGTTTGCCTGTGCGCTTGAAATGATTCATACTTATTCGCTTATACATGACGATTTACCGTGTATGGATGATGATGATTTCCGCAGAGGCAAACCATCTTGTCACAAACAGTTTGGCGAAGCTACAGCTTTGCTTGCCGGTGACGGTTTGCTGACGCTTGCTTTTTCCGTTGCAGCGGGAGCTGATATCAATCCCGAAATTACTGTCAAGGCTGTTAAGCTGCTTGCTGACTGTGCGGGTCATCTGGGCATGATTGGCGGTCAGACTATGGATTTACAGCACGAGGGCAAAGAAATAACTCTTGCTCAGCTGCGCAAAACCGATGCTTTAAAAACAGGCAGACTGATTTATGCGGCTTGTATTCTCGGCTGTCTTGCTGCCGGAGCGGATGACAGAAAAATCAAAGCTGCCGAAGTGTATGCGGAGAGCATCGGTCTGGCTTTTCAGATAGTTGACGATTTACTCGATATTACTTCAACCGCAGAAGAACTTGGCAAACCTATAGGCAGCGATGCCGAAAATAATAAATCAACATATCCGGCTTTACTCGGTCTTGAACGTTCACGTGAATATGTTGATGAGCTTACAAAACAAGCGGTGGAAGCTTTGGCTGTGTTTGGGGAAGATGCTGTTTTCCTCAGCGATTATGCAGTAAAACTTTCGAACAGAAAAAATTAACCGGAGCAGGATAATGAACAATTCTTTGCTGAAAAATATAAAATCGCCTGAAGATATCAAGGGTCTGAGCTTTGAACAGCTTGACGAGCTGTCAGAAGAAATCAGAGAAACCCTTATATCTACCGTTGCGCAAAACGGCGGTCATCTGGCATCAAATCTCGGTGTGGTGGAGCTTACTGTTGCCATGCACCGCTGCTTTAATTCGCCTGATGATAAGTTTGTTTTCGATGTCGGTCATCAGGTTTATACACATAAGCTGCTGACCGGCAGATATGACAGGTTTTCCACTATCCGTACGGAAAACGGACTTTCCGGCTTTCCGAGACCCAAGGAAAGTGAGCATGATCCGTTTTGCTCGGGTCACAGCAGTACATCAATTTCATCTGCCTACGGTATAAGCGTTTCTGAGCTTATCAGGGGCACAGATAATTTTGCGGTTGCTGTAATAGGTGACGGTGCATTTACCGGCGGCCTTGCTTATGAAGCAATTAACAATGCAGGCAGAAATAAGCAAGCAAAGCTGATTATTATACTGAACGACAATGAGATGTCGATTTCTCAGAACGTAGGTTCTGTTTCAAAATATCTTACAAATATCCGTACAACCAAGGGCTATTTCCGCTTGAAAGCCGGTGTTGAAAGAGCGCTGAACCGAATTCCATTCATCGGCGAAACGCTTTCGGCAAAGTTTTATAAACTGAAAACAAAGCTTAAAGATACGTTCTACAACAGTAATATGTTTGAAGACCTTGGTTTCAGATATATGGGACCTGTTGACGGTCACAACATCAAAAAGCTCTGCGAGGTTATGGAGGAGTGTAAGCACATCGGCAGTCCCGTGCTTTTGCATGTCCATACCAAAAAAGGCAAAGGATATGAGCTTGCAGAGAAAAACCCAAGTGTTTTCCACGGTATATCTAAATTTGATACCGATACGGGTGAAACGGTTTCAAAGGGAGCAAATTTCTCTGACGAATTCGGCAAATACCTATGTGAGCTTGCAGAAAAAGACAATAGAATTTGTGCTATTACAGCCGCAATGTCACTCGGCACGGGTCTGAGTGAATTCTGCAATAATCACAGCGACCGTTTTTTTGATGTAGGCATAGCGGAAGAACACGCTGTTGTATTTGCAAGCGGTCTTGCAAAGGGCGAAATGATACCGTTTTTCGTTGTTTATTCAACATTCCTCCAGCGGTGTTATGACCAGTTGATTCATGATGCTGCTTTACAAAAGCGTAAAATGATTATTGCGGTTGACCGTGCAGGTTTTGTAGGGGAGGACGGCGAAACGCATCAGGGAATATTCGATGTTGCGTTTATGAACACTATTTCTAATTTCACAATTTACTCTCCGTCAACATATGAGGAAATGCGTCACGCCATGTACCATGCTGTATATAAAGACAGCAATGTTATAGCTATACGCTATCCGAGAGGTGCGGAGTGTGAAATTCCTGAGGATTTCAAACCCACTTACGATGTTTTTGATATTTACGGCGATGAAAATGCAGACGTAACCATTGTTACCTACGGCAGAATTTTCGGTAATGCCTGCAAGGCAAGAAATGAGCTTAAAAAACAGGGCAGAAATGTCCGTGTCGTAAAGCTCAACCGTATAAAGCCTCTTGATGCAAGCATCGTTGAGATTCTCAAAAAAGATAAACATATATTCTTCTTTGAAGAGGGAATTCAGAACGGCGGTGTCGGCGAAAAGCTTGCATTAAGGCTGCTTGAAGCAGGATATAAGGGTGAATATAAGCTGACGGCTGTTGATTATTGCTTTGTTGAACACGGCAGTGTAGAATCCACAATAGCAAAGAATAATCTCGATACGCAGTCAATGATTGATATAGTCGGAGGTGCTTTCGGTGGCTGATAAAAAACGACTGGATCTTGCTGTTTTTGAACTCGGTTTTGCTGATAGCCGTGAACGTGCAAAGGCTTTGATAATGGCAGGTCAGGTTTATCTCAACGGTCAGAAAGAGCTTAAAGCAGGTGCAACCGTAAAGCCTGACGACAGCATAGAAGTAAGAGGTGAAAAAATGCCCTTTGTCAGCCGTGGCGGCTATAAGCTTGACAAGGCTATGAAATCCTTCGGGCTGATGCTTGACGGCAAAATATGCATGGACGTCGGCGCATCTACAGGCGGATTTACTGACTGTATGCTGATGAACGGTGCAGTTAAGGTCTATGCAATTGATGTCGGCTACGGGCAGCTTGCATGGAAGCTGAGAAGTGATGAAAGGGTAGTCAACCTTGAACGTACAAATTTCCGCTACGTAACACATGAACAGGTGCCTGATGAGGTGGATTTTTCAAGCGTTGACGTTTCATTTATTTCACTTAAGCTTATTCTGCCTGTGCTTTATTCTTTGCTCAAGGCTGACGGTGAAGCGGTTTGCCTTGTAAAACCGCAGTTTGAAGCAGGCAGAGAAAAAATCGGCAAAAAAGGTGTTGTACGTGATAGGGAAGTGCACCTTGAAGTTATAAACAACTGTATTTCTTATGCACAGGAAAGCGGCTTTTTTGTAAAAGGGCTTGATTTTTCACCGGTAAAGGGTCCTGAAGGCAATATTGAATATCTGCTTTATATTTCAAAGCAGGAGGCTGAGTATATTTACACACAGCCGTGCGATGTTGTGTCAGTTTCACATACTGAGCTTGACAAAAATTAAATCAAAAGAAGATGCTTATTATGAACATAGCAGTTATACCAAATCTGACACGTGAGCATGCGCTGAAAACAACACAGCGGGTGCTTGCTGAGCTTAAAAAACACGGTGCAGTTATCCGGATGGTGGATTCCTGCAAAGATGAATTCGGTGCAGATGATACACTGGAATTTACCGATATCAGTACAGCAGTCAAGAACAGTGATGCCGTTATTGCAATCGGCGGTGACGGTACAATTCTTCATTCGGGAAAAATTGCAGCAAAGTACTCTAAGCCGATTCTCGGCATTAATGCGGGCCGTCTGGCTTTTATGGCGGGTCTTGAGCGCCATGAGCTTGATTTGCTTGAAAAGCTGTTCAGCGGTGATTATGCTGTTGATAAGCGAATGATGCTTGAGGTACTTGTTTTTGATGAATCCGGTTTTTGCACCAAACGGTTCAACTGTATTAATGATGCGGTTTTTTCACGTCTTAATAACCGTACTATTATCGAGGTTTCTGTTGAAAGCAACGGCAAGCTGGTGAATAATTACTGGGGTGACGGTGTGATTTTCTCCACACCTACAGGTTCAACAGCTTATTCTCTTTCAGCCGGAGGTCCTGTTGTTAACCCGACGATTGAAAGTATAATATTGACCCCTATCTGCACTCATGCTCTTTTCAGCCATTCAATAATTTTCCGCAAGGATGAGAGAATGACTGTCTATGCAACCAAGAGTGATGAGTCAGGTCTTTGTGTGTCTTGTGACGGTGAAGAACCGGTCAGTATCGGCTGCGGCTGTACGGTTGTAGTACAGAGTGCACAGTCGGCGGCTGAGTTCATTCGTATCAAATCAGATAGCTTTATTGAAATTCTCAACAGTAAAATGTTGCACCCGTAAGGAGGATATGGTTTTGAAAAAGAAAAGATTGGAACTTATCTTAAGAATTATTGAAGAAAAGGATATTGCAACTCAGGAAGATCTGCTTTTTGAGCTGCGTGATCACGGGCTTGATGTCACACAGGCGACAGTTTCACGTGACATCAAGGAGCTTGGTCTGATCAAGTCCATGGGCAGAAACGGCAAATACCGCTATGCTGTGCCGAAAACAGCAGGCGGCGAAGCAATTAAGAATTTTCACAATATTATTGCGCCTTCTGTTTTGTGGGTTGATTATGCTGTGAATACGGTTGTTATAAAGTGCTATGCAGGCATGGCGCAGGCTGTATGTGCCGCAATTGACACAATGGATTTCACAGGTGTTGTCGGTACACTTGCGGGTGATGATACTATTTTTGTGCTTTGCCGCAGTGAGCAGCTTGCTGTTGAATTCATGCAGAGCGTAAAGAATATGACATCAAAGTAATTTTAGTTTGCAGAGGTGGAGAGTATGCTCCAAAACCTTAAAATAGAAAATGTAGCAATTATAGAAAGCGCCGATATATTTTTTGAAAACGGTCTTAATATTATGACCGGTGAAACTGGTGCGGGTAAGTCGATAATCATTGATTCGATTAATGCCGTGCTTGGCGAAAGAACGTCAAGAGAGCTTGTGCGCACAGGCAGCAGCAAGGCGAATGTAACGGCATTATTTAAGGCTGACAGTGACAGTATCAAAGCTTTGCTTGAAGAATCCGGTATTGATGCTGAAGAGGACGGCAGCCTGCTCGTCAGCCGTTCAATCAGCGCAGACGGCAAAAATGTCTGCCGTATCAATGGTGTTCCGGCAACTGTCGGTATGCTCAAAACGCTTGGCAGAGAGCTTATCAATATTCACGGTCAGCATGACAGCCAGCTTTTGCTTAACCCTGAAAGCCATTGTTCTTTCATTGATAAAATGGCTGGAAACGAGCAGCTTCTTGATGAATATATTAACGCATACAATAAGCTGGTTTGTTTAAGAAAAGAAATTTCTTCACTTGTTACCGATGATGAAGAAAAGAACAGAAAAATTGAGCTTTTGACTTATCAGATAGATGAAATAGAAAACGCTCAGCTGACTGTTGGTGAAATGGATGAGCTGAAAGCTGCAAGAACGCTGCACAGAAACAGTGAAAAAATAATTGCAGCGGTAAACGGTGCTTATTCGTTACTTAACGGATATGATGAGTCTGCAGGTGCTGCTCAGCAGGTGAAGATGTCCTGCAATCAGCTTGACGGCGTGTCAGAGTATTATCCGGTGCTTGAAGAAAATGCTGATAAGCTCAGAGAAATTTATTACTTGTTCGAGGAAATACAGGACAGCCTTAGTTCAACGCTTGATGAGCTTGAGTATGATCCGCAATATGCACAGGCTGTTGAGGACAGGCTGGATTACCTTAACCGATTAAGCCGTAAATACGGCGCAACCGAAGAGGATATGCTTGCGTTTTGTGACAAATGTAAGGCGGAGCGTAAGGAAATAGAATTTTCCGATGAACGTCTGATTGAGCTTAAAGATGAAGAAAACAGGCAGAACAAGCTTGTATATTCACTTGCAGCTCAGCTGACGGAAAGCAGAGTAAAAACCGGCGAAGAATTTTCACAAATGGTAATGAGTGAGCTTGAATTCCTCGATATGCCGAATGTCGTTTTTGCTGTTGACAGAAAAGAGATACAGCCCGGTGAAAACGGTGCAGATGAAATTGAGTTTCTGATTTCGCCAAACCTCGGCGAAAATCCGAAGCCGCTTGCCAAAATAGCTTCCGGCGGTGAACTTTCAAGAATAATGCTCGCAATAAAGAATGTACTTTCCGATAAGGATAATATAGACACGCTGATTTTTGATGAAATTGATACGGGTGTCAGCGGCAGGGCAGCTTCAAAGCTTGGCAAAAAGCTTTATGAAGTATCTGCCGGCAGACAGGTTATCTGTGTTACACACCTTGCTCAGATTGCTGCTCAGGCTGACTATCATTTTGAAATCAGCAAAAGCTCAAGAGACGGTAAAACCTACACAAGTGTTACTCCGCTCGACCGTGATGGAAGAAAGAACGAGCTTGCACGTATTATCGGCGGCGGTGATACCGTTACGCAGACACAGCTTGACATGGCTGAAGAAATGTTGACAAAATAAAACTTTTATTATATTATCTGTAAAGTATTGGAGGAATAAAATATGCAGATTTATGAAGAACTCGTTGCCAGAGGTCTTATTGCTCAGGTAACAAATGAAGATGAAATTCGTGAAATGATAAACAGCGGTAAAGCTACCTTTTATATCGGCTTTGACTGTACTGCTGACAGCCTGACTGCCGGTCATTTTATGGCTCTTACTCTTATGAAGCGCCTGCAGATGGCAGGTAACAAGCCTATTGCACTTATCGGCGGCGGTACTACTATGATTGGTGACCCTTCAGGCAGAACCGATATGCGCAAAATGCTCACTAAAGAAGATATTGACCATAACGCAGAATGCTTCAAACGTCAGATGGAACGCTTTATTGAGTTTGGCGAGGGTAAGGCTCAGATGCTCAATAATGCCGATTGGCTTCTTAACCTCAATTATGTTGATCTTCTTCGTGATGTAGGCCATTGCTTCTCTGTCAACAATATGCTCAGAGCAGAGTGCTACAAGCAGAGAATGGAAAAGGGTCTCAGCTTCCTTGAATTCAACTACATGATTATGCAGAGCTACGACTTCTATCATCTTTACAAAGAATACGGCTGCAACATGCAGTTCGGCGGTGATGACCAGTGGTCAAATATGCTTGGCGGCACAGAGCTTATCCGCAAAAAGCTCGGCAAAGATGCTCATGCAATGACAATTACTCTTCTTACCGACTCACAGGGTAAGAAAATGGGTAAAACAGCAGGTAATGCTGTCTGGCTTGATGCTAATAAAACTTCTCCTTATGAATTCTATCAGTATTGGCGCAATGTAAGCGACGCCGATGTTCTCAAGTGCATCCGTATGCTTACCTTCCTGCCTATTGAAGAAATTAACGAAATGGATAGTTGGGAAGGCAGCCAGCTTAATAAGGCAAAGGAAATTCTCGGCTATGAGCTTACAAAGCTCGTTCACGGCGAAGAGGAAGCCGTCAAGGCTCAGGAAGCTGCACGTGCACTTTTCTCAACAAGCGGTGCAAATACCGATAATATGCCTACAACTGTACTTGCAGCTGAAGATTTTGCAGACGGCAAGGTTACTGTTATTGATGTTCTTGTCAAGGCAGGTCTTGCAAAATCAAAGGGTGAAGCGCGCAGACTTATCGACCAGGGCGGTGTTTCTGTTGATGATGTTAAGGTTGCATCTATTGATGAAGCAATTGACGAAACCAAGCTCAATGACGGTGGCTTTGTAATTGTTAAAAAAGGCAAGAAAGTTTTCCATAAAATCACAAAATAAATTATACTTACTGTATACCGATGCTGCTTGCAGCATCGGTATTTTTTTGCTTTATCGGCAGATAATATATTAAAAAATCCAGGGTGAATGTGTTGAAAAAAATATTTAATATATCAAGACCTGTTGTGCTTTTTTGCTGTGTTCTGCTTTGTATAGGTCTGCTGCCGGTGCGTATGATTCATATCGGTCTTGACTACCTGCAAGCAGGTCACGTTCAAAGTTCAAAGAGTATAATTATTTCCGAAAGCAGAGGGATGATATATGGCAGGAATCTTGAGCCGCTTGTTGCTGATATATCAAATACGCTGTCTGTTGTTAAGCCGACTGTCCGTGCTCTTAATTCTTTGAAAACTGTTCTGGACAAAGCTCAGCTTGATGCAGTGGGTGATGAACTTTCAAAATCAAATCCCGTGCTGTTAAATATAGGAAATACTGCTGACTGTGATGATATATTATCCGTTCCGGTATACAATCGGTATAATTATAAATCGCTTGCAACGCACATCATCGGTTATCTCGATGATGGCGGTGAACACGGTGTCTCCGGTATTGAAAAGAGCTTTGATTCTTTTTTGTGTGAAAACAGCGGGGATCTTCGGGTGAGATTTCATGTTAATGCAAACGGCAATTTCCTTCAGGGAGCAGATGTTGAGATTGAAAACAATAATTATCGCAGCAGTGCAGGTGTTGTTTTGACGGTAGATAAAAAAATGCAATCTGCGGTAGAAATGGCAATGGATGCCTGCGAAATAAAAAAAGGTGCTGCAGTTATGCTTGATGTAAATTCGGGCGGAATTACTGCAATGGTAAGCAGACCTGATTTTAACAGAGATAATATTGCTGCAGCTGTTGATGATAAAAATCTGCCGCTGTTTAACAGAACGCTCGGTTCATACCCCGTAGGCTCGGTTTTTAAACCGCTTGTTGCTGCGGCAGCGTTGGAAAAAGGAATAAAAGCATCCTATGAATATTTCTGTAACGGTTCAGTTAAAGTTGACTCAAATACCTTTAACTGTACTTCATCACACGGTACTGTCAATATGGTGTCAGCTATTGCTTATTCGTGTAACTGCTATTTTGTAAACCTGATTGAAAAAACAGGTTGCGAAGATGTGCTTTCGCTTGCCTCACAGCTCGGCTTTGGTAAATCAATAACGCTTGCTGATGGGATAAGTACCTACAGCGGCAACCTTCCGGTTGATAGTGAACTTGATTCACGAGCTGCAAGAGCTCTGCTGTCATTCGGTCAGGGCAGTCTGACTGCAAATATTTTGCAGGTTGCCTCGCTTTACGCTGCGATAGCAACAGGTGAGTATTATGAGCCTTATCTTATTGAGGGGATGATTGACAGCATCGGTAATGGTGTTGATTATCATAAAACAAAAGCTCCGTATAAGCTGTTTTCAAAATCGACTTCTGAAATGCTGAGTACTTTTCTGGAGCTTGCTGTGCGTGAAGGTACCGGCGAAAAAGCTGTTGTTGACGGTATACGTGTATGCGGCAAAACAGCAACAGCTCAAAGCGGTGATTTTGTTCAGGGAAAAGAAAGGCTGGTAACCTGGTTTGCAGGTTTCTATCCGTACGAAAAGCCGGAATATGTGCTTGTTGTTATGTGTGAAGACGGTCAGTCCGGCGCTGTTGACTGTGCACCTGTATTTTCAAAAGCAGTAACCGAAATTCTTTATAATAAATAATATAAAATACTTTACTTAATATTTTTGTTGTGATATAATTAACCGATAACAGATATTGGGGTAGAGTAAATGAGAATCCTCGGAATAGATCCCGGCTATGCAATAGTCGGCTACGGAATAGTTGACTATTCATCCAATCATTTTAAGGTCATAGATTACGGTGCCGTAACTACTCAGGCACACACACCGTTTGACCTGCGCTTACAAACGATTTACAACGGCTTATCTTGCCTTATCGAAAAATATAAGCCGGATGCAATGTCGATTGAAAAGCTGTTTTTCAATACCAATACAACCACAGCCATTGATGTTGCACAGGCAAGGGGAGTTATCGTTCTTGCCGCTGCACAGGGCGGACTTGATATAGCCGAGTATACTCCGCTTCAGGTTAAGCAAAGCGTAGTAGGCTACGGCAGGGCAGAAAAAAAGCAGGTTCAGGAAATGACAAGACTTATGCTGAATCTTCAAGCTGTCCCCAAACCCGACGATACGGCAGATGCTTTGGCTCTTGCTATTTGCCATGCTCATTCTGCCGGCTCGCTTATGGGTCAAATGAAAAAGTACGGAGGTTAAGCTATGTTTTATTCACTTACAGGCACTGTTGTTCATACCGATGAATCAAGCGTTGCTGTTTCCTGCGGCGGTGTCGCATTCCGCTGCTTTACCAGCTTTAACACGCTGCGCAAAATCGGTTCAACAGGCGAAAAAATAACGCTTTATACATATCTCAGCGTTCGGGAAGATGCTCTTGACCTGTTTGGCTTTGCGGATAATGACGAGCTTGACTGCTTTAAAATTCTTATCAGCGTATCCGGCGTAGGCCCCAAAGCTGCGCTTGCCATACTTTCACAGCTCACTCCCGATAAGCTTGCGGTTGCCGTTGCTTCCGGTGATATTAAAGCAATTACTGCTGCTCAGGGCGTCGGTCCCAAAATAGCTCAGCGAATTGTTGCCGAGCTTAAGGACAAGCTTGCTCCCTTTGCAACAGGTGTAGCAGCTGTCGAAATGGCAGAAGTTTCCGCTGCTGTTTCTACTGATTCCGGCAGCGAAGCTGTTGATGCGCTCATGTCGCTCGGCTTCAGCCGCACAGAAGCAAGTGTTGCTGTCGGCAAGCTTGACCCCGGTTTGCCGGTTGATGAACTTATTAAACGTGCCCTGTCCGGTATGACAGGCGGATTTTAACGGAGGTGCAGACGGATGAATGATGAAATGGATTTTGAAAGCCGTATAGTTGCCTCCGGCTATACCCCGGAGGACAGCAATATCGAGCTTTCTTTAAGACCGCAGCATCTTGATGATTACATCGGACAGGAAAAGGTTAAGGAAAATCTGCGTATATATATTGAGGCGGCAAAAAACCGCAACGAACCGCTCGACCATGTTTTGCTGTACGGACCTCCGGGTCTTGGCAAAACAACCCTTGCAGGAATTATTGCAAACGAGATGGGCGTTAATTTCCGTGTAACATCCGGTCCCGCTATTGAAAAACCCGGTGATCTGGCTGCATTGCTCACCAATCTGAACGACGGTGATGTGCTATTTGTCGATGAAATTCACAGACTTTCACGAGCTGTTGAAGAGGTTCTTTATCCGGCTATGGAGGATAATGCGCTTGATATTATTATCGGCAAAGGTCCATCTGCCCGTTCAATAAGGCTTGATTTAAAGCGTTTTACGCTTATAGGTGCCACGACAAGAGCCGGTCAGCTCAGCGCACCCTTGCGTGACCGCTTCGGTGTTATTTTCCGACTTGAGCTTTATACACCTGAGGAACTTTCCGGCATAGTAAAGCGCTCAGCGGGTATACTCAACATTGAAGCTGATGATGAAGGTGCTCTCGAAATAGCTTCAAGGTCAAGAGGTACTCCGCGTATAGCCAACCGTTTGCTCAAGCGTGCCCGTGACTTTGCTCAGGTTTTCTCACACGGCAAAATTGACCTTGAAAGTGCGCAGCTTGCACTTAACCGCCTTGAGATTGATGAACTCGGTCTTGATAATATTGACAGACTTTTGCTTTCGTCAATCATTAAGTTTTACAAAGGCGGTCCTGTAGGCCTTGAAACAATTGCTGCAGCAATCGGTGAAGAGGCAGTTACCATAGAAGATGTTTACGAGCCTTATTTAATGCAAATCGGCTTTCTGAGCCGTACTCCCAGAGGCAGAATGGTAACTCCGGCAGGTTATGCACATCTCGGAATTCCTATGGATGGTCAGCAGAAACTATTCTGAGAGGATTGATTGTTTATGGGAAGACTTTTCGGAACAGACGGCGCAAGAGGCGTCGCAAACAGTGAGCTTACTTGTGAGCTTGCCATGCAGATAGGCAGGGCAGCTGCTATGGTTTTGTCGGATGGCAGCCGTAAGCGTCCCCGCGTTCTTATCGGTACGGATACAAGAATTTCTTCCGAAATGCTTCAATCTGCCATTTCAGCCGGACTTTGTTCAGTCGGCGCTGATGTTCTGGTGTTGGGCGTTCTTCCTACTCCTGCTGTAGCTTTTCTCGTGCAGAAATACGGTTATGATGCCGGTATAATGATTTCTGCATCGCACAATCCATGTGAATATAACGGAATTAAAATTTTCAAGTCAGACGGATATAAGCTGCCTGATGAAGTTGAAGAAAAAATAGAAGAAATTATTCTTGACGGTACTATTGTCCCTGATGTTAAAATCGGCGGAGAAGTCGGCAGAATCCGCCAGGCAGATATGCCGAGGTTTGACTATATCGAGCATCTGCTTGAAACGGTTGACGAGGATTTTTCGGGTATGAAAATTGCTCTTGACTGTGCAAACGGCTCCGCTTCGTTTACCGCACCTGAGCTGTTTACCGAACTCGGTACTGATTTTGAGATGCTTTCTGCAGTGCCTAACGGTATCAATATAAACCGTGATTGCGGTTCAACACATCTTGAACCGCTGCAGAAGTTTGTTATTGCAAATAACTGTCAGGTCGGCTTTGCCTTTGACGGTGATGCAGACAGACTGCTTGCCGTAGATGAAAAGGGTAATGTTGTTGACGGTGATAAAATTGTTGCAATCTGTGCAGCCTCTCTTAAAGAGAAAGGCAGACTCAAAAACGGTACGGCAGTCGTTACGGTTATGAGCAATATGGGCTTCCGCAATTACTGTAAAAACCGTGATATTTCAGTTGAGGTCACAAGTGTCGGTGACAGATATGTGCTTGAGCGTATGCTTGACGGCGGATATTCAATCGGCGGTGAACAATCGGGTCACGTGATTTTTCTGGATTATGCTTCAACCGGTGACGGTCAGCTGACCGCAATTCAGCTTTTGCAGATTCTCAGACGCAGCGGCAAAACCTTGAGTGAGCTTGCTGATGAGATTGAAATTTATCCTCAGACTACGGTTAATGTGCGTGTATCGCAAATCGGTAAGGTGCGTTACGCACACGATGAAGAAATTAAAAAAGCAATTAAAAATGCCGAAAAAGAACTCGGTACAGACGGCAGAGTGCTTGTTCGGGTATCCGGCACAGAACCGCTTATCCGTGTAATGGTTGAGGGTAAAAACGAAGAACAGATTAAAATGCTTGCCGATGAACTTGCAAGCGTTGTAAAAGAAAGATTAATTTAAGAAGGACTTTTAAAATGAGAATTTCTGATAAATGGAAGGATTATGAGCTGCTTGACTGTACTGACGGAGAAAGGCTCGAACGTTGGGGAGATATTATTCTTATCCGTCCTGACCCTCAGGTTATCTGGAAGACGGGCAGAAGACACCCTATGTGGCGTAAAGCTAATGCACGCTATAACCGTTCGCAGACAGGTGGCGGCAGCTGGGAAATTTTAGGCAAACTGCCTGACAGATGGGAAATTGCCTACGGCGATTTGAAATTCAATATAAAAACAATGGGCTTTAAACACACTGGACTTTTCCCAGAGCAGGCGACAAACTGGGATTTGGTCCGCAGTATGATAGAACAAGCCGGCAGACCGCTCAGGGTCCTCAACCTTTTTGCATATACCGGCGGAGCAACCGTTGCAGCACTCAAAAGCGGTGCGCACGTAACTCATGTTGATGCCTCAAAGGGTATGGTACAGTGGGCAAAGGAAAACGCTGCTTCCAGCGGAGTGCTTGATGCACCTGTGCGCTGGCTTGTTGATGACTGTATAAAATTTGTTCAGCGTGAAATCCGCAGAGGAAACAAGTACGACATTATTATCATGGATCCGCCGTCATACGGCAGAGGTCCCGGTGGTGAAGTCTGGAAGCTTGAAGACGAAGTTTATAATTTTGTAGCACTCTGCGAGCAGATTTTGTCTGACGATGCGGTAGCTGTGCTTATTAATTCCTATACAACCGGTCTTTCTCCTTCTGTTATGGAATACATACTCGGCAGCATTGTTGTGCCTGAGCACGGCGGCAGTGTTTCAGGTGCTGAGCTTGGTCTGCCTGCTGCACAGACGGGTATGCCGCTGCCTTGCGGCGCTACCGCAATCTGGAAAAAATAAGGAAAGTTAAAATGGGAAGAAACATTATTGAATTTGATAACGTCAGCTTTCGTTATGAAGCTGATGAGGAAGGTATGCTTTTACCGCTTGCGTTAAAGAATATAACGCTCGGCATTGAGCAGGGCAGCTTTGTTGCTATACTTGGTCATAACGGCTCGGGTAAATCTACCTTTGCAAAGCTTACTAACGCAATTAACATTCCGGAAGACGGTAAGGTATTTGTTAACGGACTTGATACTGCGGATGAAAAGAATGTTGATGAAATCCGCCGTATTGTCGGTATGGTTTTCCAGAATCCCGATAATCAGATTGTTGCAACCATAGTTGAGGATGATGTTGCTTTCGGTCCGGAAAATCTCGGCATTGAACCCGGAGAGATACGCAAGCGTGTAGATGATGCTTTAAAGGCTGTCGGAATGTATGATTTTCGTGAAAGTGAGCCTTACAAGCTTTCAGGCGGTCAGAAGCAGCGTGTAGCAATTGCGGGCGTAATAGCGATGCAGACTCAGTGTATTGTGCTTGATGAGCCTACAGCTATGCTTGACCCTAACGGCAGAAAAGAAGTTATGGCAACAATAAAACGCCTTAATAAAGAGCGTGGAATTACTGTTGTGCTTGTAACACACTTCATGGATGAGGCTGTACAGGCTGACCGTGTTGTTGTAATTGATAACGGTGAGGTTTATCTTGACGGAACACCGAAGGAAGTTTTTTCGCAGTCTGAAAAGCTTATTGCTGCAGGTCTTGATGTTCCTCAGGCAACTCAGCTTGCCAAAGCACTTAGCGCAAGCGGCATAGATATAGAAACAGATATTCTGAATGAAGAAGAATGTATAGAAGCTATTTTTTCACTTTTAAGGAGTAAATGATGCCTGTTATTTCGCTGAAAAATGTTACTCATACATACGGTGAAGGTACACCGTTTAGTGTGAGTGCGATTGAAAATATAAATCTTGATATTGAAGACGGCGAACTTGTAGGCATTATCGGTCATACAGGTTCGGGCAAAAGTACGCTTATTCAACACTTCAACGGCTTGCTCAGGCCGACGAGCGGCACAGTTGTAGTTGACGGTGAGGATATATGGGCAGACAAGAAAAAAATACGCTCTGTCCGTTTCAAGGTCGGACTCTGTTTTCAGTATCCCGAATATCAGCTTTTTGAAGAAACGGTATATAAAGATATCGCTTTCGGTCCTAAAAATATGGGGATGAACGAAAAGCAGATTGATGAAAGCGTGCGCCGTGCCGCTGAGTATGTAGGGCTTAAACCCGAATTGCTCTCAAAATCGCCCTTTGATTTGTCCGGCGGTGAAAAGCGCAGGGCAGCTATTGCCGGCGTTATGGCAATGAACCCGAAAATCCTTATCCTTGATGAGCCTACAGCAGGTCTTGATCCCAAGGGCAGACAGGAAATCCTCAGCATGATAAAGGCATATAAAAAGCAGACCGGCAGTACGGTGCTGCTCGTTTCGCACAGCATGGAGGATATCGCCGGTGTAGCAAGCAAAATACTTGTTATGAACAAATCACGTGTTGCTATGTATGATACGGTTGAAAATGTATTTTCACGTGCTGCCGAGCTTGAAAGCATGGGGCTTAATGTTCCGCAGATAACACGTATTTTTATCGGCTTAAAAGAAAAGGGTATTGCACTTGATACCGATGTTTATACGGTAGCCGAAGGCAGCCGCAGACTTCTTTCACTTCTGAAAGGAGGTAATGCGTAATGGTTCGTGATATTACTATCGGTCAGTATTTCCCGGGAAAATCTCTGCTTCATAAAATGGACCCAAGAGTAAAGATAGTGCTGACACTGATATTCATTTTTGTTATTTTCTTTTGTAAAAATTTCTGGGCACTCGGCTTGATGGCAGCATTTTTGTTCGGCGGTATATGTATTTCAGGTGTGCCGTTCAAAATGCTTCTCAAAAGCCTGAAAGCCATTATGATTATTATCGTAATTACCGGTATCTTAAACCTTTTTTATGCCAGCGGCGGCAATGTTTTGCTTGACCTAAAGTTTGCAAAAATAACCGACAAAGGCATCTATACAGCTGTTTTTATGACCGTGCGTATAGCTTGCCTTATTATCGGCAGCTCACTTATGACGTATACCACAACTCCCACGATGTTAACGGATGCTATTGAGCGTCTGCTTTCACCGCTCAAGGTTTTCCATATTCAGGTTAATACGCTTGCTATGATGATGACCTTGGCTTTGCGTTTTATTCCGACACTTATTGAAGAAATAGATAAAATAATGAACGCACAGAAGGCGAGAGGTGCCGACCTTGAAAACGGTAACCTTATTCAGCGTGCAAAAGCACTAGTACCTATTCTTGTACCTCTGTTTGTTTCATCTTTCCGCAGAGCGTATGAGCTAGCGTTTGCAATGGAGTGCCGCTGCTATACAGGCAGCAACAAGCGCACCCGTATGAAGCAGATGAAACTTACCTGGCTTGATTTGCTGTTCGTTTTCGGTGCAGCCGTTTTGGTTGCAGGTGTAATACTGCTTAATCATTTTTTCACACATTTGATATAAATACGGGGTATAATCTTTGAGAAATTTGCTTTTGACAATCAGATATCTCGGCACAGCTTACAGCGGCTGGCAGGTGCAGGTAAATGCTCCATCTGTTCAGCAGACGTTGCAGGATGCTGTTGAAAAGCTGTTCGGTGTACGTGAAAATATTGTCGGCTGCAGCCGCACGGATGCGGGTGTGCATGCAAATATGTATTGCTGCAATATACGGACAGGCTCAACGCTGCCGTGTGAAGTGGTTGTCAGAGGGCTTAATGCTCATCTGCCGGAGGATATGGCTGTTCTTTCTTGTGAAGAAGTCGGTTTTGATTTTCATGCAAGATATGACTGTACGGGTAAAGAGTACATATATATCATCCGCAATTCTCAGATCAGAGATCCGTTCATGATTAACAGGTGTTGGGATTTTAAAAAGAAAATAGATGCAGATTTTTTGAATGAACAGGCTGAGGCTTTTTGCGGCGAGCATGATTTCAAGGCTTTTTGTTCTGCAGGCAGCAGCGTTCAGTCAACTGTACGTAAGGTCGATTATTTTACCGTTGAACGAAACGGCGATAGTATTATTATGTCTGTCAAAGCGAACGGTTTTCTGTATAATATGGTGCGTATTATGGTGGGTACACTTACCGATATTACGCTTGGCAGAATTCAGTCGGGCACAGTACCGGAAATTATAGCATCGCTTGACCGGTCATCAGCCGGAATTACCGCACCGCCGCAGGGCTTATATCTTAACCGTGTTTTTTATTCAGGAGTAGATAAAGATGGATAATAACAGTAATAACAAAAAAGAGCTCTCTCCCGAAGAGGAGCGAATAATGCAGGAGCGGATGCTTGAACGTCGGGCACAGCGTGCTCAACAGCAAAAGCAAGCGCAGCAGAAAAAAGAAAAAAGACAGAACAATTTGGCAAAATTGCGTGTTGTTGTTCTTGTTTTTCTTGCGGTTGTGGTTGTATTATCTTTGCTTTTTGTTGCGGCACGTTCACTCGGAAACGTCACATTTTCCAAAGCTGCCGATTATATTTCGCAAAGCATATCCAACTTAAAACCCGGTGACGGATATCCTGTTGAGTTAGGTTCAGGTACGGTCCGTGATATGAAATCGTTTGGCGACAGCGTGGCTCTTTTGTGTGATGACAGTGTCAGGGTGCTGAATTCAACAGCAAAAGAACTTGCTGATTATCAGCATTCATATTCAAAGCCTGTTTTTTCAGTCGGTGCCGGAAGAATACTTGCAACTGACAGAACGACAGGAAGATATTTTATTGCAGACAGCAGCGATAAGCTTCATGAATCTGTGCTTCAGACAGAAATTTACTGCGCAACAATCGGCTCAAAAGGAAATTACGCTTTTTCCTGTGCAGATTCCGATTCGTCAAGCATTATTAAAGTATTCAACTCTAAATTTGAAGCTGAATTTTCATTTAAATGCGCAAAGGAATATATTATTGATATTTCATTATCTCCAAACGGGAAATACATTGCCGCAATCGGTATAGGCTCTGAAAATGCAACAATTTATTCAAAACTTTATATAATCAGCATTAAAGAACAGAAGATGATTAATGAGTTCAGCTTTAACGGTGAATCGCTCAGCCGTGTATTTTACAGCGGAAATAATTCTGTTGTGGCTATAAGCGAAAATGCTTATTATACGGTTACCGAAAACTCACAGCTCAACGAAGTTGATTTTAATCACAATACGGTTTCTGCCTTTAAAACGGATGAAAGTGGCAATTTTGCGCTTGTTTTGTCAAAATACGGCAGTATTGATTCGGGTCTTATCAGTGTTTTTGACAGTAAGGGAAATGAAAAATTCACTGTAGAAGTAAAGTCAAATATCGAAACAATTGATTTTGACGGTAAAAATATCAGCTTTGTCGATTCGGGAAATGTGCTGTATTCATATAATTCCAACGGAACGCTTATCGGAAAAACTCAGCTTGATAACAGTGCGCAAAGGCTTGCGGTAAACAGCAAATATTGCTATGCTTTATGTTACGGCGATTTGCTGCGCACCGATATTAAAACTGATTTAAGTGAGGAAAAATAAATGCAGATACTGATAGATTACGGAATAGATTTAATTCTGATAATTGTTCTGCTATCGAATATTATCGGTTCATATCGAAGAGGCTTTTTCAAATGTCTTGTTTCTCTTGTCTGTGTCATAGTTGCACTTTTTGCTGCACTGAATTATTCTCAGCCGCTTGCAGAGTGGTCTTACGACAACATTATGGCGGACAAGGTAGTGCAGCAGGTGGAGAAATCACTTAATGACGGCTTTTCAAGTCAGGTTGCTGCCGACACCGTTAATCAGGTAATTGATATGATTCCTGAGCTTTTAACCAAGCAGCTTACAGAATTCGGGATTGATACGGATTCGCTTTCAGGACAGATAGCATCGCTCGAGCTTTCTTCTCACGATACGGCGGAAAAAATATCCGAGCAAATAATCCGACCGGGTTCACTTGTATTGTTAAAACTCCTGTGTTATATTCTGATATTCGTTGTTGTGCGTTTAGTATTGGGATGTATACTGGGTTTAATAACAAAATTACCGATGCCTTCGCTGTTAAAAACTGCCGACAGGTGGCTGGGCGGCGTGCTCGGTGCGCTGAAAGGAGGAGTTATTGTCATAATGCTGTGTATGCTGCTGACCGCATTATCCGGCTTTGTTAAGGCTGATAGTGAAGTTGCTACAGTATATGAAAATTCGCGCATTTGTGCTGCGTTGAATGATTTCGGCATTGCTGATTTAACAGAGATGGATTTTGATATTGACAGCTTATTAAATTAATTTTATACAGGAGTGTTATATTATGGATGGTATCAAACGTTACTTAACAAACTGGAAAACAATTCCCAATTTTATTTCTTTCTTCAGAATTCTTCTTATCCCCGTTTTCGGTGTCCTTTTTCACAAAGGTTATCTTGGCTGGTCGCTTATAATTCTTGTCGCCTCCGGTCTTACTGACTTTGTTGACGGCAAAATTGCACGTAAATTCAACCAGATAAGCGAGCTTGGCAAAATGCTTGACCCGCTTGCAGACAAGCTTACACAGATTACAATAGCTATTCTTCTTTTCCTTGAATTCAACGGTGCAGCAGACAGCGTAATGCGTGCATTCAGCTATGTATTCCTCGTATTCCTTGTCAAAGAAGCTATTTTTGTTGTCGGCGGTATTATTATGATTTCTCTCGGTATGGTACCCAGTGCAGCAGAAATTTACGGTAAGGTTGCAACCTTTGTTTTCTACGGCGTTATGGTTGTTCTCTTCCTTTTCGGACCTGAGGTCGGTGTTTTTGCAAGCACATTCACTTTGCCGAATATTGTTTGCATAATTCTTGTATCTGTTTCAGTAGTTCTTACTCTGGTTGCATTTGCATCATATATTCCGGATGTTTTAAGACAGGTTAAAGAGAAGTATTCTAAAAAATAAGTTAAATCCATAGGAGTAAAGTAAAAAGATGAAAAGAATGATATGCAGTAAGTGTAAACAGCGTCCTGCCGTTATTTTCATTCAGCGTGTAGAAAACGGTCAGAGTAATCCTGAGGGACTCTGCATAAAATGCGCAATGGAAATGAATATCGGTCCCATAAAGCAGATGATGGAAAATATGGGCATTACCGAAGACGATGTTGATGCTGTTACCGAGCAGATGGATGCTGCTTTTAACGGCATTGACGAAGGCTCGTTCGAAAACGGCGGCGCACCTGCTTTCCCGTTTATGCAAAGCTTTATGAACGGCTTGAATAACCATTCCGAGCCTGAATCGGGCGAGGATGAGGGCATTGTTGCTGAAGAAGTAACTGACGGTAAGTCAAAAGGCTTTGGTAAAAAGAAGAAAAATCCTGACGAGAAAAAGAGAAAATATCTTTCTCTTTACTGCAGCGACCTTACCAAAAAAGCTAAGGACGGCAAGATTGACAGAATAATCGGCAGGGATAATGAAATCTACCGTGCTATTCAGATTCTTTGCCGCAGAACAAAGAATAATCCCTGTTTGATCGGTGAACCCGGTGTAGGTAAAACGGCTATTGCCGAGGGTCTTGCGCTTAAAATTTCAAGCGGCGATGTTCCCGCAAAGCTTGCGGATAAGGAAATACATCTGCTTGATCTGACTGCACTTGTAGCAGGTACTCAGTTCAGAGGACAGTTTGAAAGCAGAATTAAAGGCCTTGTCGATGAAGTAAAGTCAGAGGGTAATATAATCCTCTTTATCGACGAGGTTCATAATCTTGTCGGTACAGGCGATGCAGAGGGTTCAATGAACGCTGCAAATATTCTCAAACCTGCGCTTTCACGTGGCGAAATTCAGATTATCGGTGCAACCACTTTTACTGAGTACCGTAAGTATATCGAAAAAGATGCTGCACTTGAACGCAGACTTCAGCCCGTCAAGGTTGAAGAGCCGTCAATCGAGGACACATATAAGGTTCTTGTCGGTATCAAGGATTATTACGAAAATTACCATAGGGTCAGAATTAACGATTCTCTTGTTTACAGCGCAGTTGTGCTTTCAGAGCGTTATATTAATGACAGATTTTTGCCTGATAAGGCTATAGACCTTCTTGATGAAGCTTGTACTTGTGCGAATCTGCGCAACAAGTACATTTCTATGTGCGAAATGGCTGAAAAAAGACTGGCTGCTCTTAAGATTGAACACCAGACTCTTTCCGAAGCTAAGGAAATAGACTATGAGGCTGTCACTAAGGTAAAGTCAGAAATTATGGCTTGCGAAAACGAAATTAATAATCTTTCCGAGCTTGCTAAGGATAACAACGTAACGGAAGATGACCTTGCAAAGGTTATTCAGCTGTGGACAGGCATACCTGCGCAAAAGGTTATTGAAAGTGACCTGCGCCGTCTTGCAGACCTTGAGAATAAGCTTAAAGAAAATCTTATCGGTCAGGATGAAGCTGTTAAACTTGTTGCCTCTGCAATCAAGCGTGGCAGAGTTCAGATCAGTCCTCGCCGCAGACCGTCATCGTTTATATTTGTCGGACCGACAGGTGTCGGTAAAACTGAGCTTGTAAAGCTGCTTTCTCAGGAGCTCTTTGATACACCTGAAACTCTTATCCGCCTTGATATGTCTGAGTTTATGGAAAAACACAGCGTTTCAAGAATTATCGGTTCTCCGCCAGGATATGTCGGCTATGACGAAGCAGGCCAGCTTACCGAAAAGGTGCGCAGAAAGCCGTATTCGGTTATTCTGTTTGATGAAATAGAAAAGGCGCATCCCGATGTAATGAATATCCTTCTTCAGATTCTCGATGAAGGTAAAATTACCGATGCTCAGGGCAGAACCGTCAGCTTTGAGAATACCGTTATTATCATGACATCCAACGCCGGCAGCGAGCGCAAAGGCGATGCACTCGGCTTTGCAAAGAGTAAGAACGATGCAAGCAAGGACAGAGCGATGAAAGCTCTGCGTGAATTCCTGCGTCCTGAGTTTATCGGCAGAGTTGACGAAATTGCAGTTTTCAACGACCTGACACAGGAGAATTATAAAGAGATTGCTGTTCTTATGCTTGATGAATTGGTTGAACCTCTTCAGAATAAAGGAATCTCATTCTCATGGAGCGAAGATGTTCCGGCAGCACTTGCAGCCAAGTGTGAAAACGGCACACGCGGTGCACGTGATCTGCGCAATGCTATCCGAAGAAATGTTGAGGATAAAATTGCAAACCTCATTGTTGAGAATGCAGAATCTCCGCTTAAAAGCGTTTCTTTGTCGGTTGATAATAATGAAATAATTATTACAGCAATATAATAAATTCCGTACTGTTCTGCAAATTTATTTGCGGGACGGTATGAGGTTTAAAATTTACAAATTGTTCATAAATTTAATTTCACATTTTTGCATTCTGAAGTGTTTTTATATATGTGTACATATATATCCTGCGGAAGGAGGAACTGATGTGGGCATAAAGGCCAGGTATAACGATGAATATCGGCATATTGAATATGCTGTTGAAAAATACAGCGAAATGCTGTTTCGTATTTGCTATACAATTCTTATGAATGAAACTGATGCCGAAGATGCCTTACAGGAAACCTTTATCCGTTATATGACCAAGGCGCCGCTTTTCAGGGATTCTGATCATGAAAAAGCGTGGTTGATTAAAGTTGCAACAAATATTTGCAAAAATATGGTTCGCTTTAAAACCCGACACAGCTTCATGAATCTGGATGAGCTTAAGAACATCGGCATATCAATAAGTGACAGCGATGTTTTCAGCTTGATTATGCGTTTGCCCGCTAAATATAAGATAGTGCTTGATTTGTACTATATTGAGGGCTACAAGGCGAATGAGATCTCAGACATTATCGGTATTTCTCCGGTTGCAGTGCGAAAACGGTTGCAGTTTGGCAGAAAGCTGCTTAAACTTGAAATTGAAAGGGACAATTTGCAATGAAAAATAACAGCATAAAAGAATACCGTCGGATTATGCGCAGTATTGCATTGAGCGATGATGCTAAGCAGCGGATTGTTAAAAGATGTGCAGCATACAGTACACTTAATAAAATCAAAGTGGGTAAATTTACAGTTACGGCAGTAAAAAAGGAAAAAACAACGGACAGGGTTTGATGCCTGTCCTTTTTCTCGGTTGAATCATAAGGAGGAATAATAATGAAAGAACCTACGTTTTACAAAGTTGTCAGACCTGTTCTTGCAGGCTGGTTTAAGCTGTTTTACAGACCGCAGCATGAAGGTGTTGAAAACATACCGCAGTCAGGCAAAATTATTCTTGCCGGCAACCATACAAACTTTCTTGATTGCTTTATTGTGGCAACAGCTACCAAAAGATGTGTGCATTATATTGCAAAAGCAGAGTTGATGAAGGGTATAGGTAAACATATCTTTACCGGTCTTGGTATAATTCCTGTTGACCGCAGCAGCGCAACAAGCGGAAAACACGCTGTAAATGTTGCAGAAGAATACCTGAACGACGGTAAACTGATTGCAATTTTCCCTGAGGGTACAATTAACCGTACAGACGATATAATGATGCCTTTCAAGGGTGGTGCAGTTAAAATTGCGCTTGATGCAGGTACAAAAATTGTTCCTTTTGCCATTACAGGCAAATATAAAATGTTTAAAAAAAGTGTAAAGATTAAGTTCTTACCAGCAATGGAGATTGAAAGAGGAAGCCTGAAGGCTGCCAATCAGAAGCTCTATCAGACAGTCAGAGATGAGCTTGAAAAACAAATATAAGGAGTAAATTTAATCAAATGAGCAAAAAGAATCCCGAGGACAGAGAAAGGGGTTACAGGCTTATTTCGCCGCTTATGCGTTTTGTTTTTAAAGCCTATTATAACCCGAAACTGATAAATAAAGAAAACATACCGACTGACGGACCCATAGTAATTGCTTGCAACCATATACATCTTTTTGACCAGTGCTTAACCATACTGGCTACAAAAAGAATTATTCACTATATGGCAAAAAAGGAATATTTTGACGGAAAACTCCGTCCCTTATTTGAGGCATTCGGCTGTATTCCGGTGGACAGACAGAATACCGATATCAAGAGTGTTAAGTCTGCAATGAAGGTACTCAGAAGGGGAGGCGCAATCGGCATTTTTCCGGAGGGAACACGAAACAGAACGGACAAGCTTCTGCTTGAATTCAAACCCGGTGCTGCTACACTTGCTAAGAAAACAGATGCGTACATAGTACCGTGCGGTTTGACAGGTGAATATAAATTTCGCAGCAAAACACTCAGCATTCGCTACGGCAAGCCGTTTAAGGTAAATGATATGACTGCTGAAGAGGCAAATGAAAAGCTGTATAATGAAATAAAAATATTGGTTCTCGAAGGTAAGGAAGCAGAAAAAGAAGCCAAGTAAAGATTAGCTTTTGTGTGAAATAAGGAGAAAGATTAAATGAAAATCGGACTTGATGTCGGCTCGACAACGCTTAAATGCGTTGCAATAGACGACAGCGAAAAAATTGTTTATCATGCGTATGAACGCCACTATTCAAAAATTGCGCAGATGAGCGCAAAGATGTTAAACGAAATTATTGAGAAACATCCTGAGTTTTCTGTAGCTCAGTTATCTGTTTCAGGCTCTGCAGGTATGGGCTTTGCACAAAGCCTTGAGCTTGATTTTGTTCAGGAGGTTTATGCTACACGTATTGCCGTTTCAAGGTTGCTGCCCGGCACGGATGCTGTTATTGAGCTTGGCGGTGAGGATGCAAAAATCCTTTTCCTGACTAACGGTACAGAGGTCAGAATGAACGGCTCCTGTGCCGGCGGTACGGGTGCATTTATCGACCAGATGGCATCTCTGCTTGAAATCACACCGACTGAAATGAACGAAATTGCAAAGGGTAAAGAAAAGGTTTATTCTATTGCATCACGTTGCGGTGTTTTTGCAAAATCGGATATTCAGCCTCTGCTCAATCAGGGCGCTGCCAAAAAGGATATTGCGGCAAGTATTTTTGAAGCTGTTGTTAACCAGACGGTTGCAGGTCTTGCACAAGGCAGAAAAATCGAGGGTAAGGTAGTGTATCTCGGCGGTCCGCTATATTTCCTTTCTCAGCTGCGTGAGGCTTTTGATAACGGCTTGGGAGTTGAGGGCTTCTGTCCCGAAAACGGACTGTATTATGTCGCTCTCGGTGCAGCTTTCTCGTCTAAGAATAAAGCTATTGATATAAAAGCCATTACAGAAAAAATAAGCAGTTTTGTTTCGAGCGGCGAGTATCTTGCATCAAAACCTTTGTTTACCGATAAAAATGAATACGATGTATTTGCAGCCCGTCATGCAAAGGATGCGGTAAAGCTCGACGGAAAGGTTTTGGATGACGGCAAGGTCTTTATAGGTATTGATGCCGGCTCAACAACCGTCAAGGCTGCTGCTATCAACTCAAACGACGATATTGTCTATTCTAAATACATGCCCAATTCAGGTGACCCGGTTCGCTTAATTAAAGAATTTCTTGTCGAATTCTACGATGCTTTCCCGGGAGTGACCGTTTTAGGTTCAGCTGTAACAGGCTACGGCGAAGATATAATCAAAAACGCCTTCGGTGTTGACGTCGGTATAGTTGAAACAGTCGCTCACTATACTGCGGCTAAAAAATTCAAGCCTGACGTTGATTTTATTATTGATATCGGCGGCCAGGATATTAAGTGCTTTAAAATCCGCAACAACGCAATAGATAATATATTCCTGAATGAAGCCTGTTCATCAGGCTGCGGCTCATTCCTTCAGACCTTTGCAAGTGCATGGGGATATGATATTGAAAGCTTTGCAAAGCTCGGTCTTTTTGCGGATAAACCCGTTGACCTCGGCTCACGCTGCACGGTTTTCATGAATTCATCCGTTAAGCAGGCTCAGAAGGACGGCGCATCAATTGAAAACATTTCAGCCGGTCTTTCAGTCAGCGTTGTCAAAAACGCACTCTATAAGGTTATCAGAGCTGCAAATGCCGATGAGCTCGGCAAAAATATTGTTGTTCAGGGCGGTACCTTCCTTAACGATGCTGTTCTTCGTGCTTTTGAGCAGGAGATAGGCCGTGATGTTATAAGACCCAATATTTCCGGTCTTATGGGTGCGTACGGTGCTGCTTTGATTGCTAAAGAAAAATCCGGAGAGAAGAGCACACTCATTTCAAAGCAGGAGCTTGAAAGCTTTGTGCACAATGTCAAGGCAGTTGTTTGTTCCGGCTGCAGCAATGCTTGCCGTTTAACAGTTAATACCTTCAGCGGCGGCAGACGCTTTATCGGCGGTAACCGCTGCAGCAAGCCTGTTGCAAGCACCGGTACGGACAGCGGACTTAATATGTTTGATTATAAGCGGGAATTGCTTTCTCAGTACGCTCCGTTCAGCGGCAGCAGAGAAACAATCGGTCTGGCAATGGGTCTTAATATGTTTGAGCTTCTGCCGTTCTGGCATACATTTTTCAAGGAGCTCGGCTTCGGCGTTGCACTTTCGGAAAAATCATCACGGGAGCTTTACGTCAAGGGTCAGCATACCATTCCGTCTGATACCGTTTGCTACCCTGCAAAGCTGCTTCACGGCCATATTGAATCTCTGCTTGACCAGGGTGTCAAACACATCTTCTATCCCTGCATGACCTATAATATTGACGAAAAACTCGGCGATAACAACTATAACTGTCCTGTTGTTGCTTATTATCCTGAGGTTATCCGTTCAAATATTCCGCAGCTTAAAGAAATCAACTTTATCAGCGATTATCTCGGACTTCACAGACCGAAGGATTTTGTCGGTAAAATTCATGCAATACTCTGCAGGAATTTCGGTAGCCTTGCCTTGGCAGAGGTCAAGGCAGCTTCCGATAAGGCATACGATGAGTATCATAAGTATATGAACAAGATACATATCGAGGGCTTGCAGTTTATGAAAGAAGCCAAGAAAAAGGATATACCCGTTGTAATCCTTTGCGGCAGACCGTATCACCTTGATGAAGAGATTAATCACGGTATTGACAAGCTCATTTGCCAGTGCGGTGCAGCGGTTGTAACAGAGGACAGCGTAAGCCCTCTTGTTGAAAAGTTCCCGACTGATGTTCTTGACCAGTGGACTTACCATTCACGTCTTTATGCTGCTGCAAAATACGTTGCCGATAAGCAGGATAACGATATCAATATCGTTCAGCTTGTTTCGTTCGGCTGCGGTGTTGACGCAATTACAACAGACGAAATGCGTTCTATTCTTGAAAGCAAGGGCAGAATTTATACACAGATTAAAATTGATGAAATTTCAAATCCCGGTGCTGTTAAAATACGCTTGAGAAGCCTTTTTGCAGCTACGGGCAGATAAAGGGGAGTGAAAGAGAATGAATCCTGAAAACAGAGTTGAATTTACCAAGGATATGATGGATTATACCTTGCTTGCACCCAATATGGCAAATATCCATTTTTCTATTCTTGTCAATATTTTCGGCCAGTACGGATACAAGGTTGAGTTGCTAAAAAATGACGGCAGAGCAGTTGTTGACGAGGGCTTGAAATATGTTCATAACGATACATGTTATCCCGCTCTTCTTGTTATCGGTCAGCTTATTGATGCGCTCAACAGCGGCAAATATGACCCGAATAAGACCGGCTTGCTCATTACTCAGTCAGGCGGCGGTTGCCGAGCATCAAACTATATTCATCTGCTTCGTAAAGCGCTTAAAAAAGCGGGTTATCCTCAGATTCCCGTTATTTCGCTCAACCTTTCCGGTCTTGAGAAAAACAGCGGCTTTAAAATCCGTATTTCCATGGCTCTGAAAATGCTTTCGGCGCTTATCTACGGCGACCTTATTATGCTGCTTAAAAACCAGGTTGAGCCTTATGAAAAGGAAAAAGGTGCCGCTAAAAACTTGACCGATAAATGGATTGATGATATAAGCGAAATGTTTAAACACGGCAAAGGCTATTCTATGAAAGAGATGAAACGCTTCCTGCCGCAGATTACAAAGGAATTTTCCGAAATACCCGTAAATGACATTAAAAAAGTCAAGGTTGGTGTTGTCGGTGAAATTTATGTTAAGTATTCACCGCTTGCCAATAACCACCTCGAAGAGTTCCTTTTCAGCCAGGGCTGCGAGGTTATGGTGCCCGGTCTGCTGGGCTTCTTCCTGTTTAAAACAGATAACCGCCTTGAAGACGTAAAGCTCTACGGCGGCAAAAAGATCAAGAAGATTGCTATGCAGGTTGCAATTTGGTACCTGACAAAAATTGAAACTATGCTCAACGATGCTGCTGCAGCATACGGCAATTTCACAATTCCCGCCCCTTATGCCCATATTAAAGAGAAATGTACCAAAATTATCGGTGCCGGCTGTAAAATGGGTGAGGGCTGGTTGCTTACAGCAGAAATGATGGAGCTTATTGAAAGCGGCTACGGCAATATTGTCTGTGCTCAGCCGTTTGGCTGTCTGCCTAACCACATTGTCGGTAAAGGCATGATTAGAAAGCTAAAAGAGCTTTATCCGCTGTCAAACATAGTGCCTATTGATTATGACCCCGGTGCAACACGTGTTAACCAGGAAAACCGAATCAGGCTTATGCTTGCTGTTGCAGATGAAAATCTGAATAACGCATAAAAACAGGGTAGTGCTTGATGAATCAGGCACTACCCGAATTTTTATTCAGAGTGTAACTATTGTGTTTGTTTTATCGGAAATGTACGAGTTTTCAAGCAGTTCTGTCAAGGCTATTGCTGCATTGAGGTCAAGTCCGGCAGGCGTACCTGTACCGTCAATGCAGGCATTGATAAACTTTACAAGCGGACTTTCATCGCTATCGTCACGTTTCGGTATTATGGGTTCATTGCTGAGTTCAGCGGTTTCTCTTGTTTTGACCTTTATTAGGTTGCCTTCTTCAATAATTGTACCGTCTGTGCCGTAAACCTCAAGTCTGTGCGGAGAATAATAGGAATCAAATCCGGTTTCGCTGATGCCTATTATTCCGTTTTCAAATTCAATAATCGAAACAGCATTTTCATCAACCTTTGAACCAAGCGGAGCATTGAAAAGACCGCTGATTCTTTTGGGCTTACCGCAAAGCGCCGCAAGCTGATACATCGGGTGGCAGCCAAGGTCCATCATAGCGCCGCCGCCTGCATCTTTTTCCTCAAACCAGTATTCGGGAAGCCAGTTGTTGCTCACACCGCTGTGCGCATTGCGGATGCGTATTGTTGTAACTGTTCCGAGCTTGCCTGAATCCATGTAGGATTTTACAAGCTTCATGGTTTCGTTAAACATTTGCGGATAGGATATTGTAAAGGTTATGTTATTTTCCTCAACTGCTTTGGCAATTTTTTTACAGCCTTCAACTGTAGTGGCGAGTGCTTTTTCGGTGAAAATATGCTTGCCTGCATTTGCTGCTTTTATAAGTACCTCTTCGTGCATTGTTGTGGGTGTATCGCAGATTACTGCATCAACATCATCACGTGCAAGCAGTGCATCGAGATTTGATTCAAAATCAGCACCGAGTCTGTCTGCCCATTCCTTGCCTCTTTCGCAGTCCTCGTCCCAGACGGCGGTAATTTTAACCTTTCCGGTTTCAAGAGCGTTTCTTGCGTATCCCTCGGCATGTACATGCCATTTTGAAAGCATAGCAACTCTAAGCATGATAAATTCCTCCACAATTAATAATAATTAAAGCTGAGTAACTATTTCGCCGCAGCCGTTTGCTTTTTGCTCTGCAATGAATTTTTCAATTGCTTCAACACTCGGCATAGCTTCAGAGCAGCTGTGTGCGGAAACAAGCATTGATGCAGATGCGGTTGCGAATTCAAGTGCATCTTTAAGCGTTTTGCCGATAAGCAGTGAATAAAGAAAAGCGGATGCATAACCGTCACCGCCGCCAAAGCCTTTGAGCATCTTAACGGGGAAGATATTTACCTTGTAGTTTGTACCGTCGGCAGCGTATGCATATGAGCCTTCCTTGCCGTGCTTGATAATAATCAGCTTTGCGCCGTAACCGAACCACAGCTTTGCTGATGCAATGTCATCGTTGCCGCCGCCCATAATTGCCTCAGTCAGGTCAAATTCTTCACGTGAACCGAGTATCATGTCAGCATTCTGTGCAACAAGATTATAGTAAATTGAAATTTCATCCTTGTTTTTCCATGTGTAGCTGCGGTAGTCAATATCAAATACAACAACCGTACCGTTCTTTTTAGCTAAGAACATTGCTTTGAGTGCTGCTTCACGGCTGGGGGAAGTGCACAGCGATGTGCCTGAAATTACAAGCATTTTTGCCTGCTTGATGTATTCTTCGTCAATATCCTCAACATCAAGCATAAGGTCTGCAACACCGTCGCGGTACATGAGAATACTTGACTCAGTCGGGCTCTTTATTTCCGTGAAGGTAAGGCCGAGATTTTCGCCGTTATTGCAGCGCACAATATGTGAAACATCAATACCGTCGTTTTTGAAGTAGTTTGTTACATAGTCACCGAACTGGTCGTTGGAAACTCTTGCAAAAAATCCGCACTTTGCGCCGAGTCTTGCAAGACCTACAGCGATGTTTGCAGGTGAACCGCCGACATATTTGTTGAAATTGCTGCTTTCGGAAAGCGGCTTGTTCATATCCGTAGGGTTAAAGTCAATGGCAACTCTGCCAAGCGGAATTACGTCAAAAGGTCTTGTGCTGTCAAATTCAAAATAGCTCATTGTTATGTATCCTTTCAAATATAAAAAAGCTGTGCTTTGTCTGAACAATCAAATATTTCAATATGCTTTATTGCGTTGAGGTACGCACCGTTGATTTCAGCTGCGTGCAAATCATAATAACCGTTGATATCGTTGTTCAGGTATGCGGTTCTGACATGCTGTGCAACGCTGTCAAAGGTGGCTGTTGCAATGTTGATTTTCTTTATTCCGTTTTCACGGCATCTGATAAATTCTTCGGGCAGTATTCCTGTGCCGCCGTGAAGTACAAGCGGAACATTTACAGAATTTCTGACTTTTTCAAGAATATCGAATCTGAGATGCGGTGTTTCTTTGTAGTTGCCGTGTGCGTTACCGATTGCTATTGCAAGCGCATCTACATTTGTTTTTTCAACAAATTCAACCGCCTGAGCAGGGGGTGTGCAGTTGATTGCTATATCAACGCTTCCGTCTTCGCTGCCGCCCACACAGCCGATTTCCGCCTCAACACTTGCACCGTATTCTTTTGCAATATTGATGGTTTCAATAGTTTTAGCTATATTTTCTTCAAGGCTTAAATGCGACCCGTCAAACATAACGCTTGTAAAGCCAATATCCAATGCAAGCTTAATTTTTTCTAAAGTCAGTCCATGGTCAAAATGCACCGCAACGGGTACTGTTGCATTTTTTGCGGCAGCAACCATTAGCGGGCCGATAATTTCCAGCGGTGACTGTTTTAAGCGTACCTCGGCTATTTGCAGAATAACCGGGCTGTTTGTTTCTTCGGCTGCTTTGATTATGCCGAGCACCATTTCCATATTTGCAACGCTGAAACTGCCGACTGCCCATTTGTCTTTCTGAGCTTCGAGTAAAAGCTCTTTCATATTTACTAACATGTTTAACTTCCTAATAATTCAAATCGTTTATATGTTTTTGTCGTAGATTACTTTCAGACCGTCAAGCAGAAGGTTGTCGTCAAAAATAATTTTGTGTCTGCAGTGCGGTACTATCGGCTGAGAATATCCGCCTGTAGCAATAATGCTTTCAAAACGGTAGCCGACTTCATCTTCAAATCGCTCAATCATACCGTCTATCATACACGCTGTGCCGAATACGGCACCTGACTGCATGCAGCCGACCGTTTCTGTGCCGATAGCGGCTTGTGGAGCAGCAATATTTATGTTCGGAAGCTGTGAAGCACCGCTTGAAAGTGCATTGAGCGAAATGCCGACACCGGCACTTATCGTGCAGCCAAGAAAGGTTCCGTCTTTGTCAAGCACGAACATTTTGCTGGCAGTGCCAAGGTCAATAACAAGACAGGGGAGTGTGTATTTGCTGATTGCAGCAACCGAGCCGACAACCATATCCGCACCGAGTTGTCCCGGGATTTTTGTGACGATTTTCAGCCCGGTATCAATACCGGAATCAACAAACATCGGTTTGCAGCCGGTTGTAAGAATTACGGCGTTGCCGACATTTTGCGTTATCTCGGGTACAACGGAGCTGATTATTGCACCGCTGCATTCTTTGGGGTTTATTGAATTGAGGTTGAACATATTAAGTAGCTCAAAAGCATATTCATCCTTTGTTTTTACACGCTGTGTGGCAAAACGGCTGACAAAAATCAGCTCGCTTTCTTTGAATACACCGAGCGTAATGTTTGTGTTGCCTATATCTATGGCAAGTAACATATAATCATCTCCTATTTATCTAATATATTTTTTAACATATTTTTACTTAATAGTCAATTCAAACTTGAAATGTATTATACTGTGTGATATAATATCAAAAAATTATCGAAATAGGATGTGTTATTATGAGCAAGAAGAACGGTTTCGTATCGGAGTTCAAAACATTTATTATGAGAGGCAACGTTGTTGACCTTGCAGTCGGTGTTATAATCGGTGCTGCTTTCCAGGCGATTATCAAATCACTTGTTGACGATGTTGTTATGCCTGTAATCGGTCTTATCACAGGCGGTCTTGATTTCTCAAATCTTTTCATCGCACTTGACGGCAATGAGTATGAAACACTTGCAGCTGCTCAGGAAGCAGGCGCTGCAACCCTCAACTACGGTAACTTTATCGGTGCTGTTTTCAATTTCCTCATCATGTCATTTGTTATTTTCTGCCTTGTAAAGTCTATCAATAAGCTTCGTGAAAAGACCGAAAAGAAGGTTGAAGAAGCTCCCGCAGCACCCACAACAAAGAAGTGCCCCTACTGCAAGAGCGAAATTGATATCGAGGCTACAAAGTGCCCCAACTGCACATCTGACGTTGAATAATAATCCGGTGGTTTTAAAATGAAATTTGGTTTTATAGGTGCCGGTAATCTTGCGACGGCACTTGCAGGCGGTTGTGCAAAGTCAGATTTTTTTGCAGCCAATGAATTTTTTGCATATGATGTTTATAAGCCAAGCCTTGATAATATTGCGGCTCTCGGTGTTAAATCTTGCAGCAATACAGCTGAGCTGATTGAAAACAGCGATACGGTTATTTTAGCTGTTAAGCCGAAGGATTTTCCGGAGCTGCTGAAAGAAAACGCCGCTCTGCTTAAGCAGAAAAACTGTTTTATTGTTTCTGTTGCTGCAGGCACCGATTTATCATATATCCGGTCGCTTTTGGGCTATGAAGCAAGGCTTGCAAGAATTATGCCGAATATAAACGCACGTGTACAAGGCTCTGCAACGGCTGTTTGTTTTGCTGACGGTGTGAGCGTGGAGGAAAAGCAGGGGCTGCTTGATTTCTGCGCATCCTTCGGCGGCGTATTTGAAATTGACGAAGCGATGTTTCCGGTATTCGGTGTAATCGGAGGCTGTTCACCTGCATTTAACTATATGTATATTGACCAGCTTGCACGTGCTGCCGTAAAACTCGGTATGAACAAGCAGACTGCGCTCCGGGTTGCAGCACAGGCTGTCAAGGGCAGCGCACAAACCGTGCTGGAAAGTGATGAGCATCCGTACAGTCTGATTGATAAGGTCTGTTCACCCGGCGGCACAACAATCGAGGGTGTTACGGCTTTACAGGAAAACGGTTTTGAAAATGCTGTTAATGCTGCGGTTGAAGCTGCATATAATAAAGACTGCAGAATGAGAGAGAAAAAATAACTGAAAGGTAGCATATATCCAATGAACATTATTACTATCCGTGAGCTGTTTGAAAAAAGAGAACAGTATTACGACAAAGAGCTTGAAATCTGCGGCTGGGTCCGCAGCGTTCGTGCATCAAAGGCTTTTGGCTTTATAGTTGTCAGCGACGGTACATTTTTTGAAACACTTCAGGTTGTTTTCCACGATACTATGGAAAACTTTGAGCAGGTTTCAAAGCTTAATGTAGGCTCTGCTATTATTGTAAAAGGTACACTTGTTGCAACCCCCGAAGCTAAGCAGCCCTTTGAAATTCAGGCAACTGAGGTTACAGTCGAGGGTGCATCAACTCCCGATTATCCTCTCCAGAAAAAGCGCCACAGCCTTGAATATCTCCGCACAATTTCTCATCTTCGTGCAAGAACAAACACTTTCCAGGCTGTATTCCGTGTACGTTCTCTCATTGCTTTTGCAATTCACAGCTTCTTTATGGAACGTAATTTTGTTTATGTTCACACGCCCATTATCACAGGCAGCGACTGTGAGGGTGCGGGCGAAATGTTCAGGGTTTCCACTCTTGATCCTGAAAATCTTCCCATGACTGAAGACGGAAAGGTTGACTACAGCCAGGATTTCTTCGGTAAATCAACTAACCTTACCGTCAGCGGTCAGCTCAACGGCGAAACTTATGCAATGGCATTCCGTAATATTTATACTTTCGGTCCGACCTTCCGTGCTGAAAACTCCAACACAACAAGGCACGCAGCCGAATTCTGGATGATTGAGCCGGAAATCGCTTTTGCTGACCTTAGTGACGATATGCAGCTTGCAGAGGATATGCTCAAGTATGTTATCAACTATGTACTTGAAAAAGCTCCCGAAGAAATGAAATTCTTTGACAGCTTCATTGACAAGGGTCTGCTTGAAAGACTTCACAATGTTGTTAACTCCGATTTCGGCAGAGTGACATACACTGAAGCTATCGAAATTCTCGAAAAGAATAACCACAACTTTGATTATCCTGTTCACTGGGGCAGTGATTTGCAGACAGAGCATGAACGTTATCTTACAGAAACAGTATTCAAGCGTCCTGTATTCGTTACAGACTACCCGAAGGAAATCAAGGCTTTCTATATGAAGCTCAATCCCGACGGAAAGACTGTAGCTGCTATGGACTGCCTTGTTCCCGGTATCGGCGAAATCATCGGTGGCAGCCAGAGAGAGGACGATTACGATAAACTAGTAACCCGTATGAACGAGCTTGGTCTTAATCCCGAGGATTACGATTTCTATCTTGATCTTCGTAAGTACGGCACAGCCCGTCACGCAGGTTTCGGTCTCGGCTTTGAGCGCTGCGTAATGTACCTCACAGGTATGTCCAACATCCGTGACGTTCTTCCTTTCCCCAGAACAGTCAATAACTGCGATATTTAAAATCTTTAACGCCTGCTGTTATCGGCAGGCGTTTGTAATATAAAACGGAGGCATTTTAAATGTCAGAAATATTAAAATACAAGAATCCAGAATTATCACCCGAAGAACGTGCGGAGGATTTGCTTTCCCGTATGACTCTGCGTGAAAAAATAGCTCAGCTTGATATGAAATTCGGCAGCAATTACTGCACCGAGCCTGACCCGAATGATAACTGTTCCGTAACTGAAACAACTGATTATTATTGGGACAGACTGCGTGAAGATTTTCCTGACGGTCTCGGATATCTTCATGATAACTATTCCGTTCCTGCTGTTATGAATAAGCTGCAGAAGTTCTTTATTGAAAATTCACGCCTTGGTATTCCTGTTATTTTCACGGGTGAAGCACTTCACGGTATAGCTGGCACAAGAGCAACCGTTCTGCCGATTCCTACAGCATGGGCAGCTACATTTGAGCCTGAATATGCTTATCAGGCGGGCAGAGTTATTGCAACGGAAACCCGTTCCCTTGGTATTTATGAGGTTTTAGCCCCTAATCTTGACGTTGCACGTGATCCACGTTGGGGGAGAACGGAAGAAACTTTCGGCGAAGATACCTGCCTTTCTTCAAAAATGGCGGCTGCTATAGTCAAAGGTCATCAGAACGGCGATATATCTGCAAAGGACAGCGTTATTTCCGAACCTAAGCATTACTGCATACACGGTATTCCTGAAGCCGGTGTTAACTGCGGCACTGCAAGGGCAGGTCTCAGAGAGATTGAAAGTTGCTATCTGCCTGTTTTTGAAGCTGGTATCCAAGAGGGTGGCGCATACGATGTTATGGTCAGCTACAATTCCATTGACGGTGACCTTATGATGACATCAAGCCATTACCTGAAAACTGTTCTTAAAGAGCGCTACGGGCTTAAAGGCATCTGCCGTTCCGACTGGGGCGGATTGCGCCGTGTACACTATCTGCATAAAATGGCAAAAAATGAAAAGGATGCAATTTATCTTTCAAAGAAGAACGGTCTTGATTGTCAGGGCGGTGACGAATACCCGAATAAGCTCTGGGTCGATTCGCTCGAAGAGCTTGTTAACGAGGGCAAAATTGACGAAGAAAATATCAATGAATCCTGCCGCAGAGTTCTGAAAATCAAATTTGAACTTGGCCTTTTTGAAAATCCGTATACCGATGAAAATGAATATAAGAACATAATAAACTGCCGTAAGCATCTTGATAAGGCTCTTGAAATAGCACAGAAATCAATAATTCTGCTCAAAAACGACGGCATATTGCCGCTTGAAAAGCACAAGTATAAGAAGATAGCTTTGATAGGTCCGTCATCAAATAAGGTGCGATTAGGCGGTTATTCTGCAAAGATAGTGGGCAGAAAGCTCAAAACAATTTATGATATACTTAAATCAGAGCTGCCCGATGCTGAAATTATGCAGTGTGACGGTTGCGGTATAAGCGACGGTGATTTTCAGTTTGCACTTTCCGACCAGCATCACTTGCAGGGCATAAAGGCAGAAGAACAGAGCGAAAATATTGTTCAGGCTGTTGAGTTTGCAAAGCAGGCCGATCTGATTATTTTCTGCGGCGGTGACGATACCATTTCAAGCGGTGAAGGTCGTGACAGATGTGAACTCACCCTCTGTGGCAGACAGAGTAAACTCATGAAGCTGCTTTCCGAAACCGGAAAGCCTATGGTGTTTGTTATGATTCACGGCAAACCTCTTGCAATCAAGGAAGAAAGCGATATGTCTAATGCGGTTCTTTCCTGCTGGTTTGGCGGAGAAAGCGGTCCGCAGGCTATTTGCGATGTTCTGCTCGGTAAGGTTAATCCCGGCGGTAAGCTGCCGTTTTCGCTTCCCAGGCGCTCCACAATGATTCCCTGCTACTATTCAATGCTGCCCGGTGCAAGTAATGAATACTACGAGGGTAAGGGTGATGCACTTTATCCTTTTGGTTTCGGTCTTAGCTATACTGAATTTGAGTATTCCGGTTTGATCATTGAAAAAACCGGAAAAACTGATGTCAGCGTTAAAGTGACCGTTGAAAATTCAGGCAAAACAGCAGGTGACGAGGTTGTACAGATTTATGTTGAGGACTGTGAAAGCTCTGTTGTTACACCGCTGCTGCTTCTTAAGGATTTCAAGCGTATCACTTTAGCTCCCGGTGAGAAAAAGCAGGTAGAATTCACCCTTGATTATAAGGCATTCCGTCTTATGAACCAGGCATATGAATGGGTTGTTGAGCCCGGCAAGTTCAGAATTTGTGCTGCTTCTTCATCAAGAGATATCCGTTTAAGCGGTGAAATTGAATTAGATTAAAATTCAAGCGTGACAGTTTACTATACAGCAAACTGTCACGCTTCTCTTATAAAATTTTTTTCTTTTTATCAATGATTGTATAAACACCTGAAACAAGTAACGCAAAAATACTCAGTGCCACACCTGCTTTCAGTCCGGGTGGTGTAAAATTAAAAACAATTTCCGATTCCCCGTCAGGAGCGATTATTCCCATTAATCCGCCGTTGAGCGTATAAATTTCGGCTTCCTTTCCGTTTATATATGCTTTCCAGCCGTTATCGTGAGGTATACTGAAATATATCAGCCTTTCTGCTTCTCCGTTTGTAACTGCTGTAAATCCGCTTGATGTCAGTTTAAACTCATTTGCAGCAGATTTTTGATTCCTTTCAACATATGTTTTCCAATCAAAACCTCTGTCAGGATTAAACGGCTTTATAACTGAAGATAATTTATCTGCTGTCTGACGGTCAATAAAGCAGGCGGCAGTCATCATTTCTATTCGTTTGTTATTTTCTTTTTTATTTGAAGTATACTCATAATCATCGTTCAGAACATAATAATTATAAACATATCCGAATGGTGAATAATATGGTGCGTCAGTTTCATTTCTTTTGGAATCAACGAGTTTATTAATACTCAAAACAGTTTGTATTGCAGGCGTGTCAAAATATCTTGTTGCCGTTGTATGAAGAGTATTATCATAGCCCACCAATTCACAGAATGCAGCAGTCGAATGTGACTTGAAGCTGTGAAAAGCAGTTATTCCGGGTCTGTTTATAACCGCAGGATAATTCGCAAAAGAGTAGTCGTAATGTGTTCGGTAACTGTATTCAACCGATTCTGTAACGGAAATATCACTTCCTTTGTAATTTGTATTTTTTTGAGTATCCCAGACTTTTGATTCATTACATATATAGATTCCGTAACTGAAAATGCATACTAACATTACGACAGGCACCGTTTTTCGTACGGAATATATCCACTTGTTTTTTATAGATAGATAAAATGGCAGGTAAGTTATAGCTGTTAATGCTAAGAAAACAACGGTATACCGCAAATCATCCGTATTGAATTCATTAAGTAAGCCACAGCGGTTCAGATAGCCGGATGCAGCTGCAGGCAGAATATTTAATATTCCTTTATCTATCATATAAGCGCAAATAATTTTGGCAATCAGAGGCAGTCCTACCGTAATTAAAGATAAAGCTGTTATTAGTTTTGCGCTTTTTATATAATCGGTTTTTTCAACTGTTTTTTCTTCTATAATTTTTAAACTGACAAGTATCTCAATTAAAGTGAAAGCATACCACCAACGAGTATAACTCATATTAGTAAACAAACTGAAAACACCATTGCCAAAAGGAATAACCGTCAGTAAAAACAGAAATCTGAACAACTTGTAATACCATTCACTGCTCTTGGTTCTTAGTGCAATAAATATAAAAACAGCGCCGAAAAACGGCAGAAAAGCTGAATTAGAGTTGAAACTGGAAAAAGTGAATCCTGTTGCAGAACCTAAAACACCTTCGCTTGGAAGGATTAATCCTTTTGCTATTTTAATTAACTGAGGAATAGTTATCAGACCGGATGTGAAGAAGTTCGAAAAGCTTGAGGTTGCTTTGTGAGTTTCAAGAAGTGACAAGGCAGAGGGTAAAAGAATAAACATCGCAGATAAACAGCCGAAAGCGTAGTAAACAATGCATCGCGCCATATCATTGAATTTATATCTGTCATATTTTACTTTGAAAATCAGGTAAAACAAAGTAAAAACAGAGCTGGCAACCAGAAAGTAGTAATTTACTATGGCGTTTAACAGTACAGCTAAAGATAAAAAAGTTTTCTTTCTGTTTTCAAGTACTTCATCTATCAGATAGGGTATAAGCGGAAAAACGGCTATAACATCATGAAAGTGATAAAAATAGCTTGAATCCATTGCAAAACCGGAAAACGAATAGATAAGCGCACCAATAAAAACAAGGTGAGGTGTTTTAATATGCTTTCTCAAATATATAAACGATGTACAAGCTGCTACGGCGTGCTTGATAATAAACATGAGTCCTGTGCCAAATCCGGTCATATTTTCAGGCGTTAAAAATATCGGCCAATAAAAAGGGCTTGCATAGTTATAAAAAGAATATGTACCCCAAAAATTTGCACCGAGAAAAGTATTGTTGCTCCAGAATGGGGTGCCACTTCTGAGCATTCTGCGGCATTCATTTATAAACGGTATCTGCTGGCTCATATAGTCGCCTACAAGGTAGAAATTACCCTTGTTGGCTAAGAAAACAGGCAATGATATTAAAGTAGCCATAAAAAGTGCTGTAAAGAATACTGCGGAGGTATTAATTTTATTTTTAGCTTTCATTATACTCACCAGAACTAATCTAACACATTATAATTATTTTATCAATATCTGTTTTACAGTAGATTTTTATTTTCATATTTGATATAATCATTTCAATAAAAACCAAAGAGAGGATATGTGCATGAAAAATAAAGCAGTCAAAACAACAAAGCTCAGCTTTAAGCTATGGTTTTCCGTTGTTGTTTTCGGACTAATCGGTCAGATTGCATGGATAGTAGAAAATATGTATTTTTCAAAATTTATGCAGAACAGCATTGAGTCTGAAGCGTATGCAACAACATTAATGGTCGGTTGCTCGGCAGTTGCGGCAACACTTGCAACAATTATCGGCGGTGCTTTATGCGATAAGCTGGGTAAACGCAAGGTTATTATTTGCTGGGGTTACATATTGTGGGGTGTTTCAACAATTGCGTTTGCGTTTATTCCTGCTGATTTTTCGCCTGAGGCAAAGCTTAAAATGGTTGCAACCGTAATTGTTATGGACTGTGTTATGTCCTTTATCGGTGCAACCGCTAATGATGCTGCATTCAATACATGGGTTACGGATATTACCGATACTACAAACAGAGGTAAGGTTGACGTTGCACTTGCTATTATGCCTGTTGCCGCTATGGGCGTTGTTTTCATCGGTCTTGATTCGCTTACGGAAGATAATTCCCATTGGGGTCAGTTTTTCATTATACTCGGTCTTGTTCCCATTGTCGGCGGCATACTCGGTCTGTTTATGCTTAAAGATACGCCGAATGTAAAAAAACAGGACACACAGGGCTATTGGAGCAATGTTTTCTACAGCTTTAAGCCGTCGGTAATTAAAGATAATAAAATGCTTTATGTCTGCCTTCTTGGCAGTATGTTTTCCGGTGCATCTATTCAGGTGTATCAGTCATATCTGATTAATTTTGTTGAAAAAACTCTGGGTATTACTGACTATGTAATTCCGCTTATTGTAATTGTTCTTTCATCTGCTGTTCTTTCTGTGCTGATGGGTAATCTGATGGATAAATACGGCAAGGAAAAGTTTTATTATCCGACGATTATTGTGAATGTAATCGGTGCCGTAATTGTCTATTGCCTTAAGTTTGTCCTTGGCGATACGGCTAAAATGTTTGCGCTGATTATTGTTGGCGGTATTATGGTTATGGGTGCTTCGCTCGTAATGGCAGGACTTTTTCTCGGTGCATTCAGAGATTATATTCCGCAGGGTAAAGAGGGCTCATTCATGGGTATGAGAATGTTCCTTTTTGTTCTTGTGCCTATGCTTATAGGTCCTGCGGTTGCGCAGTTTACTATCAATTCCGTTGATATGCGTACGGCTGCAGGGGAGATTCTCTATCCGCCTGAGCTGTTCCTTGCCGGCGGTATTGTCGTTGCATTTAGCGCAATTCCTGCATACTTTGTTAAGAAAAATGATAAGGTAATTCGTGAAAAATTAATTAATAAAAGATAAGCTGTTTTTCGGTGATAAGTTTTAATTGTTAAGCAGGAAGGAACAGTATAATTCTTAATTGAAATTTCATTTTCTTCAAATATATATTGAATTTTCATGTCTTATGTGTTAAACTTAAAATAAGAAACCAAGACACATTTTTAATGGGCGGTGACTTATGGCAAAAGTAAAACAAAAAAGTGCAAGATTTGAAACCGTTGAGTATAAGGGCAACCGACGCTATGTTGGTAGTGTTGAAACGGCGGCTTATGTTCTCAATGATGCTGCGGCCAGCCTTAACATAAGTGATTTTAATGAGCGTTTTATTTTTGACGTAATAAAAATCGATTTCAACTATCTTGCTCTTCATAACATGATAGCTACGATCTGGGATATTATTAACGATACCTTTATCGGTGTTATTGTTGAAAGAACAAGAACTCGCTGGGGCAAGTTTAAGCCTTATATGCTTTTTGGTCAGATTCCGCTTATGATAATCGGTTTTTTCTATTGGATAATACCGTTTATTTTCCCCGGCACAGCTTCTACATACATGCCAAAGCTTTTGTTCTACTCGATAATGATGATGGTTCAGGAAACAGCAGGTACATTTACCGGTATTGCCAATACCGGCTTTATGACTACTATTACACCTAACCCCGTTGAGCGTACAAGGCTTATTACAATGGCACATCTGCTCTCTCATATTTTTGAAGATTTGCCAAAGCAGATATTCGGTATACTTTATGACCTTGTTATTAACGATGTTGTCAGCTGGGAGCTTCCAAAGCTTTTCGCAGGCTTCGGTTTGGCTTGCGCTGTTCTCGGTACAGTATTTGTAATGTTTTTCTTTACCAAGAGCCGCGAAAGAGTTATGCAATCTGTTGAACGTCCGAGCATTATTCAGGGTCTGAAGGCTATTGTTACAAACAAACCGGTTCTTGTTCAGGTTCTGTCCTCCTTCCTCAGTGGATTTGGCGTAGGTACGAGCAGAACGAATTTCTATATCGACGTTATCGGTTCAATAACCTGGAAAACAATTGTCGGTATTCCTGCTTTCCCTGTTAAATTTATCAGCTACAGTTTTGTTGCTCCGCTTCGTAAGCGCTTTTCTACAAAGGCTCTCTGGATTTTTGAAGATGCATGGACCGATATGCTCTGGATGGTTGTTTTCGGCATAGGTTCAATCAATAATAACTTTATGAAAAAGCATATCATACTTCCGATGATGGGTATTGAAGAAATCTTCGAAATGTGTGTCTATGGTTTGCGCAGAGTTATTCCTAACGAAATCGTCAATGAGTCCATGGACTATTGCGAATGGAAGAATGGTTACCGTGCTGAAGCTATGACGGGTGTTGCACAGGCCCTTATATCTAAGCTGCAGCACACGGTTATGGGCAGCATTCAAGCTCTCATTCTGGGCAAAATCGGTTATCAGCAGGGTGTTAAGGTTGGTACACAGACAACTAAGACAAAGTGGTGGATTTTTGCGCTCGGCACCGGTGTTCCGATTATTACCAGTTCACTTGGTATCATACCCAAACTTTTCTATCCGCTCAATGCTGAAATCCGTAATCAGATGTATACCGAACTTCAGCAGCGCCGTACAAAGATGGCTGAAATTATGAATGATGCTTCTGCTGATGAGATTAAAAAGATTGCTCAGGCAGAAATCAACGGCGAGCTTAAATAACTGAGCAAGCATTAAAGCAGTCGGTATATACCGACTGCTTTTGTAATATATAAAATATCTGCAATAAAATAATGGACTTTTTTAAAAAAAAATGTTATCTTATTACATAAGGTATTCTTTAGATTTTGCAGAGGAGGATATTTATGTTTAAAACCATTAAAAAAGCTTTGTCCGTAACACTTGTAGTGTCAATGCTGCTTGTTTTTGCAATTCCTGCTTTTGCTGCAGATGCTCAGCAGAAAAACTACATAATTGACAATCCGTATGACGGTATCGATTGGGATGCATGGGAAGACTATAAAACCCAGCTTCATTGCCACACAACTGCCAGTGACGGATTTTTGCCGATTGCACAGTTTTGCGAAATGCACTATGCACTCAATTATGAAATAGTAGCCCTTACAGACCACGGTACACCCAATCTGGGCTGGAATGTTGTACCGGAAACTGTTCCGCTTATGCGCTTAATTAAAAAGGAACGTACAAAGATGGCTGATATTATTCCTATTCCCGATGATGAGTATCAGCAGTATATAACGGGTACGCATCCTGACAGAAGTTATACTACAACTAGGGGCGATACACTTACCCGTACAACAAACAATGCCATGCTCGATGTTCCGCTCGGCATAGAGCAGAATATGGCAACTCCTATTGCTGACTGTCATCTTACAAGCTATTGGGCTGATTACGGTCAGGGTCTTGCCGGTGTTTTCGGTGACTATGAAACACCTACAAGAGAAGTAGCAAAGCTCGGCGGCATTTCATTCCTTTCACATGTCGGCGAATATGTATATACCGATAAGGATTCTGCCGATCATGTAGGACAGAAGATTGATGAATATTATGTAAATAAGTTTGCAAGACTCTTTATTGACAATGCCGGCTCATCACTCGGTATGGGTATCAACAGCGCAACCGATGCGCACACACGCTGTGACCGTATTCTTTATGACCAGATTCTGCAGAAGACTATTCCTAACGGTGTTGTACCGTGGGCAAATACCTTTGCAGATTCACACGACGAAACTTCTCTCAACGATGCTTATACAATGAGCTGGATGCCAAAACTCACGCTTGAGGCTTTCCGTGAATGTCTTGAAAAAGGTCAGTTCTTCTCAATTTCTCACTTCTCAAACGGTATTGAGCTCAACGGCATGGAAGAGATTCCCGGATATTCAGAGCAAGAAGTGCTTGATTCAAAAGCATACTGGCTTGATAATACCCCCAATGTAACAAGAGTTGATGTAGACCAGGATGCCGATACAATCACAGTTGAAGGTATAAATGCAAACATTATCACATGGGTATCTAACGGTGAGGTTATCAAGAGAGAATCTATTGAAGACGGTTCTGCAACGCTTGACCTCCACGATGATGAGCTCTATGCTGAACCTTATATGTTCGTTCGTTTCTACCTTTCGGGCGATAACGGCATTTGCTATTCAAACCCCATGGTTCTCAACGTTGAGGGTGAAAAATTCCCCGAAGTTAATGTTCCGAAAACACACGATATTTCAACATTCCTCCGCGGTCTTGTAACCGTGCTTGATGTTGTTGTATTTAAGTATAATCCTATCATCTGGATCTTCAAGTACTTTGCCCTTGGCTACAATGCACTTGAAAGACTTTAATCTGACATAAAATTTAACCCACCGGCTTGAATTTCAGGTCGGTGGGTTTTGTTGTTATGTTCAGTTAAACGGTTTTGCGTAATTCTTCGCCCATGTCATAACCTTTTTCTTGTCCCATTTTGTCGGTATTGCTGCGCAGATTGCCGTTGCAGCAGCAAGCCTTGTGCCGCAGTCAAGTATCTTTTTTAACAGCTTGGGATTCTTGGCAATACATTTACCTTTAATCATTAAATCTTTTATATCAAATTTAAACAAATCAAAAATGCTGCCAAAATCCGCTGTCATGGTGATATTGTCCTCATTAAGCATACCCGAATCAAAACAGTAGTCAAGCTCTTCCGGGGTGGATTTAAGTAAGAAATATTTCACACATTCAAGCGGAGCCATACCTGTTGCTATTTGTCTGAAATATTTTACCTGATAGCTCCAGAGTGTTGATGAATTATATGCTTCATCTTTATCGGCTATAATTGTGTCTGCAAGCATTCGTGCAGCTTTGAGCGAGTTGGCGATACCTGAACCGATAAGCGGAACGGTCATAAATGCGCTGTCGCCGATAGCTGCATAGCCGTCTGCAACCATAACGGAGAGGGGATGACGCACGGGGATTTCAACAAACTGACCGCCCCGTACCTTTTCTGTGCCAAGACGTGGACAGCTTTTGCGTAAAAAATCGGCATATTTATTCAGTTCATCAATGCTGAATTCTTCAAATCTTCCGACAAGCAGGTCGGTATGCTCTTCTTCGCTTGCGACCCAGCTAACGCTTTTTACACCGCCTGCAAAAAGCATAACCCTGAATTTGGCTTTTACTTCAATATCGCTTGCTTTGTTGAAAAAAGCTCTGTATATCGTGATCTTTTCTTCTCTTTTAACTTCTTTTTCAATTCCGAATGATGGGGGGAGATTCTGTCTGACCGGTGAATTTATGCCACATGCATCAATCACTAAATCAGCTGTAAAATCACCTTTATCGGTTTTGATACCTGTTACTCTGCTGCCCAGAACAATGGGTGACAGCACTTCGCAGTCATAAACTATCCTGACACCGCAGCTCAGAGCGTGATTTATAAAGTGTGCATATATGTCCTTACGCTCCATTTTAATTTCAAGTTTGTCGTCAGGTACATGCTGAGTTAATGAACGTTGCGATGTCGGACCGAAAAAGGTCATATGCTCTTTATATTCAAATTTATCTTCGGGCGGCATTGGCATACCGGCAATTTTCAGCGCTTCGGGTGCAAAAATATCCGTCCAGTCATAGCCGAGAGTGCCTTCACTCTTCTTTTCGTACACAGTTACATCATAACCGTTTTGTGCAAGTATGGCAGCAGCAGCAATTCCGCCGTGTCCCAATCCCGCAACTATTATTTTTTTACCCATGTTTAATCCCTCCAAGCAATAACTGATTCAATTGTATAATTTTTTATATTCAATATCAAGTACAAATATAAAAACAGCGGAGAAAAACTCCGCTGTTAAAATTTTATTATCAGTCTGCAAGGCAGTCGCCGAATGCTTTCTGTACTGCGTAGTAAGAGGGCTTAGGATCACCGTGACCGTCTACAAGGCCCCATTTTGTTTCAACCGGGCAGTCCTCCTGACCGCATACATAGCAGTCTGAGCTGTCCTCCCAGCAGTAGATGAATGAGCCGATGACATAGTCAAGGTTTCTTACCTTGGGAATGACATATTCAAAGAAATCTGCCTGACCTTCCGGTGTGTGGGGGAAGCCGTAAAGGCCGTAGCCGTCGGGAAGCTCACGGTAGAGGTGATTTGAATACTCGCCGTCAAACATCTGGCTTGCTCTGAATTCAGGTGTTTCATCAGCATATCTGTCGAATTCGTCTGCAAGATCCTCGGGAAGATTACTGATAAACTCGTCAATGTTAGCACGTGCTTCTGCTTCGCTGCTGAAACCGTAGCCCTCAAGAATAGCTTTCTTTTCAGCGTCTGTCTTGGGCTCGCCAAGACCGATGTAGCCGAATTCACACATGATGACGGGCTTGCCGGTAATTCTTCTGACAAAGTTGAGGATTGTTACATATTGATTAGCATTTTTAAGTACAGGCTCAAAACAACCGAGATACATATCAAGACCGACATAGTCGCAGTACTTGTGGTATTCTTTCATAAGTCCGGGAAGTTGAAGAATTGCAAGACCGCCGAGGTTATAGCCGATAAGTATGTCGCCTCTGAGAGGATACATAGCTTCGAGCTGCATGCCAATGAATTCAGCTGCCTCATCAAGTGTCAGCGGCAGAGTAAAGCGGTCAATACCCATTTCGTTTGTAATCTGGAAAGCACCGACAATGTCCTTGAGGTCATTGAGGTAGTAAACCGCTATATCCTGAATAGCTTTTCTGTTTTCGGGAACTCTCGGATCAAGACCGTATTCGGTGTAATCATCCGGATACGGTGTAATAGCCATAACCTTGATCCCGTTATCTGCAAACTGCTGCATTTCAGCCTTCCAGTTAAGATAGCTCTGGGAAATGGTACCGTCAGCATTATAAAGGAAAGGGATATCCTTACGTACCCAATAGATGTTTGCAGCTTTCATCAACTCACTGTTTTCGGGGTCAGCGTGGCAGACGCCTGTAATGTAGCCGTCAACCTTTTCAGCGGCAATGCCGATTTCCTTATCAAAAGGTACAGTCGGGTCAACAACAATGAGTGAAGCCAGCGGAGTGATTACGGCGAGAATAAAGCCGATAATTTTGAAAAGAATTGTCATAAAAATGTATCCTCCTGTATTTTTATCTTATAATAACATAATCCGGTTCCATATTCAATTGATATTTATTAATTCTTTACCAATTTCTTTATAGAATACCATAGACAACTAAAAGTATTTCTGATATAATTCTAAGGAAATTTTATATGAAAGGTGATAATAAAAATGCTTGCAATTCTCAACAAAATTATTTCAGTTGTTCTTGTTCCGCTTTATTTTTCTCCTTATCTTCCTTTTTTACATGTTGTAAAGCTGTTCAACCAGCCGCAGGAAGTAATTTCTTTAAGTGAGCAGGGAGTCGGCTCACCCGAGGATCCGATTTACCTTACAGCACACAGAGGTGTACACAAAGTAGCTCCTGAAAACTCTATACCTTCTTACGAGGCTTCGGTTGAACTTGGCTATTACACCGCTGAATGCGATATTCATCTTACAAAGGATAACAAATGGGTTCTTTTACATAACAGCACAACCGATGCACAGTTCTGCCAGTATGGTGAGGTTAAGGATTATACCCTTGAGGAGCTTAAGACGTTCAGATATAAGTGGGGCGCAAACTTCTGGAAAGAAGATCTGAGAATAGCAACACTTGATGAATATCTTGATGTTTTTGTCGGTAAATCAACACGTCCTCAGATTGAAATCAAGGCTGATAACTATGACCTGCTTTATACAGTAGTTGATGCAGTTAAGGCAAAGGGCTTACAGGAAGAGGCTATAGTAATATCCTTTGATTTCAAGCAGCTCGAAATTATTCATGAGCTTGACAGCAGCATTGAGCTGTGGTATCTCATTGATAAAATTACTCCCGAAAATATTGCTCAGGCTCAGGCTCTCGGCAGTAATGTATGGCTCTCACCCAATCTTGCAACTAACAATCAGGCTTCCATTCAGCTCGCTGTTGATGCCGGAATCGGTGTTTCATTCTGGACTGTAAATACTGTTGAAGATGCAAAAATGCTCTATGATATGGGCGTTCGTTACATGGAAACAGACGTTTTCTGTAACTGATTATTGTGTTTATTTATACCTCCTGCTTCTTGCGGGAGGTATTTAATATGTGTTTTACTTGACATGATTGGTTAATTATGTATAATTAAAACGATATTGTAAAATCAGAAAAAAGGAGAAAACAAAATGTCAGTCGCAGGAATACTTATTGCTGTGCAAAAAATTTATCATGTTGTTGCAACAGTTGCAGCGTTGATACCGCTGCTTGTTACAATGGGTATGAATGATAAGCCCGGCACAGAAGTAATTATCAATGAAAACGCACAGAATACACACATCACGGAATACGGTAATCCCGATATTTCCGCACACCGATCAGGTGCAGGTGTTGCACCGCAGAACACACTCATGGCATTTGAAACCATGCTTAAGCATACTGATGAGTACGGTGTAGATACATTTGAGTTTGATGTTCAGCTTACTGCTGACGGTGAACTTATCGTTATGCACGATCTTACATATGATGCTACATCAAATGCCGTCGAATTTTACGGCAGGAGCAATGTCAAGGCAACCGATCTTACTCTTGCAGAGGCTAAGGCGAACCTCAACATGGGTGAAAACTTCGAGCTTAACGGCGAATATCCCTTCCGCGGTTTAAGAGGTGAGAATATTCCCGATAATCTCAGAGTTCCTACCTGTCAGGAAGTTATTGATCTTATTGAAGCCAATAAAAACGGCACAAAATATAATTACATAATTGAAATCAAGAGTACAGGCTCAGACGGAATTAAAGCAGCAGATAAGCTGTACGAAATTGTTACAGAGCGTCAACTCTGGGACAGAGTAATCTGGGCAAGCTCAAAGCCGCTGGTTTCTTATTACATGAGAACCGAATACACCGAAGTACCCCGTTCAGCTGGTATTGATGAAGTTTTGCAGTTTTATATCTATGCAAGAATGGGCTGGGATCTTGATGTAGCTGATGTTTCGTATATAGCTTTGCAGATTCCCTACGGTGAGAGCGCTGCAGACGGTTTGATTAACCTTGGCACACGTGAGGTTATCAACTACGCTCATAAATATGATATTGCTGCTCAGTATTGGACAATTAACGATCCTGAGGCTGTTGAATACCTTACAAGTAACGGTGCTGACTGCATCATGAGCGACTATCCCGATATGGCTTACGAAGTCATCAATAATATGAATAAATAAAAACACAGGCTTTCCGTAATGTGCGGAAAGCCTGTTGTTATGTATTTTGAGTTATCTTTTTTGAGTTTTACGGTATGTTGCTGCAGACCAGATAATAAGTACAGCAGTTGATACGATTACAAGTATCGTATGCAGTCTGTAAATAGGGGAATAGTTAGGGTATGTTGTGCAGCCGACAAACATATAAACGATAAATTCAAACGCTACCATAAACGGTAACAGAGTTTTACATACAGTAGTCATATTTGTCTTCTGTGCTGTCATGCCCCACTTCTTTGTAAGCACCGCTACAATAATAACAGCGGCAATAACGGCACCAGTTGTCACAATACCCTGATAATCAACTTCGTCGAATCTTTCAAGAATAGGTCTTACTATGCTGATACCTATCATCGCAACGTAGCCGAGAATAAATGTGAGTGTATCATCTGCCATTTTGGGAACTTTTGTAAATGCTTTGTCGTAAACGTCTTCTCCGGCTTTAAGGTTGAGCATATATGCCGTAATTATGCCGCCGGCGATAAATCCTGTAAAGTATTCCCAGCAGGACCAGGGGGCAATGAAATCGGTAAAATAGTTGTCGCCAAGCATATGATATCCGCCGTTGCCGAAATAGAAGAAAAGGTCGGATGCCGTGATTGAAAAAGCGAATGCACAGCAAACAACAGCACCTGTTCCGGCGGCAATCTTGTCTTTGATTACAAATCTTGTAACTATAAGGCTTACTGCAGCTTTAATTGCAAGCGAAATCATTTCAACCTCAGCGTAGTAGTTTCTGCCACCCAGAAGTTTTTTAGCCCAGGAAGTATCGTCAAAGTGCTGCAAATATGTTTTCCATGCACTGGTTTCGATTCCTGAAAGTTTAAGTCCTTCTTCGAATACTTCGGCAGCTTCAGGCTGAACAAGTGCTATAATAAGGTGTGAAACGGTTGCTTTTGCTATTAAGTCGGTTATAAAGAAAGCTGCAAGCAGAATTACATAATCTTTGATTCTCCACTGTTTGCCGCTGTAACAAGCGCCGAGGAATATACCGAAAAGCGAAGCCAGACCGAAACCCAGGCAAAGCATAATGAATATTGCCGAGGGAATTGAACAGTATATTGTTGTTTCACCCGTGTAGCCCGGAAATTCTGCAAAATCCGTAGGGTCAAACAGAACACCGGTTATCTGACCGAGCAATGTGCCCCAGGCAGGTACGGTCAGCATAAATACGAGGGAAATAATGCCCAGCCAGCCGATATTGAGTTTTTTGCGTTCACCGCAGACCAGAACAATAAACATCGTAAAAAGGAAACCGGCATTCAGCAGTCCCCACGATGAGCCCCAGCCGTGCGTTCCTCTGATTCGCCACAGCATACCCATCAGCAATGCGCCGAGGAATATGTAAAGCAGCTTTTGAGGAGTTGAATAAGTCTTTTTTGTAGTCAATTGACACACCTCCTAAAGTTCGGTTTTATAGTATCATAAATTTTTCTTGTTTTCAATAAATTTATCGTTATTATGCATAAATATTTTTTAAATAAAATGCTATTGTTTTGCGTGCTTTATTATTGACAAAATGTCGGTGTTGTGATAACATATTTTCCAATGAAATCTTTAAGGAACGATGCAGTGACGTCGGCAAGATTGATTATAATTTTATCATGCGTACGTTGTGTGTACAGCATGGTTTCATATGTCTGTTAATCAAACCTTGCCATGCTGCAAGGTTTTTATTTATTTTTTTAAGGAGTTATTATGAAGGCGGTATTTACCAATTGCACAAAATATGAAAATGGTAAATTTGCAAAAACTGATTTCGCTGAGGTTCATCTTCAGGGGGGTCAGGGTATTGACCTTGAATTTAATAATTGCTTTATATTTCCCGCTTTTTGTGATGTTCATGTTCATCTCAGAGAGCCGGGATTTTTTCATAAAGAAACTATTTTATCAGGCTCATCCGCTGCTGCCCATGGCGGTTACAGCGATGTTTTTTCAATGCCGAATCTCAATCCCGTGCCGGACTGTGTTGAATCAATAATGCTTCAGCATGACATAATCAATAAGACGGCTGTAATTAATGTTCATCCCTATGCTTCAATTACTGTCGGTCAGCAGGGCGAAACATTATCCGATTTTGACGGTTTAGCTGAACTTTGCTGTGCGTTTTCTGACGATGGCAGGGGTGTGCAGAATGAAGAGCTCATGCTTGAAGCAATGAAAAAGGCAAAAGCACTTAACAAGATCATTGTTGCCCATTGTGAAGATAATTCGCTGCTTCACGGCGGATATATCCACGACGGCGAATACGCAAAAGCACACGGACACAAGGGTATATGCAGCGAAAGCGAGTGGAAACCCATTGAGCGTGATTTGAGACTTGCAGAGGTGACAGGCTGTAAATATCACGTCTGCCATATTTCGACTAAGGAAAGCGTTGAGCTTATCCGTCAGGCAAAGAAAAGGGGAGTTGACGTAACCTGCGAAACAGCTCCGCACTATCTTGTAATGAATGATAGCATGCTTGAAGAACACGGCAGATTCAAGATGAATCCGCCTATACGAAGCGAAGAGGACAGGCTCGCACTTATTGAAGGAATAAAAGACGGCACTGTTGACATGATAGCAACAGACCATGCACCGCACAGCCTTGAAGAAAAATCAAAAGGACTTGCAGGCAGCCTGATGGGTGTTGTCGGTATAGAAACAGCTTTTCCTGTTCTTTATACGCAGCTGGTCAGAAATAACGTAATCTCGCTTGAAAAGCTTATAGAGCTTATGTCAGTCAACCCGCGCAAACGTTTCGGACTTGAAATGACAGATGATATTTGCGTGTTTGACCTTGAAAAAGAATATGTAATAAATCCCGGGGAATTCCTTTCAATGGGACGCAGCACTCCTTTTGAAGGGGTAAGGGTTTTCGGAATAAATAAATTAACTGTATGCGGAGGTAAAGCAGTATGGATAAATTAAAATGGATGTCTTACGACAGAAAAATCGTACTTGAAGACGGCAGCGAATACTACGGCACCGGTTTCGGCTATGAGTGTGAGCGTGTTTGTGAGCTTGTTTTCAACACAGCAATGCTCGGTTACCAGGAAATTATTTCTGACCCGACTTATACTTACCAGGCGGTAGTTATGACCTATCCGCTTATTGGTAACTGCGGTACGGCTGACGATGATTTTGAAACCAAGGTCCCGACTCTCGGCGGTCTTGTTGTCAGAGAATATAATGACGTTCCGTCAAACTTCCGCTGTACAAAAACACTTGCTGAAGTTATGGAAGATTATAAAATTCCCGGTATCAGCGGCCTTGATACACGTGAGCTGACACGCAAAATCCGTGATAACGGAACCTGCAAGGTGATTTTCACAGCAGCCGATACTCCTAAAGAAAAGGCTCTTGAAATCCTTAACAGTACCGAAATTCCGTCAGATGCTGTAGAAAAGGTCAGCTGCAAAAAGCGCTGGTATTCAAGAACACCCAATATGAAGTACAATGTTGTTGCGATTGACTGCGGTATCAAACTCAGCCTTATCCGCACCCTCAATTCAAGAGGCTGCAACATTACTGTTGTACCGTATAACACAAGTGCTGAAGAAGTTATGAAAATGAAGCCCGACGGTATTTATATTTCCGACGGTCCCGGCAATCCCGAGGATGTTCAGCCTGTTATCGACCTTGTTAAGACTCTTAAAGGTAAATGCCCGATTTTCGGTGTGGGTCTCGGCCATGAAATAATCGGTCTTGCTTACGGTGCAAAGACATACAAGCTCAAGTTCGGTCACAGAGGCTGCAATCACTCTGTTAAATCTCTCATCAACAATACCTTCCGCAATCATTCTCAGAATCACGGCTATGCTGTTGATGCTGATTCAATCGAAGGTACAGAGCTTAAAATTACTCACATCAACCTTTTTGACAAAACTGTCGAAGGTATGAACTGTGAAAAGGATAACGTATATAGCGTTCAGTATTTACCCAGCGAATGTTCATTATTCTATGACAGATTTATCAATCTTATGAAGGGGGATATGTAAGATGGCAAAAAGAACTGATATAAAAAAGGTACTTGTTATCGGTTCCGGTCCTATTGTTATAGGTCAGGCTGCCGAATTTGACTATGCCGGTACACAGGCATGTCTTGCCCTTAAAGAAGAGGGATATGAGGTTGTTCTCTGCAACTCAAACCCTGCAACAATCATGACAGATACTACCATTGCCGATAAGGTATATATGGAACCTCTCACACTTGAATATGTTGCCAAGGTTATCCGCTTTGAGCGTCCCGATGCTATTATTCCCGGTATCGGCGGTCAGACTGGTCTTAACCTTGCTATGCAGCTTGAGAAGAAGGGTATTCTTAAGGAATGCGGTGTTGAGCTTCTCGGTACAAGCAGCAAAAGTATAGAAATGGCAGAGGACAGAGAGCTTTTTAAAGAGCTTTGTGAATCACTCGGCGAGCCTGTTCTTCCGTCACTTATAGCCAATACAATGCAGGAAGGTCTTGATGCAGCAGAAGAAATCGGCTATCCCGTTGTTCTTCGCCCCGCATTCACTCTTGGCGGCACAGGCGGCGGTTTTGCCGATAACGCAGCAGAGTGTGAAGAAATTCTCAAAAACGCTCTTGCACTTTCACCGGTTCATCAGGTTCTTGTTGAAAAGAGCATTAAGGGCTACAAGGAAATTGAATACGAAGTAATGCGCGATGCCAATGACACAGCCATTGCAATATGCAATATGGAAAACGTTGACCCGGTTGGTATTCACACGGGTGACTCTGTTGTTGTCTGCCCGACCCAGACACTTACCGCAAAAGAAAATTCAATGCTTCGTGACAGCGCCCTTAAAATTATCCGTGCGCTTAAAATTGAAGGCGGATGTAATGTTCAGTTTGCGCTTGATCCGCTTTCATTCACATATTATCTTATCGAGGTTAACCCCAGAGTTTCACGTTCTTCTGCTCTTGCTTCAAAGGCAAGCGGATACCCGATTGCACGTGTAACAGCTAAAATTGCTATGGGTATGACTCTTGATGAAATCAGAATCGCTAACACTCCCGCAGCATTTGAGCCTACAATCGACTACGTTGTTACCAAAATGCCCCGTTTCCCGTTTGATAAGTTTGCTACTGCAAATAACACGCTTTCAACACAGATGAAGGCTACAGGCGAAGTTATGAGCATCGGCAGAACAATTGAGGAAAGCCTGCTCAAAGCAACACGCTCACTTGAAATCGGTGTAAATCACCTCTATATGAAGAAGTTTGACACCTATACTGAGGAAGAACTTCTTAAATACATCGTTAACGGAACAGATGACCGTTTCTATGCTATTGCTGAGCTTATCAGCAGAGGTACCGATATCGGTATGATTTATCATGCTACCAAGATTGATATGCTCTTTATTGAAAAGATAAAGAACATCGTCATGATGGAGTACGAAGTAAAAGCTAATAAGGGCGATATTGCTACCCTTTATAAGGCTAAGAAAATGGGCTTCTCCGATGATTATATTGCTTACGCATGGGGCATGACCGGTAAGGAAGTTTATCAGCTTCGTGTTGATAACAATATGTTCCCCGTATATAAAATGATTGATACCTGTGCAGCTGAATTTGACGGCTACATTCCGTATCTTTATTCCACATATGAATCTGAAAACGAGTCTATCGTTTCCGACAAGAAAAAGATTGTTGTTCTCGGTTCAGGTCCTATCCGTATCGGCCAGGGTGTTGAGTTTGACTATTCAACCGTTCACGCCGTTACAACAATCAAAAAGCACGGCTACGAAGCTATTATAATTAACAATAACCCCGAAACCGTTTCAACTGACTATACTTGCTCTGACAAGCTCTACTTTGAGCCGCTGTGCATTGAGGATGTTATGAACATCATCCACCTTGAAAATCCCGAAGGTGTTGTTGCTTCTCTCGGCGGTCAGACAGCTATCAACCTCTCCGAGGGTCTTAAGGACAGAGGTGTCAGGATTATCGGTACAGACTGCGATGCAATTGAGCGTGCAGAAAACCGTGATTCTTTCCAGAAGGTTCTTCAGTCACTCAACATTCCTCAGCCCGAAGGTCAGGCTGTTACAAAGATTGAGGACGGTGTCGCTGCTGCAGCAAGAATCGGCTATCCCGTACTTGTCCGTCCTTCATTCGTTCTCGGCGGACGTGCTATGGAAATTGTTGCTGATGAAGCACAGCTTCGCAGATATCTCAATACAGCAGTTGAAATTGATGAGGACAAGCCCGTTCTTGTTGATAAATACATTGTCGGTAAAGAGGTTGAGGTCGATGCAATATGCGACGGCACTGACGTATTTGTCCCCGGTATTATGGAGCTTGTTGAAAGAACAGGTATTCACTCCGGTGACTCGATCAGCGTTTATCCGACCTTCAGCATTTCCGAAAAGGTTCAGGAAACTATCATCGACTATACAAAGAAACTCGGTCTTGGTATCGGCATCGTAGGTCTGTTCAATATTCAGTTCATTGTTGATAAGGACGATAACGTATTCATAATTGAGGTTAACCCCCGTTCTTCAAGAACTGTACCGTTCCTTTCCAAGTCAACCGGTTACAGCCTTGCTGATATTGCAACACTTTGTATGCTCGGCAAATCACTTAAAGAACAGGGTATCGACTATACAGTAGCTCCCAGAAAGAAGCGCTGGTACGTAAAAGCACCTGCATTCTCTTTCTCAAAGCTCAGAGGTCTTGATGCTTACCTTTCACCTGAAATGAAATCAACAGGTGAAGCAATCGGCTACGACAACAGCCTCACACGTGCACTTTACAAAGCACTTCAGGCAAGCGGTATGAACGTAATGAATTACGGTACTGTATTCGCTACAATTTCCGATAAGGATAAGGAAGAAGCTCTTCCGCTTATCCGTCGTTTCTATAATATGGGCTTCAATATTCAGGCAACTGAGGGTACTGCCGATTTCCTTAAAGCAAACGGTATCAGAACTCATATGCTTCCCAAGATCGGTGACGGCAGCGATGAAATCCTTCACGCTATCCGTCAGGGCTATGTAACTTATGTTATCAACACAAGAGATACAAGCTCAGTCGGTGCTCTTTCCGACGGTCATGAAATCAGACAGTGCGCTGTTGAAAACAATGTAACTATGTTCACGTCACTCGATACTGTCAAGGTTCTTCTTGATGTTCTTGAAGAAACAACACTTTTTATCTCGACAATTGATGCTTAAAAGGAGATTATGATGACTCAAGGGTTATATGAAATTATCTCTAATGAAAAGCTGACAAGCAATGTTTACAAAATGGTATTAAAGGGTGATACTTCCGCTATAACTGCACCCGGTCAGTTTGTAAACATCAAGCTTGACGGTAAATTCCTTCGCAGACCTATTTCTATCTGTGATTATGATGACACAACAATCACGATCATTTACAAAGTTGTCGGCGTAGGCACGGAACAGATGAGCGAAATGCTTCCCGGCAAAACGCTTGATGTTCTTGTCGGACTCGGCAACGGATACAGCCTTGATAAGAGCGGTGATAAACCGCTGCTTATCGGTGGCGGTGTCGGTGTACCGCCTATGTATAATCTTTGCAAAAAGCTGCTTGAACAGGGCAAAAAGGTTTCTGTAGTACTCGGCTTCAATACCGCTGAAGAAATCTTTTTAGAGGCCGATTTTAAGGCGCTGGGTGCTGATGTTACTGTTGCAACTGCTGACGGTTCTTACGGTGTCAAAGGTTTTGTTACCGATGCCATGAAGAATATAGACTATACATATTTCTTTACATGTGGCCCGATGCCTATGTTCAAGGCTATTGAAGCTGCTGCTGTAACAAGCGGTCAGTACAGCTTTGAAGAGAGAATGGGCTGCGGATTCGGTGCATGTATGGGCTGCAGCTGCAAAACCAAATACGGCAACAAGCGCATCTGCAAAGACGGTCCCGTGCTTGAAAGGGAGGAAATAGTATGGTAAACACTAAAGTTAATTTAAGCGGTATCATACTTGATAACCCCATAATTCCTGCAAGTGGTACATTCGGCTTCGGATATGAATTTGCCGAGCTTTACGATATTAACTGCCTTGGTACATTTTCTTTCAAAGGCACTACTAAGGATGCACGTTTCGGCAACCCAACACCCAGAATCGCTGAGTGTGATTCCGGCATGATTAACGCTGTTGGCTTGCAGAATCCCGGTGTTGAAAAGGTTATTGAAAACGAGCTACCTAAGCTTAAGTCTTGCTTTAATAAACCCGTAATGGCGAATGTCAGCGGATTTTCTGTTGAAGATTATGCCTATACTGTTGAAAAGCTTGATTCTCAGGAGCAGATCGGTTGGTTTGAGGTAAATGTTTCCTGTCCGAATGTGCATGGCGGTGGTATGAGTTTCGGTACCTCAGCCGATGCTGCTGCTGAGGTTACTGCGGCCTGCCGTAAGGTTACAAAAAAACCGCTTTATATCAAGCTTTCACCCAATGTTACAAACATTGTTGAAATTGCAAAGGCTTGCGAAGCTGCGGGTGCAGACGGTATCAGCATGATTAATACGCTGCTCGGTATGCGTATCGACCTTAAAACAAAAAAGCCTGTTATCGCTAATAAAATGGGTGGTTTTTCAGGTCCTGCAATAAAGCCTGTAGCGCTTAGAATGGTTTATCAGGTTTATGAAGCCGTCAAAGTGCCGATTATCGGCATGGGCGGTATATCAACAGCAGAAGACGTTATTGAAATGATGCTTGCCGGTGCAACTGCTGTTCAGGTTGGTGCAGCAAATCTTGTTGACCCCTTTGTATGCCGTGATATTATTGACAATCTTCCCAAGGTTATGGAAAAATATAACATAGATGATTTATCAAAGATTATAGGAGGCGCACATTAATGGGAAAAGACGTAATTATCGCTTGTGACTTTGCAAGCAAAGCGGATGTAATGAACTTTCTTGACAAGTTCACAGACTGTAAGCCTTTTGTTAAAATCGGTATGGAGCTTTACTATGCTGAAGGTCCTGCCATTGTTAAGGAAATCAAGGCAAGAGGTCACAAGATTTTCCTTGACCTCAAACTTCACGATATTCCCAACACTGTTAAAAAGTCAATGGCTGTTCTCTCACACCTTGATGTAGATATGACAAACCTTCACGCCGGCGGCACAATCACAATGATGCAGGCTGGCCTTGAGGGTCTGACCCGTCCCGACGGTACACGTCCGTTGCTTATTGCTGTTACTCAGCTCACCTCTACAAGCCAGGAGAGAATGGAAGCTGACCTTCTTATCAATGAACCGATTGATAAGGTTGTTATGCACTATGCAAAGAATGCTGCTACAGCAGGTCTTGACGGTGTTGTTTGTTCTCCGCTTGAGGCAGGCAAGGTTCATGAAACCTGCGGCGAAAAGTTCCTCACCGTTACTCCCGGTGTACGCTTTGCCGACGGTGATATTGGCGACCAATCCAGAGTTATGACACCTGCACAGGCAAAAGAAATTGGCAGCGATTATATTGTAGTCGGTCGTCCGATTACTGCAGCGGAAGATCCGGTTGCTGCATATAAGCGCTGCGTTGCAGAATTTGTTGATTAATTTAAGGAGAAAAATTGTTATGAAAAAGTTGATTGCTAAGGATTTACTCAAGATTAAGGCTGTATTTTTCCGTCCTGAAGAGCCCTTTACATGGGCAAGCGGAATCAAGAGCCCTGTTTACTGCGATAACCGTCTTATCCTCACAGCCCCCGAAGCACGTAAGGATGTTGAAAACGGACTTGCAGCAATAATTAAAGAAAACTATCCCGAGGTTGAAGTTCTTATGGGTACTTCAACGGCAGGTATTGCTCACGCAGCTATCACAGCTGAAATCATGGGTCTTCCCATGGGCTACGTACGTGGCTCAAGCAAGGATCACGGCAGACAGAACCGTATTGAAGGCAAACTTGAAGCAGGTCAGAAGGTTGTTGTTGTTGAAGATCTTATCTCAACAGGCGGTAGTGTTATTGACGTTGTTGATGCACTTCGTGAGGTCGGTGCGGAAGTTCTCGGTATTGCATCTATTTTCACTTACGGTATGCAGAAGGGTCTTGACCGTCTTGCTGCTGCAAATGTCAAGAATGTCAGCCTTACTGATTTTGACTGCATTGCAGAAGTAGCAGCAGAAGAAGGCTACATTGCTGAAGAAGATATCGCACGTCTGATCAAATTCCGCAACAACCCGTCAGACGAAAGCTGGATAGGTGCATAAGCTATGAGAAGTTTGATTGATATTCTCGAGCTTGATACCAACGAAATAAAAGAACTTATAGATAAAGCTAACGATATTATTGCTAATCCCGTAAAATATAGCGAAAAGTGCAAGGGTAAGAAATTGGCTACACTTTTCTTTGAACCCTCTACAAGAACAAGGCTCAGCTTTGAGGCTGCAATGTATGAGCTTGGCGGCAATGTTCTCGGCTTTTCCGAGGCGCAGAGCTCGTCTGCAGCAAAGGGTGAAAGTATAGCTGATACGGCAAAAACTACATCCTGCTATGCTGATATTATTGCAATGCGCCATCCAAAAGAGGGTGCGCCGCTTGTAGCTGCAATGAACGCATCCATTCCTGTTATCAATGCAGGTGACGGCGGTCACAACCATCCGACACAGACTCTGACCGACTTGCTCACAATTTTCCGCGAAAAAGGCAGACTTGATAACCTTACTGTCGGCTTTTGCGGTGACCTTAAATTCGGCAGAACGGTCCATTCGCTGATCAACGCTCTTTCGAGATATGAGAATATCAAGTTTATTCTTGTTTCTCCTGAAGAGCTTAAGCTTCCGAGCTATGTTAAGGAAACATTAAAGAAGAACAATCTTGAATATGTTCAGACAACTGACCTTGACAGCGTAATGCCTGAGCTTGATATACTCTATATGACCCGTGTTCAGCGTGAAAGATTCTTTAATGAGGAAGATTATCTTCGCCTGAAAGACAGCTATATTCTCCGTCCTGAGCGTTTGAATAACGCAAAGGCAGATTTGGCTGTCATGCATCCGCTGCCCAGAGTAAACGAAATCAGCGTTGAAATTGACAATGACCCCAGAGCTTGCTATTTCAAGCAGGTTCTGAACGGAAAGTTTATCCGTATGGCTCTTATTTTAAAACTGTTGGAGGTTGAATAACATGAAAATTGATTCAATTAAAAACGGTATTGTAATTGACCATATAACCGCCGGTAAGGCTATGAAGATTTATAATCTTCTCGGTCTGGATTCAATGGATTGCAGCGTAGCGCTTATTAAGAATGTTTCAAGCTCCAAAATGGGTAAAAAGGACATCATTAAAATTGATGCGGATTTTGACGTAGATACCGATATTCTTGGCTATGTTGATCCGGGTGCTACAGTAAATATCATCAAGAATGAAGTTACTGTCGAAAAGAAAAAGCTGGAGCTTCCTGAAAAGCTGACCAATGTAATTAAATGCAAGAATCCCCGTTGCATCACTTCAACTGAGCAGGAGCTGCCGCAGATGTTTAAACTTACAGATATAGAAACAAAAACATATCGCTGTGTTTACTGCGAAACAGCTGCAGCAAAGGAATAAACGTAAAAACGCCACGGTTTTCCGTGGCGTTTGAGATTTTTAAAGGACGAACAGTTTTGCTGTACGTCCTTTGTTGATTTATTAAAGATTAAAGACTCTCTGCGATTTCCTTTGTATCTCTTGCGATTGCAAGCTCTTCATTTGTGGGAAGAACAAAAACCTTAACCTTTGAGTTTGCTGTGCTGATTTCGCCTTCCTTGCCCTTGACAAGTGTTGAGTTGTATTCCTTGTCAATTTCAATACCGAGGTAGGAGAGGTTGGAGCAGACATCTTCACGAAGGTCGAATGTGTTTTCGCCGATACCGCCTGTGAATACAATTGCATCAACGCCGTCCATAGCTGCTACATAGCTGCCGATAACCTTGCGGACCTGGTACTTGAGAATCTTTCTTGCAAGTGCTGCTCTTTCATTGCCTTCATCAATAGCTTTGAGCAGGTCACGGTCGTCACTTGAAACACCGGAAACGCCAAGATAACCGGACTTCTTGTTGAGTACATCGCTTGTCTGTGCAGGAGTCCAGCCCTCTTTTTCCATAAGGAAGAGGATAGCAGAGGGGTCAACAGCGCCGCAGCGTGTGCCCATTTCAAAACCGTCAAGGGGAGTCAGACCCATGCTTGTGTCAATAACCTTGCCGCCCTTAACAGCTGTGATTGATGAACCGTTGCCAAGGTGGCAGGTAACAATCTTAAGCTCTTCAGCGGGCTTGCCCATAACCTCTGCGCAGCGTGCACTTACAAAGCGGTGGGATGTGCCGTGGAAACCGTAGCGACGGATCTGATACTTTTCTGTATATTCATAGGGGATGGGGAATGTATATGCTTCTTCAGGCATAGTGCTGTGGAATGCGTTGTCAAAAACAGCAACCTCAGGAACATCGGGGCCGAAAACTTCAAAGCAAGCCTTGATACCCTGAATGTGTGCGGGGTTGTGAAGGGGAGCGAGGTCGCAAAGACCCTCAATTCCTTCGATAACCTTTTCGTCTATGAGAACGCTTTTCTGGAAGAGTGAGCCGCCCTGAACAACTCTGTGGCCGACTGCTGCAATTTCATCAAGGCTGTCAATAACCTTGCATTCGCCCTCGGTAAGAGCTTTTTTAACCTCTACAAAAGCCTCTGTGTGGTTTTTAAGGGGAACTTCGTAGAAGAATTTTCTGCCGTCAGCAGTTTTGCCGTCAATCTGACCTGCAAAGCCAACCTTTTCGCAAATACCTTTGGCAATCATCTGCTCTGTTTCCATATCAATAAGCTGATACTTGAGTGATGAACTGCCTGCATTGATAACAAGTACTTTCATTTTTGTCCTCCGGAAATATATAAGTTTAATTTATCTGACAGAATTAAGAAGTGAGTAGAAAGCTGTTGTGAATGAAGAACCGGCTGCGGGACCGGGAGTAACGATTTCTTCATTTTCGCAAAGGAATGAACGCCAGCTGTTGTCAGTAAGCATATAGCCTGTCTGGTCATTTGTTATACCGAAAACAAGCAGGGTCTTACCGTTAACATTGTCTTTGATAGGCTCATAATCCCAGCTTTCACCGCTCCAGGATTCTTCAGCTGTTGTCGCATTACCGAAAGCAATTTCGGGAGCAAGCTCGCCGCCTGCAATAACAACGGCGATATCCTTACCGAATTCAGCGTAACCGACTTCGGAAACAACACTGTACTTTAAAAATCCGGTTTTAACAACGGTATTAGTCAGCAAACCGCCCTTACCGGCAAGGATAAGAATATTGTTTTCTGTAGGAATAAGATATGTTTTGGTAGCGTAGTTGAAAATGGGTTCAACCTTCTGGCTGTCTTCGATAGAGCAGGTGAGTGCGCCGAGTTTTTTGCCGTATGTTGCTGTTCTTGCATAACCTTCGTCGTTATATTCGGCGAGAACAGCAGGATCAGCTTCCAGATTTTCACCGTATTCAGATGAAATAGCAAGCTCAGCACCCTGAATCATAATAAAGTTAGCATCAGCAGTTTCATTGATGTACTTTTCCATGTAGTACGGATAGTCACCGGATACGGTTGTGGGACCTGCACCAAGACCGACGCAGTGGATACCTGCGTTAACAATCCATGTTTCTTTGCTGCCGTCATTAGGAACAAAACGGAAACGGTTGATGTTAGGGTCGATAACCTGAGGATCACGCTTATCTCTGATGTATTCGGAAGCATCAACGCTGCCGTAGTAGAGGTCGCCCTCTTCCATGTTTTCAACAGCTGTTTTAACTGTGCCTATGATTTTTTCATAGAGGTTGTTCATAAACGCTTCGTTCTGACCGCTGGGGTTTTTAATACCGAGTATGTTTCTGACAGGGCTGAGGAAAAGTGCAGCAACAAGGTCACCGTTCATACCGAAGGTGTCAACACAGCTGTGCTGATGAAGAGTAGAAATATTGATGCTTACAATATTATTTTCTTTTGCATAATCTGCAAGCATGTCGCGAACCTTGTAAACCTCGGATGAAGCGAAACCGAATGCATCGAGAGCAGCAAATACATGAATGCCTCTGCCGTCGGAAATTGCTACTGTTCTTACCTTCTGGTCGTCACGGACTTCTGTAGCGAGCTTCTTGGTAACTGAAAGGCTGCCGCCGACATAGCATTCAAGCTCTTTGCCTGTCTTAATTGAAGCGCTGGCATAGCCGAGTGACCAGTATTTATCCTGAGCTTCATCAATGAACTCAGTAGCAGTGTCGTAACGCTCAGTTGTTTCAAAATACTTATCCTCAGGCAGCCAGGTGTTTGGAGCCTTGATAAGTGCGGCAATGATACCGACAAGACCCTGGATAGCCTTTTCGCCGATTGTGTTGAGAGCAATGTCTGATGAAGAGTATTCATCTGCGGCGAGTACAGGGAGTGAAGTTGCCGAAAGAAGCATGGCAACACTAAGGATAATAGCGATTAAACGTTTTTTCATGTGTAAAATCATCCTTTCAATTTTATTCATCAATTATACCATATTAAACTGCATTTAGCAATATTTTCATTTACTAATCTCAGCAGTAATCGGAGCACTTGTATTGCCCCAGACATCTTCTGCAACTACAGTCACATTATATGTGCCGCTTTCGAGGGAGAATTTGTCAAAGGTTATTGAATCAAGCTTATTTGCAAAGTAATAATCAGAAAGTGACCAAGCAGAGTGAACGGTGTTGCCATTTAAAGCGGTAACGCTGATTCTGTAAAGGAAAACCTCGTTGCCTTCTTCAACCTTTGCCTGGGGAACGGTTACGGAAAATTTGCCTGATTTTTTCTCGATTTTAAGTTGAGCATTTTCGTCAAATACAGGAGCCTTTGCTGCAAGCTTTCTGGCTTCAAAACTGTATTTGAGTTTGTTCGGCGACGTTACGTTATCAACAAGGTATTCATCAACAAATTTACCCTGATCAACGTCAAGAACTCTGATAAGTACGTTATTGTTTTTATCCACTTCAACAACAAGCGCCTGAGTCATGCTGTCGTTATTGTTATCGGGGTGAATAGCGTTTACACCGTCGACAGTAAACTCATAATAAGCAAGTCCGCCGTCATTTATTGCTGTGAATGTGTCCTGCCAGATTGCTCTGGGGTCATTTGCAGGGTAGTGGGAATGACCCGAAAAATCAATGACCTGCGGATATTTTTCAAGTGTGCTTCTGAAGGTATCCATACCCCAACCGTCGATATCGTAGCTGCCGTATACAGTATCTTTGATATGCTCATGCTGGAATACAAAAACAGGCTGTTCAGGATTGTCACTTACTGCTGCCTCAAGCTGTTCGTCGAGCCAGTCAATCTGAGCCTGTGTATAATGTTCATCTTCGGAAGATGATCTGGAAATACCGATAAAATGGTAGCCGTTAATAATTCTGTGAAAATCTGTTTCCTGTCCTGTGGCTTCGGTATAAATATCCAGTGATTTTGTGCCGTATGTGTTACCGTCGTGCGATTTTGCGGCAACGCCAAGCCTTTGTGTGCCGTTACGCAGAACCTCGTTTGTTGTGGCAGCAAAAGTTGCGAAAGCAAACATAGTGCCGTCGTCGGTAATATCGCCGGAGAATACAACTGCATCAAGTTTATTGTAATCTTTGTCCGCATCAGCTATTGCGTATGCGCTTTTGATCATTTTTGCTATACGCATGCTGCCTGTGTCGCCAAGAGTTATAATGTGCGTATCGCTTGTAGCAACAAAGCGTAATACAGGCACAAAATCATCCTCGGTTATTTCAGGTGCCGGAGCATTTGCAAACTGGCAGAATAATGGGGCAAAAAAGCTGAGAAATGCCAGGAGAATTGCGGTAAATGACATGGAAAATACCTCCTTTAATTATAATAATTATTATATAATATCATCTTTGAAAAGTAAATAGAAAAAACGGCAAACCGTAAGGCTTGCCGTTAACTTTTTTGTAAATCAATATTTTTCCATGCTGTTTACATCAAGAACAAAAACTGTTGCGCCGCCGACCTTAACCTCAGAGGGAAGACCGTCTTTGCTGAGGCTTCTGCCAAAGGATGCAGTAGAGGGATTGGATGCTGTTCTTGTCTGTGAATACTTTTTAATTATCTCTTTTACTCTTGCAACGTCACCGTCTTCAGCACCGATAAGGAAGGTTGTGTTGCCTACCATAAGGAAACCACCGGTTGTTGAAAGCTTGGTAACAATAAAGTTTTCGCCTGTAAGCGCAGAGGAAACAACAGCGCTGTCATCGTTATTAACAATAGCAATAATAAGTTTCATAGTATTTTTCTCCTTAAAAATCAATTAAACATCGGGCAGAATCAGTTTGATGCTGCGTTTATCAAGTGCATATAAATCGGGGATCTCGTAAAGATTGTCATTACCGTCTTTAATAAGTATTCTGCCGTCATAAAGTACCTTGATAGATTGCCAGCTGTTGATAATCTCAAAGGTGTATTCGCCTCTGTCAGTCTCAACAGTCCACATCCAGATTTTGAATTTCTCTGTTCTTTTGATAAGCTTTGTGATTTTCGGAATCATGTATCTTTCATTAAGGCAGCTGAGAATAACTTCCTTGGATTCCGGCATAAGCTGTTCAATATCACGGATTATCATAACTTCATTGCCATCTTCATCAAGCAATGAAATATATTTCATAAGTCCGCTGATAGGGAAAAGACGGTGTGGCTCAAGCATTGTGAACTTTTCGCCGGTATACAGCTCGGCGTCGACAAAAATTTTATCCCTTACAGTAAATCTGACTGCATTAGGGTCAACAAAATTTCTTGACATTACACTCGCTCCTCCTTATTCAAAATTTTCAGCAGCTTTATCGGCTGCAACTTTTTCGGACATTGACTGAATCTGAATCAGCTTGTAATACTTGCCTTCAAGAGCCATAAGCTCATCGTGGGAACCGTTTTCAATGATTCTGCCTTTGTCAACAACGAGTATTCTGTTTGCCTTGCGCAGGGTAGAAAGCCGATGAGCAATCATAAAGGTTGTTCTGCCTCTGATAACCTGGTCAATGGCATCCTGAATCAGCTTTTCTGTTTCTGAGTCAACCGCCGATGTAGCTTCATCAAATATCATGAGATTCGGGTTTTTCAGTACGGCACGTGCAATTGAAAGTCTTTGCTTTTCACCGCCGGAAAGACCTACACCGCGCTCACCGAGTGTTGTATCGTACGCATTGGGAAGTCTTGAAATAAACGTATGAGCATTTGCAACATCAGCTGCATTGAGAACCTGGTCGACATGTGCACCGGGAAGTGAATAGGAGATATTGTTGAATATCGTGTCACGGAACATAAGCGGTTCCTGCTGAACATAACCGATTTTGGAACGGAAGAATTCCATATCAATATCTTTTATATTTACATCGTCAATAAGTATTTCACCCTCGTAGTCGTCATAAAAACGCATAAGCAGGTTAATAATTGTCGATTTACCGGAACCTGTTGTACCGACGATACCAACTGTTTCACCGGGCTGAATAACGAAATTTATGTCGTTGAGTATTTTCTTGGAACGGTCAAAGGAGAAATTGACATTACGGAATTCAATTTTACCTTCAAAGAATTTAGGCGCATTGCCTTTACCGAAGTTATGTTCGGGCTCAGCGTTGATAATATCGAGGATTTTTTCAGTAGAAGCAAGTGCGTTCTGATAGCTGTCATTAAGGCTTGCAAAGAAGTTGACGGGATTATAGAACATGCTTGCATAAGAAATAAACGAAACAAGCACACCGAGGGTAAGGTCAGTTGAACCTTCAATGACATATCTTCCGCCGACATACCAGATAATGAGTGAACCGCATGTAACAAAAAATGTAATTGCGTTGGGGAACATGCTTGCAGTTTTTGCTGCACGCTTGTCCTCTCTCATCCAATCATCCATGTAGCGTGAAAATCTGCTGATTGTGCGTTCTTCACTCGTGAAGGATTTTACTATACGTACACTCGGGATAGTGTCGGTAAGTATGCTCGAAATTGAACTTGATCTTCTCCAGAGTCTACGGTACATAGGGGAGAGCTTTTTACCGAAATATCGGCTGAGTAAAGCGACAACAGGTACGGGAACAAGTGAAAACAGCGCAAGACGCCAGTCCATAACAAGCATTATAATTATAATACCAATCATCATAAAAAACTGTACAACTGCTTCCTGAGTTATTCTCAGCATGAAGTTTTGCAGCTGTGTGGTATCGCTGTTAATTCTGTTGATGATTGAGCCGGTAGAAGTCTTATCGTAAAACTTCATCGGCAGGTACTGAGCCTTTGCATAAATATCTTTTTTCAGGTCAACGATGATTTTGTCACCGGTAATTCTGAGCAGATATGCACGCAGCGCACCCAGGCCGTACTGCAGGAAATATACACCGAGTAAGGCCGCAATAGTTATTAATAAAAACTTTTCATTTTTGCCGGGTATTATGTCGTCAACCATCATTTTTGTGATATATGGCGGCACAAGTGCCATGCCGGTTGTGACAATTGAAAGGAAAATACTTACAGTAAGAGGCTTTAAATACGGCTTTATGTATCCGAAAAGAACCTCGAACATCTTGCCTTTGCCCTTACAGTTCATACAGTCTGCTTCGGGATTTGCCAACTTTCTGCCGCACTTAGGACAGAATGAGCGTAGATTGTGGTATGTGTTTTTTACAACAAGTAACTGCTCATCAATATCAGCACCGTCTTTTGTCTTATTGATAAAGTCGGCAACGGAATCACAAAGGTCAGTAGTCGAATAGGTGAATCTCAGTAAATCCTGAGTCTTACCATCTTTGTTTTCAACACGGAAAACCGCATTGCCGTAAAGACGTTTTACCGATGCTTTTTCAATGTCCTCAAACAGCAGCATAATACCGCCGTCAGGCAGATATCTGTCAAGTGCAATAAGCCTGTCTGCGCAGACAAACAATGCTGATACTCCGTATTTGCCATCGAGATTAAGATCACCGACAACGGCCATAAGCGGCGAAGCTCCGTAAAGAAGCTGTGCTGCTTTGCTTTCAAGCTCAGCCGGAACAGGCTTGTTTGTCAACAGCGTTTTTTGTTCCATTAAATCACCCCGTTTTTCTATCTTTTGCGGGTATTATTGCAGTATTTTTCGTTCTTGTCAATGCTTTTTATAAAACTTTTTTAAATTATTTTTTATAATTTTTTTTACGAAAAAAGACCCGGCCGAAAAGCCGGGTCAAAGTTTGAATTATTTGTCTTCTGTGGGAACTGAGATTGCATCATTTGCCTTGTTGACATCGTCCTGCATGAACTTACGGCGCTCGTAAAGTTCACGGTACATTCTGTCTTTCTTTTCACCCTGAAGGTCATAGAAGAGCTGAGGAACGACGCTGAGGATACCGGTGATAACCGGAAGGAGTGTACACATCCAGAAAAGAGCATGACGTGCTCTGACGGACTGGTTACCCTGTGTAGCGTTGGGATCATAACCGAACTGCTTGAGAAGAAGAGGCTGAATGAAGTTCTTGACAGTATTAACCATCTTTGTAACAAGACCCTTGGCAACACCTGTCATACCTTCTGAACGGAAGCCGTTCTTCCATTCGCCGTAGTCGATAGCTTCGTTTCTCATTTCCTCGGGGATAACTTTTCTGATACCCCAGAAGAACATCCAGATTGTTTCACGGAGCATGAACGACGGAATCATAACAGCAAGGTTTTCATAACCCTTCTTACCGCCGACATTGATTAATTCACCGGCTGCAAATACGCCGAGCATAAGTACGCTGTCAACATGTGAGCCTGCAATCCACAGAGCTTTTGTTGAGAACTTGGAGCGTGCCCACGGAACGTATGAATAGGAGATGGGGGAAACAACCGCACCGGGAATACCGACGATGGTTGACATTGAAGCAAGGTTAAGTACGTTGATGTAGTAAAGGTTTGTGCCTGAGTTGAGGCTGAATGCACCGAGGAACTCAGAAAGCGTAATAAGAAGAAGCGGTTTATTTGTGATAACGGATTTAACTCCGCTCCATACGCTGGGACGTTCAACTGTCTGCATAACTCTTTCTTTTGCAACAAATGCATAGAACAGAGCGAAGAGACCGGAAACAACTGCTGTAATAACACCGCCGAGAACAAACATTTTGTTGTAGCCGGACTGATACAGTGTGTTGTTGGTTATTTCAAGTGCCTGGTTTTTGGGGCTGTTGATGTAAATGTCAATCAAAAGACCCATGAGAATTTCAGGCGCTTTTTCAACAAAGCCGGAAAGAAGGTTAGCCTGGGTAATAAGACGGGTTCTGTCAACGATATTGGGGGTGATTGTTGCGGTCATACCCTGACGGACAATGGAAATAAGCGATGACGCCAGATTTGAAAAAATCTGAAGGACCAGGTATAGCGCAAACCTCGGTATGTTCGAACCGATACCCGTAGTACCCATAAAAATAGGTAATGCCCAATAAAGTATGGTAAGAAATACACCGGGAACTGCATAAATTACAAGCCAGGGCTTGAATTTACCCCAACGCGTACGGGTTTTATCTACAATAGCTGCAAGGAACATATCGTTGATAATATCCCACACACCGATAACACCATTGGTAACCGACTGGAGTACAAGGTCAATTTTGAGGATGTTCATTTTAAAAACATCATCATATTTACCGATGTTGAAGCTTTGTGCTATGTCGTCAAGTATGTATGCGAAGGTTTCTTTGGTGCCGACATAACGTCTGTTAAGTTTTCTCTGCGCTTCTTCAGAAGTTACTTCTTTTGCAGGTTCAGCTGACATCTGAGTCACTCCTTTACACATAATATGTGAATTATATCATAAATCCACGGAATAAGCAAGAAAAATTTAGAAATAGATTAATTTATGACTGAATATTATTTCCACGCAGCATCGCCGAGCATGAGCTTAAGCTCAAAATCGGAAATATTTGTGTCTTTACCGATAACTACACATTCAATGCCGGCCATTCTTGCAAAGTCAATAATATGTTCTTTAGTAAGGGAATAGCTGAGTACGGAGTGGTGTGCTCCGCCGGCAAGCAGCCATGCCTTTACGCCGTTTTTGAAATCCGGATAGGGTTTCCACATTGCGCTAGCAACAGGAAGTTTCGGCATTGGCTGAGGTGTGGTGATGCACTCAACCTCAGCGCAGATAAGGCGGAGTCTGTTACCGAGATCAATAAGCGAAACTGCAATGGCTTCACCGGCTTTTGAGTTGAAAATAAGTCGTGCGGGAGGCTCTCTGTCCCCGATACCAAGCGGCTGTACATCGAGCTTTACTTCACCGTCTGCTATTGTCGGGCAAACTTCAAGCATATGAGCACCGAGTATAGCTTCTTCGCCTTTGACAAGATGATAAGTGTAGTCCTCCATGAATGCAGTTGAATCGTTTTCAGACATTATCTTCATCACACGGGTGAGTGCGGCTGTTTTCCAGTCGCCCTCAGCGCCGAAGCCGTAGCCTTTAGCCATCATTCGCTGTGCACTGAGACCGGGAAGCTGCTTTAAGCCGTGAAGATCCTGGAAGTTTGTTGTAAATGCATCGCAGTCAGTTTTTGCAAGGAATCGTTCAAGAGCAATTTCATACTTAGCCTGCTCTTTGACAGCGGCAATATCATCAGTAACAACTGTATAAGTATTCTTGTATTCTTCAACAAGAGCATCTGCTTCATCATCGGTTACATTGTTTATTTCTTCAACAAGATCTCCGATGCCGTAATAATCTACGCTCCAGCCAAGCTTTGCCTGCGCCGTGACTTTGTTGCCTTCAGTAACAGCTACATCACGCATATTGTCACCAAAACGGCAGACACGTAGCTTTGAGCCGTGTGCAAAGGCTTTTGCGGCACTTACCCATGTTCTGATTTCTTCTATTGCTTCTTCATCCTGCCAGTGACCCACAACTTCTTTTCTGCTTTTACGCATGAGTGCGTAAATATGGCTGTGTTCTCTGTCACCGTGAGCTGATTGATTGAGATTCATAAAATCCATATCAATTTCAGCATAGGGGAGAGCGTCGTTAAACTGTGTACTGAAATGAAGTACAGGCTTTGATATAGTTTTAAGTCCGTCGATCCACATTTTTGACGGAGAAAAAGTGTGCATCCATGTGATAACGCCGACACAATCATCGTCAGCATTTGCTTTACGCATAACATCGGTAATTTCCGGTGCTGTTGTGACAACCGGTGTGCAGATAACTTCTGCACCGACTTTACCGTTGAGATATTCAGCAATAATCTTTGAATCGGCGGCTACCTGCTTGAGTGCATCATCACCGTAAAGGTGCTGGCTGCCGGTTATAAACCATACATTGCTCATAATTAAAACCTCTTTCGTTATATTTGTCCGTAATATGCATCGTCGCCGTGTTTACGGTTGTAATGCTTGTCAAGTATATAGTTCGGTACGGGTCTTGAATTGGGGTTGATAGAGTTCATCAATATAGCAATTTTAGCTATTTCTTCCATGACAACGGCATTGTGCACTGCTTCGGCAGCATCCTTGCCCCATGCAAAGGGACCGTGGTTTGCAACTACAACCCCGGGTATGGCATACGGGTCGAGAAGCTTAAAAGCCTCAACGATAACTCTGCCCGTGTTTTCCTCGTAATATCTTGCTGTTTCGCCGGCAGAAAGCTCACGGGTGCAGGGGATATCACCGTAAAAATAATCTGCATGAGTTGTACCGTATGCAGCAATCGGTGTGCGTGCCTGTGCAAAGGCTGTTGCGTAAGTTGAGTGAGTGTGGACAATACCGCCGATTTTCGGGAAATTGCGGTAGAGATAAATATGTGTCGGTGTATCGCTGGACGGTCTGAGTTCACCTTCAACAACTTCACCGTTTAAATCAACAACTACCATTTTGTCAGGTGTCAGATTATCGTACTCTACTCCTGACGGTTTGATAACAACGTAACCGCTTTCTCGGTCAATTGCGGAAACATTTCCCCATGTAAAAGTAACAAGTCCGTGCTTTGGCAGCATGCAGTTGGCTTTGCATACCTGCTCTTTGAGTTGTTCAAGCATTTTTAAATTCCCCTTAATTTTTATCTGATCTGTCCGTTGCCCCTGATAATGAATTTGGTTGTCGTAAGTTCAGGCAGACCTATAGGTCCTCTTGCGTGAAGCTTCTGAGTGGATATACCTATTTCTGCACCGAATCCGAACTGTCCGCCATCGGTAAATCTTGTGCTGGCATTTACATAAACGGCAGAGGAATTGACAAGCTTTGTGAATTTCTGAGCGCTTTCGTAATCGCTTGTGATAATTGCTTCACTGTGACCTGTTGAATAAGTGTTGATATGTTCTATTGCTTCATCAACGCTGTCAACAGTCCTGACAGACATTTTGTAATCAAGGTATTCCTTGCCCCAATCGTCTTCGGTTGCGGGAAGAATATCAATGATTTCAGCAGCAGCTTCATCGCCGCAGAGTATTACATTCTTTTCATCAAGCTTTGCCTTGATTGCCGGCAGTACCTGCGGGGCAATATCTTTATGAACTACAAGGCTTTCTGCAGCATTGCAAACGGAAGGACGGGATGTTTTTGCGTTGAAAATTATATTTACAGCCATTCCGATATCGGCGGTTTTGTCAACAAATATATGGCAGTTGCCGACACCGGTTTCAATAACGGGCACTGTGGAATTCTGCACAACGCTGCTGATAAGCCCTGCACCGCCTCTGGGAATAAGCACGTCAACATATCCGTTGAGCTTCATAAGAGCATTGGCAGTTTCACGTGATGTATCTTCGACAAGCTGAATACAGTTTTTATCAAGACCGACAGTTTCAAGTGCATTTCTCATAACATCGGCAGTTGCAATGTTTGAGTTTATTGCTTCTTTACCGCCTCTCAAAATAACCGTGTTTCCTGATTTGAGGCAAAGTGCAGCTGCATCAATTGTTACATTCGGGCGTGCCTCGTAAATAACAGCAACTGTACCAAGCGGTACGGCGACCTTTTCGATGTTCAGACCGTTGGGTCTGACCGAACCGTCTTTTATTTTACCAACAGGGTCGGGGAGAGCAATTATTTCAAGTACGCTGTCAGCAATATCTTCAATTCTTTTTTTACTTAACGCAAGCCTGTCAAGAAGAGAATCCGACATTCCGTTGGCTTTACCGTTTTCAAGGTCTTTTGCATTTGCAGCAAGTATTTCAGCGGTATTTTCTCTGAGTGCAGCAGCAATTGCTGCGAGTGCATTGTTTTTTAATGCTGTAGACGCACAGGCGAGCGAAGTCTGTGCTTTTTTTGCATTTTTTCCGAGCTGAAGTATATATTCCATTTAGTTTTCCGCCTTTACAAAATGTGTGCCTATTCTGTGTCCGTCGATAATTCTGTATATATCATCGGGATTTTCGCCGTTAATGATATAAGTATCGATATGAGCAGCGGTTGCTTCCTGAGCTGCGTGTACCTTTGTAACCATGCCGCCCGTGCCTCTGTTGGTGCCGCTTCCGCCGGCAAGTGCAATAATATCGTCGGTTATTTCTTTGATTACCGGAATAAGCTGAGCATCCTCATATTCCATCGGATTTTTATCGAACAAGCCGTCGGTATCTGTAAGGATAATCAGTTTGTCAGCTTTAATAAGCTTTGCGACCTGAGCTGAAAGGTTATCATTATCGCCGTAAACAATTTCATTGACTGCAATTGAATCGTTTTCATTTATTACGGGAATAGCACCGTATTTGAGAATATGTTCAAATGCATTAATGAGGTTTGTTCTGCGTTCATCGTTCTCTATATCACTTTTGGTAATCAGCAGCTGACCGATTGTGCAGCCAAGTTCACCGAAAAATTTATCATACATGAACATCAGTTCACATTGACCGATGCAGGCGGCTGCCTGCTTTTCCGGTGTAGTTTCAGGTCGCTGGCTGAGTCCGAGCTTTCCGACACCGACACCGATTGCGCCGGATGTTACAAGCACTATTTCACAGCCGCTGTTGTGTAAATCTGCAAGCGTGCGCACAAGCAGCTGCATGCGCCTGATATTTGCTTTGCCTGTGGCATATGTAAGTGTGGAGGTACCGACCTTCACAACAATTCTTTCTTTTTTGAGCATTTTTGCATACACATCCTTACTATAATACCAATTTATTATATCACAGTGCGCATACTTGTCAATCAGTTAATTGGTGATTACTTAATAATAAAAGTTGTAATACTGTTCGGTTTCAGAGTTGTGCAGAATTTATTACCGCTTACAGTGAATTTGTTGACTTTTGCCCAATGTTCACCGGCTGAAATGCTGCCGCTGGTACGTATGGACTGAACGGTTTTGCCGGCTATCGTAAGACCGTTGAAGCTAAAGGAAATATCCATATTCTCAGCCGAAGTGTTTACTGCAACAATAACAGTTTCTCCCGAAATACGGTTAAATGCAGCCAGAGTCTGAGAATCGTCAGTATGTATGACAGTCATTCCGGGTTGTATATATCGGCTGAATTGACCGAAAGCATAATATTTCTGCGTAAGATAAATTTTTTCATTATCGATATCGGCAAATGCAGTTCCCCAGAATCCCTTAGTCAGGTCAGGTATACAGGGCATATCAAGCCTGCCTTTTGCATCGGGTGTTTTTGATATATAGGCAGCAATTATCTGCCATATTACCCATGCGGAAGGAGAAAGGGTATTGATATCTTCAATGATTTTTTCGGCAAGCCACAATGCAGGTCCCATTTCGCCGCTGTTTTCGCCGCTGATACCGCTCCAATCCGTTTCACTCATCCATAAATTCTTACCTTTTTCTCTTGCAAACTTACCGATTTTCGGGGTTGCTTTTGCGTAGGTGTGAGTGCTGATTCTGTCAACAGTATCAAGTGCCTGAGGAGTGAGCTTTTTTATGGCGTATAGCTGAAGTGTAGTGTTGGTTTCATCGCTTGCTGTGACGGCTATATCTGAAAGTTCTCTGCTTTTTAGTGCATGTGATGTGGCAATAAGCAAATCACTCTGCCTTTTTCCGGGTGAAATGTGGCAGCCTTCCTGCTTTTCGGAATATGCTTTCCAGTAATTGGTGAACGGTTCATTCATTGCCGCAAGGCTCTTTATTTTAATGTTCAGATTTTTTTGAATATAGTCACAGACTTCTGCAAGATATTCAGCAAAAGGCTCTGTACAAGCTTTTTTTAAATTGTTTGCGATGGCATTTTTACTTCCTGAGCTGCAGCCGCTGACGGTCATATAGTAAGGCGGAGAGGTTGAAAACGCTTCGACATAAGCATTGTCACCCGCAGCTTTATATGCTGCAGATAAGACGTTCAACTGAGCTTTATCGGTATCGGAATTAAAAACAAATTCCTTTTTTAATTTATCGTATTTCCACCAGCCGGGCATTTCTGAGTCGGTTCTTGTAATATGATTATGGTTCGGGTCATCACCGCCGCCAATATTGTAGCGCATGATGTTAAGCCTCAGCCCATCATCAGAGAAGAACAGCTTTGCACTTTCTTCAGTCATTTTATTGCTGAATCCGACGCGGTTGGCCCACCAGCAAAGGCTTGTGCCCCAACCTTCAAATATTCCGTTGTTTGTTTGAGATACATTATCGGTCGAAATAACTACCGTTTTCATAACAGTTCTCCTATTAATCACAGATAGCAATCATCTGATGAATATTAACTTCGGGTACTGAGAATTCAACTCTGCCGTTTATATATTCAAATTCCAAAACTTTGCCTGAGGGTTCGAGCGTTACTGCTGAAGGCTTGGTAGCGTGTTTTATGCTGCATTTTACATTGTAAAGCGGAACTGTGTCCTCAATAACTTCAGTATTTTTACCACGTACTGTTGTGTGAGCAAATAGCAGGTGAAGAACGTTGCGTTTTTCATTTTCCTGCCTGGTGTATGTTACAACCGCTCTGTCGGGCACATCGGCAATAACTGTGGTGTCGTTACCAAGCATTTTTCCGATTATGTGTGTAAACAGTTCCTTAAAGCAGATATGACCGTGATTTGCATAAGCGGTAAAAATATCCCAGCCTATGTATGCGACGTTGCCTTTAATAACAGCAGCAGGATAGCTGGTTTCAGGGTTGTTCGGAGCATGCATATGTGAGCAGAAATGCTCAGCAGTTCTGTTGAAATACGGGTTTTGCATATAAGCCACTATATCGCAGTTGTTTGCCTCGATTTTATGTGAATTGCATCGCATTATATATTCGGTTACTCCGTTTGCGGTTTCGTAGCACGGAATCAGATAAGTCGGACTGAATTCGTTTTCTCCTTTATATTCGGCACCGGTATCAATTATAAACTTTCCGTCTTTTACCAAAGATTTGGCGCTTGCTATAATTTTGCCGCCGTTATTCACAAAGTTTCGGATCTTTTCAGCCATTTCATCTGAAATACCGGCAACATCGGGCAAAATAAGCAGCTTGTAGTCTGATAAATCCATGTTGCTGTCAATAAAATTATACAAATAATTACTTTCAAGCAGCATTCTGTTTGCACCGAAATCAGCATTTTCATCACGGTTGCCTGTAACGGATTCTGCACTCAAAACAGCAATGTCAGCTATATTTACAGCTTTGTCGAGCCATGGCTCTTTTTCTTCTATTAATGAATATGCTTTGCCGATAAGACCGTAAGTAGCCATATTCATTTCGCCGAGAGGATGCATCTGGTCACCGATTGAACAGCCTGCACCGTTTGCTGCGCTGAGAGAAGTTTCGTAAATAAGTGCGTTAGGGTGCTTGAATCCGCCGAATTCGCCCCAACAATGGTGAAATTTACCGGTCATACCCAGAAATTCTGTGTTTTTGAGTGTACGTACATAAGCTGCTGAAAGCGGAAAATGGTCGTATCCCCATCCGCCTGTGGGCAGACTTTCAAGCTCAAGGTGAGTATTGCATTCAATAAAATCATAGTCACCTTTGGGAATGTGACCTCCGTTGTGGAAAATAGTTGCTGTGTCACTGTATTTCCTTACAGCAGCATTTGTTGCTCTGACGTAATTGTTAAATGTCTTAAGGGCAAAAATTTGTCTGTCCTCTTCGCTGTTAATGTCAAGCCCCTGTGCTTTCATATCTGCAACGCATTTGTCGCAATAACATACTCTTGCAGAAACTATATCAAGAAAGATACCGCTGGGATTATATTTCTGCATGACCTCTTCAATCTGCTCACAAAGAAAATCAAGATAGTCCGTATTGAAGCATAGCAGGTGAAAGTGAACCTCGTTTTCATAGCTTTGCTGTTCTTTTATGTCGGGAGAGTGACGGTAACGCCATTCAGGACGCTTTATATATTCCTTTTCATCAAATCCGGCTGAGATATATACCGGTGCATTAACGTTTATTTCTTTGCAGGCTTCAAGCTGTGCGCCGAGTAAATCAAATTTTAGTTCAGGATGCATCTGATTCACTTGTGTCGGGTGGTACGACCAACCGTGATGACATTTTGAAAAAACCGTTATTGAATTTACGTGGCCGACCTTTAAAGCATTCTGAAACTGTTCCTTTGAAAAATTATTGCCGACAGCCAGAGTACCGTTTGTATGGAAATCAAGATGTACCTGTCTTTTTCTGAGCATAGTTTCTTTCTCTCCTGTTTAGAAAATTTTATTAAATAGATTATATTATAAATTGATTTAAATGTAAATGCAGATTTATAACTGATGTTGTGTTTTTATTTTATTTTTGATATAATCAGAAACGGGGTGACAATTAATGTTAAAATTAAGAAAAAACGATATTATTCTTTTTCAGGGCGATTCGATTACTGACGGTAACCGTGGAAGAAATGAAGATCTGAATCATATTCACGGTCACGGCTATCAATATATTATAGCTTCGGAAATGTATGCAGATAATTTCGATAAAGATATAAATGTTATCAACAGAGGTATCACCGGTAACAGAATATCTGACCTTTACGGAAGGTGGAAAGAAGATTGTTTATTGCTTAAACCTACTGTATTAAGTATACTTATAGGTATAAATGATGTTGGCTATTCGTTCAGCCGCTCGGTAGATTCAGATCCTGACAGTTACGAAAAAATATACCGTTACCTTCTTGATGAAGTTATTGATGAAAACCCGGATACATTAATTGTAATTATGGAACCTTTTTTCGGGGAATCAAAGGAGCCTGAATATAATAAGTACATGAGCAAAAATGTGCATATTCTGGCTGCTGCTGCAAAGAGAATTGCTCAGCAGTACAATGCTGTTTTTGTACCTCTTCAGGATATTTTTGATGCATATGCGCAAACAACCGATATATATAAGCTGCTTTGGGACGGAGTTCATCCGACTACAGGCGGACATCAGCTGATTGCAAGAAGATGGAAAGAATGTGTTGAAGAAAAATTGAATAACAGATAGTTTTATAATTGAAAAAATCCTCATCTTCCGAAAGAGATGAGGATTTTTGAGTTGATTTATTTGTTTAACAGTAAGGCGGTCTGAGTGATCATCCAGTGACCCCACTCGGAATAATATTTAGCGTAAAGATGTGCATCGTCACCGGTTTTATCTGTTGATAAATTTCCGTTGGCATCATCATATAATCCGGTGCTGTCAAAATAGAAAATTGTTTTTCCGTCAGCAAATTCAGACAGGGCAGCGTTAAATCTGTTAATTGCTGCATTGTTTACAACTTCATCACTGTCTGAGCGTTTCTGGGTTACGTGAAGATTTGACTGAATAAATATATATGCATTCGGCTGATTGTTCTTGATAAGATCAATAAATTCTCTGTATTTGGTCATAGTTTTCTCAGTATCGTAGCCGAGATCGTTGATGCCGAGCGTAATGTAAATCTTGCCATATTTCTTATTGCTTATCAGTTGGGTAAACGATACTTTTCCGACACCCGATACATCCACCGGATTCTTATGAATATTGTAAATGCTCAGGCCGACAGTACAGAAGAAATCGGCATCGTTTATACCTGCATATTCCTTGATGCCGACTGTTCTTGAGTCACCGATAAACAAAGCATCATCCATTGATATATTCACAGGCTTTGCAGGTATGGTTGTTGCGGTGGTTGTGGTTGTGGAGGGGGTTGTATTTAGAGCAGTTATTTCACTGAGCTGTGTCAGCGGTTCGTTATCTGTATCGGGCTTTTCTTCAGGTTTATCAATCAGAACGGCGTATATTGCAACAATTCCGACTACTATAAACAATGACAGAAGAGTCCTCAAATTTGAGCGGTTCATTTTTTACTCCTCAAAATCTGAAATATAAGAATGGGTCATCAAGTCCGCGGCACATGCAGTATATGCTTGCGATTAATACGGCAAGAAGAAGTACCCAAATAATTATTCTGTTTTCAATCTTTTTCAGGAGCTTGTAAGGAAGCTTTGTTGAAAACAGTAATCCGACAATAAAGAAAGGTAAATAATCTTTAAGGTATTTTAGATAATCATAACGGAAGTCTGACCAGAATCCCTGTCCGAATATCGGGAACAGCCTTGAAAAGAAAATTCCGAGCTGTCCGATGTCATCAATGGCAAAAACCGCCCACGTTATCGGGATAAGGAATATCATGTAAATGTGACCGGCAAGCGGTTTGCTGTCCAGAAACTTGCCGATGTAGAATTTTTCAAGAACCAGTATCAGAAACAGAACAAAGCCCCATAAAATGAAATTGTAGCCGGCACCGTGCCATATACCTGTAAGCAGCCATACAACAAACAGATTTCTGACGGTTGCTTTAGTACCGTTTCTGTTACCGCCAAGCGGAATGTATACATATTCTCTGAACCATGATCCGAGCGTAATGTGCCAACGGCGCCAGAATTCAGTCATGGTTTTACTTGTATACGGATGGTCAAAGTTTTTCGGCAGTTTGAAACCGAGCATTTTGCCAAGACCAATAGCCATAAGTGAGTATCCGAAGAAGTCAAAATAAATCTGGAATGTATACGCAATTATAGCCAGCCATGCAAGGGGAGTTGATATACTTTCGTAACCTATTGCACCGACCTGTGACCAAAGCTTACCAAGCGGGTTTGCAAGTAAAACTTTTAAACCAAGACCGAAAACAAAAATTTCAATACCTTTAATTAATTTTACAATGGTAAGCTTGCGGCGGTAAAGCTCTTTTCTGACCTGTCTGTAGGTAACAATGGGACCGGCGATAAGCTGCTCAAACATTGAAATGTATACACCGTATTTAAGCAGGCTTTTTTCTGCCTTAATTGTGCCACGGTAAACATCTGCTATGTAAGATATACCCTGGAAAGTATAAAAAGATATGCCGATAGGCAGCACAATATCAAGTGCTAAATCGAGGCTGGGAGCAATTTTATTAATTTCACCGAATAAAAATCCGGAATATTTACATGTAGCAAGACAAAGCAGATGGAAGAGAACTCCGATTGCCAAAAACAGTTTTTTCCGGTTCTGGAATTTTTCAATTGCAACAGCAATATATAAATCAAGAACAATGCTGATAACGAAAAGTATAAAATGTTCCGGATTGTGTACCGTACCTACAAAATAAAAGCATAAGCTGCCGGCAAACAGAACACTGTCCCTGAACTTTGCCGGTAAAAGATAATATGCTCCGAATAAAAGAGGCATGAATATTAATATGAATTGCAAACTGCTGAATACCATTTTTAACCGCCTGAAATTTTATTACATAACCTTAAAACTATTCATTAAATTGCCGCAAAAATAATTTTAAGGGATAATATAGACTATGCTGTAGGATTATATCATAATTCCTGAAAAATTAATACGTCAAAATGTTAGAAAATTTGATTGTTATTGTAAGAAAATTTTATTTTATATAGTTAATTTTTCAACTTAAGGAAAATTTTGCAAATATTTTCTTTAATCGTTTTTGTCATCTGATTTGGTTTTGATTTTGTTCAGACAAAAAAACATTTGCAATTGAAAAAATAATGCATTATAATTACTATTAAGAAATAAGAAACGAGGTGTTCATATGAAAAACAAAGTATGTAAAATTATTTGTTTGCTCCTTGTATTTTTGCTGATTTTCAGTAGCAGCGTTTTTGCCACAAGCGGCGATGTTGACCCGGCAATTATTGCTCAGACACGTGAGGTTGCGGTCAATATAGAAAGCGAAGGCATAGTTCTGCTTAAAAATGAGGATAATTTCCTTCCGTTAAAGAATATAAAAGTCAATGTTTTCGGTGCAGGATCTGTTTGTCCGTTTTTTGGCGGAGCAGGTTCGGGCGCCATTACAACAGATGATCCCGTAACACTTTACGAAGCCTTTGAAGCAGAAGGGATTGAATACAATTCTGAGCTGCGTGCACTCTATGAAAAGCATTGCCTTTCAAATGAGCTTCCGAAAACAGACAATACAGTTATCAATAATCTTCTTCAGGTACTTCTTGCAAAAAACACACTTGAAGAAATGAAACCTGAATATCTTACCGATAAGGTGCTTGAGAATGCTGTTGCTTTTTCTGATACAGCTGTTATCGTAATCAGCCGTACAAGTGCTGAGGGTACTGACCACACAGTTGAAACGCTCAGACTTTCCGATGATGAAAAGCTGATGGTTGAAAAGGTTACTTCAGCATTTGAAAATGTTGTTGTTCTGTTTAATATCGGCAACATTATGGAAATGGGCTGGCTTGACGAATATGAAAGCATCAAGGCTGCCGCTATTATCTGGATTCCCGGGGAATTCGGTATGACAGCTGTTCCGCAGATGCTCAACGGTAAGGTTAATCCGTCAGGTAAGCTTGCCGATACCGTTGCATACAGCATTGTTGACCATCCGTCAAATGTCTGCTTTGGCAGCAATGAATATAACGGCGGCGACCATTTTGTAGAGTATTATGAAAGCATTTATATCGGTTACAGGTATTTTGAAACCTTTGCTAAGGAAAAGGTTCAGTATCCCTTCGGCTACGGTCTTTCTTATACAAGCTTTGAAAAATCGGTAGTATCTTATGATTTTACAGCCGATGAAATAGCTGTTGATGTCAAGGTCAGAAACACAGGCGACTGCGCCGGTAAAGAAGTAGTTCAGCTTTATTACAGCGCACCTTATACTGCCGGCGGTATTGAAAAAAGTGCAATTTGCCTTGGCGGATTCTCCAAAACCGGTTTACTGCAGCCCGGTGACAGCGAAATTCTGACGGTATCATTCAAAACGGACGATATGGCGTCCTATGACCAGTTTGAAAATGAAGCATGGGTGCTTGAAAAAGGCACATATAAAATAGCCGTTGCCGATAATGTACGTGACCATATCGCAAGCTATGATTATACAGTCAACGAAACTAAGATTATCAAGACCGATTCAGCGACAGGAACACAGATAGAAAACCGTTTTGAAGACGTTTTCAGCGGCTTTACAACTCTTTCAAGAGCTGATTTCGAAAAAACATATCCCGCTCTTCGTGAATTAGATAAAAAGGATTATTTGATTGATGTTGACAAGGTACCCGCTCCTGTAAAAGAGGGTGAGGTGCCGAAAATCGGTGTTAAATACGATAAGGTAATTACCTTGCAGGATGTAGAAGAAGATGAAAGCCTGTGGGATGCTTTCCTTGATCAGCTTACACTTGATGAAATGACTATGCTTGTCATTAACGGCGGCTATGAAACTCACGGCATCGAGCGTCTTGGTATTCCGCACACAATGGATAACGACGGACCTTCAAGCGTAAAGGGCAGAAACGGTCTTGTTTATACCGACAGCGGTACGGCTTATCCGTGTGCTACGGCAATAGCCTGTACATGGAATGTTGAGCTTGCATACGCAATGGGTGAAGGTGCAGGTAAAGAAGCTGCCGATATGGGTACGGATACATGGTATGCACCCGGCGCAAATATTCACCGCAATCCCAGAGGCGGCAGAAATTTTGAGTATTTTTCGGAAGATCCTGTTATGTCAGGTGTTATGGCTGCTGAAATTATAAAAGGTGCGAATTCTCAGAACCTTGTCACTACAATAAAGCATTTTGCACTCAATGATCAGGAATCGCACAGAAACGGCATATTCACATGGTGCGATGAGCAGGCAATGCGCGAAATTTATCTCAAGGCATTTGAAATTCCGGTTAAGGAAGGCAATCCCTGCGGAATTATGTCAGCGTACAACCGCATCGGAACAAAGTGGTGCGGCTCAAGTTCAGCGCTTCTTAATGAGCTGCTGCGTGATGAGTGGGGCTTTGAAGGTTTCGTAGTTTCCGACTATTCAACAAATGTCACAGGTGCCGGCTATATGAGCCCCGTGCTTGCTGTATATAACGGTAACGATACCATACTCAGCGGTATGTGGGTACTTAATGCGCCGTCACATAAGGCTTCCATAAAGCTGGCTTATTACAGGGATCCGATCGGTTTCGGCAATGCTTTGCGTGAAGCGTGCAAGAACCTCTGCATAGCAAAAATGCAGACAAAAGCCTATAAAAACCCTGAAATAACATACGATTCATCACTCATCGGCTCACTTGATACTTTTGACGATTGGGAGTTTGAATTCCCTTATGTTGATACATTCATCAGATTTGTTTTCAATAACATTCTTAATGTTGTAATTTACGCATTCAGGTTCATTCTTTGATTTCAGAAAGGGGAAATATAAGTGTTTGAACGTATTATAGCAATAATTCTCTCATCATTCAGCGTAATATCTACCTTTATAAGCGGTATTTCATTTGAAAAATATGAAGTCTTTACCGACCTTGTTTACGGTGAAGCACAAAGAAATATTCTTGATATCTATGTTCCTGATTCCGCTTATGATAATGAGTATAACGGCGTTATACTTTATATTCACGGCGGTTCATGGACATCGGGCAACAAAGAGGATATGGCACAGAAATGTGTCCGCTTTGCAAGAAAAGGCTATATCACAGCTACCATGAATTACACTTTGGTTTCTCAGGATGCCGAGTTCAAGGCAACAGCCCTTACAATGTGTGACGAAATCGGAAAGGCTATTGATAAAATCAAGGTATTTTCAACTGAAAAAGGACTCAATATAACTAAGCTTGCAGTTTCAGGCTATTCTGCCGGAGCTCATCTTTCTATGCTTTACGGTTTTTCACGTGCAGATGAATCTTCTATTGAGCTTGTTTTTACGGCAAATCAGGTCGGTCCTTCTGATTTCCATACCGAGGTATGGGGTAATACCGGTATCAGCCTCACTTCTTCACTTTCCGGTACTCAGATAACGCAGGAAATGATAGACAGCGGTGAAGCAGAGCAGTATATTCAGCTTATTTCTCCGACTGCTTATGTCACAAAGGATACTGTTCCTTCAATTCTTGCATACGGCGGAACTGATATGATAGTTCCTTCCGGTAATGCCGAAAGAATACACAAAGCATTTGATGATGCAGGTGCAACACATTATTATATTCTTTATCCGCTTTCAAATCATGGCTTGATGCTTGATCCGCTTTGTGAAATGGAATATATAAATACAGTTGAGCAGTATTGCAAAGATTATTTTGGCTATTAAAATTAAAAACCGAAGGGCAATGCCCTTCGGTTTTTTTATATATCTGCATCGGTTATACGTTCAATTTCAATTGACTGTGTGTAAATATTCTGCGGATTATTTTCATCAAGAACTATAAGTCTGCCGCCACGTTCCTTGCCGTAGGTGAAATAGCCTGCACCAAGCGTCTGATATATGTCAATTCCGTCAATATTTATGTGAAAATCGTTTATATGATCGTGACCGAAAAATGCAGCAAGAATGTCGCCGGTTTTCTTCCAGCTTTCAAACTGGTTGCGGTGGTTATATTTAGTGTCAGGCGGACAGGGGACTTCTCTGATTCTGCCTTCAATTATTTCATGACCGAATTTGTAGTAATTTCCGTCACGTTCGAAGGTAAAGTCATCATCTGAGGTCACTTGCGCAAAGCCGTCAAGCTCCTGCTGAACGGGAATATGCTGGAACAGTATTGCAGGCAAAGGTTTACCGCCGTTTGCAGCTTTAAGCTGTGCGGCTCGGCTTTCATACCATTCTATCTGGTCATCGTGCACACCGTCATATGTCAGACCTCCGTCAGGTTTCTGGCGGTAATCGTTTGAATCAATAAGCCATATTGCAAAGGCATCTTTTTTGCCGTCGCTGCTTCTGATTGTAACGCAGCAGTTTCCGCAGCCGTAAACATCGGTATCGTTGAGGTTGGACCGGCAGTTAGCATATTCCATGTACTGCATCATCTGAAATTCGGTATGAAAGCCTTCCTCACCGTCGTGGTTTCCGAAAACAACACAAAGAGGAATGTTTCGCTTTCTTATAGGCTCGGTTATTTTCTGAATTGTACTTTGTACATAATTGTAAGTAAATTCTTTCCAATATCCGCTGATGTTATCTCCGCCGAAAACTACAAGATCAGGGTTCGTTTTGTCAACGAGCTGTTCTATGACATTCAGCGTTTCTTTATCGCAGCTTTCGGGGATATTTCTGTCTTCATCATCATCCATTATAGGTTCAACGTCGTGAATATCGGTTATATGTAAAATTCTGAATTTACCGTCAGCAGAGAATTCAAGCGGCTGAGGTGATTCTCTTCTGAATTTGCCCGAGCTCCACTTATGGGGTGTACCCATAGCTGAAAGGCATGGAAAAGTCATGCCGAGCAAAAAGCTTTTAAATATACGGTTCATTTGAATCAATCTCCCAGAAGTCCGTGATACCTTGCCATCCAATAGGGAAGAAGATAGATGTACGGCTGCATGGCTCTCATACCGTTAGCACCTGCTGTGCCGGGTAATGTTGAGGTGCGGTTGACTGTTTTGGTGTTTATTGCTACAAATTCCTCTGCACCCGAATCGCAAATAAACGGGTTGCCGTCGTAATGTGTAAGTACTCTTGCGGAATATTCCACAGGGAATCTGAGCTGTGCGGGAACACCCATTGCTTCCTGTTCGGTGTCCCATACTATATCTTTTCTGTAGCTGTTGAAAACAGGCCATCTCACGAGATCAAGATTCATCTCGGAAAGCGATTTTGCAGCGTTTTCAATATCGCAGTTGTTGTTTGTGAGTGCGCCGTATACAACATTGAACATCGGAGAGCGCTCAACTCTTTCATATGCCCAATGGTGGTGAAGTCCCATTTTGAAAATTTCTTTCTGTGCTTCGTTTTCGGTATAAACAAGCAGGGGATAGATGTTGGTGAAATCAAGCTGGTCATCAATATGTGCCACGTGTGCATCTTCGCATTTGTACTGCATGCAGTTCATTGCATAGTGATGCTTTCTGATAAGCATATCAAAAACTTCGTTGTATTTTTCATCACCTGTTACGTGATAGGTTGTTTTAAGGAAAGAGAGAATTTCCAGCGAATTTGTGCCTCTTTCGTAGAACCATCTGTCATCGTTGTTGAGCAGGTCAGGCTCCCAGTTTGCCCATGTGGTCGGTACACCGTCAACATCTGTTAAATGGAAATTGTTTTCAATAATATGGTCAGTTATGGTTTTTACAACCTCGGCGATTCGTTTCTTTTCTTTTTTGTCCGCAACAAGATCATAATAAATACCGTATGCAAAATAGTGGCCGGTCATTTCGTCGCTTGATGTTTCACCAAGCCATTCGCATTCGGGATTATTTTCGCAATAATGCCATTCTTCTCTGTTTTCAGTGCCGAAGTTTTCTTCGTGTGAATATCTTGTGGCTCTCGCAGTAAAGCCGGGCTTGCCGGTAACCTCCGTGAGCTTAATCATAGCCTCAACAGCTCTTCTGGCATTTTCCTTTGCTTTTTCATCGCCGGTAACTTTGTAGCGGAAACACTGACTTGCACAGTAGAGTCCGGTAAAAAGTCCGTCGTTATCGGAATTCGGCAGCCAGCCGGAATCAAGGTCGCCGTATTTGCGAAGCTCTCTTGAAACCTGATAACCTTCGTTTCTTGTAAAGTATTTTACGGCAAGTTCATCATAATGGTTTGCTTTTTCTTCAAGTGTCATATACTTTGATGTTATAAGGCTGATACCTCTTGGTGTAACTGCCGCTATAGTGCCTTTATCTGATACGGTGATTTTTGTAACAGTCGGATGCATAAGCCATGCACCGTAGGAAAAATATGAAATCTTACCCTCAATAAGTGTAATAATGCCGGTATTTGTAGCGAAGTACTTTTTGCCGTCAGCAGCAAAGAACATATCGTTGAATGAGCCGTCGGGCACCGAATAAAAATCGTTGCCGTTGAACCAATAGCATCTGCCGTCGTAGATATTAAGTCCTTCATCGCTGCCGACCCAGAGATGACCGAGGGCATCAATTTGCAGACAGTTTATTTTTTTGCTCAATGCACCGGTGATGTCGGGTATAAGCTCTGCCCAGTGGCGGCGTTTGCCCTTCATTGACAGCAGTCCTTCTTCATCGCAGCCAAGAAATACGGTTTCGCCGTATCTGGATTTGTTGTCAAGCGCAGCAAGACATTTTGCATCTTCGGGAAGGTGTACTATTCTGCTGATTTTTCCGTCATTCATTAAGTACAGATCTTTTTCTGTTATCAGCCAGAATGAACCGTCAAGTGCTGCGGAAACATCAACAACAGGTGAGTCGAATTCGGCAATTTTTTTAATCTTTGCATTTTTTATCTCTGCAAGCGTGTTATCAACGGCTGCGTATACCTTGCCGTTTTCTGAAAACAGCTTTGTTGCGCTGATATTCAGTTTTCTGGTTTTGCCTTCGGTATATTCAATGATGCAGTCCGGCTGTGCAATATATAGCTTTTCGCCTTCAAAAGCAACCGAAATAACGTTTTCTGTATCAATTCCGTTTTCTGAAGTCAGAAATATTTTATCGTACTGTTTGAATTCACCGAGGTAAAGAGTTGGCTTTTTCATATGTAATCTCCTCAAATCAGTTTTTAAAATTATACGTTAGATAATACGGTTATGTCAATAAAAAGCTCTTTAAATTTTAAAATGTTTACAAAAAAGAGTAGACAAAATTAAAAAAATTATTTAATATATCTATATATTGATTTATAGGCTGATGAATGTCAGTTTAATAATCGGGAGTGATAATAGCTTATGGATAAAAACGAAGGTAAATACGCAAAGCTGATAAAGGTACTGCAGATTTTTTCTTTTGCATTTATGCTTACAATGTTGGTGCTGTGTGTTATTTTTCTGAAGAAAAACAATATTTCCGTCAGTAACGTCGGTGCGATTACTAAGTATCTCACCGGAGGTACGGTAACTGTAGCTCTGATACTTATATGTTTTTATGTAGTTAAATCGTTTGCCCTTATATTCCCGCCGGCTGTCCTGTATGTTATTTCCGGTATAGTTTTTGATAATTTGTGGACGTCGATACTGGTTAACATAATAGGTACGGCAGCCAGTCTTATTTTACCGTATTTTCTTGGCAGATTTACAGGTGCAGATATGGTTAACGGTCTTAAGAGTAAGTTTAAGGCCATAAAAAAACTTGATGATTTTACGGATGCAAATTCATTTTCAGTTGTTTTTATATTTAAGGCCGGCGGCTTCATACCATCTGACCTGAGCAGCGTTATTTTCGGAGCGATGAATATTCCTTTCTTTAAATATTTCATTGCATCAAATCTTGGCATGCTTGTTCTCAATGTTTTATGGACACTTCTTGGTGCAAAGGGTGACCTTACGAATCCTTTCTCATATCTTTATGCTTTGCCTGCTCTTCTGTTTGCAATCGGTGCATCTGTATTCATGAGCAAACGTCAGAAGAAAAAGCAACTGCAGCAATCACAGTCAGCTATTGAAACGGAGGTTAAATAAATGAAAAAATATGATGTAATTATTATCGGTGCCGGCAACGGCGGTCTGGCGGCTGCCGCAACCTGTTCTAAAGCAGGGCTTTCCACGCTTCTTCTTGAAAGGCACAATATTCCCGGCGGTTCGGCATCATCTTTTGTTAGAGGCAGATTTGAATTTGAACCGTCGCTTCATGAACTTGCAGGTATCGGCACACCTGAAGAACCCGGCTCAATTGAAGAAATGTTCAACCGTTGGGGTGCTGAGGTTGATTGGTACAAGGATAATTCAACATTTCGCCTTATTGTTCCCGCTAAAGAAGGGGATAAAGATGCCTTTGTAAATGAAAATGGCGTTCTTGTTACCGTTGATGCACGTATGCCTGTTGGCTTTGAAAATTTTGCCCGTAAGCTGGATGAGATTGTTCCCGGCTCTTATGAAAGCTGTATGGCTGCATTCGATTTGTCAACACGCATGTTCAATGCTTTTGAGGTAATGGATAATCCCAAGAAAATTCCGAGCATTGTCAAGGATGTTCCTGATTTTATGCGTATGGTGTCCCATACCCTCAAAGAAGGTCTTGATGCACTTGGCATGCCTAAAAAGGCACAGGATATTTTCTCAACTTATTGGTGCTACATGGGTTCACCCGGTTCACAGTTTGACTTTTTGTACTATATGGCAGTTCTGCACAGCTATGTCAAGAGCGGTACCGGTATTCCGCATCTTCGCAGCCATGAAATGAGCCTTGCAGTTGATAAGGTTATCCGTGATAACGGCGGCGAAATATGGTACAATTCTGAAGTAACAAAGGTTATAGTAGAGGACGGAAAGCCTGTCGGCGTTGTTATCAACGGTGAAAAAGAAGTCTACGGTAAATATTTCATTTGTAATTCCTCTCCCAATGCTGTCTGGAACGATTTGTTCGATAAGAAAGATATTCCCTCAAAGCAGCTTAAAATGCTCAATTCAAGAAAAATTGCCGCCACACTTACTACAGTTTATCTCGGTATGAATAAGACCAAGGAAGAGCTCGGTATTACTGATTATTCTGTATTTATTGCTCCGGACTCCGATTCTGACAAGCAATTTGCTTTGTGTCAGGATTATTTCAGCGGCTACTGCATTATCAACTGCCTTAATGAAATTATTCCTGACTGTTCACCTGCAGGAACAAGCCAGCTTTTCCTCACTTCCATGACCTTCGGTGATGTCATGAGAGGGGTTAAGCCTGAAGATTACAAGAAGTTCAAGACCAAGGTTGCCAGGGATATGATTGAAACCTGTGAGAAAGCATTGAACATTTCAATAACACCGTACATTGAAGAAATTGAAATTGCTTTGCCGCCTACATTTGCAAGATATCTTAACACTCCTCTTGGCACACCTTACGGCTATATGCTGGAAAAATGGGACAGCATGATTCCCAGAACAATTCAATACATGAAAGATCAGCCGTTTGAAAATTTCTTGTTCTGCGGTGCAACTCAGGAAAGAGGCGACGGCTACGGCTGTGCATATTATACCGGTGAAAAAGCCGGTGGAATTGTTGTAAAAGCACTGAAGGAGGGTAAATAATATGGCAAATCTTAAATCATTAACTACTAAAAAGTTTATATCTATGCTTCCGGACAGACAGTCAAGATTTAACTCTGCTGCACCTATTTTGCCGAATATTCCCGACCAGGCAACCGCTATTGCACGTGCTTTACATCCCAAACGTCAGTATCTCAAGGTCGCTAAGGTTGTTGAAAGATCTGAAGATTGCAAGAGTTATACACTTGTTCCCGATGAAGAACGCGGCACAAAGTCGCTTGCGTATTTCGGTGCCGGTAAATATCTTACTGTTTTTGAAACAATTGAAGGTATGCCTGTAACCCGTGCTTATTCAATTTCATCTTCTCCCAGGGATTCACTTGAAGGCAGATATGTTTTAACAATAAAGCTTGTTGACGGCGGTCTTATGTCAAGATATATTTTTGATACATGGACTGTTGGTACTGAAGTTGAAGTTTCTGCACCGTCGGGTAATTTTGAATATCAGCCGCTTCGTGATGCACAAAAGGTTATTTGTCTTGCCGGCGGCAGCGGTATAACTCCTTTTGTTTCTATGGCCAATGCAGTTGCTGACGGTGATGAGGATTTTGAACTTACTTTGCTTTACGGCAGCAGAAACTATCAAAATATTCTTTTCCGTGAAGAGCTTGAAGCACTTGCTGCAAAATGCGATAAAATCAAGGTTATTCACGTTCTCAGCGACGAAGCTGAAAAAGATATCGCAGGAACTGAAAAAGGCTTTATTACGGCAGAACTGATTAAAAAATATGCACCGGAAAATGAGCCGTATTCTGTTTTCCTTTGCGGTCCGCAGCAGATGTATGAATTTGTTGATAAAGAGCTTGAAAAGCTTGATCTGCCTAAGAAATATATCCGTCATGAAATGTTCGGTGAATTTCATAATCCCGGCACACAGCCTGATTATCCTGCAGATGTTCCCGAAAAGGTCAGGATTACCGTTACCATTCAGGATAAGACCTATATCATATTCGGTAAATCCTCTGACTCTGTTATGCAGACAATTGAAAAGAACGGTCTTGCCGTTCCTGCACGCTGCCGTAGCGGTGAGTGCGGATTTTGCCACTCACACCTGATTTCCGGTAAGGTTTATGTACCTCAGCATCTTGAGTACCGCCGCCTTGCTGACTATAAATTCGGTTGTATTCATCCTTGCTGTTCTTTCCCGTTAACAGATATCGAAATTAATGTTCCTCCTGCAAAATAAAAATTTACCGCCTGCAGTAAAACTCTTGCTGCAGGCGGTGCTGTTTTATTTATTGGTTACTGAGCTTAGAACTTCTTGCTTGAAATCTCCGTAAATCTTATATTTCCTCGTGAAAATAATAAGTGAAGCAATAATCATAACGGGAGGAATAATAAACATCATAAATGAAATTGCGCTTTTGGCTGCGGGCGTCTGAACGGATGCTGAACCGTTAAAGCCTGTTATACTGAAGCATGAGTACATGATAATTGACTGAAGAGTGTAAGCCATTTTCTGCAAAAAGCCTTTCATGGAGAACGTGAGGCTCTGATTACGTTTGCCGAGTTTGTACTCTCCGTAGTCAACTACATCTGCAAGCATAACTGTCTGGTTTACAAACATACTGCCAATGCCCAATGATGTAACGGTGTAAAAAGCGCCGAGTCCGTATACGTTGCCGCCGAACCCATAGCCGACAATAGCCATTCCGATATATCCGGCTGCTGCAAGGCTGAGTGACAACTTATAAGTAGAACGGTTTGTCATAAACTTTGAACATATCGGAACAACAAGCAGTGAAAGAACAGAACCGACCGTGCCGCAAAGATTGAATGTTGACTGCTGCTGCAGATCACCGACTACTGAATCGAAGTAGTAACTGCTTATACCCGAAGTCATGTAATACCCCGAATTGGAAATCATAGCAAACAGCATGAATACGAGCAGCTGATCGTTTTGCTTAATTACCGAAAGTGCATTTTTGAAAGAAAACTTTTCGGGGTTGGCAATAACGTTTTTTTCTTTTGTTGAGATAACGCTGATTACCGCGAAAAATACAAGGGCTGCTGCGGTAATAATTGACCATTTGCCAAAGCCGCTGAGCAAAGACGACGATGACATAGAGCTGAGTTCGGAGCTTTGTGATTTTCCGAAGTAAGCAACAGCCTTTACTGTAAATATCATTATAATTCCCTGACCGATACCTGAAAAAGCACGTGCAATGGTTGAAATTAAGTTTCTCTCTTTTTCCTCGCTTGTGAAAGATGGAACCATTGACCAGAAGGGGATATCGGCAAGAGTGTTTGTCATTCCCCAAAGAACATAAAATATTGCCACATATACATATAAGCCCGCTGAACCTGCAGCAAAACCCGGATTGTTGAAGAGAAAGCAGAGTACAACGGCATTTAAAGCAGCGCCTGTTAATATCCAGGGTCGGTATTTACCCATTTTTGTTTTGGTTTTGTCAACAATCATGCCCATCATCGGGTCGTTAAGTCCGTCCCATATTCTTGCCAGGGGAGCAAGTATAAGTAAAAACAGCGGATTTATGCCAAGTGCATTTGTAAGATAAATTGAAAGGTACGAATAAAACATACCGTAACTCAGGTCAAGTCCTACGGCACCGACACCGTATCCGACCTTTCTGCCAAATGAAATTTTGTTCATAAAATTCTCCCTTAAATTCATTATATTTATTTGATAATAAATACTAATCGGTCTGATATGCACCGCGTGCCCACAGAATCCATTTTGAACGGTCAAGCGGATTAACACCGCGTCTCGGATTTATGTGTTCCAGACCGTCACGGCATTCACGGTATCCGTAAAAACTCTGGTTCAATACTGCTTTGCCTGAAGAAATAACGGCAAGTCTTGTCGGAAAATCCATAGAAGTTGCTACAGGTACTATTGCTTCAAGAGAAACAGTCTGAGAGTGAGTAACGGGTGTGTCGTATTCGCCGCCCATTTTAACAATTTCAGACAGAAGCTTTCCCGAGAGTTCGGCCGGTGCCGTGATTCTGATTTTTAAAAGCGGTTCAAGAATTGTTGATCCGATTTCCTGTAATCCATTCATAAAAGCCATAGGAGTACATACAAAGAAATCAAGCGGGTGAGTATGTATTGTGTGATGCTCGCCACCTACAAGCGTACATTTAAAATCAGTTACCTCCCATCCATATAAGCCCTGCTCAAGGCAGTTGTTGAAAGAGGTACGTATGTGTGACTGATATCTGTAAAAGCATTGGTTTGACGGTAATTTGCCGTGATACGAAACGCCGTATCCTCTGGGCATAGGCTCAAATCTGAATTCAACTACTGCCCAGCAAGGCTTAGGCATTGTATATCTTGCAGATGCGTAACCTGTTCCTGACGGTGTTTCTTTATAAATAACGGTTGGCGGTGAGAAATCTGCTGTAAGTGAATAACGCTCTTTTAAAAGGTTATCAAGAACTTCAAGCTGAATTTTGCCGGTTGTGCTTATTGTTATTTCTTTCTGACCGTTTTCCCACTTAGCATCAATATAGGGCTCCTCCTCAGAAAGCTCATTTAATGCACCGGCAAGCTCAGGCAGCTTTAATTCGTCACCGTCTGCAGGAGTAACCTTAACTCTCAGAAAAGGGTGAACAAGCTTTGCGTACTCGCTTGCGGTAACAGAGCCTATAAATTGTCCGGCTTTTGCAGAGGGTAAGCCGCAAACAGCAGCAATATCTCCGCCTTTTACAAAACCTGAATCGCTGTATTTTGCTCCGGTAAATTTCTTGATTTGAGATATTTTTTCTTTTATCGGCGGTTTGGGTTCAATGTCTACAGCAGCATTATCACATACTTCGACATTGTTAGCTTTATCTGCAGAGATAAGCTTAATTTCATCCCTGTTTGATATTTCACCGCCAAAAAGTCTGATATGTGATATTTTGCCCAATGATTTATCGTGTTCAATTTTATAAATAATGCCGCATAAATCCTTGGTTTCACGCCTTTCAGCAGACGGCATGTACTTAACCAACGCATCTGCAAGCTCTTTGATACCGACTGAAAATTTAGCGCTTCCGCAAAGCACCGGTGTGAGCCTGCAGGCATTTATTTCTTTTCTGATAATTTCTTCAGCTTTTTCAACTGAAAGCAATTCTTCATTTAAAAACGCATCAGCAGCTTCGTCGTTAATATCAGCCAGCACTTCTGTTGCCATAATTACAAAATCTTTATCTTCAACCGAAACGGCGGCATTTTCTGTACCGCTGTTTAACGTCTCAGTGAGCATTAAGCAGGACTGATTTGTTATGTTTTTCAAGTCGTTAACTACCGATGTCACATCCGCACCGGCTCTGTCAATTTTATTTATAAAAACAATTCTTGGCAATCCGGCTGCATCAAGCGATTTCAATATGTTTTCAGTGTGTGCTCGTACTCCTTCAACTGCCGAAATCACAACAACGGCATAATCAAGTGCTGTCAGAGCACGTTCGACCTCACCGGCAAAGTCAACGTGACCGGGTGTATCGATAATATTTATTTTTGCGCCGTTCCATTCTGTGCTTGCAGCTGCTGTGCGTACAGAAATACCCCGCTTTTTTTCAATAGACAAGCTGTCGGTTGCTGCTGTACCTGAATCGACGCTGCCCATCTGCCGTATTGTACCCGTGAGAAATAGCAGCTGCTCGGTAAGCGTGGTTTTTCCCGAGTCAACGTGTGCCAAAATTCCTATATTGTGAAAAATATCTGACATTTAATCACCGATTGAAAATAATTTAGCATTAAATTTTAGTTAATTATAAGGCATTAATAATTCATTTTCAACCTTATTGACTATTTAAGATATAACTTTTTACAAATTATTGATTTTCAAAGTCCTTTGGATTATAATTCAGTTGTTAAAAACCGAGTTGAATTTGTTTGTATATCATTAAAAAGAGGTATTAATCAAAATGAAAAAAGCGGCTTATATTGATCCTACTATCGGAACTGTTGGTGACGAACAGAGTGAAAGTTTCCACGGCGGCGGTAAAACCCATCCCGGTGCTTGCTTACCCGGCGGTATGGTGCAGTTATCTCCGGATACTGTTACCGGCGGAGATAACGGAACCGGCTATAATTACTGTCATAATACAATTGAAGGATTCAGCTTCAATCATATGAGCGGTATCGGTTGGTATGGCGATCTTGGCAACGTACCGTTTCAGATATTTTACGATTCAATGTAATAAAGATCCGCTTGATTTTCCGTGTATTTAGTCTGTGTGTTTAAACGGTTCGCAGATCAATACTCCGTTTCTCACTTACAAACAGATAACTGACGGTGGTATTTTATCTGTAAAGCTATCAAAAGAGCCTTGTAAATCTTTCAGCAAAGAAGTTCCGTAATCGTTCCTTTATTAAAACCGGCTTGTTACACATAACCGCGCTTATTGCAGACGGTTAAGCTGTGAGCAAATAAATTTTGTCCAAATAGTTAACAAATTGTTTTTTACTGTACAAATCAATTGTTTTGGTATATAATACAATCGCTTTATGCGAATTAAGTCCTTTTATTATACGAGGTAGTTGTAATGAACATTATTGTCGCAGGCGACGGTAAGGTAGGTCTTGCAATAACACGCCTTCTTTCACAGGAGGGTCATGATATTGTTGTTATTGATGCCCGTGAAAATGTTATTGAACAGAATATTCACGGTCTTGACATTATGGCAGTAGTAGGCAACTGTGCAACCATTGATACGCTCAAAGAGGCCAATGTCGAGCAGGCAGATTTGCTTATAGCGGCAACCAGCGCTGATGAAATTAACCTTTTGTGCTGTCTTACTGCCCGCAAACTCAATCCGTCTATCCATACCATAGCCCGTGTGCGTAATCCTGAATATACCGAACAGCTTTATATGATGCGTGAAGATTTCGGTCTTTCACTGATTATCAACCCCGAACGTGAAGCGGCACGTGAAATTTCACGTTTGTTACAGTTTCCGGGTTTCTTGAAGCGTGAAACGTTTGCTAAGGGTAAGGTAGAAATTGTTGAGCTTAAGATCGAAGAAAAGAGCCTTCTCGACGGAGTTGCTCTCAATCAGCTTTCTCATGCGTTGGGCGGTATAAAAATACTTGTCTGTGTAATTATCCGTGACGGTAAGGCAATTATTCCCACCAGTGATATGGTATTCAGAGCGGGTGACCACATCCACGTTACCGCTCCGTTTGCCGTACTTTCTGATTTGCTGAAAAAACTGAAAATTACTCAGAAAAAAATCAAATATACCATGCTTATCGGCGGCGGCCGTGTTGCTTATTATTTAACACGCAATCTGATTGAAGCAGGTATCCGTGTTAAAATTATTGAAAGTGATCCCAAACGCTGCGAGCATCTGTCCGAAATTCTTCCTAAGGGCGCATCAGTTATATTCGGTGACGGCTCATCTCAGGATGTACTTGACAGTGAAGGTATTGATGATATGGATGCGGTCGTAACGCTGACCGGTCTTGATGAACAGAATGTAATCACGTCAATGTACAGTAATAAACGCGGTGTGCCGCACGTTGTTACCAAAATTAACCGTATGGAAATGTCAGGTATGCTCGATGATCTGAATGTCGGCAGCGTTGTCAGCCCGAAGGAGCTTTCAAGCGCAAACGTTGTTCAGTATGTACGTGCAATTGATAATCAGGCCGGTGCTGCCATCACACTTCACAGAATAGCTAACGGCAGGGTAGAGGCACTTGAATTTGTTATAAACGAAAGATCAAGGTATACCGGAGTGCCGCTCAAAAATATTAACCTTCGCAGTAAAATACTGATTGCCTGTATTACCCATCACGGAAAGACGGTTGTTCCCGACGGTAATTCGACATATGAAATCGGAGATACCGTAATAGTTGTTACAAACCGTGAAGCACCTATTATGCAGTTTAACGATATTTTTGCCTGAGGAACGGATAATATAAATGAACGTTAAATATGTTTTCAGAATAACTGCTCTGACAGTTTTTGTGACGGCACTTTTTCTTGTTATTCCGGCGGCAATTGCTTTTGCTGACGGACAGATGTTTAATGCTGCTGTCTATCTGTCAGTTGCCGGTCTGATGATACTGTACAGCCTGATTGTTTTAAGTATTACAAGAAAATACAAACCTTCCTTTTATGCTCAGGAAGGTCTGGCAGCTACCAGTGTTTCGTGGATACTTATTTCTTTATTCGGTGCTCTTCCTTTTACTCTGACCGGTGAAATTCCCAACTATATCAATGCACTTTTTGAAACTGTTTCCGGCTTTACTACAACCGGCGCATCTATTTTGACTGATGTTGAAACACTTTCACGCTGCAGCCTTTACTGGCGCAGCTTTACCCATTGGCTTGGCGGAATGGGTATGCTTGTTTTTGTGCTTGCTGTAATTCCCGGAGCCAAAAAAGAGGCTGGTTCAGGCATTCACCTTATGCGTGCCGAAAGCCCCGGTCCGAGTGTCGGCAAATTAACACCGCACCTTCGCCAGACAGCTATTATTCTTTATGTAATATATATTTTGCTGACTGTGCTTTGTGTAATTTTTCTGCTTGTCGGCGGTATGCCTGTTTTTGACAGCTTTTGTATTGCTTTCGGTACGGCAGGTACGGGCGGTTTTGCGGTTACGAATGCCAGTATGGGTGCCTACAACACTTATTTACAGGGCGTTGTAACGGTGTTTATGTTCCTCTTCGGTATCAACTTTAATATTTATTATCTGATTCTTTTAAGACAGTTCAGATCAATTTTTAAAAATGAAGAGCTCCGGGCCTATGTCGTCATTGCTGTTACGAGTGTTATTATGATATCTATAAATATCAGCAGTATGTTTGACAGCTTTTTTACTGCATTGCATCATTCGGCCTTCCAGGTCAGCAGTTTAATGACTACAACAGGCTTTGCAACGGTTGATTTTGAGCAATGGCCGGCTTTTTCAAAAGCAATTCTTTTGCTGCTCATGTTTATCGGTGCAAGCGCCGGCAGCACGGGCGGCGGCTTAAAGGTTGCAAGAGTGTTGCTGCTTGGTAAAAGCATATGGAAAACAATTATAAAAACTCTTCACCCTCGTAAGGTTCACATAGTCAGACTCGACGGCAGAGCAGTTGAAGCTGCCACTTCTCACGGCGTAAATGCGTATCTTGCGATTTATTGCTGTATTGTTCTGATAAGCTTTGTTATTATTTCGCTTGACGGCTATTCTATCGGAACGAATTTTTCTGCAGTTGTAGCTTGCTTTAACAATATTGGTCCTGGCTTTGAGCTTGTTGGCGCTACAGGAAATTACGCACATTACAGTTTTTTGTCAAAGATTGTATTGGCGGCAGACATGCTTCTTGGCCGTCTTGAAATTTTCCCCTTACTTGTACTGTTCAGTCCCGACCTCTGGAGCAGAAAAAGATAATTTGTTTTAATTAACGCTTCATCGCTTTTAGCTATGGAGCGTTATTATTATGTTGCTTTTAATTATGTTATCTGTTATTATTAATATAGTTTTTATTGAAAGGTGATTACATATGCCTGCCGTAGTTCTGCAAGTTGTTACTACACTTAACCGTGGCGGTCTTGAAACAATGCTGCTCAATTATTACCGCAATATAAACAGAGATAAAATTCAGTTTGATTTTCTGTTACACCGCGAGGGGAAAAGCGATTATGAAGAAGAAGCTTTATCACTCGGCGCAAATATTTACCGTGTACCGCCAGTTAATCCGTTATCACCCGGATATTACAAGGCTCTTGATAATTTCTTTTGTGAGCATAAATACGATGTTGTTCATTCACACCTTGACTGCATGAGTGCTTTTGTTCTGGCAGCGGCAAAAAAACACGGCATAAAACACAGATTTTCACATGCTCATAACGTAAATCAGGTAAAAGATTTAAAATATCCGATGAAGCTTTTGTCAAAAAGCCTTATTCCTTATTATTCAACCGAGCTTTTTGCCTGCGGTAAAGAGGCGGGCGATTGGATGTTTTCCGGTAATCAGTACAGAATTCTCAACAATGCTATTGATGCCCGGCGCTATTCTTTTAACGCCGAAGTATCTGCAGAATACAGAGAGTTATTTGGATTAAACGGCAAATTTGTTATCGGTCATGTCGGCAGATTTACACCGCAAAAAAATCACAGTTTCCTTATTGATATATTTTCATCTGTTGTAAAAAAAGTACCGGATTCTGCTTTGCTGCTGATCGGTACAGGTGAGGGCGAGGCTGAAATCAAAGCCAGAGTTAATTCTCTCGGTTTAAGTGATAAAGTAAAATTTCTCGGTGTAAGGGACGATATTGACAAGTGCCTTCAGTGTATGGATGTTTTTCTTTTTCCATCGCTGTTCGAAGGCTTGAGCGTTGCTACTGTAGAAGCGCAGGCAGCAGGCTTGCCGTGCGTATTGTCCGATACAATTCCTCACGAATGCAAAATTACCGATAACGTTGAATTTGTATCTTTACATGAAACGCCCGGAACATGGGCTGAGCATGTTGTCGGCCACAGAAAAACAAGCAGAACAAATCAATATGAATCAATAAGGAAAGCCGGCTTTGATATTATAGAAAATGCAGAATTTCTGCAAAATTTTTATCTTGATAAGGTGAATGCAAATGAAGGATAAACTGCTTACAGTTTTTACGCCTGCTTTTAACAGAGCTCACACATTGCCGAGAACATACGAATCGTTAAAAAAACAAACCTGTAAGGATTTTTTATGGCTTATTGTTGATGACGGCTCTTCTGACAATACTGCAGAGCTTGTCAGTGAGTGGCAGAATAGAGAAACAGATTTTGAAATTGAATATATTTATAAAGAAAACGGCGGAATGCATACTGCACATAATACTGCGTACGAAAATATTAAAACAGAGCTTAATGTCTGTGTCGATTCAGATGATGCGATGCCCGCAGACGCTGTTGAACTGATCAAAAATAAATGGAATGAAGTTAAAAATTCAGGATATGCAGGAATAATTGCTCTTGATGATATTATGGGAACAGGCGAAATTATCGGAACCGCTTTTGCCGACGGATTAACCGAAACAACTTTAAAAGGGTTCTATGCGTCTGGCGGTCTTGGTGATAAAAAGCTTATTTACAGAACCGATGTTATAAATAAATATCCGCCGTATCCGGTGTTTGAAGGCGAAAAATATGTCGCTCTTGCCTACAAATACCGTCTGATTGATGATGATTACAAGCTTGCAGTACTTAATAAGGTAGTTTGTAATGTTGAATATCAGGATAACGGTTCAAGTGCAACAATGTTCAAGCAGTATCTTAAATATCCTAATGGGTTTGCGTTCTGGCGCAAGGTCTGCATGGAGCATCCCGAATCTTCAAAACGTATGTTTATGGATTGTATTCACTATGTTTCAAGCAGCATAATTTCTAAAAACCGTCGCTTTATTGCCGAATCTCCTAAGAAACTTCTTACGGTTGCGGCAATTCCTTTCGGTATTCTGCTGACTGTATATATAAAAATAAAAGCCGCTGAATAACTGTGAACAGGTCCGTTAAAAACGGACAATGAAAAAAAGAGCCCCCTATGGTAGAATTAAAGAAACTACCATAGGGGGAATTTTCAGGCCAAGAGAGTATAGACACATAAAGCAATATGAAACAGAGATATTAGGTTTGAAAAA
>JAZSND010000050.1:0-6996 GCA_045536235.1 Acutalibacteraceae bacterium | reverse complement strand
AGCATCTGCCTTACAAGCAGAGGGTCACAGGTTCGAGCCCTGTTGTTCCCACCAATGGCCCGGTAGTTCAGTTGGTTAGAACGCTAGCCTGTCACGCTAGAGGTCGACGGTTCGAGCCCGTTCCGGGTCGCCATTTTAAAGTTAAAAATGCGGATGTAGCTCATCTGGTAGAGCGCCACCTTGCCAAGGTGGAGGTAGCGAGTTCGAGCCTCGTCATCCGCTCCATATACGGTACCATAGCCAAGTGGTAAGGCCACGGTCTGCAAAACCGTTATTCCCCAGTTCAAATCTGGGTGGTACCTCCAAATGAATTAACCCTCCAATCTGAACCTCAGGTGTTCGATAGAGGGTTTTTTCTTTTCTTATAAACATAGAATTTAAGCGGCTTCAGGGCTGCTTTTTTTATTCACTTTTAATACTACACCAAAATCAAAACTTTTCAATTCACGAATCGAAAAATTAAAATCTCACCAAATCCGAACCTAAAGTGTACGATAAAAAATTTATATATTATCTCAGTATTTTAGTGGCTTTAAGCTGCTTTTTTGTTTTATTCTATACTATGTCTGAATCGAATCTTTTAAAATTGTGAGTTAAAAAATAAAAATAACATCAAAAATCTGAACCTACGATTATTGATGGGCTAACATTGTTGCAAAACGCCTGCTTTTTCAAAATAAATAGTTTCATACTCATCAGGTGTTTTATAATTCAATTTTGAGTGAGGTCGAGCACTGTTATAGTTGTACATATAATCTCTTATTGCTTCTTTGAATTCGCGTTCTGAACGGAAATCGGTACGATACAGTTTTTCACTCTTAAGAGATTTAAAGAAAGATTCTATAACTGAATTGTCATAGGGAGTATGAGCTCTTGAAAATGATTGAGTAACACCAAGTTGTTTCAGATAAGCAACGTATGCTTTGGATGTGTAATTACATCCTTGATCACTATGAAATAACAAATTAGTAGGTTTTCTGCTTTCATATGCAGCTCTGAATGTTCCTTTAGTCAGTTGAGTGCTGTTTGATGGCGATATTCTGTAGCCAACAACCTTTCTTGCAAACAGGTCAAGAATCACACATATAAAATATTTGCGATCGTTGTATAAGAATTGCGTAACATCACCGACCCAAACTTCGTTAGGTTTGCTGACTGTGAATTGTTGCTTCAAAATATTACGCTTACGTTGCTGCAACTGAAGATACTGTTTCTTCGCTCCGCCTCGTACAGAAAACCAGCCGTTTTTATGCATGATATCCGCAACAGTATTCGGGCTGATACGATACCCCATATTCTGCAGCAGAGCATGAATTTTATATGCACCGAAAACCTGTTGGCTGTCACTGAATAGTTTTTCTATTATTGGTGTTATTTCTGCTCGTCGTAGTGCTGCTTCGGTGTTTTCGTTCTTGTTCCTTAGTATGTAGTTATAGTAACTGCCTTTCGGAACATTCATTGCTTTGCAGAGTAGGGCGACACTATATTTGCCAGACAATTTTTTGATTGCTTCATACCGCTCTTTCTGAGGTGCATCAATTGTACAGGATGCAGATTTCAGTATTTCAATCATTAAATTTTGTTGTTCGCACTGTTGTCTTAAAAGAATCACTTCGTGCATATTAATCGGTTTTTTTCGCATTGATTTTTCATTATATTCTTTAATCCAAGCGTAAACTGTACTTCGAGCAAGCCCGTATTCTTTTGATATTCGAGTAACTGATACACCGTCGGAACACAGATTGATAATTTTTGATTTATCCTCTTTTGAGTAGTTTTTACGCATTATTAAGTCTCCTTAAAATTTTTAGACCTTATAATACTACATTTTTTGAAAAAAGTGAACATAGTGATACGGAGAATCTAACTGTGATACGATTATTTGTGTTGATTATATTTATAAAAAATATTTTGTATCGGTTTGTATACAATGAGTACTGGTAAAATAATTTGATTTTATATATCTAAACGCACTGCATTGCAAATTGCTGTAATGCACGATATAATTAAAATGTCAATGCAATTGTATAAAGGAGAGTTTTTATGCAGATAAAATATAAAAAAGAACTGTACAGTAGAAATGTTTTATTTAAGACTTGCTACAAGTTTACAGATATCGCATAGAAAATGGTTTTTACTATGAAACCTCGACAGAAAATTTTATTAAGAAAAATGCACCTTGGATACATAGTATGAAGGGATATTGCATGTGTGGTACAGCGTTGCATATATTTGCTGTTACTAATAAATGCAATTTAAATTGTAGATACATAGTGAATCTTCTTCTTTGCACTGCTCTATGACTAAGAAAATAGGCAGAAAGGCAATAGAATTTGCGCTGCAGTCTCCGAATAAAGGATAAACATTTGAGTTTCAAGGAGGAGAACCTCTGCTTAATTTTGATATAATCAAGGAAATGATTGATTATAGCAAAACTATAAACACGGACAAACAAATCGAATATACAATTGTCACAAATTTGCTTTATATGACTGATGATAAATTGCAAGGTCAGCGTTTACGGTGGTGAAGAGAAGGATGTAACATTTGCTGAGGGTGAAACAAAGACGATAACATATGAAAGATAAACAGCAACTGATTATTGAAGCAACCGCCGTGGAGAAATCCCCGGCGGTTGCCGTTACATATTGGCGGTTCTAAAATGCGATGTACCTCCAAAAAACAAAGGACTTCAATAGAAGTCCTTTGTTTTTTTGCTGTGTCCGCAAGACATAAATTAGTGCATATATTATAATCGTCAGAAATACCGAAATAATTATTGTTAGCGGTACTATAATCTCAGTGTAACGCAAATATTTCTGAGATATTGCTTTATTGCCGAAAAATATATTTATTTTTCTTGAATCTTTACTTTTTTATTCGGCTGGTATATAATTTAATTGATAGAAAGGTGATATTTGAATGGACAAAATCGATTACGAAATTCTTTCGTGTCTGAAAGAAAATGCCCGTGAAAATGCGACTAATATCGGTGCTAAAATCAATCTTTCAACCTCAGCAGTTATTGAGCGAATAAAAAAGTTTGAAGCATCAGGGCTTATTAAACAGTATACAATAGTGTTAGACCAACATTCTCTCGGCGGTGATCTTATGGCTTTTATAAGTGTACGCCTTGAGCACCCGAAGTATTATGAAAATTTTGTTGAACTGATAAATTCACACAATTCAATAGCAGAGTGCTATTATATAGCCGGTGACTTTGATTTTATAATAAAGATTATTACAAAAAATGCACAAAGCCTTGAGGATATTCTGAATTATATCAAATCAATTGAAGGTGTTTCTCTTACAAGAACATCAGTTGTGCTCTCAACGAATAAAAACGAAGTTTGTATGTTTCCTGAAATAAGTAAATAATCCGTTCTGAAACGGGTTAAAAATAAAAAATATATATGAAGAAAGGGTTATAAGTTATGATTATCGGTATTCCTAAGGAGATTATGCACGGAGAAGGACGAGTATCAGCTATCCCCGAAACAGTTGCAAAGCTTAAGGCTGACGGCTTTGAAGTGCTCGTTGAAAATTCAGCAGGCGAAGGCGCATTTTTCAGCGATGAAGAATATGCAGCTGCAGGTGCTACAATGGTAGCAGATGTTGCAGAGCTTTATGAAAAGGCTGATGTTATTCTTAAGGTTAAAGAACCACAGTTCAATACCGCTAAGGGCGTTCACGAGGTAGATATGATGCATGCAGGTCAGTATCTTATTACATTTATTCATCCTGCATCTCCCGTTAATCACGAAATGGTTAAAAATCTTGCAGCAAAGGGTGTTATTGCTCTTACACTTGACGGCGTTCCCCGTATTTCAAGAGCTCAGAATCTTGATGCTCTTACATCAATGAGCACTTGCGCAGGCTACAAGGGTATCCTTATGGCTGCTAATGACCTTGCTAAATTTATGCCTCAGCTTTTCTGCGCAGTAGGTATGGTTAAGCCTTGTAATGCAATGGTTATCGGTACAGGTGTTGCAGGTCTTCAGGCTCTTGCTACAGCAAAGAGACTCGGTGCAGTTACATATGCAGCAGATATCCGTCCCGCAGCAGCAGAGCAGGCAATGAGCCTTGGCGCAAAGATTGTTGATACAGGTGTTCCTGCTGAGGTTGCAGTAGGTGAGGGCGGTTACGCAAATGCGCTCAGCGAAGAATGGCTCAAGATTGAAAGAGATAACCTTAAAGATACAATTAAGGATATGGACATCGTTTTCTGTTCAGCTCTTGTTCCCAGTAAGCTTGCTCCCATCATTCTTACAGAGGAAATCGTAAAATCAATGAAGCCCGGTTCTGTTATCGTTGATATTTCAATTGACCAGGGCGGTAACTGTGCAATCACTGTTCCCGGTGAAACAGCAGTTAAGCATAAGGTTACCATCGAAGGCATTAAGAATATACCCGGTCTTCTTCCCACAAGCTCAACCTGGATGTTCTCACACAATATTTACAACCTTGTTAAGTACCTCGCAAAAGATGGTACCATCGCCCTTGATATGAACGATGAAATCGTAAAGGGCATTATGACCACAATCGACGGTAAGATTGTTCATAAGGGTGCTCTTGAAGCAATGGGTGCATAAGGCATAAACTATAAGCTTTAACAATAAAACAAAGGGTGCTGTAAAGCGTTTTTACAGCACCTTATGTAAATGAAAGGAGAAATTTCAATGCCCGGATGGTTATTGATTCTTATTTTTGTTGTAGCTGCCATAGTAGGTTACTTCATAATTAACAAGGTCCCTACTCTTCTTCATACCCCTCTTATGTCGGGTATGAATGCTCTTTCAGGTATTACCGTTCTCGGTGCTCTTACGGTTCTTGCCGTGGCACTTAAAGAAAAAGCTCCCATTATAAGCGTAATTATCGGTATAGCCGCTATCGTCTTTGCAATGGTAAATGTTGTGGGAGGTTTTGCTGTTACAGGCAGAATGCTTAAAATGTTCAAAAAGAAGGAGGATAAAAAATGATTCCTTCAACTATTTATTATATAATCAGCGGTATTATTGTTTTGGGCGTACTTATAGGCATAAGTATGATGAGCAAAGTAAAGGCTGCAAATTCAGGTAACACACTTTCAGCAATATGCACTCTTTTCGCTATAGTTGTTGTTTTATATGATAACCAGATTCTTACGGCATGGCAGGCATGGATAGGTATGGCTATCGGTGCTGTTATAGGTATAATCGGAGCCTATAAGGTTAAGATGATTCAGATGCCTCAGGCGGTTGCACTTCTCAACGGCCTCGGCGGTCTTGCAAGTGCTTTGGTTGCAATTCTAACAATTCAGCAGGCAACTGACGATAAATTTGCAATCTATGTCGGTGCCGTTGCTCTTCTTGTTGGTTGGGTAACCTTTACAGGCTCTCTTGTTGCTGCAGGTAAGCTTCATAAGCTTCTTCCGCAGAAGCCTGTTGTATGGAAGGCACATTCGCTGATTGTTGCAGTTACCCTTATCGCTACTCTTGCTGCAATAGTATTCATACCCGACTGTATCTGGATTATTTCAATTCTTTCTGCATTCTTCGGCGTTGCCTTTGCAATCCGTGTAGGCGGTGCAGATATGCCTATTACAATTTCACTGCTTAATTCTCTCAGTGGTGTTGCAGGCGGTATTGCAGGTATTGCTGTCGGTGACCCATTACTTGTTGCTATCGGTGGTATAGTAGGTGCTTCAGGTCTTCTTCTTACACAGATTATGTGTAAAGCAATGAACAGAAGTCTTATCAGTATATTGCTTGGCAGTGCTCCGAAAAAAGCATCCAAGCCTAAGGTTGAGGTTGCACCCGTAAAGGAAGAAGCTGTTGAAACTGGGGAAGAGGCTGAAGCTGAAATCACAGTTGAGGATATTCTTTCCGACGCTAAGAAGGTTATTATCGTACCCGGCTATGGTATGGCACTTGCACAGGCACAGTCAACGGTAAAGGCACTTTGTGATAAGCTCGAAAGTAAGGGCGCAGAGGTTAAGTTTGCAATTCATCCCGTTGCAGGTCGTATGCCCGGTCATATGAACGTACTTCTTTGCGAGGTAGATGTTCCTTACGACAAGCTTTACGAAATGGATGCAATCAACGGTGAATTCAAGGATTGCGATGTTGCAATCATAGTCGGTGCAAACGACGTTATCAACCCCGCCGCAAATACTGCAGAGGGTACACCGATTTACGGTATGCCCGTGCTCAATGTAGCGGATGCCAAGAATGTAATCATTTGTAACTTTGATACAAAGCCCGGTTATGCAGGTGTCCCTAATCCTCTTTATGAGAGTGAAAGCACAATTATGATGCTCGGTGATGCTAAGGAAACTGTAGCTCAGCTTACAGAAGCCGCATCAGGTAAAAAGTCAGCTCCAAAGGCTGAAGAAACAATATCCGAAGAAATCACAGTAGGTGATATTCTCTCCGACGCCAAGAAGGTAATCATCGTACCCGGCTATGGTATGGCACTTGCACAGGCACAGTCAACGGTAAAGGCACTTTGTGATAAGCTCGAAAGTAAGGGCGCAGAGGTTAAGTTTGCAATTCATCCTGTTGCAGGTCGTATGCCCGGTCATATGAACGTACTTCTTTGCGAGGTGGATGTTCCTTACGACAAGCTTTACGAAATGGATGCAATCAACGGTGAATTCAAGGATTGCGATGTTGCAATCATAGTCGGTGCAAACGACGTTATCAATCCCGCCGCAAATACTGCAGAAGGTACACCGATTTACGGTATGCCCGTGCTCAATGTAGCGGATGCCAAGAATGTAATCATCTGTAACTTTGATACAAAGCCCGGTTATGCAGGTGTTCCCAATCCTCTTTATGAGAGCGAAAGTACAATTATGATGCTCGGTGATGCTAAGGAAACCGTTGCAGAGCTTACGGCTTCGGTATAAAACAAAAAGTATTAACGTTAAATCGGAATCAAAATTAACCGCCGGGGAGAAATCCTCGGCAGTTGCCGTTATATAAGGGTGGTTCATTTTTGGGGGGTACTGCCAAA
>JAZSND010000047.1:0-36885 GCA_045536235.1 Acutalibacteraceae bacterium | reverse complement strand
TGCGAATGACCAGATATCACTCAAAGAGTACATAGACCCGTTTACGGGTAACAAGAATAACTAAGCAAAAAACAAACAGCCGCACGAGAGCGGCTGCTTGAGATAGTAATGCGGTGTCAAACTTCAGTGCCGACTTTTAGTCGGCAAGCCAGTAGGCGGCCCTTATAGGGCCTGTGCAAACCACCAGTTCAACTGGTGGTTATGATTATCCGAGAACAGGTGTGTCTGCAAACTCAACCTCTGGCTTGCCTTTGATACCGTCGGATTCAAACACGACAATTTCGTTTTTGCCCTGCTTTAAAAGTGAAGCCGGAAGATAGAGCGTTTGCTGCGGGCCGATTTTCCAGTATCTTCCGAGATTAAAGCCGTTTACGGTAACAAAGCCCTTGGTAAAATTATCGAGCTTTATAAACGTATCTGCAGCTTCATCAATATCAAAATAACCTTTGTAGAATACAGATTTTTCAGTCGGTACGGCAGCTGAATAGTCAACCTTTTCAAGGTTATCCATAGGCAGCGTGTAAACATCCCAGCCGAAATGTATTTTCTCATCTATCAGCAGTCTGCCGGCTATACCTTTTTTGCGCATCATCTTTGCTCCGAAGTTTGCTCTGCCCATATTTTCGCAAAGCACAGTCAGCACATCGCCCTTTTTTGCCGAAAACTTAAGCTCAAGGCTGTCGTTGATATAAACTATTCCTATAAGCTCTTTATTTATATATACCTGTGCTCTGTCACCAAGGCTTTCAAAGAAAAGCTCAGCATCCTTGTAATCACGGCCCAGTGTGCTGCGGTATGCTGTGTAGCCGTAGCCCTCGCCATAGTGTTCCATGCACTTTGGTATATCTGTGTGCTGCGGTGCAGAAAGTATATCAAGATTGTCAAAAATTCCGCTTTTCTCTGTGAGAGTTACCTTGCCGTATGCACGCTTTTTTCTGTTTGCGGGAATTTCGGGTAATTCTTCATCGGTGTATTTCTTTATTACCTCACGTACGGCCATGTATTTCGGTGTAATATCGCCGCATTCGGAAAGCATCGCATCATAATCGTAGCTTGTTACGTCGGGGGCAAATTTTTCGTAGTGGTTTGCACCGCTCATAAAGCCGAAGTTTGTGCCGCCGATGAACATGTACATGTTCAGGCTGCCTCTTTTGAGCATATCGTCAACTACCTTTGCGTAGTCCTCTGCACTTGTTGTGTGGTGCTTTTCATCTCCCCATGCATCAAACCAGCCATTCCACATTTCCATGCACATTTTCGGGCTGTCGGGGAAAAGTCTGTCGTGAGCCTTGCCGAAGTTTTCTTCAACTCTGCTGCCGAAATTGAGCGTTGAAAGGCAGCCGGGAATATGTCCGTCAAGTATGTGACCTTCTTCACTTCCGTCGGAGGTGAACAGCGGCACGTCCATGCCTCTTTTAATATATCCTTCTTTAAGATATGTAAGGTATTCTTTGTCGTCACCGTAGTAGCCGTATTCGTTTTCGCACTGCAGCATGATTATGTTTCCGCCGTTAGTGCAAAGCAAAGGCTTTATCTGTCCGAGAAGATTATCGAGATATCTGTCAAAATACTTAATATATACCTTGTTTGAACAGCGTATTTCAATCTCATCATCTTTCTGGATCCACCACGGCAGACCGCCGAATTCCCACTCTGCGCAGATATACGGACCGGGACGCACTATAGCCATAAGCCCTTCTTCCTGTGCGATTTTTATGAAGGTTGCTATATCGAGTATTCCGCTGAAATCGAACTCGCCGGGGTGTTTCTCGTGCATATTCCATGCGCAGTAGGTTTCAACGCAGTTGCAGCCCATAGCACGCATTTTTTTGAATATATCGCGCCATGTGTCGGGCAGATTCCTGAAATAGTGAACTGCGCCCGATATTATTTTTATCGGTTTGCCGTCTTTTAAAAATTGGTTGCCTTTTATCTCAAATGTCATTTTCTGCTCCTCCGTTGAGGTTATTTGGATTTAATAGAATAATATCATAGACAGTGTTTAAAAACAATACAAAACACTGATTGGAATGAATAAAAGTTTGTTTGTAAAAATTTATTTTGCTATGGTAAAAGGTTCTCTTTTTTGTTATAATCAAGAAAAAGCAGGAAATGAGGTTAAATATTATGTTCTTTTTCAAAAGACTTGCTGCCACATTTATGGCATTGATAACAATGCTTGCAAATCTCCTTGGTGCTGCGAATCCGTTTGTGAAGCCTGCGGATGATTTCCGTGTCGTTTCCTACGTTGTTTCCGATCGGGTGCTGGATATTGATAACATCTGCAGTGAAGATTTTGACATTATTACCGATGTAATTCTTTTCGGCTGCGCAACCTTTGATAAAGAGGGTAACGTTACTGTTGACACTCAGCTGCTTGAGCTTGCGCTTAGTAATCTGCGTCAGGTTATTGGCAACCGTGATATTACAATAACGCTCAACTTTCTCGGTCCGCAGTATCACGGCGACCTGACTGATTGGTACGACCAGATGGATGTGCAGGCAGCAGACCACACTGCGGCATTCCGGAGCGGTAAATTAGAGGATAATTTAATAGCCGTACTTAATAAGTATGACTTTGACGGTATTCATTTTGACTATGAGTATCCGATTGAGCTTGAAGCCTGGCACCATTTCAATAAATTCCTGGTTTCGCTCGATTCAAAGCTCGGTGATAAGCTGCTTGGTATAGCTGTAGCCGATTGGGATATCAAGCTCAGCACAGCTGCAGTAAAAGCTGTTGATTATTTTGAGCTTATGGTTTATGACGTTTACGATGATGCCGGCAGACATGCAACCTACGATACTACAACTGAGCTTTCGGTTAACGCAGGGCTTTACGGCCTGCCGCTTGAAAAGGTTCATTTCGGCTTGCCGTTTTATGCAAGACCTACTGACAGCGGTGCATATTGGTACGATTACAGAGCTTATTACGATAAGCTGGACGAAAATAATTTCTATACTGATGAAAATATTGGTAAGACTTTCTGGTTCAATACACCTGATATAATTGCACAGAAAACAGCCTACGCAAAGGAAAACGGCTTTGGCGGAGTTATGGTGTGGCACTACACCTGCGATTTACCGTCAACCAATCCTGATTCGCTTCTTGCTGCAATAGGCAGCGTAACGAACAAATAAACTTGGATCGGGCAGGGGAATTCCCTGTCCGATCATTATATTAAAAAATAATTCGGATTTTTTTAACTTTTTTTCAAAAAACACTTGCAAATTCTGAAGAAATGTGTTAATATAACATCCGTTGTCCGGGTGTGGCGCAGTTGGTAGCGCGCTTGACTGGGGGTCAAGAGGCCGTGAGTTCAAGTCTCGCCACTCGGACCATCTAAAACCACTGAAGTTTTTCAGTGGTTTTTGTTTTAATAAAGAGGGTGTTGTATTTGTCATTACGCAGTCTGGTTAAAAAATTCTCTGATTATTGCAAAAATCACGTTTGGCAGTGTGTTTTTGTGGTGCTTGCCGAAATAATGGCTTTTGGATTTCACGCTACCCATTATTCATATCATATTGATATGCTGATTGAAGAGTACTACAACGGAACTGTCCTTATAGGAGCAGGTCGGTTTTCGGCTCCGTTAATCAACTATCTTACCAACTGGATGCAATTTGCTCCTTTTTGGCACACCTTTTTGATGGCTTTAATTTTGTTTGTTTCCGGGTTGGTTTTTGGATTGCTTTTGAAAGAAGCTTCCGATAACAAGTTGCCCGATAATGCTGTTTTTGCGTTTTGGATTGTATTTTCAACTTTCCCAGTCATTGCACATCAAATGACTTATCCTATTCTTTCAGTTGTTTTGCCTTATTTGCTCATTGGTGTTTCTTTATGGTTGTTGATGCCTTGGTTTAACAATGCAAAAGTCAATATGCTTCGAATTTTATCAGCATTGCTTCTTATTGTTATCTGTGTTGATATGTATGAATCACATGCATCAGTTTTGTTGACAATTTATTTCGCTGTTGTTTTTATCAAATATTATTACGATAAAGGGAACAAACCTAAAATCAAAAACATATTTATTCCAAGTATAAAACTTGTTTTGATGCTTGCTTTTGCGATTGTACTTGATTGGCTGATTTCCAAAGTCGTATGTCGCATTTTTTGCGGTACTTTTGATTTTTGGTATACAACAAACACTTCTGTTGCTTGGACAGAATCGTCAACAATCAACGGAATCAAATGGTTATTGAGAGAATTGATTGGTCAGTATCTTATTGCAGGTGTTTCAAATTACAGTGTTTTAATTTATGATGTCGCTGTATTTGCAGGGCTTATATTGACATTTATTATTTCTGTTAAAAGAAAGAATCTTTGGTTGGTTGTTTTATATATAGGAACAATTGTTTCGTCTATGGCGCTTGCTATTGTTATCGGTTCTGCGCCGGAATACAGAATGGCACAAGCTATTCCGGTTTTAGTTGCTTTGTTTATAGCGATAATTGTTATGTTGCTGCCAGAAAAGTCTTTTGCCAAAGGTGCCGTATGGTGTATAATTGGTGTTTTGGTATTCAATCAAACGCTATTGATAAACAGATATACTGTTCTTAATTATGAGCGTCATCAATATGAAAATGATATACTGCAGAATATTTCAAGAGATTTGCAAGAGTTTTCAATTGACAAGAAACCAGTACTTTTCGTTAACGGTGAGAATTATGACTTTTCAGATTTTGAAACTACACCTCTTGATTTAAATAACCCGATTTCAAATGCATATAAAAAATTTATGTGTTCAATGTTTGATAAAGTGATACCTCAAACCACATTCAAGCGCTTGGATTATCGTTATGGAGACAGAGTAGAATATGATTTGCTAGATTCTGAAAGTATTGCTCGTTTCTTTAATGAAGATTATAAAATTTTGCCGTACAGAGAATTTAATAATCGAAATCATAGTGGAGCATTTATACCAGAGATATATAGTGCTTTTTCGAAATTAGGATGTACATTGATTATTGATGATGTTGCATTGAGCGATGAAGAAAGCATGTATATATCGATATGTGATGATTGCGAAAACATGCCTGCATATCCCTCTGACGGTTATATTGAAGAAACATCTGACAGAATTATTGTGAAAATATACGATTGATTCTTGAAAATAATTTTGATAAAAAACATCTTTGTTTGTGTTTATTGGAAAGTTGACAGTTCTGACTGTTGGTGATATAATTATTACAGTCAAAAATTAAGTTTAATGAACGCAAAATAATGGTGGTCAGTGGTAAGCAGGAGCTTAAACTCAGGGGCTTATTCCAAAGGGGCTGTCAAGCCCCTCACTGGGGGTCAAGAGGCCGTGAGTTCAAGTCTCGCCACTCGGACCATAGAAAAGACTCTGAGTCGTAAGATTCAGAGTCTTTTTGCTTTTTGTTTCAAAGAAATATAGGAGAAATAAAATATGAAAAATAACTCCAGAATAAGACAAATATTTCAGTGGTTTGTTAAAATTTCGGTTGCAGCTGTTTTGTCTATTGCTATTCTTTCTGTTATTTCATTCTTTTATACATTTACAGGAATTCACATTACAAGTCAAACAGGGGCAACTGACTATGTTTGGCAAAAGAATCAGCTCATGGTCAATATGAAGGAAGGGTTTTCATATGTGAAAATGGATGAGAATGGTTTCAATAATGCCGAGATTTATCGTGATATTGATATTCTGCTCATGGGAAGCTCGCATATGGAAGCATATCAGGTTCGCCAAAGTGAAAATTGCGCATCGTTACTTAACGAATATCTTCCTGATTTTAATACATATAACATTGGTATATCGGGTCATACAATTTATCGTATTGTTGACAATATTGACTCTGCATTAAAAGAATATTCTCCATCAAAATATGTTTTGATTGAAACAAATACAGTTGAACTTGATATAAAAAAAATGAACGAAGTTCTGTATGGCAATGCTTCGGCTATAGAATCTCACGACAGCGGAATTTTATTTTATCTTCAGAAAATACCTGCATTCAAGCCACTTTATAATCAATTTGATAATTGGTTGAATGTAAAATCCGATAAAGGTACTGATGAATTTGTCGAGGAGAAGACAATTCCAGAGGAATATATCGAAACGCTGAAACTTTTTTTAAACAACATCAAAAAAGAAGCAGACACTTACGGCGTAACTCCGATTATTTTTTATGCACCAAACGAATCGCTTGCTTCAGATGGAACACTTCATTTTAGCACTAATCAAAAATATTACGATGTATATAAAAAAATCTGTGAATCGTACGGTATTATTTTTGTTGATATGTCAACTTCGTTTCAATCTTTATATAAAGATGAAAAAGTACTTGCTCACGGCTTTTCAAATACTGCTGTTGGAACAGGTCATTTGAACAAGTACGGACACAAAGCTGTTGCGGCAACTCTTGCGGCAGAAATCAGCAAGAAGGAGGCGGAATAATGTCTTTTACTGAATACAAATTCTTCATCTTCTTTGCGATTATTTATGGCGCAATGTGGATTTCAAGACTTTTGCTTTCAAAAAAAAGCATTTTTGCAACAATAAATAAAATTATTCTTCTTTCTGCAAGCTATTTGTTGGTTGCAATTGTTGATTGGCGATTTTGTTTGAGCTTATGTGCGGTAACAAGCCTTGTTTATTTGATTGCACTTAAATTAGACAGAAATACAAAATCAAAAAAAATGCTGTTAACTGTCGCTGTGGTTGTTGTGCTCGGTCAGCTTGCTTTTTTTAAATATTTCAATTTCTTTTCGGAATCAATAGGCACTTTGCTTGGCAATGATTTCGTCACGCTCAATCTCATAGCACCTCTCGGAATATCATTCTATTCATTTTCTGCAATAGGATATGTCGTTGATGTATACAGAAAAAAATATTCTGCAGTCAGCAATTTTATTGATGTATCTCTATATATTTCATTTTTTACAAAACTTGTTTCCGGTCCCATTGTCAAGCCTCAAAAGTTTTTTTCTCAACTTGACAGCAAACACTGTGTTTCTTTAAAGAATTTGGAAACGGGAATTCAAATTGTGCTGTTAGGTATGTTCAAAAAAATGGTATTGGCAGATAATCTTGCTGTTTTTGTTGATGATGTTTTTGCATCACCGAAATCTTTTGACGGAATAACAGTTCTTCTTGCAATGATTTCATATTCTTTGCAGATTTATTTTGATTTTTCCGGTTATTCCGACATGGCGATAGGTTTTTCAAAACTTTTAGGCTTTGATTTTGACAAGAACTTCAATCTTCCATATGTTTCTTTTAATCCTACGGAATTTTGGAAAAGATGGCACATAAGTCTTTCCCAATGGCTTCAGGAATATTTGTATATTTCCCTTGGCGGAAACAGAAAAGGTAATTTCAGAAAAAACATAAATCTGCTTTTAACAATGCTTATCGGCGGATTATGGCATGGTGCAAATACAACATTTATTGTTTGGGGCGGGATTAACGGCATAGCACTGATTGTTCACAAATTATTTGTGAATATGTTTAGCAAAAAGCAATCTGTAATCCCCTCAAAAATAATCAAGGTTTTCTGTGCGATTTTTTGTTTTTCTTTTGCAACCGTTACTTGGGTGTTTTTTCGTGCGGATTCATTCCATAATGCCGCAGAAATGTTTGCAGGACTAATTCAGACACAGGGAATAACTCAGATTTTTTCCTGGAGTTTTGTTGCTTTTGCTTTTGCTTTTGCTGAAATTATGGTTGCTGTTATCAGAAAAAATAAAAATGGTGGCAAGATAACAAATGAATATATTATCTTGGATTTAACAAAAATAAGCGGTCTGACAATACTTTTTGTTTTTATCGGTGTAATTGTTTTATTTTCATATATTGGGAACACGGCTTTTATTTATGGAAATTTTTAAAAAATCGGATTTTGCTTTTGAGGATATTCCACTTAAGGGAAAATCATGCGATAGATTATACGAATAGTATCTTTAACGAAGAGGCAATTTTAAAGATTTACAGATCGTTTTATCGTTACTTATTTTAACATAAACACGGAAATGTGTTATGGTTAAAAGACAGAATATGTACTGTCGGAGAACTACTTGTGTTATGAACACTCGCACCATATAAAACCGCTTGAAATCCACGCTTTCGTGGGCTTGGGCGGTTTTTTTATGTAAGCTGATAATTTGTTCAATGAATTGAGGGGAGTTTCGCTGCAGCGTATACATTCTACCGCTTTTCTACAGAAACTGTATTGAAAAATTCAGGTGATTTAACTATAATATTGTTGTAGAAAAGAGGGTGATATCTTATGAACGATTATGTTTTTGGAAACAAGATTTTGGAGTTGAGAACTAATTGCAACCTCTCCCAGACTGAGCTAGCTGAAAAAGTTGGTGTCACTAACAAGGCTGTTTCAAAATGGGAAACCGGAAAATCAAAACCGACAACGAACGTAATCAGAAAACTGGCAGCACTCTTTAATGTTGATATTGATGAACTGTTATGTATGAGAGGTGAAAAAAGAAAAATGGAAATATCAAAGATAGTAATAACCGGTGGTCCTTGTGCAGGTAAATCTACCGCAATGAGTTGGATTCAGAACGCATTTGTAAATATGGGTTATACCGTTCTGTTTGTACCGGAAACTGCAACTGAACTGATTACAGGCGGAGTGGCGCCGTGGACATGCGGCAGCAATGCTGAATATCAGAAGTGTCAGATGAAGTTGCAGATTGAAAAGGAAAAAATCTTTGAACAGGCAGCTGACACGATGATGACAGACAAGGTTCTTATTGTTTGCGATCGTGGTATTCTTGACAATAAGGCATATATGGATGAGATTGAGTTTGCGGAAGCAATTAAATTTATAGGATCAAATGAAGTAGAACTTCGTGATAATTATGATGCTGTATTCCATCTTGTAACTGCAGCGAAGGGTGCGGAGGAATTCTACACCACAGCAAATAACGCTGCCAGAACTGAAACTGTTGAAGAGGCCGCCGCGTTGGATAACAAACTGATTTCTGCCTGGACAGGTCATCCGCATTTGCGTGTGATTGACAACACATCATCCTTTGAGGATAAAATGAAGAAACTTGTAGCAGAAATCGCATCGTTCCTTGGTGAACCGGAGCCTTACGAAATTGAAAGAAAATATCTTATTGAGTATCCGGATATAAAATGGCTTGAAAGCAATCCTTCTTGCAAACGCATTGAAATTATTCAGACATATCTGAACAGTGCAGCCGGTGAAGAGGTCCGTGTCCGCCAGCGAGGTGTTGACGGTAACTACATATACTTCCAGACTGTCAAGCGTAAAGTGTCTGATGTAAAGCGGGTTGAAATTGAGCGTCGGCTTTCTCAGGCGGAATACCTTAAGCTCCTTATGGAAGCTGATACAACCAAACGACAGATCCGTAAAACGAGATACTGCCTTACATATGAGAATCAGTATTTTGAAATAGACGTTTATCCGTTCTGGGATGACAAGGCTATAGCTGAAATTGAGCTTAGTGATGAGTCTGCAAAAATTGTTTTCCCAAAACAGATAAAAGTAATTAAGGAAGTAACCGATGATGATTCTTATAAGAATTCGTCACTGGCGAAAATATGAGAGGGTAGGTAGTTATGGGATTGTTTAATAAACTTTTTCATAAGAAAGAAGCCGAAAAGACAGACGTAACTTTACAGTCCGCTATTCCGACAGAGCGATTAATGACCTCGCAGTTTCCCGCATTGTATCTTAAGGAGAACAATCGAGTTTACCGTGATATATACATAAAAAAATTGGTAAGTCTCGGCTTTAATAAAAAATATGCCGAGAAGATGTTTGATTTTGAGTGCGGTATAATCAGCAGACACGAAAAGCAGTATCTGTACCATCCTCAGTTTACTGAACAGTGGTTTTTTGGGCTTGAGCACCCGTTTTTTCTTCAGTATCCCAGAACCAAAGAGGAGATTCTGAAAGAAAAATATCTGACTATGAGTGAACTCTGTAAGATTATTGATGAGGCTGAATGGCATTTTTGGAACAGTCATAACAGAGAACTTCCGGATGATGTCTGGGAAGAAATTTATGCATGGCATCTTAAAGGAGCTGGCGGTGAATTTGCAATCAGTTACTTTGAAATGATTGAAAAAGAAACCGGAATACCAGCTCAACACATAGCACAGTTAAGCTCTGAACAAGGCAAGCACCTGAGTCAGTATAAATGGCGATAGGGTATAGTATAAAAAATTCAGCGCCAAAAAATTCAGCCGCCTGAGAAGTGGTTTCTCGGCGGCTGTTATTATTTTTGATGTTGTCGGGGTTCAATCTGCTTGTGAAAGCTTTTTCACCGTATAAAATAAAGGATTTTACTGTTAAAAATTACTTTGTCAAAAAGCAGTCAATGGATGGTTGAGATTGTAAAACTACATTTTCAGTGCTTTTTCGGCTTGTTCACGCAGGCAGAAGCCTGTGAGAATTACTGCATCTGAATTGTATTGATCAAGCAGGGCTTCAAGCTCTGCTTTTTTGCTTTCATCGGGCGATTCCCATACTGCGTATATACTGTCGAGTAAATCACAGCACATGGCAAATTTTCTGACCCATTTCTGCATTTCCTCAAACATCGGCACACTCGTATCGCTTATAACGGCAAGGCATTCTCTCATTTTGCTGTTATATGCCTTGAATTCCTCCAGCGCTTCGTTCATGCGGTCTGTTGCATAAAGGAAGTTGATGTGTGACAGTGTATCGCTCATGAGCACGCTTGCGTGTCGGTGAAGGCATGAAACCGCAAGGTGGTCAGCAATGTAGCCGAATATTTCCGCCTTGTCACCGAGAATTTCGCACTGTGCATTTCTGATTGACTCTTCGGGGTCATAACTTTCCGGATTCCACAGGTAATCGGCGATTGTCAAAAGCGGTAGCTTTGAACACTCTGCGTATTCCATTACGTTGGCTATCAGTCCCTCACAATGCCTGTAAAGTTCTTTATCTCTGCCTTTGAGCGGACCTAAATGCATCTCCTGGAACATTTCTGCATCGTTTACGGGGTAGTTGTCCCAATAGAGCGGTTTGTGAGCTGTTGAGCGTAAAAATTCGTTTGCCTCACGGGTTGTCAGCACACGGGAGCAGATTTCAGCACCTGTCCAGAAAAGCTTGACATCACTCGGTATGTTCTGACCGAGTTTTGAAATGTAGTAGCCGCTTTCGTCGCCTGAATATTCTGTCGGGCAAACAGTCAGCGTGATTGATGAATCAAAGCCCTTGAGCGCTTTGTATGTTTTGTTTACAAGATCGATATGCGCATCAACAATGCTGTCGTATACCTGATTATCTTCATCATACTGGAAATCCCACGGTATATCGTCAAGCAGTACGCCGAAATTCCGTACACCTATGCCGTAAACACTTTTGATTTTGTTTATGAGCAGCTCAAAATCCTCGTCACTTGTGTATCTGTAGGTAAGACCGGGACCGACGGACCAGCTGAAATCGAGCTCGTTTTCGTTGGCAGCATTGAAAAGTGTTTTCAGTTCGCCAAGCTCTTTTTCGGGATAGAGTTCACGCCATTTTTCGCGGTGATAAAGGTCATCCTTGGGTGCATAATGGTAGGTGTTCATGCCGTATTTTGCCATAAGCTGCATTACGCCCAAGCGTTTTTTGTTTTCCCACGTGGGACCGTAAAAACCTTCAATATAGCCACGCTTTTCAAAAAGGGGAAAGTCCTCAATTTCACCCTGACGAAGTGCGTTTTTTGCTATCAGCTTTGCAAGCGTGTTTGCGGCTCTGAAGACGCCTCGCTTTGTCGCAGCTTCAATTACAGCTTTGTTTTTGGTGACTGTTATAAAATACTTTTCATCGCTGAGTCGGGAAAGGCTATCTATGTAGGTTGTTTTTTTACTGTTGCTGATTACGGTTTCAACCTCGTATTCTCCGGTTACAGGAATAGAGTAATTATCAAAAACTTTTTCTGCAGTGCTTTGATGATTACCGTATACATTTACACCGTTTACTGAAACAGGTTCACCGTTCAGGTTTAATTTTTGCGGTTTAGGATAAATCAAAGGTGTTTAATCTCCTTTTTATATTTTTCAATAAGGCGGTTGTTTATAGCGTCGCCGCCGTCAACATTAGAGCTTGCAAAGTGCTCGGGGCTGAAGCCCTGTTTTGCGCAGTTGTCTACAGCCTGTGCGACAATTGCGTTTAGTATAAGTGCACCGGTTACTGTTGAGGTCGGGCAGATTTTTCCTTCTACACCGTCAACCTCTACGCATGCATCACCAACGCAGCCGAAATTGTCAAGCACAATATCCGCAATTTCGCAAAGCCTTTTGCCGCTTGCGTGACGTGAAGCACCTGCATAGGTGTGCTCAAGGTTAGTCAGAGCTATTACCTTCAGTCCTTTTTCTTTGCAGAGCAGCGCCATATCAACAATAACACCGTTTCTGCCGGAGTTTGAAATGATAATGACTGCGTCGTTTTCACTCATGCCGTATTCGGTAAATATTCTTTCTGCTATACCTTCTTCACGCTCTGCAACCGTACTTTCGGATGCGGAAATGTGCAGCATCAGCGGCTCAACGAGAATGGGCTGAATGTTGACTAAACCGCCTGCTCTGTAAAAAAGCTCCTCAGCAAGCATGTGCGAATGTCCTGTGCCGAAAAGATACAGACGTTTGCCGCTGATAAGTGTATCGCTGAGCACCTGAGCAGCACTTTCTATCGCAGTACTGCCGTCAGTTTCGATGCGATCTATTATTTTTTTTGTGTTGTTAATGTATTCAATGTATTTTTTCAATTTAATGTCCTCGCAATTTGTAGTGCGCTTTCTTCGGGCGGAATGTCAAGAAGCTGAGTCCGGATGTCTGGATACGATTTTTTTATCTCACAGATAAACTCAGCTGTAAATATAGGATTGTGTTGGAATATTCCGCCGTAAAGTCCGAGCAGTGAGCATTTTTTAACCTTGTCAAGCAGTACAGTGACTGTTTTGCCAAACGCAACAGCCTCGGCGGTCATAATTGTCTCAGCTGTTTCATCTCCGTTTGCTGCAAGCTTGCCGACGTTTGCTGCAAAGCCCGCTATTTTATCCTTCGATGTTTCAGCGGAATAGATAATATCAATGGCTTTTCTGAAATCGTCAACGCCGAAAAATTCGTTTGCGCTTTCCAGCAGGGGAGTGCTTTCGTTTTTGTCGCACATAATGCAGCAGCTCCTGAGGGCATTGACCGCTATTGCGTAGCCGGAGCCTTCATCGCCGACAATGTGTCCCCAACCGCCGGAAATCTGTAATTTTCCGTCTGTATCCTCACCGGCGGCCATTGAGCCTGTGCCGCAGATAGCAACACACGGGCAGCTGTCTGCATTGACGGATTTGAGGGCAATGTAAACGTCGCTGTCCATACCGATGTGCTCAGCGGTAATTATTCCGCCGCAGAGCTGGTTAATAAGAGCTCTGTCGGCTTTTCCGTCAAGTGCGGAGCAGCCTATAAATACGCCTTCAAAGCTGATTTTGCCCAGATGCCCATAAATATCGCAGACTATTTCTCTCAGATTTTCACGTACAGCTTCATAGCCGACTGAATAAAAGTTTATGGTTTTACCCGTAACTTTAAAAAGTATGCCGTTTTCGTCAGCTACGGCAGCGGTAGTTCTCGTACCGCCGCCGTCTATGCCGAGATAATATTTCATATTGAATATCACCTTGTTATGTTATTTTACCTCTTCAACAAGTGCGTTAAGTGCACCCATTACCGTAGAGCCTGCTTTGCTGCCCGTGGAAAGCATTTCTTCATAATGTCTGTGGGGTGTTCCGAACAGCTTTTCGCCAAGGTCAGAATTCCAGAGTGAATCAGCAATGAACGGAGCGTAGTCATTGTCAGGAACAATGTAGCCTATAGCATCATTGCAAAGACCCATAACGAGTACGGTTTTGCTGTCGTCAATAAGGTCAGCTGTGCAGTCGATTTCCCAGTCTGTGCCGAGGTACGCTTCCGTTTTGTCGACTACGTTGCCGTAAACAAGTTGGGGAATAAGCTCGCCGGGGACGGTGAGCATAACTATATCTGCACCGAATTCAAGGTAGCCGACCTCTGTTATAATTGAATATCCGCTGGGAGAAGTATCGTCATATACGGTTGTTGTCCCGAGCAACTGTGCGGTTGCACCAAGCTGTAACAGTCCGTATTCAAGCGGTGCGGTAAATTCAGCCATTTTGACGTTGAGTATCGGAGCGACGGGTGTAGCCTTGTCTTCTGCTTCGATAATAAGTCTTGCAAATTCGTAGCCGAGAACCTTTGCGCTTTCGTAATCCGCAACGCGGGGGTCTGCGGCGATTTCAGCGTTGACTTCTTCAAGGATTTCTTCTGTTTTAACGCCGCTTTTATTAACGGAAATGGGGGACTGGGCGCCCTGGATAAATGCAAAGTTCATGCCTGCTTCGTTGACTTTTTGTTCCATATAGTGGGGGAAATCGGCAGAAAGCAGTTTGGTATCTCTGCTGATTGTTGTGGGGTGAGCACCGATATTTGCAAATAAAGTGGGAGTTGATTCAGCATTGTCAGGAACAAATTTGAAGCATGCAAATGTGTGCTGATAGCCTTCTGTGTTATATCTCTTGTTGTAAAGGTAATCGTATTCGTCATCAAGATAGTTGCCGTTCTTTTCGCTTTTGCCGACGCCGACTGTTTCATAGTAGTAAAGCTCGCCGAATTCCATGTTGAGATAAGCTTCAACAATGGCATCTGATGCGCCGTCAATCATATACCTGTGGAACTCGGAATCAATGCTTCTGGTGCTTTCGATGAAGGGAATAAAAGAAAACAGATTCTGAAAAACTTTCGGTATAAGTTCAAGACCGAAACCCTGTGTATCAATAACAGTGTGGCAATGTGTGCTGTTGATGTTGATGGCAACTATATCGCTGATTATGCCTTGCTGCATAAGCTTGCGTTCAGCTTCTGCACGGATTGTGCGTACATCAGCGTTGTTGACGCCGATACCGTCAATTGCTGCCATAATAACTGTGCCTCTGCCGGAATTGTCGCTGATTGCTATTGCGTTTGCACCCTGGTCGTCATATACACCGTTTATCTGCTGGGTGAAATAGCCGCCGGTGTAATACTTCTTTGTGCCATCCTTGAGGTTTACAGGAACCATGCTTGCTTTGCCGAAGCCGAGCTGCCATCTTGCACCGGCAGCAGGTTCGTCAAGAAAAACCTCTGTGCCTTCGTAGAAGTTTTCACTCTCGCCGGCATAATATTCTGCAACTGTTTTGAAATCGTTGGGGAAAAGTGAGCCAAAGCCCTTGAAAACAGCTTCAAGCAAGCCGTTTATAGCGCCTGTGACTGCTCTTATTGCGCTGTTGTCGGCTGCCTGTGCATCTTCGGCAAATGCGCAGGTTGCACATGTGAACAGCATGGAAATTGCTAAAAGTATCGAGAGTAAGGTTTTTGCTGGTTTTTTCATAGTGGTTCGTCTCCTTTGTTTATTTGGTTGAAGCTATGAGCTTATCTGTTTCTTCAAGAAGTGTTCTTGCCGTGTTTCTGCCTGTGGAATTGGTTTCCTCGTAGTGGTTTCTGTCAAATCTGTCCTTGGCGGAGTTGATATAGGGCATACCATCGTTGAGAATAAAATCGTTATCGGGAATAATGTAGCCGAGCTCGTCATTGCAAAGACCGACAACAAAGTTGTGCTTTGCCCCACCCAGATTTTTGAGCACCTTGTAGCTTGCATCCTTACCTGTTGCCGATTCGCTTGCGGGTAAAAATTCGCCGTTGTAAAGCTCAGGGAAAAGCTCACCGGGGATAAGGAACATGCCTATTTCACCATCGCCGAGCTCAAGGTATCCGACCTCTGTCCAGATATAAGCCTGATTGCGTTTGCTGTTTCTTGAAATATCGTTGTTGAGAACCTTGAGAACTCTTGCAAGAATAAGCACAAAGTTTTCTGCGGAAATTCTGATCTGCTTTGACTTCACGTTAATAAGCGGCTTTAACTCTTTTTCATCGGTCATGCTGTTTACAAGCTCACCGAGTGTTCTGCCGAATTCCTTGGTGTAAGCCTCGCAGTCAATCTCGTTGCGGTAAACCTTTTTGATTTCCTTTGCGGAAATCATGCCGCCGATTGCGCCGTTATAAAATACAGCATCGGTATTGTCGTTTTTATCTTCAATTTCTTTAATCATATAGGCAGGGAAGTCTGCACTGACACTTTTGGTTTTATCGCCGAGCAGCTCTGCGTGGGAAGCGAAGTTGACCATGCAGATCTGATCGTCTGAGCCGTCTGCAACAAAACGGATTTTTGTAAGGTTTGAATCGAAGGTGTTGGGTGTGCGGCAGTCAAACTGCAAATCCTCAATTTTCATGACCGAGTAGTAAAGCTTGCCGGGCTTGCGGTTTTCGTACGCTTCAATAATAGCTTCGGCAGTCTTTTGTTTCAGCCTTTCCATAAATGCTTCGTTCCTGCCGCTTTTGTAAAGCTTTTCACCCCATAATCCCTGCGTGTCAATAGCTGAGTGGCTGTGCGTTGCGCAGATGTTGATTGAGCGTAAGGTAGGGATTTTTCCGCTTTTTATAACAAGCTCACGTATGCCGTTGATATCCTTACGGCTGATACCTACTGCGTCAATGGCGCACATTACAATACCGCCTCTGTTTGTGCCGTCTGCGAGGTAAACAGCTCTTGCATACATATCGTCAAGAACACCGGTTGCAGGGTTGTTTGAATCGTAGCCTGCTATGTAGTATTTGTCTGCATTTATATCGTCGGGGGTAAGTACCCGTTTGCCAAAGCCACAGAAAAAACTGTTGTCGCCGGGAACGGATGTGAATTTATCATCGCCCGAAAGCATATATTTTTTTGCTTTGTCCTCGGGCGTAAAATAGCTTTTAGGCATACCGAATATAATAGCTTTGGATAAAAGCTCGATGGCTTTTCTTGTAAACTTGTTCTTATCCATTAAAAGCCTCCGCAAATTAATTTTATTTATAATAAGCATTATACACTATTATTTTGGATTTTCAATCCGATTTTTGTTAATTTTTATTGATTTTTTTGTCGGTTTGTAATATTATGTTCATATGATTAAAAATATAGGAGATTTGACAATGTTAAGCATCAGAAAATACGAGCTCAAGGACAAGGAAGATGCACGCTATGCCTGCCTTCACAGCGAGGGTGACGGTATGCCCGCAGAAACCGGAGAATTTATTTTGCACATATTCTGTGATTACTATCTTGAAAAGGAACCGCACAATTGCTTTGTGCTTGATGATGACGGTAAAGCCGTAGGCTACATCTTCTGCGCAGAGAATTTCAAAGAGTTCAAGAGCGTGTACGATGCCGAGTATGTTCCGCTTATTCACCATATGGGCGAAGATAATATAAAATGGGCGAACGAAGCGTATGATTTGCACGAAAAGTATCAGGACGAATATCCCGCACATCTTCATATTGATTTGCTTCCGCAGTATCAGCGCATGGGCTGGGGCGGTAAGCTTATAAATACTCTTTTTGACCATCTCAGGTCAAAGGGTATCAAGGGTGTAATGCTCACAGCAGGTACGGGCAACACCGTCGGCGGCAATTTCTATAAAAAGTACGGCTTTGAGCAGCTTGAAATCGTCGGCACGGATGTTGCCTTCGGAATGAAGCTTTAACAGAATAAAACAACGACCGCTTGTGAATTACCTCACAAGCGGTCGTGCTGTTATTTGTCCTGAGGATATACAATACCGGTTATTCTGCGTATTTCATCCATTTGCTTTGTAATATAAAGTGTCTGCTCGGGTGTTACTATCGGGCTTGATTTTAGTCCCTTTGCCACACATTCGCAAACGTGGGCAATCTGCTCTTCAAATCCGTTTCCTGCATACGGCGTGGGAATGGTTTTTGTTTCACCGCTGTTGAGGTGAATTTCAATTTCCTGCGGAGCATAAAATCTGCGTAAGTATGCATAGCCCTTGCTGCCGTAAACAAAGCCCTCGTTCGGCTTCCTGAGCAGTATTGCGCTTGAAATGTCAGCAATTGCGCCGCTTTCGTACTGAAGCAGAGCACAGGTGTGGCTGTCAACACCGTTATATAGCGAGCTTTGCGCATTTATTTGTTTAACATCTTTTCCGAGATACCAGCTTGCAAAATTAAGTCCGTACACACCTACATCGAGCAGTGAGCCGCCGCCGTTTTCGCTTTTGAAAACGTGATGGTTCATTTCATCCTCGTCCATAGTGTAGCAGAATTTGCCCTCAACACCGAGAATTTCGCCGAGCTCTCCGCTTTCGGCGATTTCAAGCATTTTTAATGTGCCGGGTACAAGGCGTGCCCACATGGCTTCCATCAGGAAAACTCCGTTTTCTTCGGCACAGCGGAACATTTTTTCGGCTTCCCTTGTGTTTACTGCCATCGGCTTTTCACACAGCACGTGCTTGCCGTGATTCATCATAAGGCAGGAGCAGTCAATATGTCCGGAATGGGGGACAGCTATGTAAGCTGCATCTATTACATCGGACTGTGCCATTTTTTCGTATGAATCAAAACGGTACGGTATATCAAACTCATTACCGAAATTTTCTGCTCCTTCTTTGGTGCGGGAAGCTACGGCGGTAAGTTCAGCCTGAGGAACATTTTTTATTGCGTTGGCAAAGCGGTGCGCAATAGTGCCGGTACCGACTATGCCGAATCTGAGCTTTTTCATATAATCACCCTTTTTATCAGTATTGAACATATTATAAGGTACTGAGTATCGGAAATCAATATCTTAAAAAGAAATATAAATGACAGGTTGAACATATTTGATTTACTGAAGAATATTTTTTGCATAAGTTTGTAAATTTTTGTTGAAACTTTATTTGAAAGATGATATAATATCTCAGATTTTTGTTTTCAGAAAGGATGTTTGTTAAATGGATGTCTTGATGGACATTTTCGGCAACTTTGCCAACATTGACCCAAAACAGCTTATTATGTGGGTTATAGGCGGTGTCCTTATTTTCCTTGCAATTAAAAGGGAAATGGAACCGACACTTCTTCTCCCCATGGGTTTTGGCGCTATTCTCGTCAACCTGCCCGAATCCGGTGCAAAAGCTGTTATCGACCACCTGTTCGATATAGGTATCAGTAACGAGGCGCATGAGCTTATGCCGCTTGTTCTGTTTATCGGTATCGGCGCTATGATTGATTTCGAGCCGCTGCTGACCAATCCGAAACTGATGTTCTTCGGCGCTGCTGCTCAGTTCGGTATCTTCTTCACACTTACTATGGCATCACTTCTCGGCTTCAATATTGCCGATGCTGCTTCCGTTGCAATTATCGGTGCTGCTGACGGTCCGACCTCAATTTTCGTTGCACAGATGCTTCATTCAAGCTATACTGCGGCTATAATGGTTGCGGCTTATTCCTATATGGCTCTTGTTCCGCTGGTTCAGCCGCCCATCATCAAGCTCTGCACAACAAAAAAAGAACGTATGATCCGCATGAAGTATGCCGGCAAAAAGGTTTCAAAGCTTACAAAAATTCTCTTCCCGATTATTGTTACAATCATTGTCGGTCTCTTTGCTCCCGATGCTGTTGCACTTATCGGTTTCCTTATGTTTGGTAACCTTATCCGTGAGTGCGGTGTTCTCAACTCACTTTCCGAAACAGCACAGAATGTTCTTGCAAACCTCATTACAATCTTCCTCGGTATCACAATTGCATCCAGAATGGTTGCAGACGAATTCCTGCGTATCGAAACTCTGCTTATCATGGGTCTCGGTCTTATCGCCTTCGTATTCGATACCTTCGGCGGCGTAATGCTTGCAAAGCTTATGAACATCTTCTTGAAGAAGGATAAGAAGATTAACCCGATGATCGGTGCTTCCGGTATTTCTGCATTTCCGATGTCTGCACGTGTTGTTCACAAGATGGGCCTTGCAGAGGACCCGCAGAACTTCCTTCTCATGCACTCAATCGGTGTTAACGTTTCCGGTCAGATTGCTTCCGTTATTGCCGGCGGTCTGATTCTCACATTCGCACAGCAGTAAAAGGAGGATATGAAAATGAACGAAAACACAACTGTTCTCAACGAAGAAATTACAGAAGCTCAACTCCTTATGGCTGACGGTGCAGAGGAAACAACTGTTGCTGAAGAAACAACACTTGAATCCGTCGAACGTGGTGAAGTCGGATTTACACCCGAAAATCTCTCATGGTCACTTCCCATTATGGGTAAGGGTATGCTTGGTATCTTTATTGTTACAACTATTATTGTTGCTACCGTAGTTATCCTTGACAAGACTACAAAAATCAAGCCCGGGAAGAAAAGGGATAAAGAATCCAAATAAACATCTGAACAATAAACGGCTGCTTCACTTTATTGGTGAAGCAGCCGTAATTTTTTATGTCTTTTCGCAGTGCTTATGTTTGTGCTTGTTATTTTTCATCGGTACAAGGTGAGTTTTATCAAGTGCTAACATAACTGCGGGAATAAGTATAAGCTGAGCTATGATGCCGGGAATTGAATTCAGAAACGCACCTGCCATAAATGCTTCTACAGTGAATACACCTGAACCTAAGCCCATTATTACAGCCATTGCAATTCCCCATATTACTCTGCCGCCGAGCATTGTTATTATCAGGCAGCGGTAAAGTGAGCGTATGCATTGCCAGCGGGCTTTGTGAAAAAGAAAGCCGGATAAAAAGCCGTAAGCTGCAAGCTCAAATGCCATTGCAACAGCGTTGGGGAACATAACCGGCATACCGAAAAGCGCCGAGCGCATAAGCGGCATTATAAATCCTACACTGATGCCGTATTGCCAGCCGCAGATAAATCCGCAAAGCAGCACAGGTATGTGCATTGGCAGCAGCATGTTGCCTATGTGCTGTATCTGTCCGGTTAAAAAGGGGAGCACAAGTCCGAGTGCTAAAAACATTGCCGAAAGAATCGGCTTGATTACTTTTTGTCTTTTCATAAATAACCTCACACTGTTATATCGTAGTTGAATACAAAGCGTACATTTTTGAAGGTGAACGGAGTGAAGCCGAATTTTAATTCTGCATCGCCGAAATTCATTTCAAGGCTGTAGTTCCATTTGCCGTCTGTTATCTTATTTGTGCTTTGGTTGATTTTGCAGTGGATAACTGCATTTGAATAATTGAGTGTTACATTTTCTTTGCCCGATACAACGGACGAATCAATCAGCTTGAGTGCATTGTCGATGGTGCCGAAAGTGCCGATGCCTCTGCTTACGGGACCTTCTGATGAGTCAGGTCCGTCGGTCTGGTTTCTGAGCATGATATCAACTGTTGTTACACCGTTTTTCGTTACTGCCTTTGCAAGTGTTACATCATCAGCCTGAAGTTTACCGTTGCCGGGAACAAAGCTTGTTTCTAAAGAATTATTTTTGAGCATTTTTTTGATGGGGGCAGCAAAAGTATCGGTTATAAATTCGGGAATGTTTTCTATATCAATATCGCTGCCCAGGCTGATTCTGTTATAACCTTCGGGGGCATTATCCCGGGTGTTGATAACTGCACTGTTGTATATTTCAACAACCTGACTGATATCTGTTGTAGCGAAATCGGCATCGGGTGCTTCGGGAGCGGTGCTGTTTTCATCTGCGAAAAATTCAAGCAGAGCAGGGTTGATGATAGTATCGGTAAAATCAAAGCTTGAGCTGTGACCTCCGCCGACAATCATTATTTCCTTTGCACCGTCGATGGATTGCGTGATTTTCTGTGAATGGCTGCGGTACATCATATCGTCCTCACCGTAGATGTTGAGAACCGGAACCCTGATAGTTTTCAGGTCATCAAAGGTGAGGGTAGGATGGAAAACCATAAGCCCCTGAATATCTCTGCGTATCTGGTCTGATGTGTTTTGCGAAAATGCAGCGGTAAGATAAAAACCGAGGTATCGCCAGATTATGCTTAACTGATCGAAAAATTTTGTTCCTGACGTATTTATGTTTGCACCCATTATTGCAAGCGAATGTACACGCTCCTGATGGTTGACCGTAAACACAAGGCCTAAATTACCGCCGTCGCTGAATCCGAAAATACGAGTCTTTTCAACACCGAGGTAATCAAGCAGATATATAAGGTCATCACCCATCAGCTCAAAGCTGAGTCCATCCTCTTCAACATAGTCGGATTTGCCCGTGCCTCTGGGCGAAACAGTGATTACCTTGTAGTGCTCAGAAAGTTCAGGCAGTACACTCCAGTCGAAACAGTGCATATCGCCGTTATTGGGCGGTAAAAGCAGCAAAGCCTCTGCGTTCATGTCACCGTAAATTCCGTATTCAATATTTACACCGCCGCAGTCAACAAAACCGTATTCCTTCATTTCGGGTCGGTCAGCTGCATTTGCGGAAAATACGGGGCTGCAGCAAAGCATAATTGCTGTAACAAGCAAAAAAGATATAAAAGATTTCAGATTTTGCATATTAATCGTGCTCCTTTTATTATTTCATCAGCTCTGCAGCTTTTTTCAACGCCTCAACAGAAAAAGAGGGGATACGTCCAAGTGCATCGGGACCGATATTTAAAAGATAGTTTATGCCAAGCTCATTCAGCTGTTTTCTGCGCTTTGCAATTTCTTCGGGAGTTATCCAGTTCTGGTCGTAATACTTGTAGCCCCATGAGCTGTTGAGTGTTCCTGCGGTTTCGTATAAGCCGTATGGGGAATATTTCATGCCGTTGAGTGAATTCGGGTCAGAGTCGCATTCTTCCCTGAATTCAGTCGGGTATTCGTTATCCCCGAGCGATACATAATCATATGCGCCGTTGCCTATGCGGGAATTAATAAGGCAGTCGGGCTGATATTCTTTAACAAGGCGGTTGAGCTCTGCGCTTTGTTCCTTGGTTATTGTGTGCGGTACATCGAACCATATAAGGCACAAATCGCCATAATTTGTCAGTATTTCTTTGACCTGAGGCTTGATTTTTTCTTCAAAGCAGATTGAAAAATCTTTTTTATCTCTGTCAGGAAAATCCCAACTGTTGTCCCACGAAACGCCTGAGCAGCCTGCAAAATTATCGTATCCGCCGCCATGTGGATGGTGCCAGTCAAGCTCCTGCGAATAGTAAAGTCCGAATTTCAGTCCGTGCTTGTAGCATGCTTCGCCAAGCTCTGCAACAACATCTCTGCCGAAAGGAGAGTAGTTCACAATATTGTACGGGTCTGCGTTGGATTTGAACATTGCAAAGCCATCGTGATGTTTTGATGTGAACACAAAATATTTCATTCCGCAGCTCTTTGCAAGCTTTATCCATTCCTCTGCATTGAAGTATATGGGATTGAAAATTTTTGCCAGCTTTTCGTATTCGGCATTGGGTATTGCCATGTTGCTTTGTATCCATTCAGCGTAGTCAAGTACACGCCTTCCTTGCCATTCACCGCCAAGCATGGAATATAAGCCCCAATGTGCCATCATGCCGTAACCGGCATCTTTAAACCAAGCTCTGTTGTCCATAGTTAAACCAGCTTTCGTTATAAATAGTTCTGATTAAAATTATATTTCAAATAGTAATACTTGTCAATAAAAGAACGGATACTGTTAACAGTATCCGTTCAAAAATTATTTGCTTTTCCTTTTCTTTTTTATTTGTTTTACTGCAATTGCGGTTGCGCCGACTGCTGCGGCACCTATGGCAACTCTGGAAAGAACAGTTAAAACAAAGCTTTGTTTGTCATTGACATTACGCTTTATAGGGCCAAGGCATGTGCATTTTAGTCCGAATTCCTTGAAGTGGATAACCTTTGTGTCAAGCTTGTGCAAATCTTTTTCATCAAGGTCAACCACACGTACGCAGCTGCGGCAGCCGTCCGTATAGCAGCGGAAGCCTGCTGTTTTACACTGACCCATGGTTATGCCGTCAATAACGCAGGTGAAATCATTGAGATGGTCGTGACCGAAAAATGCGCCGATAACATCGCCTGTCTTTTTCCAGCTTTCAAACTGACCTTCATCATATTCCGGTGCGCAGGGATCTTCGCCTACATAACCGTCAATGACATTTTCGTTACCAACATAACGTTTATTACAGCGTTTACCGTGTCCTTTTACAGACTGATACAGTTCCCATGGCTTAGCTTCTCTGAATGCAAGCCTTTCTTCTGCTACGGGTATATGCTGGAAAAGTACAGCAGGTACGGTTTCGCCGCCGTTTTGCTCTCTGAGCTCAGCTGCCTTACGTTCATACCATTCAATCTGGTCCTTGTGTACCCAGTCATATATAGAAACATTTGCAGCGGGACAGCAATTGTTTGAATCAATAAACCAGAGGTTGAATGCTGTCTTGTCACTGTCACTTGCCTGTATGGTGAGGTTGAAGTTCATGTCGCCCGTAATGTCGGGGTCATCGTTGAAGCAAAGACTGTCGGGGTGGTTCAGATAAGCCTCAACCATAGGTTTTACGTCTCTGTCATGCTCGTGGTTACCGAGTACTGCTGCAAACGGAACACCTGCATCGGTGATGGGTCTGACTATGGCTGCGAGCATCTGAGCGGGGTTGTATTCGTGGGTGTAGGCATCACCCATTAAAACGCACAGGTCAGGTTTGAGCTGCTCAACAGCTGTTTTCATCATCAGCTGCATATCATGGAATCTTGCCTGCTCGTTAGGGGTGTCAAGCTCATTTGCCTCGTGTAAATCTCCGAAAAGGAGAATTCTGAATTTACCGTTTTGGTTAAATTTAAGTTGCTTTTTCATCCGAATATACCCTCAAAGAACGGAATGTTAAAACCGAGTTGTGTGTTGTCGTAATATCTGCCGATGTTGTAAATAACAGCCGCAATACCGCTGATTACCTTAACAAGAGGATAGTACCATGCAGCAGGTGTTGAGTAGCTGTGACCGCCTTCGTTCGACGTTTTCTTGATTGTCAGTGAACCGATACACTGATCGCTTTCAATTGTATAGGAATTGATAACAATGCTTTCCTCTGAAAAATCTAAAAGGTTATAAATTTTTTCTTCTGTAATAACTGCGTGACCGATGTTTTCACTCAGACCTAACTCGTCGCTTTCACCGCGGGGATTGTTGATTGAGCCTGTTACCATATAGACAGTGCCTTCGGGGTTGGTGATTACGGCACCGTTTTCTGTTGCGGAAACAGTCTTGTTGTTGTACATTACATTGGAGATTGAGTAATAATGGCTGTGTCCGAGCAGGCAAAGGTCGAAACCGAATTCATCGGCAATGGGAGCCCACATAAGTCTGAGGAACTGGTTTTCACTCTCTCTGCTCGGGAGTCTTGCACTGTACAGATCGTGGTGGAATACAGCAATTCTCCACTTGACATCAGGATTGTCTTCGGTAGCTTTCTTTACAAATTTGTAGTGGTCAGCCATACTGAGGTTATTACTGTCAATTATCATGAACAGTGCATCACCCTTGACAAAGCTGTAATCTGTGCCGATATAGTTCTTGACGGACATATCAACTGTGCCGGGTTGCTGTGGGTTGAAAAATTTGTAGTCAGCACTCTTCATATCGTGGTTACCTATACACGGAGCAAAGGGAATTGATTTTACAAAATCGTTTGCTACAAGTGCCTCGTATTCCACTCTCAGACCGTCTGATGCCTGATCGCCGGCGGAAAGAATAAGACCTAATGATGAGTTTCTGCTCAAAGCTTTGTTGTATGCAGCGGTAAGTGTTTCGTTAAAATAATAGCTGTCATCCCTGAGAGAATCAGCATTGTTTTCATCGTAAGAGATGTGGATATCGCTTACATAAACTGCTGTGAATGAATCAGAGCTTGTTGCAGGAATTTCATATTTTTCGCTGGTCCAGTCGCCTGAACTGCAGGTGTATGAATATGACTGCTGAGGATTAAGATTATTTATTCTGAGCGAAAAACGGTAGTCGCCCTGAGGTGTCTTGACACAGGGGGCATCGTAGGCTGCAATAGCTGATCCTGAAGAATCAAAAAGGATTAATTCGCCGTCATCCGAATCTCCGTACCAGAAAATACATCTTTCAGTATCGTCTTTGCCGGGTATCATTGTGACTGCGGCACCGATTTTTTCTTCTGAACCTGCCCATGCAGTATCCCACACTGTTTTGTCAACGCTCCATGCGTGACTGCCTACTGCACTTGTGAACAGTATAAGCACTGTGAGTATAACCGAAAGGGAAACGCGTATTTTTTTCATAAAAGCCGTCCTCTCCTATAGGTTAATTAAACCTTTTTATAATACAGAATTATACATCAACGGACTTGGTTTTGTCAATTTTATTGAGAAAAATTATTAAATGTTCAAAACAGTTGCCATGCTCATTTTGTTGTGGTAAAATCAGTATGAAAAAAATTCAAAGGAGATTTACATATAATGGAAAACTTCACACCTGTTTTAAGATTTATTGCCTCATCTGACCTTCACGCAAATCGCGAAAAGCCCGAAAGAGTTAAAAACTTCCGCAAGGGTCTTGAGCTTGTCTATAAATACGCTGAAGGTTGCGAATATAAAAATCTTGATTTGGTTTGCATCAACGGTGACTTTGCCGACGGCGGTGCAGACGAGCAGATGCAGGATGTAAAAGCTGCTTTTGACGAATGCCTGAAGCCCGGAACAAAATGGCTGCTGACTATGGCAAGCCACGAGTTTTTCTGTGATGGCGGAGAAAAGGCTGCAATAGAGAAATTCGGCAGAATTTTCGGTGTGCCTACAGATAACCATGTTGTTATAAACGGCTTCCATTTCATTGCAGTTACAACCACAAACGGCTGCCATTTCAGCGATGAAAAGCGTGAATGGATAAGAGCTGAGCTTGACAAGGCGGTTGCGGATGATCCGTTCAAACCTATATTCTTCTTCCAGCATCCGCACATTCAGGGTACTGTTTACGGTAATGTTTATTGGGGTGAAGATGAAATCACCGATATCCTCATGAATTATCCGCAGATTATCGACTTTTCCGGTCATTCACACGCACCTGTAAACGATCCCCGTTCAATCCATCAGCAGCATTTCACAAGCGTCGGCACAGGCAGCTTCAAGTATTTTGAGCTTGATGAGTTTGACAAAATTTACGGTACTGTTCCGCCCGGTAAAACAGAGGCAGCACAGTTTGTGATTGTCGAAGCCGATGCAAACGGCAGGGTAGTTATTAAGCCTTACGATGTTCTGACAGAAAGATTTTTCGGCTATGAGTGGGTAGTTGAAACACCGTGGGAGCCCGATACTTTCATTTACACGGACGAACGCTGGCTTAACCCCGTAAAGCCTTATTTTGCAGATGATTCCAAGGTCGATATTAATATTGAAGGTAATGATGTTGCTCTTGAATTCACTCAGGCAAAAATTGATGAAGACAGAGTAAATGACTATAAAGTTACAGTCCGCCGCAAGAGCGATAACGCAATCGTGCGCCAGCTTTGCTTCTGGTCAAGATATTACTATAACGATATGCCTGAAACGATTGACTGTAAAATCGAAAACCTTGCAAGCGGAGAATATACTGCTATTATAACTGCAAGGGGCTTCTGGAACAATAAGTCAACAAACAGCCTTACCGCTGAGTTTATAGTTTGAAAGTCAATAAAGAATGAAACAACCTGCCGTTTAAGCGAGCGGCAGGTTGTTTTTGTGTGCTTTACTGTTAAGTTAACTGTGTGAAGGAAATAATCTTCCAGTATGTGCCGAAATCCTTGCTCTTCATAGGTGTTGCAAGAAATTCCCATTTGAAATCTTGGGTTTCACCATAATCATATTCCCATGCAGTAGTAGCGTTGATAGTGAATTTGTAAACATTATCTTCGATTTCATTATATTTAGGATTGAATTTGACGACATCTGTTATACCTATTCCGGCACCTGCTTCAAGCGAAAATCTATAAAAATATTTATCTTCAAAATACAATGAAGTCCAATCAACTGTGCTGCGTCTATAACGAATCGGATTTTTGTCAAATATTGCTTTTACTAACCAGTCGATATCACCGGCGTTATATCTGCAGTATTCAGTTGGAAATTCTTCTTCTGTAGGTACGAAATGAGGATCCAATACATATTCTTTTTCAAAATCAAAATGGTAAAAAACTCCAATAGGAGTACTTCCGCAAAGAATTACGTTTTCTATAATTTCTTTTGTTTCAGTGTTTTCTGAAACAAAAGAAGACATCGACTGCCATACCGGTGCACTTGTTTTAATCATATCATAAAAAACATTAAAATCAGATTTTTTTGGATTTTCAATAACTTTACCGAAATCATAATCAGGCATGGCAGATTCGATTTGTTTTTCTTCAATTATTTTAACCTGTTCTGCAGAATCCTTATAATCCGGAATTTCTTCCATCATAGAAATAGCTTCATCATATTTACCTTCATCTGCCAGTTTCAGTGCATTGCTATACTGTTCCTGAGGTATAAGCACCGTATAATACAATATAGCTCCTGCAATAGCAGCGAGCACTATAAAAAAGAAAACAGCAAATATGATTTTTTTGAATTTTTCTTTTTTCAAGCGTTTGGCTTCGGCTTCAGCTGCCGCTTTTTCTTCTGCAATGCGTTTTTCTTCTGCTGCTTTTTCGACGGCTTTGCGCTGTTCTTCAAAATAATCTCTGACGGGTGCTGCAATTTCTTCAAGCTTTATTTTAAATGCTTCGTCGCCGAAACGCATCGCCTTCTTGTAGTTACCATTGAAAAAAAACGGCTGTTTGCATTGCTTTAACTCGTCTGCAACGCGGACTTTATATTCAACCATAACCTTGCCGAGGTATGCCTGGGCATTTTCTGCATCAAGGTTGAGTGCTTGCTCCAGAAATTCATCTGCACGGTTAAATTCGCCGTCTTCAAGCATAAGAAATGCGCGCTTGAGCAGGGCAGAGGAGCTGCCTGGAGACTGATTAAAAATAACAGGCCCGGTGATGTTTGCGCCGTGAGTAACTTTTTTGATTCCGCGTACAATATCATTCACAAAGCCGATTTTGTTCATATCCTGTGACTGCAGGTGAGAAAACTCTTCCGGCAAATCGTAGGCATCCATATCACGGTAGCATGGGATAAGCAGCTTTGTGCGGTCAGCTTTCATCAGCTTAAGGTAGCGTGACCATTCGTTGCGCACCCAAACAGAATCAAAGTATTCAGGCTTTGTGCCTACAACAAGCATAACTTTTGCGGAGTTGAGAGCAGCAAATATGTAGGGCTCATATTCAACGCCGAGCTTATCTTCAAGTGTAATTGCAGCGTAGAACACTTTAAGACCCTCTTGCGTGAGCTGGTAGTAAATATCGTTGGCAAGAGCGCTGTCGAGCGTTCTTTTGCCGCTTTCGTCAGTTTCCTTGTAGCATATAAAAACATCAAATGGCTTTTCGCTTTTTACAATGGTAAGTATATCTTTTTGCAGATTTGCGATTTCTTCCGCTTGCTTTTTATAAACTGCTTTTGATTCACCGTCTGAATTTGCGAGCGCAGCACGGTAATCCACATCGGAAAGGACGGATTCGTATTGTGTTCTGTGGCAGGTGGGGATGCGTTTGTAGGTTTTGGGGTCTTCAACATATTCAATGCCGTACTTGCATAGCAGCAAGCCCCAGTGTGCTTCCGCTTCGCTGTTATTTTCGTTAAGTATTTTTTCATAAACCTGAGCAGCTTTGTCAAATTCGCATTTAAAACGAAGATTGTTTGCGCGATTATAAAGGTTGGCAATAAGCTCATCATTCAGGTGCGGTAATGTCTGCATGGAGCCGCAGTATTCACACGTGATTATTTTTGAGCTGTTGCCGATATTCAGACTTGCTCCGCACATTTTACACTTAAATACAGCCATATAATTATCCCCTATAGTAAAATTTTTGTGCAAAATTGCATATATACATATTATAGTATATCATTTATAATTAGTTAAGTCAATCAGCTGATTTGCAGCCGGATTACGGAGGGGAAATATTATGAATTTTACCGAAATTTTAAAAGCGGTTTTTCTCGGCATAGTTGAGGGTATAACCGAATGGCTGCCCATCAGCAGCACAGGTCATATGCTGCTTGTTGATGAGTTTTTACAGCTTGATATGAGTGAAGAATTCAAGGAAATGTTCTTTGTTGTAATTCAGCTTGGTGCAATTCTTGCTGTTGTAAGCGTCTTTTTCAAGCGTATGATACCCTTTGAAAATAAAAACGGGCTGAAAATTAAAAAGGATACCTTTTCGCTGTGGATAAAGGTTGTAATCGCATGCATTCCCGGTGCAGTAATAACACTGCTTTTTGACGATTATATAGAGTCGCATCTGCACACTCCTGTTGTTATTGCATTGACGCTTATTATTTACGGTGTCGCATTTATAGTTATAGAAAATATGGCAAAAAACAAAACTCCGAAAACACAGCAGCTTGAAATGATCAGCTATAAAGAAGCGCTGCTTATAGGTCTTTTTCAGGTGCTTTCGATTATTCCCGGTACCTCACGTTCAGGCTCAACAATTATCGGTGCGCTTATCATTGGTGTATCAAGAGTTGCTGCGGCTGAATTCACATTTTTCCTTGCAGTTCCCGTAATGTTCGGCTTAAGCGCAATAAAGCTACTCGATTTTGGCTTTGAGTTTACCACGGGCGAACTTGCCGTTCTTCTTGTCGGCTGTGTAACTGCATTTGCCGTTTCACTCGGCGTTGTTAAATTCCTTATGAGCTATATCAAGAAAAAGGATTTCAAGCTCTTTGGCATTTACCGCATAGTGCTCGGTGCACTGGTGCTGATTTATTTCCTGGGTTTGCAGAAAATAATTTAATTTTGGTACTTGATTTATTGAAATATGTGTGCTATTATATTTTAGCACATGGGGGTATAGCTCAGCTGGGAGCCCAAATCACTCAGAAACGCACCCCGCAAAAAATTTAATAAAAATCAATTACTTAGTGTCCTCAAACATGGGGGTGTAGCTCACTTGGGAGCCCAAAGCACTCAGAAACGCACCCTCGTTTAAAATTGAATATTATACATATGGGGCATTAGCTCAGTTGGGATGAGTGCTTGACTGGCAGTCAAGAGGTCAGGGGTTCGACCCCCCTATGCTCCACCATGGAATCCGTAATCGTTATGATTGCGGATTTTTTCTTATGTGAAGATTTATTGAAATGTTCATATACTTATGGTATAATTTAGAAAATAATTCTATGGATGTGTATCATGAGAAAGAAACTATATTCTATTATCGAGCCTGTTGGTAACGACAATAAATTAAGCAACATATATGATTTTATAATGATGATAACTATTGTTGTTAGTATAATCCCTCTGGCATTTAAAGAAACAAACGTTCTTTTTCAATGGATTGATTATATTACTGTAAGCATTTTTATCTTAGATTATCTTTTTAGATTATTAACTGCTGATTATAAACTCAAAAAATCAGTTGCTTCATTTTTTGTGTATCCGCTTACCCCTATGGCAATTATTGATTTGGTTTCTATTTTACCCTCACTAACGGTATTAAATAGCAGTTTTAGATTGTTAAAACTTTTCAGGTTATTAAGAACATTAAAGGTTTTAAGAGCTTTTAAATTTTTAAGATATTCCAAAAGTTTTGATATAATTTCCAATGTGTTCAAAAAACAGAAAAAGGTCTTATCTGCTGTTGCAACAATGGCTGTAGCCTATGTTTTAATATCAGCTTTAGTTATTTATAATGTTGAGCCTGAATCTTTTGAAACTTTTTTCGACGCAATTTATTGGGCAACAATATCACTAACAACAGTAGGTTATGGAGATATTTACCCTGTAACAACAATTGGTAGAATTGTCACTATGATTTCATCTGTTTTTGGTATTGCTATAATAGCGTTACCATCCGGTGTCATAACAGCCGGATATCTTGAAGAGGTAAACAAAGAAAACCATCAATAATATTAACTTAAATTCATAACTCCGAGTAGCATCAACTACCCGGAGTTGTTTTTTTACGCCACTTTGTCTATTCCCACCATAAATTGTTCAAAGTCAATATTAAATTCAACTTTCAGCTTGTACCCTCGGCAAACCTCAACACGTTTAATCAGGCAGTTCACAATCATTTTCTTCTTTTCAAAGCTCGCTTCATCATAAAGCTCTGCCCAAGAAATCAGTTCATCAAAGCTGTCGGATAAGTTTTTGAGAACACTTTCACCGTCGGCAACATCTTTTTCAGCATCAGTACATAAATCAAAAAGTCTGCTGCACTCCTTTTCAGATTCCACAATCAGCTCCGAAAGAGTATCAGCCGAAAATGAGCTTTCGCCCTTGATTGCTTTGATAACCTCTGCTTTCAGAACAGTAAGATTTTCAAATTCTTTACTGTAATCAGCTTTCACCATATTGAGCCTTGCTTTTCTCACATCGAGCTCATCTGCATATCGGAGCTTGATTACATCAGACTTTGAAACACCTTTCATCTTTCTGAAAATATCACGGACAATTTCATCAATCAAATCATCAAGAATATGCAGAGTGTAACCCGACTGACCGTCACACTCCGTCTGCTTTCTGCTTTTTCCATAGCAGGCATATCTGATTCGCTTCGTTGTATCAACAGTTCCGTCTTTTCTTTTACGGTATCTTCCGCTTGTTGTAAGATTCAGCCTTGAGCCGCAATGCCCGCAGTAAACCTTTCCGGAGATAAGGGATTTGCCTTTAGTGTTAAGGGGTACTGTAGGATTTTCTTTCTTCCTATCGGAACGCTCTTGCATTATCATTCTTGCTCTTTCAAACTGTTCAGGTGGTATTATCTGTAGTTCGGGTATAACATCTGAACGGGAATCACCACTACGAAGTACACCTGTATAGGTGAGGTTGCAGAGAATACCTCTGATAGTAGCTTCGTGCCACATTTTACCTGTTCTTGCTCGGTAACCATTGTTATTAAGCCAAGTTGTAATTCTATGAGCACCGTAACCCTCTTGCGTGTACTTGTCAAAGATAATTTTTACAACAATAGCTTCATCGGAATTCACTTTCAAATCATAAAGCTCATGCTTGCGTTTGTTAACTCTGCCGCTTTTCACAAGGTCATATCCAAAGGCGGCAATGCCACCCTTGAAATGACCTGCCTCGACCAACTGACCAAGGCTTGTTTTTGTTCGTACAGATGTTTTCTCACTTTCGCCGTCAGCCTGCCAAAAGCGGATATAGTTCAGGAGTTTATCAATGTGATTATCAAATCTTTGTTCACCCTCTTGGGTGCTCCAAACCTCAATTCCGTTTTTTACAAACCACTCTACAACGAAAGGTGTTTCATCTGCGATTCTACCTATACGGTCAAACATAAATACAAGCAGAATATCAAACTTTTTCTTTCTCGCAAGGTCCTTTATTATTTGAATTTTATCACGGTTTTCAGCTCGCACCTTATGACCGGAAACGCCGTCCTCTTGTTCTTCGTGAACAATATCCCACCCCATTTCACTTGCAAATTTATGACAAGCCTTTCTTTGCATCGGGATATCTGCTTCATTGTTGCTGTCGTAATCAACCTGTTTACCTGTTGAAACTCGGTACAGACAACACACTCTTTTTGACATTAAACCGCCTCCTTGATATTTTTCTTTAGTTTAATATCAGGGGCGTCACTTTGTCGAATGTGCGAATCACCGAGTAGAATTTCTTTCATCCGTGAAAAGATTTCTTTGTTAGGTTTTTCTGCAAAGGTTGCAATAACTTCAACACCGTTAATATTTAAAACACATTCTCCATGAATATCTGTCAAAACAAATTCGAGAAACTCTTTTATTTTTGCTATCTCATTTTTTATAACCTTTATAATTCTAATAATACAATCCTCCTTATCTTACATCCCGTGAATAGCTACGGTTTCTGTTTTGTATTTTATTTTTCTGTTGCTGTTCGATTTCAAGAATTTTGCCTATTTTGTTTTCTATCTCAGGCTCTGATTTTTCAATTCTTTCGCAGGTGTCAATGTCCTTGCGAAGAATTTTCAGCCTTTCAGAAAACAGACTGATTACACCTTTAAGCCTTCTGATTTCTGCTTCATCACCCTTACGGACAGCGGATTTTAATTTGTTGCGATAGATTCTTCGTGCCTCGGTTACCTCCGCCATTTCGTTTATGCATTCCTGTTTATATGCCTGCAACTGCTCATCAGTTTCAATGTCGTTATGGCATAATAGATTCTGCTGCTCAATCAGACGGTCAAGCTTTATGATTTCTCTTTGCAGATATTTTTCAATATAGTAGTTTTCTTTAGGTCGGCTTTTTACCGCCTGAACCACTGTTACGAAATGAACATAGACCTCTCTGTAAGTTTTCGGGAAATCATAAAGATAATCTTTCCATTCATCCTGTGGCGGTAAATCAATTCGATAACGTCGCCAATTAGCGAATGCTCTGTTACATATTCTTTCATAAGAATATTCATCACCGAGGTCACATAACCATACCGGTCTTTTGTATGACGGATGATTAACCGTTATATGAGGCTTGGAAAAATCAAATTTATAACCGAGCTTATGCATTTCATAAAGAAAACCTCTCTCACTACCAGCACGAAGAATGCACTCATCAATATCTTTTTTGAGTGTTGTGAATTTGTTATACTCTCCGTCACGCTCTGCAATATACTGAGGATAGCATTGATGCTTTGACGGTTTCGGATTTTCAATAACCGACAAACCCTGCTCTCTGCAAAGTCTGTCTGAAACATTTCGCATTTTATTTAAGAACGCTTTGTTATCATTAAACTTTTTACCGTCAACAAATGAAACAGAGTTCACAACAATATGGCAATGAAGGTTGTCCGTATTTTTATGAAGTGCAACAATCACTTCAAATTTTTCACCAAATAATTCTTCTGCTAACTTAAAACCGATTTCAAAAACCTGTTCATTCGAACCCTCGTTATCATCAAAAGATTGAATGATGTGATAACCGACATTACCTGAATTTTTATTAAACATATCTTTTGTTTCCTGCATCTGTGCTTTTGCAAATTCGGGTGTGCAGTTTATACCTCTGACAAAAACCACTTCTTCGTTTTTCATACCGTCATTAAAAATTTTATCGGCAGTAGTTTTTGAAGGATTCATTGCATAATCAATCAGCTTTGAAAGTCCCGTTTTTAACTTTTTAATTTTTGTTATTGCTATAAATTTTCACCTCCCTGTATCAAAATTTTCAAGCAACTGCTTTTCACAATTACGCAATTCGGTAATTGCATTTCTGATTTCTTTATCGGTTACAAAAGATTTTGAGTTTAAAGTCCTTGCAATCTGATTAAGATTGTTACCTATACGACGAAGTTCAGGAACAACAGAACGGATTTCTTTTGGCGGAAATTTTATGCATTGGTACAAAATCAACAGTCTTATGAGCTTTGAAACGCTGACGTTATATTCTTTTGTTTGGCTTAAAAGCATTTCATTTTCATCATCATCGAGATAAAATGCGTATCGGTGTTGTCTTTTTCTCGGCAAATGTTTCACTCCTTTCTTCTGCTTCCGAGCGGATTTGTTGCAACAAATCCAATGCTCGCAAAGACGATACCACACTTTTTATCGCTCCCACTGTCGTTGCTTTTGAAGAAAAACTGCATAACGTGCAAGAGCTTTTTCTGTTATCTCTTCCATCTTTTTCGGCGGCATATCTTTCTTGAAATACTTCTTAAAAGTTTCAACCGGGATTTTTACATACTCCTTCTGATTGGCTTTCTGCTCCTGCATAATTTCAAAGATAGCATCCATAGTGAGTTTCTTTTCATCACTTAACTTATGCATACGCTGTGCCTGCGAGAGTGACGGAGTGCAATCTTCACTTTCAATAGTTTCAATTAAGTTACACTGTTCCTCTTCTGTTAAATACGAAAGTTCAACTGCAGGTATAAAAGAAATTCTTTTTTCATCCACCATATCAAGAAGAGCTGGTTGCAGATTGTTAAGACGGATATATCTTTGAATCTGCATTCGAGAATCAGGCATTGTTTCTGCAAGCTTTTCATCACTACGGAACTTCGTCCCAACTTGTGACGAAGTTAAATCAGTTCTTGCACCTTGCTTTTTAATTGCATCGTGTTTCATTTTATAAGCACGGGCTTTTTCACTCGGTAAGATTTTTTCTCGTGATAAATTGCAATCAACAAAATTTATTACCGCTTCTTCTTTTGAAAACTCTCTTACATAAACAGGGACAACATCAAGATTTAATTCCTTTGCGATCTGCCATCGTCTGTGACCGGAGATAATTTCATAACCGTTATCAGATTTGTTAACAATGAGTGGAGTGATAATACCGAACTCCATAATGCTGTCACAAAGCTCATCGTATTCACTTTCATCAACACTTTGAAACGGATTGTTTTCAAATGGGTGAAGCAAATCGAGATTTAAATATTCAATTTTTTCGTTAGACATATTTTTCAGTCCCTTCATTTTTTAATTTTTTGATACATAAAATTATGTTTTGATTTTTGCTAAAGCATTTTTTCACCTTCCTTTGTTATAAAATTTTGTGATAAAAAATCCTTGTGTTTACACGAGGATATGTATTCAGGTTGATTTGTTTGGTGAGTATGTGATATAATTATCTCGACAAATAAGAATTTGACGAGGTAAAATATGAACATTGAATATAAAGACATTCATAATTTTGAGCAAGAAGATTTAGAAAGACTGTTTTTATCTGTTGAATGGTCGTCGGGACATTTTCCCGATAAGCTTGTGGTTGCAATGAAAAATTTTAATACGGTTTACTCTGCTTGGGATAGGAGTAAACTTGTTGGAATGGTATGTGTTATGGATGATGGAGTAATGAATGCTTATGTTCATTATCTTCTTGTTGATCCTGATTATCACGGCAAAACGATCGGAAGAACTCTTGTAAGTATGGTAAAAGAAAAGTATAAAGATTATATGCGTATTGTAGTTGTCGCTTATGATGATGAGTTACAGTTTTACGAAGCGTGTGGCTTTGAAAAAAGCAAAGATGCTTCGCCAATGTTTATAACATCGCTATGGACATAAATCAGCAAATTCCAATTTGT
>JAZSND010000053.1:0-11676 GCA_045536235.1 Acutalibacteraceae bacterium | reverse complement strand
TGCCGATAACGGAGTCGAGCTTGTTCTGACAGGTCATATGCACATTCAGAGCATAAATGAGTTTTATACCGAAAAGAGAAACAGATTGATTGATGTTTGCACTGCCTGTCTTGTAGGCAGTCCTGCAAAATACAGAAAAATCACAATAGACGAAACCTCTGCATTAAAAATCAAAACAATTGATGTTGAGGATTTCGGATGGGATATGAACGGTCTTACGGCACAAGAATATTTCCACAAGCATTTCTCAGATGCAATTATTGCACGTGTGCGTGGTGCTCTTAGTGGTGGCAAAGGAATTGTTAAGCATCTGAAAGCTTTCGGAAGAAAACGCTTTGATAAAATAACTGTGGGAACAGTTGAGCATCTGCTCTTTATTAAAAGCGATAAGGCTCTTAAGAATAAAAAATTATCAGAGCTTGTTGGCGAAGTTGGTGTGGGAATCTTCTTAGGTGACGGTGTTCACACAGAAGACACGCCTGTTTATAATTTCATATCGGGAATTCTCAAAAGATTTTCGTTTGTACTTAAAAAGTTAGAACCCAAACTCAGCAAAAACGGTATCAAGGTTGATTTGAAAAGCATGCTTCTTAATACTATCGGAAACAATAAAGGCTTTCCGGATAACGATGCTGAATTTACGTTAAAGTAATAAAAATTAATTGTCTAAGGAGATTAAAAATGGCAAAAAAAATTATATTAATTGCACTATTAGTATCGGTTGTTTTTTTTGTATCAGGAATAATTTATTTTGAACTCGATCCGGAAAACAAAAATATCAATTTTGAACCTGCAAATTCGCAGAGTGAAACAGATACCACAATCAGATTTAATTCCGACGGCAAGCTTAAAATATTGCATATTGCCGACACGCATCTTAACTATGACAAGCATTTCGATGCATCAGTATGGGTAATCGCTGAAGCCTGCGATGTTGAAAAACCTGACCTTGTTGTTCTTACGGGTGATAATACACATCCCAACGAAGACCCCGAAAAAACAAAAAAGCTCATCAACGCTCTGATGAATATATTTGAATCAAGAAATATTCCCGTTGCCGTAACCTTCGGAAATCACGATTCAGAGGCAGGTCCGATGTCAAGAAAAGATATTATGGATTATTATAATACCTTCTCTTGTGTAATAACTGCTGATGAATCCGTAAGCTTCAAAAACTGCGCAACATTCAATATTCCCGTTCTTGCTTCTGACAGCGACAAGGTCGGATTCAATCTTTGGGTATTTGACTCAGGCGATTATGATGAGGATGATCCGAGACACTATGACAGAGTTCGTACCGAACAGATTGAGTGGTATAAGGAAACCTCCGCAAAGCTTAAGTCTGATAACGGCGGAGAAAAAGTCAATTCAGTTGTATTTCAACATATAATTGTTCCCGAAATCTATGATGTACTTAAAAAGGTTGATTCAAAACAGCCTTATGCAATTGAGCATATTTATAATGAAGACGAATATTATGCCTTCGACCCCGAAAATGTGAACTACGGCACTCTCAACGAAAAGCCCTGCCCCGGATATTATAACGACGGTCAGTTTGATGCTTTGATTGAAAACGGCGATGTGCTTGCGATGTTTACAGGTCACGACCACACAAATGCCTTCGGTGTAAGAAATCAGGGGATTGATATCTTTACCTCTCCCATGACCCGTTACAAAGGTCTGGCTTACACAACTCAGTACGGTTACCGTGTTGTTGAAATTGATGAAAATGATACTTCAACCTATGATACAAGAGTTGAGCGTCTTTATGATGTTTTTGATTTTGATTATATAGAAACCGCAAAAGATAACGGTGACAAATATTCAAAGAGAATTGCTTTTGAGCTTGCGGTAAAGGGCAGTGTTCAGGAAAGCTTTATGAAGCTTTATCAATCCGTTGTTGAACTCATCACAGACAGAAAAGTTACATATCCGCATTAACCGGAAATATATTAATAAAACAATTAAGGAGCAATATAGTGTGAGTGAATTTTTTAAGTTTGACCCTGCAGTTTTTGCAGTGGATAAATCTTATCAAATTATGATGCCCTGTGAAAAAGCCGGCCTTTTCTTTGTTAAGGTTAGGGATAAATTTTATTATGATGAATCCAACGGTATTATGCGTTCAAGAAATGAGATACACAGGGTTGAGGTGCCTATGGATGAACTGGATGAAGCCGGGGAATACACTGTCTGCATCCGACCTGTTATTGAAAGAAAGCCGTATTTCACCGAAACCGAAGAAGTACTGGAAAAAAGATATAAATTCTGTCCCATACCCGAAAAGGGTATAAGAGCTTACCACATCTCTGATGCTCATAATCTTATCAAAGAGCCCGTAAGGGCTGCGGAAACTTTCGGTGATATTGATTTTCTCATTTTAAACGGAGACGTTATCGAACACAGCGGTGACCCTTCAAAATTTATTAACATATACGAAATATGCTCACTTTTAATGAAAGGTGAAAAACCCTGCATATTCTCAAGAGGTAACCACGATTTAAGAGGTGATTTTGCAGAGAAATTTGCCGATTACACTCCCAGTTACTTGGGTAATACATATTACAGCTTCCGCCTCGGTAATATATGGGGAATACTGCTTGACTGTGGCGAAGATAAGCCCGACGATCACGAAGAATACGGCTTTACCGTTGCCTGCCATGCTTTCAGGGAACGCCAGACTGAATTTTTGAAGAAGATAATCAAAAACAAAGAAAATGAATATGAGTTCAAGGGTATTAAGCATAAGCTTGTGATTTCTCACAATGCCTTTACTCACAGATATAACCCTCCTTTTGATATAGAGCAGGATATTTTCGCTGAATGGGCAAGACTTTTAAGAGAGAATGTTAAGCCTGAGGTTATGATTTGCGGCCATGCACACGAACTCAACGTCTATTATCCTGAAAATACTGAGTGGAACACTAACGGGAGTATAAGCCCTGTGGTAATAGGCAGCACAGTTGAAAAGGATGATGAAAATTATTTTGCGGGCTGCGGATATATTTTTAACCAAGATGAGATTAAGCTCATATTCACAGACAGTAACGGCAAAATAATAAAAGAAGAAACTGTGTAACAGAACAGTCTGATCAAAAACAGCAGGAAACATCCGCAAGATGTTGCCGTAATAGAAATCTTCAATGATATTTGATATTATGTATTTCTCTGTGTCTGATGAAATATATTAGAGTACGAAATATAGAATATGTATTACCGGAGAACTGCTTGTGTTATAAAAACCGATAAATTGTCAAGAATAATTTAAACACAGCTTTTTGTTTTTTTGACCTGAAATTTAGATTTTTTCTATCTATAAATATACTGTAAACCATTGAAAATTTAATTTTATCTGTTCAGTTTTTTCTAAATGCCAATTCATCGTAAAAACAAAATCCATTCGACAAAAGTTAATTCCGCACGATTCAGACCGATTAAAATTGACCCAAAACATAGCATCTAAATAAAACGAAACTTTTTTGCCTTCCCGATTTTTGGGAGGGCATTTTTTGATACCTAAAAAATTGTGACGGCAATTCTGCCGTCGTCCTACAGATAACACGGAATAATTATTGTAATTGTGACGGCACTTTTGCCGTCACAATTACACTTTTTGAAAATTTCTTTTCGAAAAATCACCCCAATTTGCCTCTTCCCAGTGCAAACATAATGAGAGGACTTTTTGAATTCTTTGTAAATATTTCGGAATTAGGGCGTACAAATGTCTTCTCTCGGTGGGAATAAGTGAAGGGTATTTTTAAACTCTTTGTAAACAATTCAGAATTTGGGTGTGCAAATGGCTTCTCCCAGCGGGAATAAGTGAAGGCTATTTTAAATTTTTTTGCAAAACACCCTACAAATTGCCCTCTCCCAGTGCATATATAGTGGAGGGTATTTTTAAAAAACTTTTTGAACTTTTCCGAAAACAGCGAATTTTGGGTGTCCATTTTGGGGGTGCTTGTTCAAATAAGTGAACGGATATTTAAATTTTCTCTGAAAAATCACCCCAATTTGCCCTCTCCCAGTGCAAATAAGTGAGAGGTATTTTAAATTTTTTTGCAAAACACCCTACATTTTGCCCTCTCCCAGTTCATACATAGTGAAGGGCTTTTTTAAAATCTTTATGAACTTTTCCAAAAACAGCCAAATTGGGGTGTACGTTTAGGGGGTGTTTGTTCAAATAAGTGAAAGGTGTTTTTCCCTTCATTTAAAAAATTAAGGAGTTGATGTCTATGATTTAATACCCGCCGAAAGGCAAAACAAAACCACGGCTTTGTCCGTGGCATCAGTCTTAGCAAGCACTGGATTTGTGCATACAAATCCCACTTGTTAGGGACTTCTCGCCTGCCGGCTCGGTCGGTGCTTTTGAATACAAAATGCATTCAAAGGTCTCCACCGGAGACCTGCACCCCTAAAACCCGCAGAAAGGAGGTAGAAATGAAATACAGCAAAACAATATTCTTCTATCTGAACGATGAAGAATTAAAAGACCTTGATGAAGAAGCAGACTTGGCAGGAATAACTCGCTCGCAGTATGTTCGCAGATGTATCAATGAAACGGTTATGAAACCAACTGTGAATATTAATTACTACGAATTTACCCGTGAGGCAACCGAGCTTGTCGAACGATTTCGAGTTGTTGCTGACCGTGCCTGGCACAGCAAGGTTCTTGATGTCCCGATGTTCAGAAAAGTTATTTGGGACACGCAAATACTTATGACAAAAATCAATGATGAATTAACAAAGGAGATTAACCATGAGAAACAGAAATAACAGAATTGCAGTAAGAGTTACAAACATGGAATTTGACCGTATCAATGAAATGGCAAGCAAAAGCATATTTCCGAAAGAAAAGATGATACGCATTATCGTTGAGGGTTATCCGATACAGGAAAAACCTTCGGATGATTGTATGCAGCTTGAACTTACCTTGGGTAAACTCGCAACAAATATGGGAGCTTTGCTTTTCCAAGGAACAGAGGCAAACAACTCTTCAGAACTTGTGTATGAAACATTGAATATTTTAATGAATGCAAATTATGTATCTTACGACATAAAGCGTAAGAAAAAGAAAGGAGTCAAATTATGAAAATTGATAAAGTAAATATCAACAATCTTTTACCGTTTAATGAAAATCCTTACCGAATCCGTGAGGGCGAAGAATTAGAATCGCTGCTTAACAGCATAAGTGAGAATGGTATTATCTCACCACTTGTTGTCAGAACTACGGAGGAGAAAGGCAAATACGAAGTCATATCGGGACACCGCAGATTACACGCCGCCCGTATGCTGAATCTTGAAACCGTTCCCGTTACCATTTGTGACGTAAGCAGAGAAGATGCAATGATAATGCTGGTTGACAGCAACCTGCACAGAGAACATATTTTACCGAGCGAAAAAGCCAAGGCATACAAGCTAAAGCTTGACGCTTTGAAAGCACAAGGAAAGAGGACAGATTTAACTTGTGGACAAGCTGTCCACAAGTCAAGAGAAAGCGTGTCCGACACCGACAGCGGCAGGCAGGTACAAAGATATATCCGCCTGACTATGCTTATACCTGAACTGCTTAAAATGGTAGACGAAAACAAAATTGCGTTTTCCGTTGCAGTTGAACTGTCGTATCTTGATGATTCCAAACAGTATGAATTATTGGGAATAATTGAGGAAACAGAATGTACTCCGTCATATTCTCAGGCGAACAGAATGCGAAAACTATTCCAATCGGGAGAACTGAACGAAAACTCAATTAACAATATTATGAACGAGGAGAAAGCTAATCAAAAACCGATGTTCAAGATGTCTATGGAACGGTTACAGAAATATTCTCCGAAAGCTGATGAAAGACAGTTGCAAGAGTTCATAATCAAGGCTTGTGAATATTATGCAAAGTATTTACAGAAAAAGAGAAATCGGGAGGCAAGATGATGAGATTTTGGCAAATTATAAAATCAAAGTTTATTGAAATAATCGGCGACACCCGTGGAGAACTCAGGACAAGTGAAGCTGATGCAAATGAATATGTCATCAACGGTGTCCGATATATTGTTTCATCCCGATTCAGCAAAACAGAACACAAAACTATGAAAGAAAAATTATCAGAATTTATCGGTAGCGATTTCGCACATTTGACAACTGACGAAGATAAAAATACAATACAAGCGGAATATGTATGTTCGACTGCCGGAAAGGAGGACTAATGCAGTCAAACAATGTAGGAATTACGGCTCTGTACTGTCGTCTTTCAAGAGATGACGGTACAGACAAGGAGAGCAACTCCATAGCCAATCAGAAAAAATTGCTTTCTCAGAAGGCAAAGGACTTGAAGCTGACCAATACCAAGTTTTATGTTGATGACGGTTACACAGGAACTAATTTCAACCGACCCGGTTTTCAGGCAATGCTCGAAGATATTGAAATGGGATATGTAACAACTGTAATTGTTAAAGACTTATCCCGTCTGGGCAGAGATTATGTTTCGGTTGGTCATTATACGGACAACTTCTTTCCTGAACACAACATCAGATTCATAGCTGTCAATGATTTAGTTGACAGTAACGACGGCGACAACGAAATCGCACCGTTTAAAAACATAATGAACGAAATGTATGCACGTGACATAAGTCGTAAAGTCCGATGTTCACATCGTATCCGAGGTAATCTCGGAGAGCCTTTATCTCAACCGCCTTACGGGTATATGAAAGACCCGAACAACAAAAAGAAATGGATTGTTGATACTGAAGCGGCGGAAGTTGTTAAAAGTATCTTTGCAATGTGTATTGAGGGTAAAGGAAATGAAACCATTGCCCGAATATTGCAGGAAAATAAAGTGCTGGTCCCGATGGCATATTGGCAAAGCAAGGGTCTTAAGAAAGGCGGAAAGAAAACACAGACCAATCCGCATAAGTGGAACAAATCGACAGTTCAGAAAATACTTGCTCAGCAGGAATACTGCGGTGATATTATCAACTTCAAGACTTATTCCAAAAACTTCAAGAACAAAACGAGAATACCAAATCCCGAAGAAAACTGGAAAGTATTTAAGGATGTTCACGAACCGATTATTGACAGAAATACCTTTGAAACTGTTCAGAAGATGAAAGCAAAGGCAAAACGCAGAGCACCCAATCCCAAACATGCCGAAAAGAATATGTTTTGCGGTTTGTTGTACTGTTCAGATTGCGGCAGTCCTTTATGGTTTAATGTCAATCACCCGAACACCGACATCAAGTATTTTATGTGTTCCAACTACAAAGGTCACAGGGGTACCTGTGAACAGACACATTACGTCAGAGCTGACTCTTTGGAGCAAATTATGATGCTTGAATTGAGAAGCCTTGCAAGTTTTCTTGCTGAGGATGAACAAGCTTTTGCGGATATACTTGAAGCCAAGACCAACAAAAGCATACTCAATCAGCAAAAGTTTCTTGAAACGAGTATTGATAAGGCTACAGCGAGAACAAAAGAGGTTGCAGTGATGTACGAAAAGCTTTTTGAGAAACATATCAATGGAATTGTAAATGAAGAAAGCTTTATGCAACTCTCGCAGAAATACGAAGCAGAGCGAGATGAACTGAAAGTTAAAATCAAGCAATACCGTGATGAACTTGCCGAAACAGAAAATCTGCGCACAAGCAAAGAACAGTTCACAACAGCTGTCCGTAAGTTTATGCAGATGGAAACTCTCACGCCTGCACTTTTGAATGAGCTGATTGAGAAGATTGAAGTTTACTCCATTGAAGGTAAGGGTAAAAACAGAACGCAAAGAATTATTATTCACTACCGCTTTTTCGGAGTGATTGAAAATCCCGTCAAGGATGAAAACATAGTCCTTGAAGCAAGACAAGGCGTTGCCGTGGAATACCTTACGGCATAACAAAAAAGAGCAGGCTCAAAACCTGCTCGATACATAACAAATCATATTAAATTTAACCATGAGGAAATGCAAAAAAGAAAAGTGAGTATTCACTTGTGTTATGAATACTCACTATGGTGCGGGTAACAGGACTTGAACCTGCACAGCCTTGCGACCATTAGAACCTGAATCTAACGCGTCTGCCAATTCCGCCATACCCGCATATTGACTTGTTGTGTGGTACGGCAGCCGCGTTCTGCGTGACTCTTGCGGTGCCCAAAATTGTTTGCTCAGCATACAGCTTCGCACAATTTTGACCGCTGCGCCTTTCCTTCCCTCGCTGTATCCGCCACAGGCGGCACTCGGTCGGAAACTGCCAAATCCGCCATACCCGCATATTAAAATATATCCTCTGATTTTTACACGGCGAGGACAACCGAGGCGGGAGCGATACCGCTTAATCCCACAGTACTAACTATTCTAATTCAAAACTGACGTTTTGTCAAGAGAAATTTATATTTATTTGGTTTTATTATATAATCTGAAAAATACACGGATTGACTTTTAAAAGGATGATTGATATTATTTTATATATTGATTGTATTGAATTACAGGGAGGCACATTATGCCTGAGCTTAAAAAATGTATGTGCAGGATATTTGAAAATGCCGTTCAGAAAATGGTTATAAGTAAGCCTGCCAATAAACAGTCGGAGTACAAAAAAATCACGGTTGTGCTGATGCCGAAATTTTATCAGATTGCCAAATACACCGAAAAACAGGTGTTTCACGAGAACGTGCAGCCGGATAAAATTGCCGGGCGCTGCATTGAGCTCATGGCTGAAAACTTTCAGCAGCTTAATGCGTGGACAGATGATAAGGAGATTTACATAACCGTTTCAAAAAAGGGAAAGATTTTTTACAAAGAAAAAAAGACCGAAGTCCGGCAGCCGTGTCAGGTAAACACTCATAACAGGCAAAAGCAGTATCTTTTACCCGAAGGTCAAATCATTGAACCGTTGGTGGATATGGGCATATTTACAAAAGACGGAAAAGTCGTACAGTCCATGTACGATAAATATAAGCAGATTAACCGCATCATTGAAATGATTGACGATTCTATCCGCCAGCACAATTACAAAAAGCTCAATATTATTGATTTCGGCTGCGGTAAATCTTATCTCACTTTTATTGTTTATTATTATCTTACCGTTATCAGGTCGATTGATGCCACGATTATCGGTCTGGACCTGAAAAAAGATGTCATTGAAAAATGCAACAAGGCGGCACAAAAGTACGGATACGGGAATCTGCGCTTTGAATTGGGCGATATAAACGGCTTTAAGTGTCCGTTTGATGTTGATATGGTGATTACTCTTCATGCCTGTGATACGGCAACGGACTATGCGCTTTATAATGCGGTCAGCTGGGGTGCTAAGATGATATTCTCTGTTCCCTGCTGTCAGCATGAGCTGAACAAACAGATTTCAACGGACAGTTTGTCGCTTTTAACACGGTACGGAATAATTCAGGAACGTTTTTCTGCCTTGCTGACAGATGCAGTCCGAGGCAATCTACTTGAATATTGCGGATATAAAACACAGCTGCTGGAGTTTATTGATTTTGCTCATACTCCCAAGAACATACTCATCCGTGCGGTTTATAATCCTCAGCAGACTAAAAAGGCAAAGGAAAAAGCACTGGCAGAGGTTAAATCAGCTGTAAAAGAATTCAATGTTAATCCGACGCTGTACAATTTATTGATAAAGGATAATACGTAACAAAAAGCACTTGCTTAATGCAAGTGCTTTTTTAGCGGGCTGGTCAGTTTAATCCCACTCTGAGCCTGTAACTGTGTCTATGTCGATGCCCTTGGTGTCGGCTGTTTTGCGGACAAGTGCAAAGAATGCGGCGATAAAGCCGGGGACAAGCAGAGCAAAGGAAACTGCGCCGGTAACGCTGTTGCCCAGCAGCGTAATCAGCGGCAGGCTTATTGCGTAGGAAACTGCTACGCCGATTGCGGTAACGATATACTGAGCAGACATGGTGGAAGAACGCAGGTTGGTCGGTGAAGATTCGCCGATCATCATGATTAAAACATCGTTCGTTGAATAGTAGCTGCCGATGAATGCGCCGCACAGGAAGCCGACAACATATGGATTCCATGCCATTCTTGCACCGATTGAAAACGCAAGGAAAGCAAGCAGACAGTTGACCGCTGTTGTTATTGCGGCAGCTTTTCTGCCCTTTGAGTCGGAGATAAAGCCCATAATTACCTGCGCAACAGAGCAGCCTACAGGGAACATGAACAGTGCTGTTGTAACGGGGCCGATGCTGACTGCGTTCATAACCTCATCACCGAGAGCGGCGAAAATTCCGTTTGCTACATAGTTTTGTGCATAGCCGTAGGACAGGATAACCTGGTAGTTGATTGTGCCGATGAATCCTAAGTTTGCAAAGGCAGATGTTATGTAAAGCCAGCGCAGCTGCCGGTGCTTTACTGCAAATTTAAGTGCGGGTATAAGGCCGCCCTGGCTGCTTTCGGTGTTCTTTTCTGCTTTGAGTGCTGCATGTTCCTCATCGCTCATTCTGAGGTAAGCCAAGCGTGAGTCAATATATGAATCGGTTTCACGTGCGGTGAGCAGCGCAATAAAGCAGGTTATAACGCCTACAACGGCGGGAATAAAGTAAACGTTTCTCCACTGTGAAGCATCTGCCATTAACATGCGCCTTAAAAGCGGAACGAGCATAACGCTCATGTTGGCAACAAATTTGATTGAGGAATATACCCTTGCTCTGTGCTTTGACGGTGAGGATTCCATTATATACACAACGTGCATATCATGCGGAATGAAAAACTGAACAAGGCACGCACCGGCAAAGTAGAGGAAAAGATTATTTGAAAGGAAAATCACGAGCATGGCAAAACTCATGCCAAAGGTGTTTATGATAAGGAATTTTTTGCGTCCCCAGCGGTCAGCAAGCGGCCTGTAAAGCAAGCCGATAGCCTGGAAAGGAACAACAAGCAGCGACAGTATGTCAAGCAGACCTACCGAGCTTTCTCCAAAGGACGCGAAAAGGTCGTTTGCGATTTCCGTTTTCATCAGGGTGCCGATTTGTGATGCTATTTCGTCTGTAGCATAAATCAGGGTAATAATAAAAACAAGGTACACGAAGTACATATTTCTTTTGGGTCTTGCCTTTTCTTTTTCCCATTTTGCTATTTCTTTTTCCCGTTTAAGCTGCTGCTTTTTCAGCTTTTCAGGGGTAAGTGATTTTGTACTCATAATATTCACCTGCTTTGTTTGATGAATTATAATTCAGCGAAGCATATAGTGTTTTGTAAAAATTAAATCATGCCGTAAGACAAATTACAGCTTGTTGGTGCGAAACGCACCTTATATGCCGCCTATTGAAAAGTTTTATTAAGTAATAAAAGGCATCAACGGCGGAGATTAAATAGCATAAAAGCAATATCGCTTTTAAAAATTAAAGATGCTGTGAATTTGAACGGAACAGGCTGACGAGATGAAACTTTGCTCATTTATCTGAGCGAGGGAACCATAGGCGGTATAGCAAACTTAAAAGTCAGAATTGCTTTAATAGCCGTTATAGCAGCAGAACAAAATATTTTTTGTTCTGTCTGCCGAGCGGAGTTACTCTCGTCAGCCGTAGTGTAGTGCATATAACCCCAGAAGTTCTTTTGGTTACTTTTGTAACGCATGACAAAAGTAACAATATCTTTACTTTAATTTTCCGCACATTGAGGGGGAATCTTCCCTATAATTTCAAAAATGAAATTACGATAAAGGCTCGTTACACTCG
>JAZSND010000030.1:0-76799 GCA_045536235.1 Acutalibacteraceae bacterium | reverse complement strand
CTAACTTTTCTCCGATTTCTCTTTCTGTTAATCCCTGCTTTTTCAAACCTAATATCTCTGTTTCATATTGCTTTATGTGTCTATACTCTCTTGGCATAAAAATTCCCCCTATGGTAGTTTCTTTAATTCTACCATAGGGGGCTCTTTTTTTCATTGTCCGTTTTTAACGGACCTGTTCATTTAACCGGCTCAATAGTATTATTTTTCATTAAGAAGCTTTGAAAGCTCGTTCATAAACGTATTTATGTCCTTAAACTGACGGTAAACAGATGCAAAACGTACATATGCAACTTCGTCAATTGCTTTAAGTTTATCCATAGCGAGCTCACCGATATAAACAGAAGTAACCTCACGGTCAAGCGAATTCTGGATAGTGAATTCGATACTGTTTACGATTTCATCAATCTGAGCCAATGAAACAGGTCGTTTTTCGCAAGCTCTGAGCAAGCCGTTGAAAAGTTTCTGCTTATCAAACGGTTCACGTGATTTATCACGCTTCACAATGATAATCGGAACACTTTCGATTATTTCATACGTTGTGAATCTTTTTGCACATTGGATACATTCACGGCGACGGCGTATACGCTCGCCTTCATCAGTCGGTCTGGAGTCAATAACCTTGCTTTCTTCGTATCCGCAGAACGGGCACTTCACAAAATCACTTCCTAAATCAAGTTATAGTATGGTTTACTTTAAAAGTATATCATTATAACAATATTTTGTCAAATTTTTCTGCTGCTTCGATTATTTGTGATTTATCGCTGTAGCAATCACTATATAATTCAATAAGATAATTGCCGTTATATCCTTTTGATTTCAGAGCAGTAATGATTTCGTTAAAATCAACATCTCCTTCAAACGGAGGCATACAGTCACGCTGCGCATTTCCGTCGCTTATATGGACATTGACTATTTTTTCACCGACGGTATTTATAAAATCAAGCGGTGATTCCCCTGCCCTGCGGCACTGCTTCAAATCAAGAGTCAGAGCAAAATCGCCGTTTAAATATTTGTTCATCTTATTTATAAAATCAACATTTCCGGAACGGTAATTAACAACATTTTCCTGCGAAACAGTTACACCAAACTCTTTTCCTGTGTTTCTCAGTCTTGCAAAGCGGTCATAGTATTCTTCACCGTCTGCTGTATGCAATAATTTTGCACCGTGAAGCACGAGGATTTCAGCACCTGTTTCGTTACAAAAATTAAAGAAGTGCTTATAAAGCTCAATAGTATCATCAACACGGCGTTTGTAGCTGCCGAAAAGTGTAAATGACTCTGCAAACGATGTGAAAGGATGAACAGATACAACATTCAACTTAAAATCCGATATTTCTCTTTTAATCTGACTGAGTAAATTTCCGCTTAATTCACAAGGCGCATTTACAAATATTTCGATGTTTTTGAATCCCATTTCGCCGCAGAGTCTCACGGATTTTTCGGTTTCAAGCGGATAGAAGCAGGCGCTTGACATACCTGTTTGCATGGCAGACACTTCCTTGGTAACAATTTGCCTTTGAATAATTCTCTGATATATATTATCATTAAACACGGTGATATTATTGAAGAACATTATTGAAACATTCTGTAAATCCTCAACAGTTACTAAAAATATGATTGTATTTTATATAGTTTTTTCTTTAAGCATTATAATCTGCTCAGCAGCAGCTTTTTATTTTGCAGAAGCTACATCATCTTATTACGTGGCTAAAGAGCTGAGTTTTGAGCTGTTAACCGCTTTGCGGCCGTGTAATGCTGTCGTTGCCGTCGGTACGATTGCTGCAGCATATCTGGAAAAGAAAAATTAATTTATTTCCAAGTAAAGTTTTCTTTTCCGGCAGCAACCTCAAAATGATATTTTACTATTCCGAGATCGGTTTTTGTATAAAAGCCGATCTTATCTTTTAGTGTTACGGTACCATCCGAATTAAGCGTTAAATAGAATTTTTGCTGATTCAGCGCTGTTGGTGCAAGCAGAGCTGCTTCAACTCCCCTTCTGAACCATGCAGGAGAACTGTCCGTTACATTGCTAACTTCATGCGGTATTTTACTTTTGCGCTCTTTACCCTGATATTCTCCGTAGCCTACGGAAATAACAACTGTCAGCTTTTCACCGCCAGCTATTTTAAATACATCGGGCTGCCTTGAATAGGTCTGCGCTACCCAGCAGGTGTTTAACCCTAACTGCTGTGCCTTCAGAACAATCCGTTCTCCGTAATAGCCACATTTTACGCTTAAATCAGGCGATTTTTTGCCGATGAGTGCGATATAGTTTCTGACACCTGAAAAATGACCGTATTTCGCTTTGGCACCGCTGAAAGCAGCGGGCTCATCGGTTATCAGCTGAATGCTCAGACCGCTTTCTTTATTACACTGAGCTATTTCTTCGTTCAATTCAGAAAGAACGTCATTTTCAATAGGAATATCCTTATATCTTCTTACGCTCTTGCGAAGCTTTATTGCTTCATAAATATCCATATATCTGCCTCCTGTATGAGATAAATACGGCTTATGACAGTATACGCATCATAAGCCGCAAAACAAGCAGTATTAATATTATTTCATCGGCTTATGGTCGCAGATGATTCCTTTTTCAACTCTGTCAAAATACCATGAGGTAGTGGGAACAACAAAGGTTATGCCCTTTTCTACGATTTCAAAGGTGCAGTCTGTTACATACTCACACTCACCGTCAATATTGACAGCGGCAGGTTTATCGCTGTGAATAACCATCTTTTTACCTCTTTTAAATGTGGTTATATCCCAGTCAAGGTGCTCGCCGCGCTTATATTTATTAATAAGGCCAAGAAGCTTTATTCTCATCATGTTCTTCTTTACATGAACAAAATCAAGTAAACCGTCATCCGGCATTGCATGAGGAGCTGCCATATATCCGCCGCCGTACCAACGGGAATTACCGCAGTAGCAGAATAGTGTTGGTGCCGTGAACGGTTCATTATCGTCAAACTGCACTGTAAAAGTGCTCTTCATCTTGCCGATGAAGGAATACAGCAGTGATGCGGTATATGCAGCCTCGCCGTTGAGGAAAGGCAGCTTTTTAAATTTAGCCTGACCTGCGCAAACCTCTGCATCAAGACCCATTGAGCACTGATTTATGGCGATTTTACCAAGACACTTGATTACGTCAAGCTGAATCGGTGTGCCGTTCACCTGTGCTTCAACATTTATGAGCTCTTCTTTGTTGCCAAAAAGACGGATGAAATCGTTACCTGAACCAAGCGGAATTACTGCCACCTGAACATTTTCTTTGCCGTATGCACCGTTGACAACCTCAAAAAGTGTACCGTCGCCGCCACAGGCGTAGAAACGGACTGTATCGTCCCCAACGGGGTAATTTTTTACAAAATCAATTCCTTCATAAGGTGCCGTTGTTTCGTGAATTTCATATTCACCGTCGTTTTTTGAAAAATAATCCTTAATCATCGGAACAATAATTGATATAGAGCGGTTTTTACCCTTACCGGAGCACGGGTTAACAATAAATACATGCTTCATTTTTGAAATCCCCTTACTTAAAATACATATAAACCTGGCATTTAATCATGCCGTTGTAAAGCTTTCTGCGTTTATCTGCTTTTCTTCCGAATTCCTGCTCGAAAGTTTCGGATGGGCTGATAACTGTATATGACCAACCGTGTTTACGTTCAAAAACCTTGCCCATTGTTCTGTAAAGCCTGTTTGCTTCTTCTATATCAAGCAGCCTTTCGCCATAAGGCGGATTGCAAATAAGTGTACCTTTCTCGGTTTCACCTTTGAAATCTTTAATATCGGCTACACTGAATTTTATTTTGTCTGCAACACCTGCCTGCAATGCATTGAGCTTTGCAAGTTCAACCGTTTCCGCTGATATATCAGATCCTATTGCGAAGAAATCACATTCACGCTTTTCAAGATCTCTCGCACGTTCTTTTTCGCGTGCCCATATGCTGCGGTCAAGCTGCTCCCAGCGGTCACATGAAAAATTGCGTTTGAGTCCGGGTGCGATATTCATTGCCATCAGTGCACCTTCAATAAGAATAGTACCCGAACCGCACATAGGATCGTAAAGCGTATGATACGGTCTTAAACGTGATGCTGCACAAAGTGAAGCTGCGAGTGTTTCTTTGATTGGCGCCATGTTTGACTGAGGCCGGTATCCCCTTTTGTGAAGACCTGCACCTGAGGTGTCAAGCAAAAGCGTAACGACATCCTTATTGAAAGAAAACTGAATCTGATGTACAGGACCTGTTTCTTCAAACCAGGAAATGCCGTATTTATTTTTCAGGCGTTCAACAACAGCTTTTTTAATAATTGCCTGGCAGTCACGTACACTGAAAAGTGTGGAATTGATTGAATATCCCTTTACAGGAAAAGCATCACGGCTGCCGATCCACTGTTCCCACTCAAGAGCCTTGGTGCCCTGAAACAGTTCTTCAAAGGTTTTTGCTGTGAATGATCCGACAACAATCTGGACACGTTCAGCAAATCTTGAACAAATATTAATGCGGGCAAGAATATTTTCATCACCTGAAAAAAGAACTCTGCCGTTTTCAGCCTGAACATTCTGAGCCTCAAGCTGTCTTAATTCATCAGCAATAAAGCCTTCAAGACCAAGCAAACAAGGAATACAAAAATTAATAAGCATAAAATACCTTCAAAAATATAATCAAATAGGAGCGGTATTACCGCTCCTACTATTATAAAGTAAATATTAAATATAGTCAATAAATTTCTTTTAATCAATTTCCGGCTCAAGTAGACCGTAGCCGCCGTCATTTCTGACATAGACAACGCTGATGTTGCCGGTATCGGCGTTAAGGAACATATAGAACCTGTGACCGATAAGATTCATGTTGAGTATTGCTTCATCAACAGTTTCGGGTCTGAGTTCAACCCGCTTTGTGCGTACAAGCTCAAACTCAGCTTCTTCGTCAACAGCGACATCTTCTGCAAAGGCATCAAAAGCACCGCTGCGAAGTTTTTTCTCGATTCGTGTTTTGTTTTTGCGAATCTGGCGGATGAGAGAATCCACACAAAGGTCAAGTGCATCGTTCATATTGTCAGCACGTTCCTGGGAACGGAAAACCATGCCGCCGTTAAGAACGGTAACTTCAACAATCTGCACATTTTTCTCTACCGTAGCTGTAATTTTTGCTTCGGCTGAATCACCGAAAAAGCGATCAATTTTTTTGAGCTTTTTCTCTGCATGATCCTTAAAAGAATCTCTGATTGTGCATTTGCGACCGAAAGTTGTGATTTTCATAGTTACATCCCCTTTTTACGGATAATCAGACAAGATGTATAATAATTATCTGTCTGTGTTTGTATTATAACATCTTGCACATATTTTGTAAATAGGTATGCAAAAATTTTATAGCTAATCACCAATTAGATGATTTCTGTCATATGTCTTGTGACGTGACAGCCGAAGTTAACGGCAACCGGCAAACCAGCTATATGGGTCGGTGCAGTTTCGATATTGACGGCTAATGCAGTTGTTTTTCCGCCAAATCCCTGCGGGCCGATATTCAAACTGTTTGCCAGTGAAAGAATTTCAGATTCCATATCAGAATAATATTCATTTGAATTTCTTGTACTGACACTTCTGCAAAGAGCTTTTTTTGCAAGAAATGCACATTGTTCAAAATCGCCTCCGATTCCGATGCCCAACACAATCGGAGGGCATGGATTTCCGCCTGCTTTTACAACGCAGTCAAGCACATATTCAACAATATCTTCACGTGTCGCAGCAGGAGTGAACATTTTCAGACAGCTCATATTTTCGCTGCCGAAACCTTTGGGCGCAACAGTAATTTCAACCTTATCACCAGGTACGATTCTTGTATGAATAACAGCAGGTGTATTATCGCCGGTATTGTTTCTGATAAGCGGATCAGAAACAACCGAACACCGCAAGAAACCGTTTTTATATCCTTGTCTTACACCTTCGTTTATTGCATCTTCAAGGTTTCCGCCGATAAAATGTATTTCCTGACCGATATTGATAAAAATAACCGCCATACCGCAATCCTGACAGACGGGAATATCAAGCTTCCTTGCTGCATCAAGATTTAACAGCAAATCGTTCATGACTGAGCAAGCAATCGGTTTTTTTTCGTTATCAGCTGATAATTTAATAAGTTCGGTCAGATCCTCGGGCAAAGTTTTGTTTGCCTTTTCGCACAGAGCCGCTACGGTACTTGTTATTTTACTTACATCAATTTCTCTCATGAAATTTACCTCTCAAAAAACAATGCGCCCAAAGTGAATACTTTGCGGCGCATATATTATCAAAAAATTATTTTCTGTTACCTCTGCGTGAAGAAGTCTGGCTGTATCGGGAATCGTTTGAGCGGCGAAGATCGGAAAACTTGTCGTCACTTACCTGTTTGAATTTTGCCATCATATCTTCAAAAGAAGCCGGTTCGTTTGAAGAACTCTGAGGCTGACCCTGCCAGACATTAGGTTTGGATTGTGAACGTCGAGGACGCTGAGGAACAGATGCCTGAGCACGTTGTTCCGTGGCAACAGGCGTAGCCTGTTTAATTGAAAGACTGATTTTTCCTTCGGGACTGACAGCAAGAACCTTTACCTTAACCTGCTGACCGTCAGAAAGATGCTCACGTATGTCTTTAACATATGTATTGGAAACTTCGGAAATGTGTACCATTCCTGTGACTCCGTCATCAAGTGATACAAAAGCTCCGAAATTAGTTAACCCGGTTATTTTGCCCTCAAGTATTGCCCCTACTTCAATCTGCATAGAACCCATGTTCTCCTCTAAAAATTAAATAAAAATTCAACTTGCCGAATTGGCATATACACGTTCGCCGGGCATAACGTAATCAAGCTCCTCACGCGCATATTGCTCAAGATATTCGGATGCATTTTCGCTGTCAAGAATCTCTTCGAGATCAGCGTTTTCCTTATCCTGAGCTGCTATTTGCTCCGATAACTCGGAAACCTGTGCGGACTTTTCTTTTATATCCATGCGAAGTTGTATCGAATTAATAATAAAATAGCCAATAAGTGCGACAAGAGCGAGAACAAGAACAATGCTGATTCTTCCTTTGTTTTTGTTGTTCATTTTGCACCTGCTGTATTTTTATTCAGTAAATCTGTGTTTAGCTAATTAATTATATAACAAAACTATTTTCATTTTCAAGAGGATTTTTGATTTATTTTAAACTTTTTCAAAGAATTTCCAGAAGAAATTCCTGTTTTTTTACAAATTTTAACAAATAAATTGAAAAGTAAACGAAAAGGCAAAGAAATTATGTTACCTGAAAAAAATAAAAAGTGCTTAATCCGGTTGAATATTTTGGGGCTTACAGTCATTATAAGCCTTCCTACAGAAAAATAATAAAAAGTAAAACCCGACAACACAGCTGCAAAAATATAAAACCTGAATCTTCCGTCATTAACTGAAAGTAAAAATAAAAAGCATAATAATGCCGAAAAAAAGAAAAATAAAATATCCTGAATAAAAACAGCTTTCTTGTTTTTAATTAAATTATTTCTGACAATTCTGGTAATATCATAAAATATTCCTGTAAGAAATCCGAATCCGACCGACAGCAAAAATACACGCAAATGATACAATGTGTTATCAATATACATGCTTCACCTGAAAATCCGTCTGAAAAATCCGCCTTCGGTCTGAACATTGTCAGAATACGAAACAGCACAAATTTCGCCGTCAACAGCCAATTCACCAACATCGTTACTGAATCGGTTGATTTTAAGCGAACTGCCGCTAATTGTAATCTCACCCATACAGGTCACTGCTATAATATTCTGTTCATCAAAGCTTTCGACATCCCTGACACCTGAAAGGGTCATATGCTTTCTGTCCTCAAGAACCAGACTGTGCGGCTGAGAATTAAAATTTTTATCTTCCATTCTGCTCTCCCCTTTTAAATGTTTCATTGCAAGGTTATGCAAAAAAGAAGAAAAATATGCTCCTCAAAGCTGTCTGAACATCAGCGCAGCACTTTCCTTGGTTGCGTGTTCACTGACGTTTAAAACCTCATATTTTGAAAGATTTGAACCCATCTGAATTTCAATTATATCGCCGACCTTGACATCAAGCGAAGCTCTGGCAATTTTGCCGTTAACAGTAACGTGCTTAGCATCGCATACTTCGTTGGCAACGGTTCGTCTTTTGATTATTCTTGATACTTTAAGATATTTGTCAAGTCTCATTCCGTATTACTCCTTAAAATGAAAACAGGCCGCCTTAAACAAATTTGTCAAGGCAGCCGATTTTTAAAAATTTATTTTGCAGCGTTCTTGAAAGCCTGACCAGCCTTGAAAGCGGGAGCCTTGCAAGCCGGAACTGTCATTGTTTCGCCGGTTCTGGGATTGCGAGCCTGCTTCTCTGCGCGCTCACGAAGTTCAAATGTACCGAAACCGATGAGCTGTACCTTCTCGCCGCCTGCTACTGCTGCAGTGATAGCATCAAGAGTAGCGTTGATAGCCTTTTCTGAATCCTTCTTTGAAAGACCTGTCTTTTCAGCAACAGCGCTGATGAGTTCATTTTTGTTCATTGTGTTTTAACCTCCGATAATTTAATTTTATACATAATACATGAGTATTATTAACATTTTTTAGCTTCATCCCAAAGCTTGTCCAGCTCTTCGAGTGATGAAGATTTCATATCAATGCCTTTTTTCTCGGCAAGCTGCTCAACTATTGAAAAGCGATTGAAAAACTTATCTGTTGCAGCTGTCAGTGCCTCTTCAGCATCAACATCAATAAAACGAGAAACATTTACGGCTGAAAACAGTACATCACCAAGTTCCTCAAAACAAGCCGCATCGTCTTGAGAATCAACAGCCTGGCGAAGTTCAGCGATTTCTTCTTCAAGCTTATCCAATGCGCCATCTATATTGTCCCAATCAAAGCCGGCTTTTTTAGCCTTCTTCTGGATTTTGGTGCTGCGCATAAGTGCGGGAAGTTCACGCGGTACTGCCTGCATAGCCTGAGTTGTTGTTTTCTGACCCTTTGTTGCACGCTTGATATCGTCCCAGTTTGTCAGTACATCGTCAACGGTTTCAACATTTACTTCGCCGAAAACATGAGGATGACGCTCAATAAGCTTTTTGCAGATTCCGTCGCAGACTTTATCAATGTCAAACACGTTATTTTCAGTTTCTATCTGTGCGTGGAAAACAACCTGAAGCATTAGATCACCGAGTTCTTCGCAAAGCAGAACGTCATCTGCTTTGTTGATAGCCTCGATAACTTCGTAGGTTTCTTCAATCAGATCTTTTTTTATAGTCAGATGAGTCTGTACGGCGTCCCACGGGCAACCGCCCTCACCACGCAACAATGCAACAACATTGACCAGGTCATTGAAGTTGTAATTGCTTTTGAATTCAAAGTTATCAATCATTATTAACAGCTCCGTTTTGAAAAAGTGGCATTAACTCCACAATTTACTATATTAACCTATCAAATCATATTTTTCAAGGGTTTTTGCAATTTTTTTGCCCTTCGGAAGCATTAAAAGGTCATCTTTTGATATACCTTTGATAATAAGCAGCATAACAGCGTAGACAACTACGGCAACGCCAACACCGAGAAGTGTTGCAAAGTTCTGTCCGTTGAAACGGCTTGAAGCATCGCCGAAGGTCAGAATGTTTGAGAATATAGCATGAGTGGCGAATGCTGCAAGTGCACACACAGCAGCTGAAAGTGCCGGTTTGCCGAATGTTGAAACAAAGTTAATTTTACATTTTGAAACCTTGATAGTGAAATAAAGATTAAGCAAAACAATAACTGTGTAGCAAACAAGCGTACCGATAGTTGCGCCGTAGATATTAAGCTCGGGAATACCGACAAAAATGAAATTACAAATAACTTTGATAATGGCGCCGAGAGCGACTACCTTTGCCGGAATATCAGCTCTGCCCATAGCCTGTAGCACGTTTGTCAGCGGAGTTGAAAGAGCCATAACAAAGGTACCTATACCGTATATCATAACTATGGGTGAAGAAATCGGAATAAGATTTTCGGCAGTTGTACCGCCGTAAAGAAGTGTCATAATAGGCTGAGCCAAGGCTGCTATTCCAAGACCGGCAGGTGCGGCAACAAGCATACAGATACGAATAACTGAGTTGATTGTCGATGTAACTTCTTTTTTATTTTTTAAAGCACGGGCAGCTGCAAGTGCCGGAATTGCACTTACACCGAGCGACATTGTTATTGAAGTAACAAGATTTTTAAAATCAAGTGCTGAAAAATAACAGCCATAGAGATATGTGCCGATATCTTTATCAAGTGTACCCGAGCCCTGAAGTGAAGCTGCAAATGCTGTTTTGAAGTAATCTATATTGTTTGCGACAGCTGAGGCAAGTCTGGTGCGGATAGTAAAGTTATCAATAAGGTTGGTTACGTTTGTAATCAAAGCGCTGATAACCATGGGAATAGCTATAGTAATAAGAGCCTTGGCAATCTCATTGGATGCATTCGGTCTGGGTGAATTCACGAGCATTGTTCTTGTTATATTATCGCCTTTGATTTTTTTGCGAAGAATCATAAAGAGCAATGCTGCTATAGTGCCTATGGTAATTGAAAAAACAGCAGCAGCTGCTGCATAGGGATAGATAGCACTGAGTGCCTCTTCCTGTGTTGCGCATACCTTGCCGAAAACAGATTCACCGTTGTTGAAGCGGTTAAGACCGTAAGACATTGTGACCTTGGCAAAAGCAAGTCCGAGAATAAGCTTGCCAAGTGCCTCAATAACCTGCGAAATTGCAGTTGGTGTCATATTTCGCAAGCCTTCATAATATCCGCGGTATGTAGACATCATGCAGCAGAAGAAAATAGACGGAGAAATCATGAGAATACTCCACAGATTATCTTCGCACTGACCAAGCTTTACATACGGAAAGGCAATTAAAATAAGCAAAAGCGTACCGACAACACCGACGATGAAGAACAAGCGCTTTGCAACCTGGAATATCATTTTTGCATCGCGGTAATTGCCTAAGGTTACACTTTCGGATACCATTTTTGAAACTGCAACAGGCAGACCTGCCATTGAAATAGCATAGATAGGTGTATAAATTTCATAAGCGGAGCTGAAATATCCTCTGCCTACCTCACCTATTAAGGCAGTCAGCGGAATTTTGTATATAGCACCGATTACTTTTACAATAAGCGTTGCTACGACAAGAATCAGTGCACCGTTGAGCATCGACTGACCTTTTACGGTAGTTTTTCCCTGTTCCAAAATAGCACATCCTTTTCAGTTATTATTAATCAGACAGAATTTATTTACCGAGAAATTCACGTAACAATGATGTTTCCGGCACAAAAGTTTCGGGTATAGTTTCAAATTGTATAAGCTTTTCAGTCAGACGCTGTGTTTCGTTGTACCACACGCTATCTTCGCTGACAGTTTTAAAAAGCTCCAAAGCTCTGTTTTTGAATACACACGGTTCATAATTATGAATGGAATCAATCAGAATATCGGCACAGTATTTGTAAGGCGCAAGATATTTCTGTTCACCTTCAAGAACATTTTCCCACATATCGAAAGTGTTTTCCACAGGGCTGTTTCTGAACTGAAAATCACGAACAGTTCTGCGAATCAGTCTTAAATCACGCTTGGTAAACAGTACACTTGAATCGTCCTCATAAATACGTGTGGAAACACTGATATATAGCTTCAGCAGTGTTTCATCGGGCAGCGATTCGTGAATCAACGGGTTCAGAGCGTGAAGACCTTCAAGAATAACTACATCACCGGGAAGAATTTCTATTTCAAAAGCATTGTCTGTTCTTCTGCCCGTATCAAAATTATATTGCGGAATTGAAGCTTTGCGCTCTTTGACAAGGCTGTTGAGAACCGTTCTGAGCAAATCAAGGTCAAGTGCGTTTACGGTTTCGTAGTCCGGTTTTCCGTCTTCATCAATAATGGCTTCGCTTGCGTGACGGTAAAAATCATCGAGTGATATTGTATACGCCTTATGACCTGTTTTTTGAAGCTTTTCATTAATTTTATTGGCTGTAGTGGTTTTTCCCGATGAACTCGGTCCGGCAAGCAAAACGATCTCAATATCAGGATTTTTACCGATTTTTTCTACAATTGAATTAAGTGCCTCATCGTATCTTGTTTCAGCCCGTGTTATGATACCAACAGTATCGTTGACAGCAAGCTCATTAATATCTGAAAGCAGATTTATAACATCAGCCACAATAATATACCTCCATTAAAATATATATTAATTGTATGTAGAGTAAAACTCGGTTATTCTGCTTTTTCTTTCCATAAGAGTTTCAAAGCCGGAATTGTACTCATAAGGGTATTTATAGTTGAATATACGTTCAAGATAGTTTTCACCGTACGCTTTAAGCTTGGTAACAGCGCCGGCACCTGCCGCAAGCACGGTATGTATTTCTTCCATCATATAGATATTGTATCTGCACTCTTTTCCGGGCAGACACCAACCGACATTTTCAAGGTTGCCGACGCAGCGGCTTTGTCTGTACATATAATACGGCACATATCCGGCTTCAAGCAGAGCGGCATTTGAATAATCTATCATTTTTGCAGCGGCATTCCCCTGCTCAAGCGCAGCATTATCACGTGTTACAAGAGTACTTGAACGTTTCAGTGCAAGTGAATGTACGGTAATATTTTCGGGTTTTAATGATATAGCTGTGTCGACAGAATTTTTAAATCCTTTAACTGTATCGCCGGGTAATCCTGCAATTAAGTCCATATTTATGCTGTCAAAGCCAATACGCTTTGCAAGATTGAATGCTTCAACAGCCTGAGAAGCTGTATGCTTTCTGCCGATAGATTCAAGCACTTTATCATCGAATGTCTGCGGATTGATGCTTATTCTGTCCACACCGCATTCCTTTAATGTGAGCAGCTTTTCTTCTGTTATGACATCAGCTCTGCCGGATTCAAAAGTAAATTCCTTGCAATATGTTAAATCAAAGCTGTTTTTTATTGTATCGATTAAACGTTTTGATTCTTCGGTGCTGAGTATACCCGGAGTACCGCCGCCGAAATACACACTTTCAAGCCTTAGTCCGTTTTCCGCTGCTATTTTTCCTGTTATTTCAAGCTCTTTCTCAAGGTATTCAAGATAAGGAGTAAAGAGCTTTTTTGCATTACTTCCGGTAATGGAATGTGAAACAAACGAGCAGTAGCTGCAGCGGCTCGGACAAAACGGGACTGAAACATATAGGCTGAATGAATTAGGCTTATTTTCTTCAATAATCGGTGACTGAATCTGTGCTACATCGCAGGCAAGCTGCGTTTTCGCCTTACTTACCAGCAGCTTGTTTTCAAAGTATTCCTTTGCGCTATCAACACCGAATTCGTCTATCAGCTTATTCATCAGCTTGGACGGTCTGACGCCGGTGAGCATTCCCCAAGCAGGTGTATAGCAGGTAATTTCACGCAATACACAAAAAAGGCACAAAGCAAGCGTATATTCCGCTTCATCATCGCTGTAAACATCAATTGATTCTGAATATTCAGCAGTTTTACCGCCGATTGATGCAAAAGAACTAAGCACGGTTCTGCCGTCTTCATCAGTCATAGAGGTTATAATACGGTCACCTGATATATCGGAATATTCATATTCCAGCTTTATATCATCATTCGGAAAAAACATTCGGCACAGGTTTTCGGTTTCAAAATGGAACTTGTGCCCGAGTATAAAAACAGTCATCAAAGTTTCCTCATATATCTGTTTCGTTTTCTTTCAAAGCCGATAGTTGTCGAACGGTTATGACCGGGATATACTGCGAATTCATCATCAAAAAGTGATAACTTTTTGACAGACTCCATCATTTTTTCAAAGCTGCCACCGATGAAGTCCGTTCTTCCTACAGTCAGACAGAAAAGAGTATCACCGCTGAAAATAAGTTTATTATTTTCGTCTACAAAACAAACAGAACCTTCAGAATGGCCGGGTGTGTGAAGCACACGAAGTTTTATATCGGCAAAATCAAGCACATCACCGTCATTTAAAGCTATGTCAGCAGTCATTACGGGAAGTGTACCGGAATAATCCTCACCGATTAAATTATACTCTCGGTTATTAAGGCAGATTTCATCATTTTTATGAATACACAGCCTGGCATCGGGGTAAAGCTGTTTTAATGAATCGCTGCCGAATATATGGTCAAAATGACCGTGAGTCAAAAGAATATATTTCAGTTCATAGCCAACAAGTGCATCATTTACCTCATCGGACGGTATACCGGGATCAATTACTGCAGCCTGCTTTGTTGCTTCATCAGTAAGTACATAGCAGTTGGCACCTATATCGCCAAGCGGAAAAAACAAAATATTCATTTTCATTTCCTCCAGATATCAGTATCAAGGATTATTGTAACAGGTCCGTCATTGACGAGTGATACTTTCATATCAGCGCCGAAAATGCCGTTTTCGACCCTATTAATGCCGTTATCCGTAAGCAACTGCGAATACTTCCGGTAAAGTGAATCGGCAACATCGGGTGCTGCTGAATCGGTAAAAGACGGTCTGTTACCCTTTTTGCAGTCTGCGCAAAGAGTAAATTGTGATACCACAAGTACTTCACCGTCTATATCAGTTACTGAAAGATTCATCTTTTCGTTTTCATCTTCAAATACACGGAGCTTAGCTGTCTTAGCAGCAAGAACTTCAGCTTCCCTTTCAGTATCACCTTCAACAACACCGAGGAGAATCAGATATCCTTTATCTATTTTACCGACTGTTTTACCGTCAACGTCAACGCTTGCGCTGCTGACACGCTGAATTACTGCTTTCATGGCTTCACCTGTTATTTTCTTTCAACATTCAATACACCGTCAATCTTTTCGATTTTTGATATAACACTCTTCAAATGTTCAATACCGTCAACAAAGATTGTGCAGCTCATAATAAAAGTACCGTCTTTAAGTGAACGGGAAGTGATATTTGTAATAAGAACACGTATACTGCTGAGCATAACGGAAATATCGGCAAGAATACCGATTCTGTCAATACCGGTGATAAGAAGGTTAGCATTATATTCTTCCTTAACATCCTTATCCCAGTACGCATTGAGCCATCTGTACGGCTCAGCAGCTGTTTCAATATCTTTAGGAACATTGGTACAATCACGCGAATGGATAGATACTCCGTGTCCCCTTGTGATAAAGCCGATAATTTTATCACCCGGCAGCGGATTGCAGCAATGTGCAAACTTGATAAGGCAGTTGTCAATCCCTTCGACAACAACACCTTCGCTGCTTTTAATGCGCTTTTTAGGTGGCTCAACGGGCAGTTTGATCTGCTTGGAAGAAATCAGCTTGGAATAATCGTCCTTTATTCTGGGCATGATTTTGCTGAGTGAAATACCGCCGTATCCTATTGCTGCATAAAAATCTTCAATTGTCTTGCAGCGCTGTCTTTCGGCAAGCTTAAGCATAAACGTATCGTGCTCCTCATCCGGTAAACGGATAAGTGCACGGCGGAATTCACGCTCAATCTGCTCTTTGCCCTGTTCGATATTTTCTTCACGGCGTTCTTTTTTGAACCATGAGCGGATTTTACTGCGTGCTTCGCTTGTTTTTACAATATTGAGCCAGTCACGGCTCGGACCCTTACCCTGCTGTGATGAAGTAATTATATCAACAATTTCACCTGTTTTAACTTCATAATCAATAGGAACAATTCGCCCGTCAACTTTGGCACCGGTCATTTTATTACCTACAGCTGAGTGAATTGCATAGGCAAAATCTATAACAGTAGCCCCCATAGGAAGATTGATAACATCGCCTTTAGGTGTAAAGACATATACATCGTCAAGTACAAGGTCACTTTTGATTGTACTGACTATTTCGTCAACACTTCCGGCATCATCCTGGCTTTCAAGCAACTGACGGACCCACGAAAGACGCTCATCAAATGATTTTGCACCGCCGGAAATATTAAGCTTGTATTTCCAATGTGCAGCAATACCGTATTCGGCGGTATGGTGCATTTCCCATGTCCTGATCTGCACTTCAAAGGGAATACCTTCTTTGCTGATAACGGTTGTATGAAGCGACTGGTACATATTGGGCTTGGGTGTTGAGATATAGTCCTTGAATCTGCCGGGCAGCGGGCGGAACATATCGTGTATGATACCCAGGCAGTTATAACAGTCAATAACTGAATCAACAATAATTCTGACAGCATAGATATCATAAATTTCGTCAAAATTCTTGTTCTGCATATACATCTTTCTGTATATGCCGTGAACGCTCTTTATTCTGCCGTCGATTTTTGCATTTATGCCCGATTTTGCAATGTTTTCAATAATTCTTTCACGTATGTCGGAAAGAAATTCATTGCGTTGAGTGAGCTGATTGGCAAGGTTTTGCTCAATTTCCTTGTATCCGACAGCATCAAGATAGCTGATAGCTAAATCTTCAAGCTCAATTTTAACAGGACGGATACCTAAACGGTGAGCGATAGGCGCATAAATTTCGAGCGTTTCACGGGCGATATCACGCCTTTTCTGCTCTTTCATGAAGTTGAGCGTACGCATATTATGAAGTCGGTCGGCAAGCTTAATGATGATAACACGTATGTCATGCGACATAGCTATAAGCATTTTTCTGATGTTTTCAGCCTGCTGTTCCTCTTTATTTGCCAATGAAACTTTACCGAGCTTTGTAACACCGTCAACCAAAGCGGCAATATCCTTACCGAACTGTTTCTGAATATACTCGCTTGTAATATCTGTATCTTCAACAACATCATGAAGCATTGCAGCAGCAAGAGATTCAGCATCCATACCCATCTGCGCAAGTATTTTTGCTACTGAAATCGGATGAATAATATACGGCTGACCCGATTTTCGCAGCTGACCCTCATGAGCAGATTTGGCAACTGTGAATGCTCTGTCAACAATTTCGATGCTTTCGGGGGAATAATTATTCCGAATAAGCTCTATAAGTTCGGAATACATGACATCGACTTCATCGAAATTTTTATTATCAATCATTAAACACACCTCCTTTTAACTTTTGAGATAAGCAAGTAACTGAGAAGAAGATAGATCCGCCTTAACCGGTGTATCCGGTAAAGTGATTGCTCCATTTTCATCTTTGATCAAAACACCGAGCTCAAGCATAACATCAAGCGAAACGGCTACCTTGCAAAGCAATGAACCGTTATCCCCTAATCTGAAGCACAGCGTTTCACAGTCATGAGACCACGAACCGCACTTTTTAACAAATTTGAATATATCAAGCATAAATTCCCGCTCGGGAAAAGCAGCCCGCTTTTCTTCGTGTGTAAGAATTTCTCTGCGCTTGATTTTTTCAAACAGAGAAATTCCTTCAAGAACCTGTAAATCATCCATACCGCAGCCGCGTACAGCTTTAATATGAACACTCGGACGAATTTCACCCAGATATTCGTTAGTTTCAACGGTGGCGGCAATATCAATAGTGTCACCTTTTTTAAACGGAAAATCAATCGGTGAAACACCAAAACGCATTGCGCTGATTTTTGTATCACCTTTAGAAAGCATCAGTCTGATATGTCTGCCCTCGCTGACCGCCTGAACACCGTCAATCTTCATTGAATATAAGCCGAAAACGGGAACAGTATTGCCGGCGCCGAAGGGTTCAAGTGTAGAAAGTGCATTTAACAGCTCGTTATTGACTGCAACCGGATTGAGCTTGCAGTCAATATTAAGTACAGGATATACATTTTCAAGCGTTGCCGCATAACGGTTGATTTCACGTCGGAACGTATCAATATTCTCACTCTTGAGACCGATACCGGCAGCAAGCGTATGGCCGCCGAAATGATCAAGAGATTGAGAGGATGCTTTTATAGCATCGTAAAGTGAAAAACCTTCAAAGCTTCTGCCGGAGCCTCTTGCCTCTTCGCCGTTGCGTGCAATAACTATGGCAGGTTTACCGTAAGTTTCGACAAGCTTTGCTGCAACAATACCTACAACGCCGTTTGGCCAGCCTTCACCGTCAACAACTACGATTCTGTCATATACACGTTCAGGATGCAGCTTAAACTGTTCTTTAATTTCAGCAAGTATCTCAACTTCGGTTTTATGGCGGAGAACATTTGCGTTATCAATATCTGCAGCTATATCGTCACTGATAGCACTATCGTCGCAGAGCAAGAGATTGAGCGCACGTGTAGGATTGCCCATTCTGCCGGCTGCGTTAATTCTCGGAATAAGGGTAAAAGCAAGTGAGCCTGAAGTGACACGCTTTTCACCCTGACCGGCAGCTTCACGAAGGGAAATGATGCCGGGTCTGTCAGAATCATTAATCTTTTCAACACCACGGCGTACAATAAGTCTGTTTTCGTCAACAAGCGGCATAACATCGCCAATTGTACCCAGAGCTATAATATCGCTGTATGCATCAAGTATAAATTCAGCATCTCCGCCCTCAAGTGCGCAAAGCAGCTTGAACACAACTCCGACGCCTGCAAATGCTTTGAAACGGCAATGGCAGTCATTTCTGTACGGGTCAATGACAGCCAGACAATCGGGCAATTGATCACCTACAAGGTGATGGTCTGTTACAACCATGCGTATTCCCTTTTGTGCGGCATATTCAGCTTCTTCAATGCTGCTGATGCCGCAGTCTACTGTAATTATAAGCTTGACACCCTGCTCGGCAAAATAATCAATAGCCTCCTTCTTTAATCCGTAGCCCTCACTTCTGTCAGGTATACGGCACATCACGTCAGCACCTTGCTCTTCAAGATATGAATACAAAAGTGCAGTTGCGGTTATACCGTCAGCATCATAATCTCCGCATATTGCTATTCTGTCAAAATTTTCAAGTGCCTGCGAGATTGCTGCAACCGCCTTATCCATATCGGGCAAGTCCCAAGGTGAAAAAAAGTCGATTTCGTCATAAAAAAACGCTCTTATTTTTTCATCGGTATCAATACCGCGTGATGACGCAATCAATGCAGCAATGGCAAAAAGATTATGCCTTTCGGCAAAAGAAGCCGCCAAAGCTTTATCAACCTTATTGACTTGCCAGATCTTTCTGCTCATTACTAAACCCCTTATAATTCTTATAATTTCATAATTATAGCATTAATTATATTATATTGCAACAAAAAAATTAAGCTTCATTTGCAATTTGATACAAACAAAGCTTAACTCTGCTTAACAGTATTCCGTAATGGGAATTATTGAGCCTATATCGGTTAATTCACCTTCTGTTAACGACAGCGGATAAACACTGCGTTCACGAAGGAATGAATTAATTCTGATAAAATCAGAATGAGTAGAAATATCGCCGCAAAAAGCCAGAGTATCTTTTGATATTTTTCCACAGCAACCGCCTATAAAGCCATAATCAAACCCGTTCAGCTTTACAGAACCTTTTTGCACTGCCAATACATCAAAACCGTTCTGCAGCAATGCAGCGGCAATTGATTCGTCATCAGTTATTATTGAATTTTCATCAACAACGGCACAGGAACACTTTGCATAGCCTTGCTTTACATCAACAGTTTTTCTGCCGTTTGTTAATATTTCAGGAGTATATTTTTCGCAACAGATAATTTTGTCGGCGACAATACAGTTATTCAATAAAATATCAAACGGATATTTCGGTAAGAGATTAACACAGCAAACAGACGTTAAGCCTATTCTTTCAAGGCTTTCTGTCAGTTTTATCTGCGATGTTTCAGTAATGTACCTACCGTTACCCGAATATGAAAACAGCATATCTGCGTGAAAAGAAATCTGCCCGAGTATATCGCTGCATTGTGAAACGAAAACAGAACTTACACCGTAACCTTGCAAAGCTTTTATAAAATGCGGAAACTGCGGTGAAATCACGGCGTGATATACATTGTTTTCAGGGAGATTGGGATTGGTTATGAATCTGTATTTGTTCATTTGCTTGCGGCCTCAAATGCTTCACGCAGATTGCGAACACCTATAATTTCAGTATCGCCCTGAATATCAACAGAGAGATTCCTGAGATTATGATGTGGAATTATGCACTTTGAAAATCCAAGACGAATTGCTTCTTTTAATCTCTGCTCGCAGTTGTTAACTCCACGGATTTCTCCTGCAAGACCGATTTCGCCGAATGCAAGTGTATCATCGTTTACAACAACATCCTTAAGGCTTGATACAAGCGCCATAGCTACAGACAAATCAGTGGCAGGCTCATCAAGTTTAAGACCGCCTACAACATTGATATACGTATCCATTGTTCCGAAAAAATAACCGGCTTTCTTTTCAAGAACAGCAAGTATCATTGCAACACGGTTGTAATCAAAACCGGTGCTCATTCTGCGGGGATTGCCGAAACCCGTTGGAGTGACCAGAGCCTGTACTTCAGCCATAATGGGTCTTGAGCCTTCCATTGTACACGCTATACATGAACCTGCTGTGTTTTTGGGCTTGCCTGAAATAAGCATAAGTGACGGGTTTTCAACTTCGTATAAGCCCTTGTCACGCATTTCAAAAACGCCGATTTCATTAGTAGAGCCGTATCTGTTTTTTACTGCACGTAAAATTCTGTATGAAAAATTTCTGTTACCCTCAAAATAAAGCACAGCATCAACAATATGCTCAAGAACCTTAGGACCTGCAATATTTCCGTCTTTGTTAACATGACCTACAAGAATAATGGGAATACCCAATGATTTGGCAGCACGCATAAAAACATTGGCTGATTCACGCACCTGAGTAACACTGCCCGGTGAAGAATTAACTTCAGTATAATCCATCGTTTGAACAGAATCTACAAAAACTATATCCGGCTTGTTCTGACGGATATATTCTACAATTGAAAGAACATCAATTTCACACATCACGGAAAGCCTGTCATTTTTTACGCCCAAACGCTCTGCACGTAGCTTTATCTGATGAGCCGATTCCTCGCCTGAAATATACAGAATGTTTAGCTCTTGATTAAGATAACGACATATCTGAAGAAGTAACGTAGATTTACCTATACCCGGATCACCACTTAAAAGCACAAGTGAACCCTTTACTATTCCACCGCCGAGCACACGGTCAAGTTCGTTAAGCCCGGTTTTGTAACGCACTCCCCTGTCGCTTTGTATTTCATCAAGTTTCAGGGCAGTTGCAGTTTTAATATTTGAAGAGCGTGAAGTGCTGGCCTGAGAAAGAATTTCTTCATTCATCGTATTCCATTCCCCGCATCCGGGACAGCAACCGTACCATTTTACGGATTCGTATCCGCACGCCGAACAAATATAAAGCGATTTAGATTTTGCCAACTTTATCACTCCAGATAATTTAAAATTCCTTTTGCAATCGTAAAAGCAAGCTTTTTCTGATAATAATCATTTTTAAGCAGCTCTGCTTCAGTGCGGTTTGACATAAAGCCGCACTCTACCATAACAGATGTTATATCACAATTATACAATAAGTATATATCTGTGCCAACAGATTTAATTTGGCGCGTATTATTCTTTTGCAAATCCTGTGTTATACTTTCCTGCAAAGACTGAGCAAGGAGCTTGCTGCCGGGATTTTTAGGTGAATAAAACACCTGCGCTCCGGAATATTTTTCGACCGAATAATGGTTCTGATGAATACTTATAAGCAACGAATCCGGATAACTTTGCGCTATCTGCAAACGTGTTTTAATATCAGAAACCTTCCTTGCTCTGATTGTGGATAAAGTATTATCGCCGATCAGCGAATCATCCGTGCGAAGCATAACGGTTTTAAAACCGAAAGATCTCAACATCATATCCAACTTTTTTGAAACGGATAAATTTATATCTTTTTCAAGTGTGCCGTCCGACGCACTTGTGCCTCCGTCCATTCCGCCGTGACCGGCATCAATCAGGATAAATAATCCTTCATTTATTACCGGTACTGAAGATTGTTTAGAAACCGTCATTTCAAAAATAAATACTGATAATGTAATTGCAGACAGTATACAGAAAAATGCCAAAAAAACAACAGCCGTTCTCTTCATTATTTTATTCACCCCAAAAGTATTGGTATGAATAAATAAAGAAAAATATAATCAACCCCAAAAGGAATTAATTCTGTTTTGGGATAGCTTTTCAGCAATTGAATTTGATAGCGGCAACAACAGGCAGCCAAGCCAGAAGCCGATTGAATTCATTGACATATCATCAAATTCGCAGTAACCGTTTTGAAAAATATACTGTGAAAATTCAAGCAAAGTGAAGGCAATAACAGGAAATACTGACAAAAAAGCAATTCTTTTCTTTTTATTTTTACTTTTCACCAAATATGACAGAATATAACCCAACGGAGTAAAATAGAATAAATTACCCAATATATTCATCAACACTTCATACGGATCATTATTAAAGTATTCAATATAATGTTTTACGGTTCTGAACGGAATAAAATTAAACGGATATTCCCACACATTAAGCCTGATCAAAACAAAGGAGTATAATAATAAAACAAAATAAAAAGTAAGAAACGCAACAGATGATAATCTGAAAAACTGCTTAAATTCAGAAGAATCTGTTTTATCGTTTGTTATTCTGTTTAAACAGATTAACAATGTTGAGCTGAGCCATACACAGCCAATTACCAACAGCTTATCAAAATAAAAAAATTCAATCCAATATGAAACAAAACCTGCATTCAATTGCAGTTGTATTTCTTCTACGATAGCTAAAATTATCCAAAAAAGAATGAATATAATCTGTGACAGACCGATTAACGTATATAATTTAAATCGGCATAAAATAAACGATATGAGCATACTGCCTATAACCGTAATTACAACAGGCATCAGAATAGAGCCGAGCATATCAAACGCAGGAATACAAAGCAGAATGAATGCCACAGTCGTAAGTAGTGTTAATATAATATTTTTAGCCGAAAAGAAATGTTTGTTTATCATGCTTTTTACTTTCTGCTGTCAATAAAGCTCTGCAGTATTTCAACCGCTGCAGCTGCATCTACATTTTCTTTGTGTTTTTTTTCTTTTTTGCCGGTGGCGTAAAGCTGTTTGTGAGCAATTACGCTTGTCAGGCGTTCATCCCACATTTTAGTTTCAACACCGCAGGCATCACTGAGATTTTTTGCAAACTGCGTGCATGCCTCAGCCCTGAATCCGTGAGATCCGTCCATATTTCTGGGTAAGCCGACAATAATGAGCTCAGGCTTTTTTTCAGAAATAACAGTACAAATTCTATCAATCAGCTTGGGTTCATAGCTTTCTTTGATCACACAAACAGGAACAGCAAGCATTTCAAATTTATCGCATACTGATATGCCTGTTCTGACATCACCGTAATCAATGCCTAAAATAATCATAATCAATAAATGCCGAGAGCTGTTTATAAAAAACAGCTCTCTTTAACTTTCTATAAAATTTAATCGATGGGTATCAAATCACTAATTACATCGCCGCCAATGAAATCAAGAACGCTGCCGGCAGAAGTGGTTTCAGCTTCTGTCGGAGTATCTGTAACCTGTGACGATGAACCGGAGGAATTTGACGAAGACTGTCCGTAGCAGGCTGTGCATGTAGCCGGTAAATTCTTAAGTGAATACCAGCCCATAGCTGTAGAATAACAACCGCTGCCTGCAATCAGTCCGGTACGTGCACAATAGCGCTTTTCAACAACGAGATTTGATTTCGGGAACTCTTTTTCAGGTAAAGAATCGTGAACTTCATCCATAACAGCTTTGAATATTTTACCTGCAGGGTTACCGCTGGTATTGGTAATAGACTTATTAAGGTCATAACCGTACCAGACAGCAGAAACATAATAAGGAGTTCCGCCAACAAACCAACGGTCATAGTTATCTGTTGTTGTACCGGTTTTAGCCATCGTCGGGAAGCCGTCTACCTTGTAACCTAAACCGGTACCGATACTTGACGATGTAACTGTCTGCAACAATTCACACATGATTTCAGATGTTTCCTGGCTAAGAACCTGTTCGCCCTGAGGATTGGTATTATCAAAATAAACGGTTGAGCCGTCATAATTTGTAACCATGTAATAACAGTATGGTTTAAAGTATTTACCGCCGTTGCCGAAAGTAGCGTATGCAGCGGTCATTTCAAGAGAGGTAATACCCTTATACATACCGCCGGTAGCAAGAGGAGCAGGAGCTAAATCCTCTTTCGGGTCTGCGGTTGATATCTTGAACACGTCAGTGAGATAATTGTAGGTTTTTTGAAGACCGAGTTCGTGATATACCAAACGTCCCGGAACAGTATTGAGTGAACGGGCAAGAGCATTCTGAACGGTTACACGTGCGCCTGAGCCGTAACCGCCGCCGTAGTTATGCGGCCACTGCCTACCTTGAAAAGCAAATGCTCTGTCAAGTATAAGAGATGACCAGGTAATAATCCCCTCTTCCATAGCAGGGGCATAAGCAGTAATGGGCTTGATTGACGAACCCGGCTGTCTCGGAGAAGCGGAAGCTCGGTTAAGGCTGCGGTTTTCTGTTTTTTCACCGGCTTGTCCGCATATTGCGACAACTCTGCCCGAGTAATCCATAATAGTCATTGCAGACTGTACTTTAACATCTCTGCCAGCCTCGTTCGGGAAGGTCTTACGGTTTTCGTAGACATCCTCAAGAATTTCCTGGATTCTCGTATCTACAGCAGCGTAAATTTTAAGTCCGCCGTAATAAACCTTCTGAGTAGCCTGGCGCTCAGTCATATCGTATTCTGTCATAAACTGATCGTAAAGGCAGTCAACGATATAGTCTACGTAGAAACTCCAGAATCCCTCTTCTTCCTGAATTTCTTCATCTTCTTCATCAATCAGAGGAACATAATTTTCGCTGTTTGTAAAGATAATTTCGGAATTTATTGCTTCGTTATACTGTTCCTGTGATATATAACCCTCTTCAAGCATGGAGAAAAGGCATTTTTCATCACGGCGTTCCTTGTTTTTATCCGGATTAACAAGCGGATCATAAGTATACGGAGCTTTAGTGATAGAAGCAATACATGCAGCTTCTGCTAAAGTGATATCGCTAACATCCTTGCCGAAATATACTTCACACGCAGTCTTAACACCGTAACAGCCTTCACCAAGATAAAGTGTATTAAGATATGCTTCAAGAATTTCATCTTTGCTGAAGTTACGTTCAAGGTTAAGCGCATAACAAATTTCCTTAAACTTTCGCACAAAAGTTGCTTCTCGTTCATCAGTAAGGTTTTTAACAAGCTGCTGAGTTATTGATGAACCGCCGGTTGAAAGCTGGTCTTTGACAAAAACTGCAATAAATCTGATCCAGTCAACACCTTTGTGATTCGGGAAACGTGCATCCTCAAGAGCAATAAAAGCCTTCTGAAGATGATCCGGTATTTCATCAAGACCGACATATATTCTGTTTTCTTTACCGTGTAAACGCTGCATTTCGAATATTTCGCCGTTTTCATCGTAGCCGTAAATAATCGAAGTCTGGCTCTGATTTGCCTGATATTCGTCAAGGTCAATAGCAACATCACCAAATGTGAACGAAAACATATAACCAAACACATATCCGCACACAATAACAGCAGTCAGTACACATACGCATGCAGAATAAAGTAAAATCTTCTTAACGCTGATTTTACCTTTATTTTTCTCATTACCCTTCTTTGGTTTCTTGTTAGTATTCTTTTCCATTGAATTTACACCTCAACTGAGTTGAACAGAAAAATTAACTGTCAGTTTACAGTAATCTATATTATTATATCATACCTTTCAAAAAAATAAAGAGTAATTTTTAAATTTGATATATATATTTATTAAATTTTGTCAACAATATTATCAATTAACTTATATGGAGGCAACAATGAAAAAAAGTATAATATTGACTTTTATCGCAATTATTGCAACTGCGTGCTCAGCTATATTGATAATCGGCACTCAGGCAAACAGCCAAAAACAAAAAGCCGGCAGTGAAACAAACACTACCGGTTATTTGTATACTGTAAAAAGTTATGAAGGAAAAATTGCCGTTTTTGATTTCGGAACCAATACACCTCTGGAAATTCTTGAGTGTCCGTTGAGTTCCCTGCCGACAGAAGAAACGGAAATGCTGAAAATAGGAATCAACGTGGCAACAGAATCCGAACTGCAACAGCTCATAGAAGCGTTTGATTAGTTCTGTCTGTAATCTTTGAGGAAATCTCCGAGGTCACGCATTGCCTTGGCAATTTTCTCAGGTTCGGGCAGCATTACAATACGGAAATGGTCGGGCTTATCCCAGCTGAAGCCTCTGCCAGGAATGATCATGACATTTTTGCTGTGAAGATAGTCCATGGCAAACTGCTGATCATCAGTAATGTTGAATTTCTTGACGTCAAGCTTCGGGAAGATATAGAATGCAGCGCTGTTCTTAACAAAAGAAATACCTTCAATTTTTTCGAGTTCACGGCAGGTTGCCTCACGCTGCTCGTAAAGACGTCCGCCGGGAACTATCATTTCTCTTGTGCTTTCAGGGTCGTTAAGTGCAGCAGGAATAACAAGCTGCATAAGAGCATTTGCACAAAGGCGCATAGCTGAAAGCTGAACAAGTCCTGCGATAAAATCCTTAGTGCTTTCCTTTGCACCGCTGACAACCATCCATCCGCAGCGGAAACCGCAGATAATATGAGATTTGGAAAGACCGTTCATTGTGCAGACAAGAAGGTCAGGAGCAAGGGTAGCTGTTGAAATGTGCTCAAGTTCATCCATAACAAGTCTGTCATAAATTTCATCGGAGAAAATAACAAGCTGATGCTCACGCGCAACCGCAACAAGCTCTTCAAGAATCTCTCTGGGATAAAGAGCACCTGTCGGGTTGTTGGGATTAATTATAACAATAGCCTTGGTTTTGGGAGTGATTTTAGACTTGATATCATTGATATCAGGATACCAGTTAGCTTCCTCATCGCATATGTAGTGAACAGGCTTTGCACCGGCAATCCATACAGAATTGGTCCAAAGAGAATAATCGGGAGCAGGAACAAGAATTTCATCGCCATAATTGAGAAGGGCTGTAAGTGCCATAGTAACAAGCTCACTTACACCGTTACCGATGAAAACATCGTCAGGTGTGATGCCTTCAATACCTTTGCCCTTGTGGTAATCGCAAATTGATTCTCTGGCATCAGGCATACCCTTAAGGTCACAGTATGCAACAGCCTTATCAGCATTATTAATAAGCGCATTGCGAACGCTGTCAGGCATTTTGAAATCAAAAGTTGCCGGGTTACCTGTGTTCAGACGAAGAACATCAATACCCTCTTTTCTCATTCTCATAGCCTCAACAAAAACAGGACCTCTTATATCGGAATGTACATTCGTAAGTTTGTCTGATCTGTTAATTTCTCTCATAAAATAATCTCCCCTTTCAAGATACGATTAATTATAAAACCTTCTCAATTTATTTGTCAATAGTTAATATAAATATCTTAATTATTAATTTGAATTTTTCAGCAGCAATCTCTTTTCTTACTGCTGATATATGCAGGAATTGATGAGAGCCCTGAAATTAATCAGGGCTCAATAAACATATTCAGTTGTTAGTACGAATCAGCAAAGCCATATCTGTTGCTTTCGGTTTTTCACCGATAAAATACGTGCCTGTTCTTGTAGCGGTAAATTCGAATTCTTCGGAGTATTCCCCTGTTATCGGGTCAAACCATTGGTATGTATATAATGCTTCAGGAATAAGGTTGCCGACAGTACCGGTTTTTATTCCGCCGTAAAATTTTGTGTTGTTGTTCTGTGCGACAGATTCATCAGTAAAAGAATAGAAATATATTACTATTTCGGAATTATCGTCATTACTTGCATATGCATAGTAAACATTGTTACAGGGAACAAAATACGCTCTGTTATTGAATCTGGGAATCAGATTATACCACTCGGTACTCTCAAGGAATTCGCGCATATATCCGACCTGATATGAGCTTTCGTATTCGAGCGAATCCTGCCATGTTGCGTTGATTTTTTCCTCGCTTGTTATTGTATCAACACCATCTGAACTGTCATTTTCTTCATCATAGACATTTAAATAGCTCCATGTATCGTGACCGCCCCAGCCATAGCCGTACATTCCGTTGAGATATGCAGTCCAGCCCTGCATTCGTGAGCCGAAATTCTTTGTCCACAGATAGCAATACTGACCTTCATAATTTATAACAGGCTTACCCTGTGAATTATACCAGCAATCTTTTTCGATACGGAAATCGCTCTGTTCAGTTTTGGACGGATGCCATTGAGTCGCATAGAAATTATGCGCTTTTACATCTCTGAAACATGAAGGGTCTGCATCTTTAAAATAAATTTTACATTTATCGCTTGCACCCTCGCCGTTACCGTAAACCGATGTTGAACCAACGTTTTCCTGGTGAGCTGAAAGCGGATGGTCATACGCATCGTATTTTGCGATATATTCCGCTACGAGCTTGTAAGGGTTGTTTTCCAATCCCCATTCGGGATGGTTTGTTTCACTCCAATAGAAATCGTTGTCAACCTCTTGGCCGAGAGTCCAGATAACGGGATATGCGCCGTATCTTGCGACCCAGTAACGGCTGACTTTTTCAAGGTAAGCCTTTGCCAAATCAGACGGCTCATTGCCGTTGAAACCGCCGTTGTTTGAAATCAGAGGCTCAATATAATAGGAGAAGAAAAACTGAGCATTTGCATGAACAAGACCGTTATTGGCAATTATTCTGAATTTCTCATCATAATCTGCAAATCCTTCCATATCGTCTTCGGTTATGCTGTTAGTAAAATCAAACTTTGCACCGATAGGTTCACTCTGAATAACTGTAAAGCCTTGTGAATCCCGTTTTTTGCAGATTGTTTTTACCATATCAACCGTTTCGTCGCCAAGGCTCCAATGCGTATCTCCCAGATAGAAAAACGGTGTTCCGTCATCATAAGTAAAATACTTTTTACCTGCATTTGTTGTGACAAAGCCATGCTTATAAATATCATACTCACCGCTGTATTCAGTACAGATAACCCTGCCTGTTCTTTCATTAAGTGAAGAGTTATCAATGTCTGTACATACAGTTTGGTAATACCAAGTACCTGCAGACGGACAGACAAAACGGACCTTCCAGGTATTGCCGCCGTCCCAGAAAGCAGGAATTGTATATAATCTGCCATTACCGAAAAGGAGCAAATCAACATCAACATCGTTAAACGGATCTGCATAAGATGTGCTGCTCTCAAAAGCTATTTCCTGTGCTACCCATGTTTCGGCATTGAGCGTCTGTTCAGGGTTGGTAACGGAGGGTTCACCGCTATATTCAGCCCACGATGGCGGATTAACAGCCGCAACAGGTATATCCGTTTCGCTTTTGCCTGTAATCATATTCCAGCACCTTGCAACAAGACTGATGATAATACCCGAAAATTCTTCAAATGCATTTATCACAAACGGCACCTGATCGGTCTGGTTGTCTGATGCGTATGACGGAATGAAGGTACAGGAAAACATCAGCAATACGCAAAGAAAAGCAGAAACTATTCTCTTTTTTGCCATAATAGCTCACACCTTTATAATAAAACGTGACTTAATAATTATTAAATTTAATTCAGACTATTTCTGCATATCAAGAAATTTAATTAAAATACTTTTAATTTAATCAGCTTTGAACATCAGAATTATAGCTTTTTCGCCTTCAGGAAGATTAAGTGTTATACCGTCACTCATAAGCTCTTCGCCTGTTAAAGTGTAAACTTTATCAGGATAATCAATGTCATAAACGGTATAAATCTGTGAGGATATAAGACCGTTGAGCTTAACAGTATATTCCGTATCCGTTACTTTGGCGCGCTTGTATACCAATACCGTTCCCGCAAGAGCATCCTCGGTAGTGTACTGCACAGCGTGCATCTTATCCTTGTCAAAGCTACCGAAATCAAGCGGATAGTATTTGCCCGCCATCAGTTCCCTTTGCTCTTTATGGAAGCTGAAATCGGGATGGGTGTGTGAGAAAAAGTCCATGAGCATCAACGGCATAATATCGGATCTTGCAGAATATTCGTTCTGCATGTAAAGAGCGGAACCTGTTATGGGAAGCCAGAATGAAATACCGTATGTATGTGACTGAGTAGCTTCGAAAAGATCGGGATGAATATTGCAATTATAGTCACTTCTCCAGAATGCAATGCTGCGGTAAGTCATCTCAAGGTCAAGTCGTTTGCCACCCGAAGCACAGTTGTCGATTATAAGTCCGTCGATATTTTCGCAAAGATAATCGAGGTATCTGTAAAGATTGGTGACATAGTGGTTTTCGCAGATGCCTGTTCTTCCGTCATAAAATTCCTTATCTGCCTTCTGCCAATACTTGAGAGGCGCAAAGTTGAAGTCCTGACGGTAAACGGTAACGCCGTTTTCTTTAAGTGAAGCAAGAAGATATTCGCAATAGTAATCAAAGGCATCTTCGTTTGCAAGGTTCCACATAATATTTTCTTCACTGTCAACAGAGATAAGCCATTCTTCGTGCTGTGTGCCGACATTGTGGAACTGTGTGCCGGGATAAACTCTTTCCGGTTCATACCAGAGAACATGACCGAGGCCTTTTTCAGCTGCATAACCCGACAGTTCGGATATACCGTTATCATATCTTGATGTATCAACCGTCCAGTTGCCGACTCCGTCATGCCAACCTTCGTTATAGCTGTACCAGCCTGCATCCATCCAGAATGCATCGGTTAAACTGTAAACAGATTCGTCAATACCGTCAAGAATTTCAATAATTTCATCGGAGGTTCTTGTTGACGTGGGACCTGCAACTTCCATTACTGTGTATGAATTCTGCGTTACGGTTTCGGGATATACACTGTCCATAACCCAATTTCTGAAAAGATTGAAGCCCTTAAGCGGATTGATGTTCTCATAAAAACTCAGCGAAACAAGCGGAGAACGCACTTCTTCACCGGGGAGAAGATACGCCTTGAAATGTTCCTGCTTTACAGTAATATCAGTATCATCCTTTGATTCCGATAAACCGGCAGCCCATTGACCTGTCCAGCCTATGCCGAGAATCATGCCGTAGTTTTCGCCGAGAATGTTGAAATAGGGCAGATACGCTTCAGTAGGCTTTCCGTCAACACCGGAAAATTTTCTTTCAATAGCAGATAAGCTCTTTTTAATGAGTGAAAAATCGCTTGCTGCGGTATCGCTGCCCATCGAATAAAAGAGCTCTGCTTTGCCTGTCGCGAAGGAAGATTCAAGGGCATAAAAGTCGCTGATAACACCGGAATTTTCATTGCCCGTGTTTTTTATATATACAGTCCATTGACAGGTTGCGTTTTCTTCGAAAACAGTTGCTTCAACCGTAACCTCAAGTGCTTTTTCTTCGCTGGATAATATCAGATATTCTGTCTGACCACCTGAATAAACTGAACCGAATTCAGGTGAAGCTGCAAAGCTTTTTTCCCAGTCAGAAGGGTTGAATTTTTCACCGTCGACTTTAAATGTGAAAGGATATCCGCCGTTTTCGGAGAAGAAATTATCATCAAACCATTTTTCACAAAGATTTTTATCCGCATCGGTAAGCTTCATTTCTTCGGCGGTGATGCTGTCAAAACGGATATTCTTTTTGTATGAAAGCGCCTTGATGTTTTCGATATTTAAAACATATACGCCACCACATGAAACAATAAAATATATTATCGTAAGAATTATGTTCAAAACTTTATAACCGTTTCTGGTTCTTAATGTAAAGGTTACAAGAAGAATGATTGCTGATAATGCGAAAGTAACCGTGAATGTATAAATAATAACAGTATAGTTATCTATGCATTCGGGATTTATTTTTGCATTAATGCCCCAGATTAAGCCTTGAAACAGTGCGTTACCTGCCAAAAAGGCAATAAGTTTTATAATCCAACCTGCTTTTTTGAATACCGTCTGAACAAACAGAAGCAAAAACCAACCTAATGCAAGACCGGAAAGAACAGTATACAGGTGAATATCAAAACCGCTCTGAGTACCGTTGAATATGTACCAGAGTGAATATGCGGCATAAACGAGTAGCACCATAAGCACAGTGGTAACAATACTTTCAATAATTACTTTCTTTTTTTCTTTTTTCATAGGATTTCACTGCCCCAAAATTCAATAAATTAAAATGTATTATCAGTTTATATGTAAGTGACTGTTTCTTCAAGCGGTCTGAATTGGGTATGTCTTTCGTTAGGCTGAGCATCATCAGCAGGATAGCCCATAACAAGTAGCGCAACAGGTTCAATATTTTCGGGTATTTCAAATTCAGTTCGAATTGCTGCTGGGTCAAAATGCATAACCCAAGTTGAACCGATTCCGAGCTCTGCTGCTTCAAGCATCATATGTGTTGTAATAATACTTGCATCAACTACACCACTCTGAGCACCGTCATATTTTCTTGTCCAGCACTCGTCCTTATTATAGCAAACCAGCATAGCCAAAGTGCAATCAAAATGGCACTTGGTGCAATTTTTAAGTTTTCCGAGTGATTCGTTGCTGTTGATAACAAAGATCCTCTGAGGCTGAAAATTGCATGCAGTAGGAGCAAGCTGAGCTGCCTTGAGAATTCTATCAACGCTCTCCTGCCCTATCGGTTTATCTGTAAATTTACGCACAGAGTACCTCTCGGCTGCGAGTTTTAGAAATTCCATATACTTCACCTACATTATATTTATCATTTAAAAATTCATGAAAACCAAATCGGGTACGAAAATTATATCTGTACAATAAGTTTTAACAAAACATACGGGCAGATAACATCTGCCCGTACAGTAAAGTTCTATTGAATAGCCAAATGTCACTACTTTATGTTTTAAATTCTATGTCTGCTTGTCTGCTTTATGCGGTTTTAAACAAAACATTTTATAATCAACTTCGGTATTAATTTTAATATTTACTGTAAGATAAAACTCCTTCTTCAGAGTTAGAATTAATACGCCAGCCAATATCTGTGTAACCGACAGCTTTGTCTGCATAAACAGCCAGACCGAATCCGGACGGACCTCTTATAATCAATACAACTTCAGCGGGATTATACATATTCTCAACTTCATAAGTGCCGTTATAATTCGTTTCTTCATCTACAAAGTAATCTTCATAATCATTTGTTGACCAATTCCACGGTTTATATGAACGTACATCATAACCGGTATAGTTTCCGCTCCATGTCAGAGTACCGGCATCGGAAACAGGAATGTTGTCAACAGATTGAATATTGAGAGTCCAGTAACTTGAAAGAGTGTTGTAATATTCTTCAACCTTCCATTTACCGGAAATATTCCATTCAGCTGTTATATCATCCGTAACACTGTAATTCCAACCGTATTCATTCAATTCTTCTACGCGGTTATAGCCTATTCTTTCAAATACGCTTGTTAATGAAATTGTACCTGAATATGATATATAAGTGTATATATCATTTACTGAACAAACGTAGTTATATGTTCCGGCTGTCAGGTCAAGTTCATCAGTGACGGTTGTGAAGCTTTTGTATAAATCACCTTTAGCTTCAGCCTGAAGTTTAGTAGTGTCGGGTGAAACTTTCGCAACCAATTTCGGATCTTGTGTTTCATCCCAACTGTATACTACCCATCCGGTGTCATATTTCTGGCTATTGAGAGTTGCATATACTGTCATCTGCATGTAACTGTCTTCCAACTCAATAATACAGTCTGCAGTATCGTAAATTCCGTTTTCGGAATGTCGTTCAACATAAAGATTTTTCACTACAAGTTCATGTACACTTTCATCTTCATACCAAACATATGATGTTATTTCCCTGGGTAAAGTAGATGCTAAATCGCTTTCAAAGCTGCCTGCGACTAAATTAGAATCAGAGTTGAATCCCTGATCGTAATTATAGTCTGAATCAGAATCTGTCGAAAAGATTGCAGTAAAGAAAACAGAAACTCCAATTATCGCAATAATAATCAGCAGGATTTTGGGCCAGTTTTTAGGTGTTTTTTTATGTTTTGCAGCATGTTTTGAAGCGACTGAGCCTGAAACCGTTTGCGAAGAAACCTGAGCAGGATTCTTCACGCCGCAGTTATAACATGTTTTATCGGAAGAACCTATCTGAACGCCACAATTTTTACAGTTCACTGTTCTTTCTCCTTTACCAAATGTGTTTATTTTCTGTTGCCTATATCTTCAAAATTGCTGTTGCCAAGGCCTCTTTCGAAGTTTGAATAAACGCAGTCCTCAACAAAGACTGAATAATCCTTTTCGCCGCAATGGTTGCCGATAATACCGCCGAAATAGTTTGTATAAAGCTGCTGTCCATGTTGGTTTGTAAACTCTTCGTCAACCGCAACATCAAGCATACCCGTACTTGAGCAATTTCTGAAAACAATTTCAGCATTAGGAGTCTGAATAAATTTGCCCTTATTATCGTCATTATCCGTAGTAAGCATGGGGAAACTGCCTACTCTGCCGACAATACCGCCTGCAACTCTTGAAAGGGTCATAATCTTTTCGGAATTTAATGTTTCTTCGTCAGGCTTTTTATTGTTAATATAAAGCGTTCCTGCATTTGAGCAGTTTTCAAATGTGGCGGGAATACCGCAGGTATCCCAGTTAGCTGCAATGCCACCAACAAACTGGTTGTCTGAGCTGATAACAACATCACCGCTGTTTTTACAGCCGATAACCTTTATATATGAACCGTATATAATTTTGCTGTCACTTATATCTGAGGGCATTGCACTTGTATTACCGATTACACCGCCGGCTGAAGCTGTGCTTGTGACTGTACCTGAATTTTCGCAATTTTCAACTGTCATCTTCAGATCAATTCTATCAGCCGAAAGCATCAAGTAACTGATAATACCGCCACATCCAATGCTGCCTTCAGTAGCAGTGATATTACCGTGGTTTGCACAGTCTGAAATTCTGACTTCGCCATTTTGATGCAGTATTTCACCTGTAAACGAGCTGACAATTCCGCCGATTTTATCTTTACCTGTGATATCAGCATAGTTTGTGCAGTTTTCAATGGCGATCTTATTTGTTCTTCCAAGCATAAAATCGCCGACTATGCCGCCAAGGAGTCCGTCACCTGTAATTTCACCCTCATTAATGCAGTTTTTAATGAATATTGAGGCATCGGCTTCGCTGTTAATTAACGAACCTACCATACCGCCGGCGTTTACAGCTGCCTGAACCTTGCCTTGATTTATGCAGTCTGAAATTTCAAACTCAGTTATTTCCAGTTCCGAATTCGTTCCCGCAATATTTACTGTACCTACGATACCGCCTGAGGTTTCGCCGTCAAGGATATAGCCTTCATTAGAACAATTACAGATAAGGTTTCCATATCCGGTAATACCGCCGGATTTTTCACCGCCGGAAATTGTACCTCTGTTTACACAATTTTTAATATTGCCGCCTGAACCTGAAATACCGCCGAGAAAAACGGAAGTTCTGTTCTCACCAGAGTGTGTTATTGTTCCCTCGAATATGCAATCAGTAATTTCGCCACTGTTTGAGCCTATTATACCGCCGGCTACGCCGCCAAGACAGTCAATAACAGCCATGCTCATGCAATTCTCAATTTTGCTTTCATGCGAAATTCCTGCAATACTGCCCATATTTGTTGTGGTGCTGTTACCGGAAACGCAGATGTAAGACTTATCAACAGTAAGATTTCTGACAGTACCCTGTATACCGCCGAACAAACCGTAATTTCTGCAGTTTGAAGATTCTGCAAGTTCGGAATCAGTGTTTATGTACATACCGGTGACTATATGACCGTTGCCGTCAAAAAAACCTTCAAATTTATCTGAACCGCATGCAATGGGAGTCCACGAATATTCGGGGGCTTCTTCCGCCCAGTTGTCAAAGTTTGCGGTATCATTAAGGCTGATATCATTTGTCAGCACATAATAAGCCTTAAAATATTGATCCTTTTCGGAATTTTCATCTTCTGACAAAAGCTCAGACATATATGCAAGCTGTGCAGCTGTGTCAATTCTGTACGGATCATCCTGCGTACCGCTGCCGCCTGCAAACCCATCAGCGGGCTCAATTGATTTTGTTTCAGGCAAATCACGCATTACATATTCAGTTTCTTGAAGTGATTGATCATCGCTATTACTATCGTTTCCGCAAGCAGCAAATGTTAACACCATTGCCAGCGCCAATAAAACAGAAATTAATTTTTTCATTTTTAATCCCCTTTAAAATTCATTTTTTTACCAATCAGCAGCAAAAGATTGCCTGTTGCTATGGCATCAATATGGGTTGTCCGTTATACTTCAGTACACCTGATGAGATTGTTGTGTATCAATAACTTTACCACAGATTTTGTAAGTTATCAATAGAAAATGATATTTATTGCGGACTGCTATATATCCCTTCCTCATACCAGATACGGTTCATGAGCTCGTATCTTTCAAGAGGCAATCCCGTGTATGCGCAGTTGGAGGTGCAGAAAATATAACCCCAGCCGTTCATACCGTCACGAAGTGAACGGCGAACATCGGCGACAACTTCTTCCTGAGTACCTGTCTGCAGAAGTCCGCAGTTGACATTACCGCAAAGGGCGACCCTGTCGCCGTAAAGACGTTTTACCTCTGCAAGGTCAACGCCGCCCTGAGGGTCAAGTGAATGCAGTGCATCAGGCTTACATTCAACAATCTGGTCGATAATCGGCATAATATTGCCATCGGTATGCTTTATGGTGTAATATCCCATATCCCTATAATCTTTTATCACCTTCTGAAGATACGGCGCAATGAATTCGGAAAACATTGACGGAGAAAAGAACGGATTTACATTGAAGCAATAATCAGAGCAAAGCGCAAAGCCGTCAAGCAAGCCGCTATGCAAAGAAAGCTTTTCAGCAAGGCGTAAAGAGTTATCAAGCCTGTTTTGTGCATCGATTTTGAGTCCGTCTTCGTCCTCATACATTCTTTCGCTGAAATCCATCATGTTTTCACCGTTTGGGATTTCAAATGTCGGGTCGCCGTGAATCATCAAAAAGTATTTATCGCCCGATTTTTTGCGGATTGTTTCAAGCAATCGGACAATATTCTCATATCCCCACGGATTGGGATGTACAAAAATTGCACTATGGTGATATTTTTCAGCAACCTCAATATGGCAATCTGCAATATAATCAATATGCAGCTTCTGCTCTGTTTTGCTCATCTGATTCCATTGATCAAAACGTTGCTGTGAAGGATGAATTTTTCCAATAGCCTCAAGCGTCAGAAAAAATACAAGTTCAAAGGTCGGACAATGCCCTTCTATCGGTTCTCTTCTGAGTGCTTTTATAAATCGTTCACGCTCTGTCATATTTTAAATTCTCCGTCTGATTATAAAGTCGGTTTATTGCTGCAAAATATGTATCAATATTTTCCCATTCTGATGCAGCCGGAACATCGCAGCCTGTTGAAATCATAAAGTTGTCATGCATTGAGCACTCGTCAAATACCCTTTGCACATCCGTTCTGATGTCATCCGGAGTTCCTGTTCTGAACAAAACGGGATTGACGTTACCCATAACGATTTTATCCTTCGGCAGTTTTTCAAGAGCATTTTTAATGTCAATCGCATTTCCAAGATGGATGATATCTGCATTAAGTTGAGATATCATATCAAGCATATCCCCCGCCGCATTACCGCAGTTGTGATAGCAGATAATGAAGTCCTCGTTGTTTATTTCATCAAAAATCTTCTGAACAAAAGGCATTGAAAATTCCTCTGCAAGCGATGGAGAAAGCAGACCTGCCGCAGGTTCAGCCATAATAACACCGTCTGCTCCTACTTCCTTGAATGCATTAATATATTTGATAATAAATTCAGTTGCCTTTGAGAGCAGAGTTTTCACTTCATCGGGGCTGTCAAAACATTCCATCATCAGCTCCGTCATATCAAAAAGCCTGCCTGCAAGTGAATAAGGACCGATAACACCGCAGAAAACCGGGATATCGGTTATTTTTTCTTTCGCTTTCTTTACGCCGTCAATGCAGATGCTTGTTCTGCCGGCACCAATTTCGGGAACAAAAATATTTTCTGCATCAGCAATATCGTCAATTATTCCCTTTTCAACGGTGGGAATATCATCATGAAAAAAACGGATTTTAGCACCGAATGCTTCAGCCTCAACGGACAAATCCATCATATTGAGTGACGCACCAACATTGCATTTCTGAGAAATTGCCAGCATACCCTTTGCCTGCATATCAGCAGATGAAATAAGCTCATTTACGCTTATCCCCAATAGCTGTGTTGATGGAAAAGAGAGAATGGGAACAGTTTTATTTTTGTTCTTTAAAATATCTTTTACTTTTGTTTTCATTATTTAGTCACCAAAGCAGAATGCAAAAATATGTTACGGTATTTGTGCCGTTGTTATAATTTATCCGCGTTTTTTTCGCAAGCTCAACAACATTGATTCCGCAGGCTTCAACCGACGGCACTGCTTTTTCGGGGAAACGGCACGGAGCATCGGGATAGGTGCATTTTTCGCACAGACCGCAACCCTCACAGCCGAGAGCCAAAAACTTTACTCCGTCCGCACGGAGTAGTTCGATTATGTTTTGTAAAACCAGATTTGCTTTTTTATGTCCGTCAACCATTCCTTCAAAGTCAAAGCTGTCTTGGAGGTCATATTTGCAGGTGAAAACGCAAGCGGATTTATAGCTTTTTATTTTCCTTTCAAGTGCCGAAAGCTCACCCACACCTGGCGGACATGTCCAGCAGGTGCCGTATTTACCGCAGCGGTTGGCTTTACACATATCGACAACTGCCTGTGAAAACGGAATATCGGAGCTGTCAATCTGCTGATACTGAAAAATTTCGGGATTTGTAAAATACTTTCCTATGTTCATATCAGCTGCAAAGTTCTACGGCAGCATCGGCTGCACTTGCGGCATCGGAGGTGTATTTATCCGCACCAATCTGCTTACAGAATTCTTCTGTTACAGGTGCACCGCCGACCATAATTTTAATCTTATCTCTTATTCCTGCAGCTTCTGCTTGCTTAACAACATCAGCCATAACTTCCATAGTGGTAGTAAGGAGAGCTGAACAGCAGATAATCCGGCAGTTTTGCTCGATAGCGGTATTTACAAAAGCTTCGGGTGAAACATCGGTGCCAAGGTCAACGACCTCAAGGCCCTTGCCTTCCATCATCATTTTAACAAGATTCTTGCCGATATCGTGTAAATCACCCTGAACAGTGCCGATGCAGACTTTGCCGGTTGACTTAACACCATCCTCAATAAGGAGCGGTTTAAGCACCTGCATACCCATATTCATTGCCCTTGCAGCAACAAGAACTTCGGGTACGTACACTTCATTAATTTTGAATTTTTCACCTATAATATTCATACCTGAAAGCAGACCTTCATTAAGAATCTGAGCTGCAGGAATTCCGCTGTCAACAGCATTCTGCACAAGCTCCTTTACAACTTTTGCTTTACCCTTCTGAAGGTTTTCGGATATTTCAAGTAAAATGTTCATAATTCAAATACTCCTTATAGTATTATTTTTTTGATTTCTTCTGCGTAATACTGCACAAGCTCAAATTTTGTGCCGGGCATCAGTCTGTGGTCGGGGCAAGGAATAAATCCCCCCATTGCGGCAAGGCGTTTTATTCTCTCAATCTCAGCATCAACCGAAGCCTTATCTTTTCTTAAAGCTGTTTTATCCATTCCACCGACACCGAGCATACCCTTGCCGTATTTTTTTCGTGCGGGCTCAAACTGGTCGCCCCACACTCCTATTTCAATGGGAAACATTGTGTTGACACCGTTTTCATACCAAGTAGGTAACAGCTTTTCGGTAACACCGTCACAGTCAAGTGAAATAATATTAATACCGTATTCATGGCACAAATCGTTACGCTTTTTATAGTGCTTTGCACAAAGCTCATCAAATATTTCCGGAGAAAGTAAAGGTCCGTTTTTGAAACAGATATCCTCCCAGTAATGAGCAAAATCAAATTTTGCACCTGTTTCAAGAATTGCTTTTGCACATTTATACTGCATTTCTGCGTATGTATCGATAATGTCCGCAAATAAATCCTCATCTTCGTCATACATGAGATAGCTCATTCCGACAACCGATGTCATATCACGGATACTTCCCAGAACACTGCCGAGATTAAGGCCGATAGGTCTGGATTGGTCACGAGTTTCGTTGAAATTTTTGAAATATTCAAAATTAATTCTTTCAGGGGTATATTGCATTTTAGGTCTGTAAAGAGTTTCAAAAGCCTCTCTGTCTTTAAGAGTATAGTCATCCTCCGATGGGATTGAAGTAATGCCGGGCTTAATACGCTCAATAACACCTACGCCGTTGAGAACTCTTCTTGAGCCGTCCGGCAAAATTTCAAGCTCTTTTTCTTCAAACCGGGGATAAAGCCCATTGTTTGCACCTGCGGTGCATGACCAGTTGAAATCCCAACCTATAAGCTCATCAAGAATTTTATCTTTTTCATTTCCATCCCAATTATCTTTGGCAAGCTCTTTCGGAATTTTACCTTGCTCTGCCCATTCATCAAGCAGTTCTCCCCAATATCCGAAGTGAACAGCGGGCAGACGGTCAGCATCTTTATAGTGCAGTATATTCATTGCACGCTCTCTGTTTGTCATAAAATAACTCCTTGCGACCTTTTATTGAAATATTATACCATAAAAAATTCCTAAAATAAATACAGTAAATTTTTAAAATTAAATAATACGTAAACAAACACATATTGGATTTAATATAATTTCCTGCATATCACATTCACCCACCATTTTTGAAGTTATTACTTGTAAAACAAAAACGTTAATTCTTTTAGACACACCTTTGTAATTGTGACTATTAAAAAACACCCGAGTGAGTTTTACGCTCAATCGGGTGTTGATGCTGTTTAAAGCTTATTTGGACTGAAGGATAATTCTCGAAATACGGAACAGATTTTTAAAGAATGAAACGATCTTCTGCCAGAAGCTTGCGTTAGACTTAAGCTGTTTGCTGTCGGTCATTTCCTTGCCGTTTTCATCTTTTACAACTTCACCGTTTTCATCAACAAGTGTTGCTGTAACAGTGACATCGCCGCTTGAAACGGAAGTTACTTTGAATTTGAGTCCGTTTTCCTCAACCTTTGTTGAGAATCCAGCGCCCTCAACTGTCCACTCAATTGCCCAGCCATCGGGAAGCTCAGCTTCTGATATATCAGCGTGCATTACAAGTGTATCACCGTATTTAACCGTATTGGTCGACGGGTTCACAATCTTCAGCTGCTTGACAAGAAGCTCATACTGAGCCGTGAATGTAAGGTTCTGAGCAGGCATTGCTGATGGAATCGCAGGTGTCCAGCCAACAAACTCATAACCTGTCTTTTCGGGATTTGCAGGTTTTGTTATAGGATTGCCGAATTCAACGTTGTCAACAGTTTTCTGGCCGTCAGCCTCCCATGTTACTGTGTAAGTGTTGATTTTCCACTGTGCGGTAAATTCAAGAGCATAGTCGGGCATAGTTTCGGGAATATCTGCACCCCAACCGACAAACGTATAGCCTTCCTTTGACGGATTTTCAGGCTTAACAATTTCCTTGCCGTACCTGCAGTTATGAGTGGTTACCTTACCGTCAACATTCCATGTTATGTCATGTGAATTCACAAGCCACGTTGCGTAGAAGGTAAGATTTTTGGCAGGAACTGTATCAGGCACAGACGGTGTCCAGCCTGTAAAAGCATAGCCTTCTTTTGCAGGATTTTCAGGTTGAGTGATTACATCATCGTAGCTGTAAGTTTCAACGGTCTTGTTGCCGTCAATTACCCACGTTACTGTGTAGGAATTCACCTTCCACTGTGCAGTCAATTCAACATTTTCCGCAGGCATTGTCACAGGAACCGTTCCGCTCCAACCGTCAAAAGTATACCCTTCTCTGGCGGGTGCTGTCGGTTCTTTTACAGCCGCACCGTAAAGATAATCAGTTGAAGTTTCAATGCCGTCGACAACCGTTGTAAAAGAATATGTCTTTCTGTCGATATACACTTTGAGAACAAGTGAATTATCTGCTGCAATTTTACCTGAAAGAACACTCTTATCCTCGTTAACATCAAAACCATTTTCTATTTCAGGTGTGATGTTTGCAATTTCGTTTGTTGTACCCGTAAGTACCGTTTCGGAAAGTAAATATTCACCGTTTTCATTCATAGTATAGGTCTCTACGGTGTATCTTGTATCGTTTGCAGGTACCCACAAAGCTGTAAACAGCATACCGTCAGTACTTATCATTTTGCCGATGTTTGTACCAAGATTTTCGCCGTTGTATTCCCAACCGGAGAATATATAACCCTGTTTTTCAGGTGTTTCCTGCTCGGGAATATCCGCATCAAACTCAACGGTAACAGCCTTATCAGACGCTGTGCCGTCATCCCATTTGCCACCGTTTGTAATAAAGGTTGCTGTGTAAATATTGGGTCTGTAAAGTGCAGTGAAAGTCAGATCAGTTGCGGGCATCCTGTTAGGTACTGTTTTATCCCAACCGATAAACCTGTAACCGGTTCTGTAAGTATTTTCGTATTCGGTTATGGCAGAACCTTCCTCATATTCAAAGGTATATGTTCCGTCAGCCATTACCCAGTTGATTTCAAATATTCTTGCAGCAACATTTACCTTACACTCAGCTGAAATACCGTCGGAGGCACTGGTTGCGGTAATTGTGGCTTTTCCGGGATTGTGCGGTGTTACCACACCATTTTTGTCAACTGATGCAATATTTGTATCACTTGAAGTCCAAATAATATCCTTGATGCTTGCACTATCGGGTGTTATGTACGCAGTCAGCTGCATAGAATCCTGACCCGGATACATATCAAGCGATGTGTACGAAAGTCTGACATCCGTTACGGCAATGCCGGGTGCACCGCTGATAACGCGTTGCTCAATGCCTGAACCGAAATCACCGATAATCAGCACAATCAGGTTATCAGCCGATTTAGGTATAAAGCTGAACGAAACATCAGAACCTGTTGCCAATGTGTGATCAATAAAGGCAAGGTTATCAAGGTCGTATTCAACCGCAGTCTGGTCCAGAGCAATAAGCGTGTATCTGTTGCCGACTACCGCACCGGAGGTTTGAGCTGCTACAACAGAAAGATTTACAGGAACCCCTACAATAGGCGGCATTACCGTCATCAGCGACAGGGATGTGCTTTGAGCAGAAAGGCTTGCAGGTGATATTGTGTCTACGGACACAGTATTTATCTGTTCCCTGTAGTTATAATAAATAAAGGCAAAAACGGTGAGATAATGATTACCGTATTCGATATTTATATTTGCCCATTGCTCTTCCGTTCCGGAATAATATGCATTCATCAAATTTTCACAGCTATCAAAAGCCCTGAAACCTATACTTGTTACACTGTCAGGGATTGTAATTTCATATAGTAAGTCGCAATTATAAAAGGCATATTCACCAATGCTTGTTACACCATCCGGAATTTTCAAATTATAAATATAGCTACTCCAAAAAGCATAGTCAGCGATTCCGGTTACACCGTTATGTATGGTTATTTCCGATATATCCATTGCACCGGCAAATACTCCTCTTTCAATATAGGTAATGCTTTGAGGAATTATGATTTCTCTTGCACCCCACCCCGACCATGCAAATGCACCTGCAGCTATAGCAACAGTTCCTTCTTTAACATTACCCAAAATAAGGCAGTTATTAATATATAACGATTCATTCACCCAATTTTCAGAATCCATATAAAATGCAGTATCCTCAAACGCAAAAAATCCAATGGTTCTGACACTATCAGGAAGTGATATATCCGATAAGGATGAACACGATAAAAAAGCACAGTCACCGATTTTTGTTATTCCTTCGGGGATGGTTATTTTGGTAAGAGAATAACATCCATAAAAAGCAAAAGCACCTATATTAATAACACCGTCTTCTATTACAACTTCTTCTAACGTAAGATATTGATCTTTCCACGGTGTGGAATAGGCATGAAGCATCCTTTCATTTAAATAGCCATCAAATGTCGAATCCGGATCAATCCGAAACTCTCCGAAATCCGGCATTATTCCGTTGCCTTTTGTGAGTGTTAGTTTTTTAATTTTAGTGCAACCTTCAAACACATTATAATCACTTATGCTTGCAGGCATGGTAACATCAACTAAATTAACACAACCGCTAAAAGGACTATAAGAAAGACTTTCTACGCCGTCCGGTATACGGATACTTGTTAATCCGATACAACCGTAAAAAGCATATCCACCTATACTTGTTACACCATCAGGAATTATTACATTTGTTAGACTCTCACATCTATAAAACGCTGAGTTTCCAATAGTTGTTACGTTATCGGGTATTATTACATTTACGAGACTCTCACAGTTATAAAATGCCGCATATCCAATAGTTGTTACGCTATCAGGTATTATTATATTTCTGAGATTATTGCAATATGAAAATGTATTATCAAGAATACCCGTTACTTTGTCAGGTATAGATAAGCTTGTGAGAGCAGAACAGTTACTGAATGCACCTATTCCGATATTGCTTACACTATCAGGAATCTCAACCATCGTAAGATTAGCACAATAATTAAATGCTCTTCCTCCGATTGCAGTTACAGTATCGGGAATACTGTATGTCTGTTCTGTCCTTCCGGCAGGATATAATAGTATTGTAGTTTGATTCTTGTTGAACAAAACACCGTCCTGAGCACTAAAGTACGGATTGTTAACATCAACTGTTATTTGCTCAAGTGAACTACCATTATTAAAAGCACCAGCTATTACGCTTTGTACACCTTCTCCTAAATGTACTGTCTTCAGCTCTGCACAATTATAAAAACCACCATTATCTACTACCGATTTACATGAAAGATTTAAATTTTTTATTTTTGTATAAGAAAAAGAACTATTTTGTATGTTCACTGTACAATTATTTCCAAACTCTACTTGTTCAAGATTGATACAGTTATAAAAAGCAAGCTCTCCAATGTCGTTTACACTATCCGGAATATAAATATAGGAAAGCGATTCACAATACGAAAATGCCCATGAACCAATAACATTGACATTATTGCCTAAAACTACTTTTTCAAGATCATAGCAAGAATTAAAAGCACCGTAACTGATTTCAGTTACACCGTTGCCAACAACAACTTCGGTTAATCCGGAACCTTCAAATGCATAAGGTCTGATAATATTAACATTATCGGGTATTGTTATACTTTTAAGGCTATTACAACCATAAAAAACAATTGAGCCTATACTTGAAACACTTTTGCCTATAGTTATATTTTCTAATTTATCACACCAATAGAATGCTTGATCGCCAATACTTGTAATATTATCTCCGATAATAACCTCGGTTATATCCGCTTGATATGTATCCAGATATGTATTTAAAGAAAAATCAGAATACATATCTCCTTCGCCTGAAATAACAAGTAACCCTGTCAGCGGATCAAATTCCCAAAAAGCCTTGTCACCACATGAACCGGAACAATCAGTAGCTTCATAAACCGTAACATTGAAATATGTATAATTATCACCATAAGAAACCGTGATTTTTTGAGTTCCTGATTCAGTAATTTCATTAGGTGTGCAAACATATCCGGTTGTAATTTCTTTAACATCGCCATTATTAAAAGTTTCAGTCAAAACAAGTCCGGTCGGATCAATTTTGTCGCCGGTGAAATATACTAATTTATTCGGCAATTTTGAAACAACAATTTCTGTTGCAACAACAGGAGTTACAATAACATCAAATGAGCAGCTGTGTCCGCCGTAGGTTACGGTAATAGTCTGTGTACCGGCTGTTTCAAGAACAGTCGGTGTGCAGGTATAACCGCTTGTAACTGTAACGGTTTTGCCGTTATTATAGATTTCGGTCAGAACAAGTCCACTCGGGTCAAGTGTCTCGCCAACAAAATAGGAAAGCTTTGTGGGCAGCACTGAAACTGCAACTCCCGTCGCAACAACAGGAATTACATCAACAGTATAAGTACATGTATTGCTGCCGTATTTAACGGTAATTGTCTGCGTGCCTGCAGTATTAAGAACAGTTGGTGTGCATGTATAACCGCTTGTGATTGTTTTTACATCGCCGTTATTATATTTTTCGGTCAGAATAAGACCGCTCGGGTCAAGCGTATCGCCGACAAAATAGGAAAGCTTCTCCGGTTTTGTAGCTACAGAAATATTTGTAGCCTTAGTCTGGGTTACAGAAACATTAAACTGCGTTGTTAAGCCGTTGTATGTAACGGTAATTGTCTGAGTACCTGCGGTATTAAGACTTGTCGGTGAACAGGTGAAACCGGAAGTAATAGTTTCAGTTTTACCGTTGTTATATGTTGCATTAAGCACCAATCCGCTGGAATCAAGCTTATCGCCGGTATAATAATTCGTTTTGGTCGGTAGCTTTTTGACGCTTAAACCAATCATTTTAACAGGCTCAAGCACTATATTATATTTTAAGTTTTCATCTTTTACAGTGATTGTTATGTTCTTTGTTACATAACCGTCTTTGCTTACAGCAAGGTTATATGTGCCGTTATAATATCTTTTTGAACATTCGCCGTATTTGTCGGTTGCAACACCGTCAACCGTTGCACCCTCCAGACAAATTCCCGATGTATCTTTAACCGTGAAATAAGTGCGGAATGACCAGTTTTTACACTCGCCTTTACTGTGGCTGACAGTGCCGTCTACAGCGATGGAATAATGCCAATCAGAAAGTGGCGCAGTTATTTTAGCAATATCTACATCAACCAGAGTAACTGATAAGCGCTTGCTGATTCCGAATTTCAACTCAAAAGAAATTCCAAATATAAAATCAAGACCAACGTCAATACATTTTGCACATTCATGGAATTTTACTGAATCACCGGGCTCATTCCGGAAATACGCCGATGCTCCAAGCGACAACCCTATCGAAAAATTCAGGGTCACCTGGAAAACCTTTACAAGCTCGACGCCTACTCCGATTTCAAAGCTTACGCTTATAGTTCCGCTTGCCTGGGAGTACGGTACTGTCCAGTCGCGTTCTTCTTTGATTTCGCGGACATCTTCTCCTGTTTTGACCGCAAAGCCTATCGTTCGCTCGTTACCCAGAATTACATGTACTTCACCGCTAAAAGAAAAGTTGACTGACATATCAATCAGAATAGTAACACCGGCATAAACTGGGATTTTTACGCAACAGACATCAATATCTTTGCTGGCGGTAAAATCTGCAAAAACAGAGAGGTCAAATTCTCTCCATGTGGTCAGTTTAAAATAAAAATCATATTTATCTTTTCCGAATAATTTTATGTGATAATAAAAATTGGCGGATGCATTCATTGTCATTGCCAGAGCACCGTCAATACCGGCAGACAGATTGCCTTTATCATTCTTTAAAGTCGTTTTAATATGTAGGTTAATTTTAAAAATATCAGCTTCAAATCCGGCATTAGGTATAATTTCAGGTTCACTTTCTTCAAGTGTAACGCCTTCGCCAAGAGAGCTTTCGTCAACGTCTGCTGCAGTGGCATTGCCCTCAGACTCGATTTTGATACACTCAAAAAGGTCGTAAATTTCTGCATCAGCCGCAGTGAGCGTGGTAATACCGTTTTCAGTAACAACTGAATCGACAACAGCAAGTATGAAATCATAGTTGCCACAGTCATAATAAACAGTTTCACCCGCAGAAACTCCAGTCAATGTTTCATCTGCGTTTTCAAAAACGTAAATTCCGTTTTCATCATCCATACTGATAAGAATGTTTTTACCGGCACTGTTATCAATATACTGTGTACCTTCTTTGGCAACAAAAAAGTTGGTTTTCTGCGGATCTTCAAAATCCGGTTCATCACCGTTGAGAACAAGTAAGCTACCGTTGTCAGCTAATTCTTCTTCAAGGCTGACAACTATCATACCTTCAAAATCATCAACCGTAAGATCAAGAAACTCCTGAAAGTTTTTAGTGTTCCGTTCGCTGATAAATTCATCACAAAGTGAAGCCATATTCTCATCAAGGAGATATGCCTTTGCAACAAAATATTCGGGCATGGTCATAACATCAAGTTCAACTGTTGCATAAGCAGTGTTTGCTTCAACTTCAGTTGTACCCGAGCCGACCATTCTTCCGCTTTCTTCAAAAATTGCAACAACAACGGAACAGGAAAGCTTGTTGTACATTTCAACCGTTGCTGTTTTGCCTTCGACTTCCAATCGGCTTATAGAGTAATCCGCACTTTGACTTTCCTGCTGTTCAGTCATAAGCTCGTTGATCTGGTCACCGAGTGCGTTCGTGCTGTTAAGCTGAATGTTATCAGTCTTCAGTTCAGCCTGAGTCTGATTATTCCCGGCAAACGCCGTCACCGGAACAGATGTTACGAGCATCAACACAGTTAAAAATACAGACAACAGTCTGACAGCCAAATTATTATTTTTCATTTTTATAGCCCTCACTTATATTTTTAGTAAGAATGCTCCTATGTAATTAATACTATATTCTCTTACTATTTGTCAATCATTAAATAATGTATAAACAATTTTTTTGCAATCAGACCGCTGTTTAATCTGATAATGACATATCCATTTTGAGTGGTATAAACAGTTCGAGTCATTCATAACAAAATCCTCCTTTGGTTTTTCAGCGGTTGGCGAACCCGCTTTATTGTACCAAAGGAGGATTTTTCTTTTATTTGGAGATTTTTAATTCAACAATTGAGTTAGCGTTAAAGAACATAATAATCAAGCTTAAAATCTGCACTTTCGCCCGCAATACGAAGCGAGATATATCCGTCAGGATTATCAAGCACAAAAGTCTGTGTCAGTTCATTAAGTGTAAATTCATGAACGATATTATAGTTCTCAAGCAAAACAATTTTAAAATTACCGGAATCTACCCTTGCGTGATTAACCGTTATTTCAAAGCGGTTGCCCCATATGTTCGTTCCGTAAATTTCTTCAACACCTGTAAATTTATTTGAGGAATAGGTTGTTGTGTTTGAAATGGAATCAGTAGAGGTTTTGAGTCCCATTGCACCGATATCACGGTTAATTATGTTTGCATCCGTAATTGTCTGCAGGCTGAAGTTATCAATACCGTTGGTATCTTCAATATGCTCCAGATTGCTGTTTAAAAACCATATCGCAGCAACCGCTACCATAACAATTGCACCTATTATCGCCATTATCTTTTTTGTTTTTTCATTCAGTTTCATATGCACACTCCATTACTGTTGAATATACTTAATAGTGGGCTGATCCGCATTCGCAAACGGGGCTGAGACCAAACAGGAAACAGAAGAACTGAGCTATTGTCCAAAGGAATCCGAAAAACCAAGAGTTATCATCAATATGATATCCTTCATCAAGCGGAAGTTCTTCATGACCCGAAACAATCATATCACAGATTGAACAGTAAAGTCCGTCGGAATAGCCGTGTTCAGTGCAGTTTGAATATTTAAAATAAACATCGTGCAAACTGCCGTCGTCCGCTGTAACAGTGAACATCGTTTGTGTAAATAATTACCGTGTTCTGCTCTACAGCAAACGCCGTTACGGGTACTAACGACAGAACCATTGCCGCTGCGAGCAGAATGCTTATGAGTCTGTTTGTTTTTTTCATCGGGATTCCTCCTTGGTATGTGAATAAAAATTATAAATGTATTTAAAAATGTTTATGCTTTGTTATTTATTAAGCAGTATATAAAATCAAGATACTCACTTGCGCTTTATGGCAAGGTCACGGAAAACTGATTCCACTGCATTTTTCGCAACAGTTTCAAAATCTATCTTTGCAATAAATTCGAGTGCATTACGGATTGTTTCATCATCCTTTTTATATATAAGCAAAAGCATACTGACAAGTTTTTCCGATTTTGCTTTGATAGTAAAGTACATATCACAAGGTACGGTCATATAGGCTCTCATTATACCCATAGAAGCTATTTCGGTTTCGTAAAAATCCTTCTTTTCAAAGTGAGGAAAGAATTCACCGAAGACTTCGTACATCATATCCGTTCTTCGTTTAAGCACCTCTTCACTTGTTTTGGGAAGAGAATACCCTGCAAGATAGAGATTTCTCATATCCTCGCTCATTTCCGCCATATATAGCTGCAAAACCTCGTTTGCTGCATAAATCAACAGCTTGTCGTCGGTCAGCTTTTTGGATACGGCATCAGAGGCATCAGTTACTCCACCGAGAAACTTAGTCACAAGGGCACAGAGAATGTCCTCCTTGCTTTTCATTTCATAAAAAATCTTTGTTTTGGGTATACCTGACATTTTTGCAATATCCTGCACTGTTGTACGCTCATAACCTTTTTCAATAAAAAGCTCAGTTGCTGCTGTCAATACTCTTTTGTATATTTCAGCAGTTTCAGCTGCATTTCTTATATTTGCCATATTGTTACCTCTTTACCGTGACCTCAAATTAAACCGTGGTTCAATTTCAGGATTATTTTAACAAATAATTATTTTTTTGTCAATAGACTAAAAATAATAAATTAAAAACTTTCTCATAGTATAAATTGTATTCACTGTTGTTTTTTGTATATAAAAATGATATAATTATTAAAAATATGAAAGGAACCAAAGCCCATGATGAATTTAATAAATAAAATTATCACTCTCATCCTTGTACCGATTTATTTTAGTGTTCTATCCCCTACCTACCCCATAATCGTTTTGTTCAATCAACCGAAAGAGCTTATTTCTCTTTCAGAAAACGGTGTTGGCTCCGCTGAAGACCCGGTATACCTTACAGCTCACAGAGGTGTTCATGCTCTTGCGCCGGAAAACTCGCTTCCTTCATTTATAGAAGCAGTAAACAACCGTTACTACTCCGCCGAATGCGATATTCAGCTGACCAAAGATAATAAGTGGGTTGTTATACATAATGCAGAAGTTGACGGCAGATTCTGTCAGTATGGCAAAATAGAAGATCTCACTTTACAGGAGCTTAAAACCTTCAGCTACAACTGGGGTGCAAATTTGTGGAAATATAAAGACTCACGTATACCTACGCTTGAGGAATATCTTGATGTCTTTGTAGGCACTGATACAAGACCGCAGATTGAAATTGGTGTAAAAAACTTTGATATGCTTTACAGTATTGTGGACGCAATAAACGAAAGGGGTCTCGACGACCAGGCTATTGTACTTACCTATAACCTTGAACAGCTCAGGGCAATACATGAGCTTGACCCCGACATTGAGCTGTGGTATCTGGTCGATGAAATGACACCTGAAATTATTGCCGAAGCAAAGCAGCTCGGCGATAACGTTTGGCTTTCAGCCAGCTACGAAAAAAACACTGAGGAAAATATCAGACTTGCCAAGAGCGAAAACATCAATTTTTCTCTGTTTACAGTCAATACAGTTGAGGAAGCAAAAGCGCTCTACGATATGGGAGTAAGATACATAGAAACAGATATCCTGCGCAACTGACCGACCGCAAAGTTGAGTTTAATTTTTACTTTGAACAGTTTATGGCGTGCAGAGATAAAATCAAAGTAATTGCGAATCCGGATAAGTATCACATATAAATTAACAACCCGACTGAGATTAATCAGCCGGGTTGTTTGCTTTTCAGGGTTATTAAATTAAAAATGAGAATACAAGTTCGAATATCTTTTTGATGAACTCTAAGATATTTGTAATGATAGATTCAATATTAATATCATCAGCAGGTTCATCTGCTTCAACAGTTTCATTTGTTTCGGGCGCTGTTGTATCTTCGGGTGAATCATCAGTATCAGGTACCGGGATGATACCGGAATGCATACCCGCAGATTGATCAATAAGCATTACATACTCGGTGTATTCAGCATTTGTCAAGAGCTCTGCTACTGTTTTTGTCTGGTCAACATCGTTGAGCATCAGACCTGCACCACTAAGCAAATCAACGTCGGTTTCATCGATCACACCGTCATGATTACAGTCAGCTGCTTTCCATATTGCCGAGCCTATATCTTCTTCATCAAGCAAACCCTTTGTAATTAGATTTACAATGAAGGCATCCTCACCGTCATACCAACCGTCGCCGTTGACATCGCCGAAAATTACAACCGTATATTCAGCAAAAGTCTCATTTTCATAAAGCATAATTGCTCTTACGCCTGTGCCGAAGCCGTTTGGCGTAAGATCATATTTTATGCTGCACGCTTCATCGGAAAAACGCACATAACTGTCCAAAGAATCGATGCCTGCCTTAAGCCCATAAATATATCTGTCGGTATGATTGATTACCGCACCGTTATCAGAAAAGACGTAGAGTCCCGGATTCTGAACTCCCATTGCAGGTATAATTTCTCCGCCAACAAGCTTTTTGTCACAACCAAGGCAATAAATATCACCCGTGTATCCGTCTTTTGTTACAGTTGCCTCAAAAGCATTACGGAGTTGAGTACCGCCGGTGTGATTTTCTGCATCCTTACTTCCATAGCTTTCGCCGCAAATATCGCATACTGCAGGTACTTCACAAGTGGCAGTTCCACCGGTATGGCCGGCTTTTTCCAAAAGTTCGCTGTTGCTGTAAACCGCCTTTTCAGACAAGCAGGTTTCATAGCCATAGTAGACTGTTTTACCAACAAACTTCGGTAAGGAATCTGTTCCCAAGGTCTGATAAAATACCTGTGTACCGTCGGTAACACCGTGGTTCAGCAAATATGCAACCTCGCCCGTATCAAAAGAGCTTAAACCTTCAACAGATTCCACGGTGCCGGAATTACTGCTGTAAGCATTACCGCTGTACCTGGTTTTATCAAAATAACAGTTGTTAACAGTTGCGCCGGCTGCTATTGAGCCGCAGACCGCTCCAACGGCAACACCCGAAGAAACAGTACCGGAATAATAGCAATCCTTTGCTGTACCGCTAAGCGAACCGAACAATCCGCCGACAACAGATGTGCCGGTAACCGATGCGTTTGCATAACAAGCTGAAACCTGACCTTCACAGTATCCGGCAATGCCGCCGACATAAGCCGAAGCAATGAAACAGGAATCCTCAATGCCAACCTTGCTTACCCGGGCACCGGAGCCGAGATAGCCGAACAAGCCGACACAGTCAGCACCTGAATTGTTGAAATAGAGTCCGCTGACCGTTTTGCCGTTACCTTCAAATATACCGGCATATTTTTTTAGACTGCTGCCGATAGGTGTCCACACCCTGAAGGACGAAGCAGCAGGATTAAGAGCACCGTTTACAAAAACATGCTTATTAACAGTGATGTCGTTCACCAGAATCGCATTGCTGTTTGTGTTACCGGCATTAACATGCGAAGCAAACCAATATAGCTGTCCTGCATTGATAATTTCATAAACGCTGTCGGACACATTGTCACCGTTCAGGTCGTATTTATCGGTTGTAAGTGTAGGTTCCTCATAACGTGAGCACATATTGCAAAAGCCGTTTGTATAACCTACATTACAGTCATCTGTTTCGCTTTGTCCCAGCTGGCTGAAACTGCTGCGTATGTCATCAATATCTCCCGTTGTCAGATAATAAACATAAGAAGTCGGATTATAGCTCTGGAAATTGATTGTATCAACAACGCCGATATATGATGTTCCGTTCTCAACAGACGGATTAACCGTTTTTACGGTTCCGCGTTCAAAAACACCTACAAAGAACTGTGTCTGACCGGGTGCATAAATACCAATACCGAAGCTATCCGAATCTGCGCCGATAAAAGCTCCCCAATTTTCATTGCAAACAAAATTCTGGTCAGTTGCAGTACCCCAAAACTCCAGATCGCTCAAGGTAGTTTTAGTGTTGGAAGCTGACCAAGGCTCTCCACCGGTATAATAAACAAAATTATTGAGCGGTTCAACACAGTAAAAAGCCGGAAACTCCTGAGTTGTTGTGACCGACGGATATCCTGAATAGTCAACAAATCTGCAGGTAGCTTTTACTCTTCCGTCTTCAAGAGTATACCACGCTTCCATATATGAGGGTGTGATATATACTGCCTGCTTCGCCCAGTCCAAAGGACGGCACTTGATATATATTTCATTTTCAGTTATCTGATAATCAACAATTTTACTTGCCTCATTATAAAGATTACCGCCTTGTACGGGGTTGTAAGGCCAGTTGACATCCTGATACATACCGGGTTCATAAGGATAGGACCCCGTACCGTAATAAGATTGCTGAACAAGTCTGCCTGTATCATGGCAATTTATAAGGTTGACATTACGGCTTGTATTATACAAAATCGAAGTGCCGACCTTTGAGGAAAAGTCAACCTCAGTTGTCAATGAAGAACTGTATTTTCGCACTGAAGACATAACGCCGTTGGTCAAATCCTCAAGATACGTCAATGCACCGCCCCAATCAAGATTAACACCGATTTTATAATCGCTGCTTGAAAGATACAGCATATTATCGGGGATATCCGCTTTCTTGGTCGTTACAGAAAACAGAGAAAACTCCATTTCGTCCTTATCAAGCGCTTCAAAGCTTATGCTTGTTATTCCGGTTCGTGCTGTACCGTCAAGAAAGCCGTCAATAAATGCTGCAAAGCTGCCGTTTGCGGACGGTTCCATAAAGAAGTCCTCACTCGCTGAACCCATAACGATAGTGCCTTTGACGTAAGCATCTGAGGAATATGTCAGCTCAAAACGGTTGAAGCTTGCCGCAGTACAGTTGAGCGTATACACGTTGTTTCGCACCTGAACCGCATATTCCGTGTTATTAACTACTACCGTTTTATCTTCATACTCTTTGACATTCACCGTAAACTGGGCAGTATTGCCACCATAGCTGACTGTTACAGTCTGAGTACCTACCTGCGTTAAATATGCAGGTGTACAGACAAAACCTGATTCAAGCGTTTCGGTGGAGCCGTCGGGATAAGTGACACCAACCGTCAAGCCGGTTGTATTAAGTTTTTCACCAATGAGATAGTTTTGTTTAACAGGAACTGATATTATGGATACCGAACTTGTAATAGGTTCCCATTTTGAGAAAACACTTGTGCTGTATGCTTTAAGTGCCGTGTCTGCGGTAATGTGGTCACCTGTACCGTTTTCGCCCGTAAACCAACCGGCAAAAACAAGGTTATCTCTTTGAAGTGTCGGTAAAGTGCCGTAAATACCTGACGGTGAATATGTATAAGCAGTGCGGGTGTTCAATTGTGAAACATAAGCATATGTTTCACTTTTACAAATTCTTATATCCTTAACGGTTGCACTCTCACCCGGAATATTTACATCAAAGCGAAGCTGGATGTTTTCAGCATTTTCGGGGGTGGTAAACTTCCACTCAACAACACCGTAATTGAGAGCGGAATGTTGATATAAGGTGGAAAACGCACCGGTATTGTCAAAAATGAAAACAAAGCTTTCAAAGCTTGTAACAGAACCGGATACATTATAAGAAAAAGTATAGCTGGTATTCGGTTCAACCTTCATCGAGTAATAGGTTGTATTGCCTGCAGGATTAGGATCCATTGAATGTCCTGTATAAATTTCGGACACAGAATTGTTAGTCATGGTAAAGCTGCCCGCAGAAATATTCTTAGAAACCGTACCGCCTGTCAGCCCTGCGCTTACCACACCGGACAGAGAATTATTTGCCCACTGCTCAAAAACAAAAATATTATCAAACGCAAGCTCATAAACCTCCGTAGCAGCATAGCTAACGGGGGTCAGTAAATTAACAGAAAGTATAGCCGCCAAAACAAAAAAAGTAATTATGCGGTAAATATATTTTTTCATTAAACCACCTCTGTTTGATAATAACACAACCCTTTAAAAAAGTAAAGAATTTATAGAACAAGCGTCAAATACCAATTGAAAAAACAGGGAACTAGTGCTATATTTATAATGATGGGAAACAACTTGAATTACCAATCATAAAGTCAATGAAAAACAGGAAACAAAAAAATATATGGCTACAATATTCAACATACAGAAATTTTGTATACACGACGGCGACGGAATACGCACCTGCGTGTTCCTGAAGGGTTGTCCTCTCAGATGTATCTGGTGTCACAATCCTGAAAGCCTTGAGAAAACACCAACCCTTTCCTTTAATAAGCAGAAGTGCTCATCATGCGGCAGATGCCTTACAGTATGCTCAGCACGCAGAATTGATAACAGCATTCTGAAGATTGAACGTGAAAAGTGTACCAGGTGCGGCAAGTGTACCGAAATCTGTCTTAACGATGCCAATGAAATTATCGGCAAAGAAATGGCAGCTTCGGAAGTCCTGAATGAGGTCTTAAAAGACAAGATGTTTTATGATACATCGGGAGGCGGACTGACAGTTACAGGTGGTGAACCGTCATATCAGCCTGAATTCACATTGGAGCTTCTCGCTCTTGCAAAAAATGCTGGCATTTCTGTTGCCATAGAAACCTGCGGTATTGGTTCGCGTGACTTCTACAAAAAGGCTGCAAATCTCGGTACAACATTTCTGTATGACATAAAATGCATTGATCCCGTGCGCCACCGCAAGTTTACGGGAGCAGATAATACTCAGATTATGTCAAATCTTCATTATCTTATGGACAGAGGTGCGGATATTATTATCAGACTGCCTTTGATCCCGGATTGTAATGACAGCGACGAGGATATAGCTGCGCTGGCAGCGTTTCTGAACAAAAACATGGGACATTACAGATACGCTGAGATAATGCCCTATCATAATCTCGGTATTGGAAAATCCGAAAAAACAGGTATAGGTGCTTCCTATGTTCACGGCAATGCAAGCGATGTGGAAATATCTCGCTGGTGCTCTCTGTTCACTTCACACGGCATAGACGTGAGAGTATCAGAATAATCTGAAAGAGGGTTATTTATGACAAATTTAGCTCAGATTGATCCGTTTCTGTACGGATATTTTATCGACGAAACTCTTGAACACGGCGAAAGAGTAGGTCTTGCGCTGCTTCATGCGGCAAAGAATATTGAAATCAGATTTTCACGTCAGTTACTTCCTGAAACGGCTTTTGATACAAAATACGGCAGTTCGGGTTACTCTCCTTCTGAGGGTCTTTGGTTTTGTAATGATAGAATTATGAAGCTTGCCGGGAAATTTCCTGAACACAATGAAACACTGCACAGATATATCCGTGAATTGAACGTGTTCAGAAGTAAGGCGAAAATACTTTATTGCGGCTCTACAGAAGCGCTCGACCGTGCAGGTGCTGAATGGGGCGGCGGTTGGGGCGGACATTCCAACCCCGATTACGGCAGAATAGTCAATTCCGGCACCGATTATATCCGCAAAGTAATCACAGAAAACCGTGATAAACATCCCGACGAGGCTTGGTTTTACCGTTCTTGTTCCTATGCCCTTGATGCAATAGACATTATTGGTGAAAGATACCGTGAATCAGCTCTTGAAATTGCTGAAAACTGCGAAAATGCTGATGACAAGGCATTTCTTCTGCGTATGGCAAAGGCATTTGAAACCGTGCCGAAGAAGCCTGCTTACGATTTCACATCGGCAATGTGTTCTTTTATGCTCATTTTTGCCCTTGACGGAAGCGATTCTCCGGGTCGCTTTGACCAGTATATGTATCCCGCATATTTAAAAACCGAGAACAAAGAAGAAATAACCGATCTTCTTGACAGACTGTGGGACTATTTCCACGACCACCGTTCATGGAATCTCTGCATTTCGGGAAGCGACGAGAATTGGAACGATGAATCCAACTCACTTACATATGATATTCTCGCTATGGTGAGAAAGAAAGGCTATCAAACGCCGAACCTCACTTGCCGTGTTCACTCGAACACACCCGATAAGCTTTGGAATGCTATAGCCGATACTCTTGCAACGGGAACAGGACTTCCTGCACTATACAACGACGATGTAGTTTGTGCTGCACTTGAAAAAATCGGCATTCCGCACGAAGATAGCCACGATTACTGCATGAACGGCTGTAACCAAATAGATATTCTCGGCAAGAGCCATATGGGTCTTGAGGACGGCGAGGTTAACTTCGTCAAGTGCCTTGAATTTGCACTTCATAACGGCGTGAACGCTATGAACGGTGAAAAGGTTTCCGTTGAAACGGGCGACCCGAGAACTTTTACGACCTACGAGAGATTTGAACGTGCTTTTATGGATCAGCTCGAGTTCGTAACCTACAATTCCTGCAACAGTGCCAACACCTATCAGCACCTTCGCGGTGTATTTGAGCCCCATCCCCTGCGCTCCTGTCTTATCGAAGGTTGTCTTGAAAAAGGCCGTGACTACAGAAACGGCGGTCCGCTTTACAACCACGGACAGATATTAGCTGAGGGTATCGCCGATACAGGTGACAGTCTCTATGCAGTCAAGAAACTCGTTTACGATGAAAAAAAGTACACAATGTCAGAACTTATTGACGCACTTAACGCAAACTTCAAGGGATACGAGCAACTATACTACGATTTTAAGAATTGTGAAAAGTTCGGCAACGACATTGAAGATGTAGACGAAATAACCGCTCGGGCACTCAATCGTTTTTTCACTGTTCTTAAGCGTAACAATACCTATAGAGGCGGAATATTTACAGGCGGATGCAGTACATTCAACCGTGCCGCCGACTACGGATGTCAGACCGCGGCACTTCCTAACGGAAAACTGCAAGGCGATCCTCTCCTCGCTGACAGCATTGCCGCAACGCCCGGCCGTGATACAAACGGACCTACGGCACAAATCAAATCAGTTCTCAGATATAATCAGATTGATGCTTGCAGCGGATTTGTATTCCAGAATAAGTTTGAAAAGAAGTTATTCAACAGCGATAAGGGTAAAGATTCTTTTATTGCGCTTGCGAAGGCATATTTTGCTTGCGGCGGACAACAGTATACTGTTACGGTTGTTTCTCCGGAGGATCTCCTTGATGCAAAAGAGCATCCCGAAAATCACCGTAACCTTATCGTTCGGGTCGGCGGTTACAGCGATTATTTTGTAAGCCTTGATGAAGAGCTTCAGAACAACGTCATCGAAAGAACTTTTATGGATATGTAATTTCATATCATAAATAAAACCACTTCATCCTATGCCATACAGGCAGCAAAATGAAGTGGTTTTAAACTTTTTATGTAATAATATTTTTACATACAAATCGGAATTATCTAACGGTTTCTAAATCTATCAAAATCACTTCCGGTCGGTTGTTGAAACGGAACGGGAAAATACTGTTTCCAATTCCCCTGCTTACGATCATACTCGTGTTTTCTTTTGTGTACAGTCCTGCGTCATACTTTGGTAACAGACCTTGGTTGGGAGCCGCAAGTCCGCCAACAAATGGCAATCTGAACTGACCGCCGTGTGCATGGCCGCTGAGGACTAAATCCACACCGCTTTTTGTATAAGTACCAAATAATTCAGGTCTGTGAGAAAGAAGCACCGTGAAAGTATCTTCTTTATTAACCAATTTTTGCAGTTCACTCTGCATGACCGTTGCGGAATCGCCGAATAAATAGTCAGTCCGGAAACACGGATCATTAACTCCAAGCAAGGCAATTATTTCTCCGGACCGTTCAATTTCCAATCTTTCATCTTCAAGGACAACGACACCTGATTCTGTTAATCCTTCTTTGAGTACACCTAACTCGGATACCCTTGCTTCATGATTACCCGTCACATAATAGCAAGGAGCAATACTTATAGCTTCTTCTGCAAACTGCAGAGCAACATCAATATCCGTGTTGCGTGAGTCAATCAAATCGCCGGTAATAGCGATAATATCCGGCTGAGCATCACGCAACATTGTAAGTAGCTTCGTATTATCCTCACCCATCTCTGAATTGTGCAGATCAGAAATATGAGCAATGCGGTAGCCATCAAAAGCCTCAGGCAGTTTCTCACTAGTGATCGTGTATATATTCTGCTCAAGTGCAGTATTGCTCCATGCCGTCCATATAACAAGTGCTACAAGGATAGTTACACCGACAACAAGCACTATATTTCGTTTTTTTGCAGTCATGATATCCTCTCATTCAGCTAAAAAAATTCTTATAATTTTCTTTATTCTTTTTATCAGGCATTCAATCAACTGTTCAAATATAATTATTCAACTTCAAAATCAAATAACCTGAACTTTTCCGAGCCGAAAGTGGATATCGGAACAAAGCGAATTGTTTTTACGAACCAATCAACAGCATGTTTCACAAACCTTTGGTGATTATCGGTGATATGAATTTCTTTAATCTCACCGTTTTCATTTATTCCCTGAATTTTATATTCTTTAATCAGAGTTTTGGGCAATTTGAACTTTGTCTGCACTAAAGGATAATTGCATGGCATATTGTGATAATCACGGTTAAGGTCGCTGTCAAAAACAAGTCTGATTCCGCTTATTTCTGTATTGGCATCAAAACGGTATTCGATGACATCGTTTTTGTTGCCTGTCCAGAGATTTTCCTCACCTCTGTCTATGCCGTTGCGGATAACATCGGCTGAACATTCTGCTTTTCGGGTAAGCTCGGGCAGCTTCCTTTCATGCCATGGGATATAGCAGTCATCATCCATAAGACTTTGCTGTAATTTGCTTATATCAACATTTTCGGGTGTGACATTGTCTTTGATCGCCTGAGCCACAGCAGTTCCAAGCGCCTGACCTAATATTGAGCAGGTTGCCATTACTCTTGAAGAGCTGAGTGCTGCATGGGTAACGCTGATATTTCTTCCTGCAAAGCAAAGGTTTTCGATATTTTTTGAAAGCATACATCTCAGCGGCAAGCCCCACGGTGTCGGTGCGGGATGAAAGATTGTGGGATATCCTTTTATATAGTAAAAACCTTCGGGGAAATGGTCGTCCATACTCCAGCCTGCATAGGCAACGATATCTTCAAACATGCCACCGGATTCAACATCTTTCTGCGTTACAATATATTTTCCGGTATAACGCCTGCTTTCACGCTTTCCGGGCAGAAAACCTATCCACTCAAGCTCCCAGTTTTCAACGCCGTGGTCTCCATGGTTTTTCATATGGTCCCATACGCCGTAGCAAATTTTAATCAATTCTTCACGGCATCTGTCGGGCTCATGAACACAATCCCACTCACCACCGATTTCTATCCACCAGAAGTTATTGTCTTTATCGTGGTCTTTGAACGGCAGGTCGTCATCCGAAGTGTATCTATATGCCCATTCAGGTGCGGTGAACGAAACAGCGTGGTCTGTTTCCCTTATCTGAAAAAGGCAACTCATACCCATAGTCTTTTTATCGGGAACATCGGGCGGAATAGTTTCACCAAAGTCACTTTTAGCTTCTCTGCCGTACATAAACTCCGCACCTGTAAGCGTTGAAAGAACAGAATCGCCCGAACAGTCAGCAAAATATTCGGCATTTACAATATGAAAAGTTTCGGCGTTGGATTGCCAAGCTTTAACACTTTTAATTTTATTTCCGTCCATTGTGCAGTCAAAACAGCTTGAATTAAGGAGTAGAGTGAGATTCTCTTCTGCCATAGCCTTCTGATAAAGCACACTGTCCCACAGAGGATATTTAAGCGACGGATTCTGATAGAAGTTTTCAAGCATAATCTCCTCAATTATACCGCCTTCACGGTTATCTTTTCCGTGGCAGCCGCCTATCCACATACGGATTTCGCTTGACGCATTACCGCCAAGAACAGAGCGGTCGTGAATCAAAACAACTTTAATGCCATGTCTTGCTGCAGCAATCGAACAGCAAAGCCCTGCCATACCTCCACCGATAACACAAAGGTCTGTTTTATATTCAAGCGTTCTCATCTGACCTCTCCTCTGTAATCTGTTTCTTTGATCATATATGACTCATATTGATTTAATTCATCCAATTGGAATTTACACTTTTCTGTATTCAAACAAACGATATAGTTTTTTTGAAAAACTTCCTGCATACAGTTTCTTAAAAATGAACTTATCGATACCGCTCAACTTATCTGTATATTTCTTTGGTGTCATCGTATGTTCTTTTACAAAAGCAAGTTCACTGCGCTGTAATATCATAGGGTCATCTATCCCGTAAGCCTCAGTAACACCGACATCGTTTATAGGATTCTTGTATTTTGACATTTTGGCAGCCAAAACAGTATAGCAATCCATTAAAAATGCTATCTTTTCAAAATGAGCGCACAGGTTTGTCGTTAGTTCATTTAATTCCCGAGAGGTTAAGTACATACTCACACCTTCCATAACGACAATAGCGCTTTTTGTTTCAGGAATACTTTTTAACCAGTTGCAATCCCTTGCATCTCCTGCAAGCATTTGATAGTCAGCGGATTCCGAATAGTATCGTTTTCTTTCTTCAATAACCTCAGAAAAATCTACATCATACCATTTATGATTCATAGTTCCTATTCTCAAAATACGGCTGTCCATACCGCACCCAATATGAATGACAACGGAATCCTGCACCTCTGCCATTTGTTGTCTTAGCCATTCGTCAAATACAACAGAACGTATTCCCATGTAGTAAGCAAGCCATTTTGACTTAGATTTTCTCTTGAGTTCAAATTCTTCAGCTTTCCAGATTTCTTCCGCTTTTTTATCATTGAGAAATAAGCCCTTTTTACTCACATATGCCTTACCGTACAAAGGGATAAATAATGTTTTATTCACACCATTCATATGCTCACCTACAAATTGAAATTTGACGGGCTGTACAAAACAGGTATCATACTAAATAAACGCTCAAAGAACTGATGGCACTGCATACAGAGGTCTTGAAAAAATGATAAAACACGCTGCACAAATGCAGCGAACGAGTCACCCAGATCTTTTATAAAACGCTCAAATTCTGTAAGTCTGTTGCTCTCGTCATAACCGTTTTTATCTTTATACACACGGACATAATCAATCAGCCATTCTATGGGATAGACATTATCAAGCTCATCCCAACCGCTGAAATCAGAATTGATATACATGGACAAAATCATACACATTCTGTATTGCGGTGATTCTCTTGTCTGCGCCACTTCTTTTCCGTCAACATAAAAGGTTATTCCTTCCGGTCTCCAGTCTATAGCATAGGTGTGGAATTCATTAACATAGTCACTTGGATCGCCATCCAACTCAACCTTGCTTGCCCATTCGTCAAGATCGGGATCATCCCAAGCATGAACCTTTGGTTCAAACACTCCGGGAGATTTAAAAAAGGTCTCCAATACATCTATTTCACCATTCTGCTTTGACATTGTTCCGTCGTAGTGAGCATCATCCTGAGTGCCTATAAGCCACCATGAAGCGTATCCGCCGCCCTTGGTGTCCGGCATCTTCATACGTATTTCAAAGTAACCGTACTGTGTGGCATATCCTTCATAAGGCTCAACTTCCATCTGCTGACTACCGCCGGGATGCAGATGATTCTTTTCCCAAGTCTGAATACCGTTGGCTATCCATAAAAGATTATCGGGATCTGCCGAGCCAGGCTGACCGCCGAAATAATCAGGTGAATCTTTTGTGATATACAGATTCAAATGACCATTCTCGACTTTATACCTTGCAGAAGATCCAGTTGTGTTGGTAGTACAATGAGGAAGATACTTCGGCAGCCAGTACTCTGTATCTAACTCGCTGTCATTAAATTCGGTGCTGAAATCAAGGACATAGCCTTCCTTTTCGGGAACATTATCTTCGGCAGATGCTCCTAACGGCGAGCCGACCAGCATAATTAAAGCAAGCAGCAAAGCCATACTTTTTCTATACATAGTTTGCAACCTTTCGTACAAATTCTTTTTTATTTCGGTGTCAGCAGTTAGTGATACATTTCATAAAAAAGGCTCATCAGGAAGATTTTGTAATCTCATCACTCAAAAATATCAATAATTAATTTGCGTATTTCTTCAATTGCTATATTAAACGCTTGGCGGATAATTCTTAAAACTTTTTCAAAGAAGCTTTCTGTTTTAAGCTCGGCATTCTCTCCGTCAGCGGAATAACAGCCGATATTGTTGCTTGTTATTTCATTGCCATAGAAATCCGTCATACATCCGTCCTCAACATCAAAGCCCGCACCGATTAACGGTGAGCCCTCTGCAAGCTGATAAGCCTTTATCGGGTCATCACCGCCCGCAAAGCCGGGAAGAGTATTTAAAGCATCTTTATCAAATGCAGGATTAAAAGTATTGTAATAGCAGTTGTTCGCAAACACATTATTCCAGGTTTCCATTTCATTGTTCATATGATAAAACTTATGGCCATCTTTAAAAACTATAATGTTGTTTGCAAACAGAGAATCATAAATCTGAGTCATCTGGAATTCGGGTGAATTGATTATCGTGTTGTTGTAAAAGCTGAAATTCCATTCTCCGTCGGATACACCGATTTTGTTTCTGCCCTGATTGTCGTTGACTGACAAACAATATCTTACCGTATTACCCCTATTACCGCCTTCAGCAGGATTGTTGCACATAAAGCGCATATTATCGTGTGAATAAATATATTCGTACGTACAGTTGTATGAGCCGTGGTCAAAATCCACCGTCATTCCGTCACCGTAGTTTTTCTGACCGGCTATTTCACAGTAGCTGAAAGTACAGTTTGAGGAATAGTGTGTCCACATTGCGGCGGTAAAATAGAGGATTTCTCCGTTTTCATCAAGACCGACGCCTTGACAGCAGTCAATCGCACGGCAATGCGTTACCAACGCACCGTCACAGCCTTCAAGAACTACCGCTTCACCATCCATATTGTAAAATTCACAGTTCTTTACAAGAGCATTTTTGTTCAGGTCCTGACTACCGGTAAAAAATATACCGTTACCGACATCATAAATTTTGCAGTTCACTGCCTGAAAATCGTTGACGGGATAAGGTGAGCCGCCATAACGCTTGATAACTATTGCAGCTCTGCGCGAAATAGGGCCTTCAGTATAATTGTCACGAGAGGTTACGGTGTAATTCTGCATATCATGAAATTCACAGTTTTCTATTCTGACACCCTTTGATTCTTTCGTAACTCCGTCAACCCAGATACCGCCGCCGTTGTGTGCCGTAATTTCAAAGCCCGAAACAGTTACATAGGAACAGTCAAAAAGCTTCATAACCGCATCTCTCGCATCAGTGTTGAGATGCGGCTTTTCGCCCTCACCGTAAGACGAAATGATAATGGGATCATCCTGAGTTCCCGAACAGGTAAGTGTAATTGTACAGTCATACTCACCGCCTGCTCTGAACAGAACTTTATCGCCTGCTTCAAGGGTTAAAGAGGCTATGTTATTAACAGTTTCCCAGGCAGAAGCTTCAGATAAACCGGTATTTTCGTCATCACCTGATATGCTGTCGATATAGTAAGTCGTTCCCGCAGCAAACACAAACGGTGTTACACTAAGGGTGATTATAACAGTAAGAATTACCGATAAAAGCTTTTTCATCACAATACCTCCATAAATTTAAACAGATATAATTATTGTTTGTTCAGAACTGGCATTTCTGTTATTCTTAATCTTGCGCAGCCATATGGACAAAGCTCAATTTCAAGAATTTCCGAAATTGGATTTTTGGATTTTGGAGTCTTTCTTGCAATACTTCTGTACGGGAATTTGAGACCCCAGTCAATCTGTTGCATTTTTGCCTTTACGGTTACGGGTGGATTGTCTTGTGAAAAAGGTATATCCCCTATTCCGTTATATCTGACTTCAAAACCACTGTCTGCAAATCCAAAGTTCCAAGGAGTTTGGGGAACAAACTGATAATCACAGTACGGGAATTTGCGTTCAACACCCTTTTTTGTGTATTCACGCATTTTCTTTTCATAAGCAACGGGTACTGAGAAAAGCAACGAACCCATCTGTAAAGCATAAAGGTTATTCGGTCGTTTTTTCAAAAACGGCGTTGTTGTGAACTCCAACTCAATTTCTGTTTTGCCCTGTTTAATTGCAAATCCAAGGTCTTTGATTTGTGTATTTTCACCGTTTACTTTAAGATTTTTTGCAAAGGACGGAATACGGATAACAAAGTTGAATTCTCTGTCTGCATCTATGTAATAATGCATTTTGTTGTTAAACGGGTAATCGGTTTCAAGCCTGATTGTAACCCCGCTGCATTTAAGAACAGACGGCAGCATAACCGAATTGATTATTGTATTGCCGCTGTATAAAAATGAAGAAAGAACAAATTTTGGCCAGCCCTGATTGAAGTTAGCAGTACAACAACCAAAATTCGGCTCAAGTCCGAAGGTATGTGCATAAGGACCGTTTGTGCTGAACGGTGCCATAATCATGGTTTTCTGACAGGCGGTCTGATTAACCTGCTGAACATACTGATGTGTCCACATATCCTCACTAAGTGTAGCAGGAAGGGGATTAAAAGCGAGCATTTCAAGCCGTTGAGCCCACTTGTTATCGCCTGTATGAGCAAAAAGATGCTCGTATGAATACATCTGCTCTACAACCGCACAAAGCTCAGTACCTCTTGTGGGGTCAAGACCCGAAAGCACTTCGTCACCTGTGAAGCCTTCAAAGGCAGTACCGTTGTATTTATCGAGAATTGCACGGAGCTTTTCTGCATTGTCGGTATATTCTTCACCGAGCAAATCGTGAGAAACAGCCTCACTTTTAAGCATCATAGCTATATTAACAATATGAGTTTTTCTCAGCCACATATGGCTGGGTTTCTTCCACGAATCAATAGCCTCGTTATAGACATAGCCTTGCTCTTTTATGATTCGTGCAAGGTCTTTTATCCACTCTTCCCGATACTTTTCGTATAAGAAATTAAGTGAAATAAAAGACTCAAACCATCTGAATTTTGCCCATTTGAAAAGCTTAATTTCTCCGCTTTTTAGCATTTCATAATAATTCCTGAAAGCTCTATATATTGCTTCAAGTGCTCTTTCATCGCCCGAGCAATCATAATAAACCGTGAGTGTTTTACCGATAAGCTGTAATGCCCATGTGTCGTATTTTGCACGCTTTTCTTTCGGGCAGGGACAAATCCATCCATCATCCTCCTGCGATAAAAGGATGGCATCTATGTATTTTTTAACAGTTGCTATCATTTCTTCGTTTTCAAGCAAATAAGCAAGCGGAATAAAGCCATCTAGCCAATAAGGTACTCTTTCCCAGCCTTCACGGTTTCCGCCTATCCACGCACTGTCCCGGATATCAGGCCATATCTTATGAAGATTACCGCTGAGTCCCTCTGCCTGAATTTCAAGCTGACGGCGAAGCCAGCCTTCAGGTTTAATTTCTTTTGATGTATAAAAGTTCCATTTGTTCATAACTTTTGCCTCAAGCTATACTTTCATTTTCTGATGCTTTGGTATCAATACCATTTTTAATGAGAAAATATAAAGGAATCAGTGCAAATATACATACTATACCTGCCCATAGGAACATATCCTTTGCGGGCACAATTACTTCTGCGTTCACTTCATTTATGATAGTCTGTGCGGCATGCTGACAAGCCATATCACCGATAACAGGACCTATAACCATCGGAATAAGGACCACAAATATCATTCTGATACCTTGGAACATGCCGGCTTTGCCTTCTGGGATAAAGTCTTTGACTGCGGCACCGAACAGAATATTAACTATGGCATTACCAAGAACGACGGGCAATATGCTCAAAAGAATAACATATATGCTTGTGCTTGTTGAGAGAATCAAAAAGCCGAATGTCATAACAATAACGCCTGCTACAAGACAGACACCCTTTTTCTTGGTTGAAAACTTGAGCATAAGCACAATAGATGCAAGAAGAACAGAAGCAACAATCAGTGCAGTTATTATAACGGGGGCTCTCAGAATATTATCTACTCCGCCGTTGTCGGGTATAACTACATACTGAACATATGTAAGCAGATAAGGGTAGAAAACCTGGAAAGAAATGATTGCAAAGCAGAACGATGCAAGTGAAAGATAAAGCCTTGCGTTTTCTTTTATAACAGAAGGTCTGAAGCCGTAGAAAAGGTCTGACCAATAGTTAGAGGAGTTTTGCCTCTGCACAGTACGAAGCGGGTCTTTAATAAAGAATAATCCCGCTACACCGCACAATGTTACAATAAGACCAAGACCGGCAAAGAAAAGCTTATAGCTGACAGTTCCTGCCTGAGCCAATGTACCTACGCCGGTTACCGCAAAGGAAGATATTGTGCCGACAACCGAAAGCACGGTTTCAACAATCGGTCTTTGCCTTGGCACGGTTACATCTGTTACCCACGCCTGAAACGCAGCATCGTTACTTGTAGAGCCCATAAAGGTCATAACGATATCCATAAGAATAACAAACCACACAGTACAGCCAAGAATTTTGGCTTCATCTGTTAAATTCAAAAGAGTTGCTACATTATCTTTTGTAATAAAGCCAAACATTGCCGTAACAATACCCCAGAGAATATAGCCTACAGAAATAAACATTTTACGGTTTTTAAGTCTGTCACTCAGGGCGCCCATTACAAATGTAGTAAGCACAGCGGCAATGGCAGAAAGAGCTACCATTCGTGCAACTGCGGTTGTTGCCTCCATTGTGCCTGCGATGGCAGCCTGTGATACGTCAGCATATATTTCGTTTGTGATAAAAGTGTTGAAATACATATTTTCCGTATTCCATGCAATACCGCCCATAAAGCAGAAAAGAGTGATTAAAAACCAATTCTTTTTACTTAACTTATCTTTAACCATACTTTTTCTCCTTTTTATTCAGCCTTAGAAAGTGTAAACATTTCGTAAGTAAAACAATTTTCATAAAATTTTCTTCCGTAAAAAAACTATTTGAATTTTGCTAAAAACCAAGCTCCCGGTTGCATTTCAATATGATATGTGCCGTTTTCAAAGTGAATATCTTTTGCACCTTCAAGAATATTCAGTTTCTGTCCGTTTTTCAGCCTGACGGCGGCTTTCCGTGTGCCTTCGGGCAAAATGTATTCGCCCTTTTCAACGCTGCGTTCAATACCGCTGTTGTTGAATATAACAAGCAGCCAGCCGTCTGCGGTTTTGTTTACAAACCAATGCACACCGCCGCTAACTTCACACGCAAGCAGATTTTTCAGTATATCGGGTGCTTCTTCAACCGATATGCAGCGGTGATTTTTGCGAAATTCGGGATTACCCGTCAAATCAACAAAGAATTTGTAATCTTCGTGCAGTCGAATATAATCCTCATGAATAACATCTATGCAGTCGGGAATATCGCTGTTGATAATGTTCGCCGTTTCACAGCCAACCATATCAGACGGATTTGAAAGCAAGGATTTAAGACCCTTGCGTACGTTTCTCATTGTTTCGGCGGCACTTGAGAAAAGCGGATATCCGAAAACATTCTGATTCTCACCGTCATCAAGCCCTGCTATTCCGAATAAGTCTTCCGGCAGAACAACCGCAATGGGAGTGTATGGTGTGCCGATTTTCTCTTTCGGATATTTTTTGATAATTTTGAGAAAATCAAGTTTGATTTTTCCGTAAGGTGTCAGTTCAAAATCATTCCAGTCGCAGAAGGTGTTGCACATTCCCCATTCTTCGCTTATAAAATCAGCACCTGCGAAATAGCCGTAAAGCTGAATACGCTTTTGGAGTGAGCGTGAGCTTCCGCCGTTACAGCCCTTTGTTTCATAAGCAAGATCGCCAAGGCCTTTGATTCCCCATTCATTTTCATTCTCTTTGTGATAGCAGCAGGCGCTGAAGGGTTTTCCGCCCCACGGCTCGTAGTAAATTCCGAAAGAAACATTTTGGGTTCTTGCCATGCCTCTTGCGTATGCAATCTGTATGCGTGTATCGGGTGTCTGTGCCCCGATTTCGGGCATAAAATGCTTTACACCGCAATTAATCTCCGTTTGATATGCCAAGCCGTAGCTGTCACAAGGGATAAGCTGACCCGAGCAGAGTTCATATCTGTTTTTGAAAAGCTTCTCAGCAAGATTTATGAATTCATCAGCTGTTTGGGGATTGCCGAACAGAGCATATTCTTTTGCTGACTGTGCCTCAAGCCACAGATAATTCATCGGATATTTGCTCATAACGGATTTTGTAATGTTTTCTTCCGTCCACGGCAAATCACCTATACATTCATTTATTCTCCGCAAATCGCTTGCAAGGTTGTTCATCCATTCATGCATCTGAAAACCGATGAATTTATCACCGAGCATTTCACGGTAATAATTAACAAGCTGCCAATCAAATTTGTAATTTTCAAAAACAACACCGCCCTGCAAACGGTCAATATACATCGGCAGTCGGCTTTCAAGCATAATATTATAAAATGAAGAGCCTTTTGCAGCAAGATTATTGAATTTCAGTTTTTCTGGCAGAGTTGCAGTTTGCATAAAACGCACGCCTGCGTGTTCATCAATAAGTCCGCATTTTTTCTGTGCTTCCCACGTCTGCGGATGATAGCAATGAAAATAAGTAAACATAAAGCCTCCGTATCAGCGGAAATTTGATTCAAGAAAATCTGCAACACAACCGTCATATTCCGCTTCGGCAAGAAAATAAAAGCCAAGCTGATTCCCTGCGTTATATGTAAAAACCGTTTTGCCTTTCCAATCGCACATATCAATATCGGAATTGCTGCTGATAAAGCCTGTGCGGATTTGCTCTTTTAATTCATCACTCAAATCAAAGGCATAAGGCGAGATTATTCTATCGTCATCCGACGGCATAAACAAAGGATTATAATATCCCGAACACCAGTCCTTGAAGTCCTTTGTACGGTAAATATAATTTGTGTATCTTGCTGCAGGCAATTCTTCAACAACTATTATATAGTACCAGCCTCTGCAGTATCGCATCCACGGTCCGCCGACATAGCGGTCTTTGCCGAAGATGCATTCATCGGACATAAAAGTCCAGTTCAACATATCGGGTGATGTTGCAAAGGTGTAACTGAACGGGTGCGGACCGAATTCGAGCAGCAACACATAGCCGTTTTCGCCCTTGGTCAGAGAAGAATTGAAAAACTGCCATCCGTCACGGGTTACAAGAGTACGGCTTGACCAGTTAATCAAATCTCTGCTTTCATAAAGCAGTATTGTATTGCCGCACAGCATACCGTTTTCACTTTTTGTGCCGAGAACATATGCCGTATCGTTTTCCTGATAAAACGAGTAATAGTAACATCCTTCGCCGAAGCGAGAAATGATTTCACCTGTTTCTCTGTCACGGATTATTGCAGAGGTTTTATAATCTGAATCAACGCCGTTTGTGACATCGTCAAGCTCAAGCCTCATGAGTCGGTTATTCCATACAAAAGGAGTGCTTTCACCGTTAGGGCTGACAGCACCGAGCTTTTTTATCTTCGGAAAACCGTTAAGCATTTTTGTTTTTGAATTGTAATGTAATTCACGCATAAAACATCTCCGCAAATTCTTATTTATAGCTTATTCTCTGCAATTTTTTGCTCTTTAGAAACAATCCGTAACAGGCTCTTTTGAAAGCTCAACCTTTAAAGTGCCGCCGGATGTAATTTCAAAATACGACAAATACGTTCTTTTTATCAAATTCCCGTTAAACTCGATTTTTTTGATATAAGGGTATTCAAGAGGGTCTTTGTCACAAACTACGGTAAAGGTATCGGCATTTATACAAGAATGATAAATTTTATTTAATTTAACAGTCGTTTTCTTAAACAAGGGAGTATTAATATAATAATTCTGTTGACCGATGCAAACCTGAGCAAATCCCAGGCTTGACAGAACATACCACGCAGAAAGCTGACCTACATCTTCATTGCCGCAGAAACCGTATGCACCTGTTCTGTATGCTTCTTTCTGAACTTTACGAGTCCAGTACTGTGTACGGTGAGAGAGACCCAGAATGTTAAAATAATGGGTGATGTTATGGCAAGGTTCATTTGAATGGTTGTAATCTTCATTCCAAAGTTTAGAAAAATCAGCATTTTCAAAGAATCTTTCCAAAAGCTCAATTGTTCTTTCTTCGCCAAAGAGCTTGCTTAAACCGATAACATCGTAAGGTACAAACCACGACTGTTGAAAAATGTTGCTCTCAACACATCCGTCGTCATCATATTCATTTTCTTCTTTTACAAAATTACTGTTCTTTTTTCGTGGTGCTAAAAAGCCAAGCTTTTCATCGTAATTTTCGATATATTTTTTTGCACGATTAAAAAAGAATTCTTCGTTTTCTTTATCGCCTTTTGCTTTTGCAAAAAGGTACATTGCGTAATCCGCAAGTAAAAATTCTAAAGTATCACTCAGCTTTTCGGGAACAAAAGCATTTTTCAGATACTGTTCGCAATCGGGTCTTACAGAATGAAACGGCTTACCGAATAATTCTTTTTCACATTTGCTTGAAGCAAGACCTATTTTGTATGCTTTTTCCGTATCATAATTCCTGATATTTTTGAGGTATGAGTCAGCAACAACAAGAAGTCCGGGGTCTCCGACCATAGAGTGCGTGTCAATGCCCAAAAGCTCCCATTGAGGAAATGATGTATTTTTAGTCTCCGCTATTTTTAAAAGTGAATTAACCTCATCATTAACAATATCCGGACGGATGATTGCCAGAAGAGGAAATTCGCTTCTGTAAACATCCCAGCCGCTGAATACCGTGCGGTGAATGTAACTGTCATCTTTCATCGTTTTTCCGTCCAAAGAAAAGCTGCCGTCAATATCAGCAGAAACTCTCGGATCTAAAAGTGTATGATAAAGGCAAGTGTAAAAAAGCTTTAAATCTGTTTCGTTACTGCCTTCAACATCCGCAACGCTGAATGCTTGTTCCCATAAAAATTGAGCATTTTTTCTTTGAGCATCAAAATCAAAGTCAGGAATTTCAGCCTTTAAATTCATTCTTGCACCGGCAAGACTTGTGTAAGAAATACCACATTTTATTTTAAGCGAATCTGTGAGATTTTCACCAAATTCCAAAAGCAGTCCGACATCTTCGTGACAAAATTCTTTGATATGTTCACTCTGCATTTCTTCATTTGAAAAGAATTGCATTTTTACAGGTGTTTCGGAAAGCTCGCAGGTAAAATATAAATCGTAAGAAATTCCGGCATGACCGTGACCGAAACCTCCGCCCTTCGGTGTGCAGATGATTTTACCTTCAACAGTATTTTCGTTAACTATTTTAATTTCTTCAAAATCTGCTTTGCCACCGATTCTGCGAGAAAAATTCATTATAATTTTTGCGTTTTCGTTTTGCGGATATGTAAATCTTAATATACCGCTGTGAACATTCGATGTTGTTTCCGCTAAAATATTGTAACGGTCTAATTTTACGGAGTAATAGCCTGCTTCTGTTTTTTCGCTGTCGTGAGAAAATTCCGATTTCCAGCCTTTTTTACCATTTTTAAATTCAACATGACTGTTACTGCCGCTTCTTAAATCCGGTTCGCCCGTAACAGGCATAATCTGGATATTTCCCAAATCACCGTACCAGCCTATACCGCTCATATGGTTGAAGCTGAAACCTTCTATCGTGTTATCGCAATAGTTGTAGCCATTACCGTTGTCACCGCCCGTTACCGTATCCGGTGAAAGCTGCACCATACCGCCGGGAACAGCAGCTCCGGGATATGTTTTTCCGCCGCCGTGATAACTTTCTGCCTGACCGTCCGCAACGGTACCGATCATTGTATCAACATATTTTACCTTACTCATAAAATCACCTATCAAAATTCTTTTCTAACTTGGTCATATACAGTTACTGAGTTCTGTTGTTTCTCCTGCTGAAAGTTCTGTTTTCAGGCTTTTGCTCTTGAAATTTCAGTTCGACAAATTGGGATTTACTTCTCGAAAGCTATCAATACCGCTCTACACGGTGAACCGTCTGCACCCGATAAATTTAGCGGTGCAGCATTTAAAAAATAAACACCTTCAGGTACCTCTGACAAACGAATTCCTTCAAGCAAGATAACATTAGCACCCAAAAGAACAAGATGCACTGCCATTGGCGCATTTTGCGGTCCGATTGTCTGGGGTTCATTTCCCACAAGCAAAATATCGGAAGACGCAAATACCTTTGCCGCCTCTAATGATACTTCCACATCACCTTTAATCAAAAGTCTCTTTGCCGCTTCTGGATTCTGTTTTTTCGCCTTTTCAATTATTTCTACAGCATCATCGCCAGTGACAATCCCACGATGTTCTGCCACATAAGTCATTCCCACAAATGCCTCTAAGCATATCTCATCCACAGTTTTTCCATCTTTAATAAAATGAAATGGTGCATCTATATGTGTGCCGTTATGCGCACACATATTAAATGCCGTCAAATTATACACCTCACCTTTTCCAATTGATTTGAGCATCTTTTTCTCTGGCGTCGGGTCATCTGGATACACCTGACAACTGAAAACTTCTTGGGAAATATCGTAGATTTTCATTGCTTAATTCTCCCTACAAATTCTTATTTGTCGAAATCATTATATCATTCACATAATTAAAAATAAATATATTCATGTGGGGTTATGATTTAGTTGTTTTAAAGTTGCGAATTAACTTGTGCCCAGACACGAACACTGTCCGCCTTTGCAATTTCTTTATATCGTAAAAATCCGCTGTTGACAAAAATATTATCTGTATAGGTTATATTTGAACAATATTTTCCGAACTGAATTCTGCCTTGTACTGATACACTCTCAAAGAAATCACCTGTATCAACGGTATTGTCAGCAAAAACAAGCACGTTAACATTATTTGTTCTCATAAGCATCGACGGTATGTCCTTAAACTCATTTGAACCGATTTCTATATTTGTGAAAACGGCAGTTTCGGCAGATTTGCCTGCAATATTCGTGCCTATTTCAATTACGGACCCCCAGTCGCTGTAATTGCACTTTTCAAAGGTATTGTTGCGGATAATAAGGTTATCGACACCCGTACCCTCCTGCCAAAGAGTAGGCTCAATATCCATAACAACCTTTATCGCCTGAGCCATTGTTTTATAGAATCGGTTATTCTCGCAAAGTCCGTTTGAGGATTGAAGAAGCAATCCCCTTGCTCTGTTTTCGTGGAAATAATTGTTCCTGATAACGTAATTACCGCTGTTACATTCCGTGTTGTATGCAGTCCATCCTGCTGTTACGCTTTCGGGTAAGGCTTCAACAACAACCTCTTTTGTTATACCTTCAAGGGCTTTGACGGAAACAATTTTTGCAGTAACTTCTGTATTTTCAAATTTATCGTTTTTGAACGCAAGAGTGTCGCCAACTTCAAGCCTCATTGCAGATGCTATAAGTGTAAGCGTGTTGCCGTTTACCGCAGAAACATAGCCGAGACCGTCATGAACATTAATTGCATCATCACCCATTCCGCTTATGTCACAGCCCGAAATATTGAAGCATCCGTCGGTGTTAACAATATGAATTGCATCGGCCGTCAAAGAAACACATCTCTTGTCTTTGTATTCGGGATTAACACCGATAAAGCTGTTTATTATCTGAAAATGAGAGCTGTTGCCCTCGCAGATATATGCCATTCCGGTACTGCCGTAGATACTGACATTATCAAATGTTATATTTTTGCTGTAATCTCTGATGCTGAAAATCGTTCCGTCATAAACGTAGTGTCTGAGAATATATGTTTCACCGTTCTCAAAATTATCCATACAGCTGTTATGCACAATACGCAAGGTATTATCGTTAATTTTTTCAACCGATTGTATGGTGTTTGGATCCTGATAAAGATATATCTCCTTGGATGAACATTTTGCTCCGAAAGTATATGTTTCGGGGTCGCATTGAGTAATTGCCATCAGTCTGTTGCTTTCGCTGCAATATTCCGCATTCATGAAAACAAGTTCAATCGTATTATCATCGGGATTGCTGTTCTGAACGGTAACAACCGAAGCAAGCGGACTTTCAGCCCAGTTCCAATCAAAATTGAGGTTTCGGATTTCAATGCAGTCGCTGTTTCTGATAAAAAACTTATATCCTGTTGAAGAAAAGACAAAGGTCGCATTTGAACCCTCAATCAGCAAATCCGTGCAGTTGTTGGCATCAAGACCGTTGATACTTCTGAAATAATATGTACCTTTATCAATAACAAGCTTCGTCTGCGGATGCTGTGAGCAATAATTGAGTGCACTCTGGAATGCCTCAAAATTATCCGCATTATCCTCCGATAGTCCGAAATCAGCGGCATTGACCTCGTTGAGTTTGTCGGCTTTGGGTCGCTGAATATAAAATTTTGTTCCGTTTGCACCGTTTATCTCGTCTGCCGTTCTGTTATCGCTCAAATTATCAATCGTTTCAACAAGCACAGCGCCTTTTTCGGGCTGGGCAACCAACGAAGTAAATAACAACAATATCGAAGCGATAAAAGAAACCAGTTTCAGTAGCATATAATCTTCCTTTCAAAATTCTTGTTTTTTGAACTCATTATATCACACACCCACACACAAGTAAACAATTATACCACACACCCTTCTTTTACGCATTCTCTCATCACTCTCAAAATATATGATTATGATACAGAGTCTCCGTTTCTTTGTGAAATTACAAAATTTGCATTTGGATTAGACTTACGAAGTGCAACAAGAAAATACACTTCCTGTGTGGTTGTTATAACTCTTGTCCTGTTGTCACTAAGCGGCTTAAATTTAATTTAATAATCTGTTTTACCGTCCTTCGAAAGATTTATTTCGGAGGATGTTTTATTTACTGTGATCGCGCCATTTTTGAAATCAACATCAGCCCAAGTCAACGCAAGTGCTTCACAGATTTTAATTTTTGTAAATAACATAAGAAAAAATTTTTCTGAATAACAAAACTTGTTTTTTTTTGAAGTATTTTCATTAATCTGAAATATTTTAAAAATTTCTTGATAAAAACTTTCTGAACAAAGAAAAAGCTATGTAGAGTTCATTTACCCTACATTGAACTGCCCCAAATTGTGCGGACAGCACAAAAAAGCCCCTATGGCAGAAATATTTAATTAAGCGACATACTGACTTCGTTTTTCAAGCGGAGTCAGTTTTGTTTGTCTCTTCAGCAAAGACAAAACCCCCGGTTCTACCGGGGGAATAAAAAGCTTTAGTAAAAATAGAAAGTGGCGAGCAACAGCAAGCCACAAAAA
>JAZSND010000046.1:0-36662 GCA_045536235.1 Acutalibacteraceae bacterium | reverse complement strand
CGTATCTTTTTCCGATTTCTCGTAGGGTAACGCCTTGTTCTTTGAGTTCTAATATTTCTTTTTCATACAGTTTGATGTGTCTGTAACTTCTGGGCATAACAAAACCTCCTATGATAGATTCATTCTACCATAGGGGGTGTCGTTTTTCTATTGTCCGTTTTTAACGGACCTGTTCATTTTGCCTCCCGTTTTATTTATATGCTGATTTATAATTTTGGCTTTTTCGGCAAATTTACAAAAATTTACAAATATATAATAGATTTTATGATTTAATTCTGTTAAAATACAGTTATTCTGAAAAAAGGAGACAGGTATTTATGAATCTTCAGAAACTCATCGACAAGAAAAATGAAGCTGCAAAATATATGGTTAAGGAAATAACCCATATTTGCAAAACCTTCGAAAAGAGAGCTCCCGGCTCAAAGGGCGAAGAACAGGCTTGCCGCTACATGGCAGAGGTTCTTGAAAAGGATTGCGGCTGCGAAAAGGTCAGCGTTGAATCCTTCAAAGAAAACCCCCGTTCATTCTACGGCTGGATTTACTTTACAATTTCATTTGTTCTTGCCGCATTTGTCCTGCTTTTCTTCTTCCCTCTTGCCAGCATTGTGCTTATAGGCATCGGCCTTTACCTTGTTCTTGCGCAGTTCGGCGTTTACAAAAAGCTGCTTGACCCCGTCTTTCCCGAGGCAACAGGTCACAATGTAACAGCAATCAAGAAGTGCAAGGGTGAAACAAAGAGAAGAATTGTTTTTAACGGTCACCCTGACGTTGCTTGGGAATGGCCTGTCAACTACGCACTTGGCGGCGTAGGTTTTGAAGGTCATGCTATTCTCTGCGGTGTAGGCGCTGTCTACTATATTGTTATTGCTGTTCTCTACATAGTAAAGCACGGCATCGGTTTCGGCATTGCTGACCCTGCAGACCCGATTGTCAAGGCTGCGCTTGTCGGTCTTGTATTCGTTCCTTTCCTTGTAGGTCTTTACTGGATGGTAAACTACAGACGCCCCGTTGATGGTGCAAACGACAACCTTTCCGGCTGCTACATGGGTATTGCTATCCTCAAGGCACTCAAGGACGAGGGCATTGAGCTTGAAAATACGGAAATCGGCGTTGTGCTCACAGGCTCTGAAGAAGCAGGTCTCAGAGGCGCAAAAGCATGGTGCGAAGCTCACAAGGGCGAATTCGACGATGTTCCCACATTCATTTACGCATATGACACAATTCACGACCCGAAATACCTCATGGCTAACTACCGTGACCTCAACGGCACAGTCAAGGCTGACGCAGAAGTAGCTGACCTGTTTATGGAAGCTGCAAAAGAACTTGGCGTACAGTGCAAGAAGGGCATGGTACCTCCTCTCGGCGGTGCAACAGACTCAGCAGCATTTGCACAGGCAGGCTTCAGAGCAGCAGGCATTACAGGTCTTAACCACAAACTCGAATCCTACTACCACACAAGACGTGACACCTACGACAACATGAACGAAGCAGGTCTTGCAGACTGCTATGCAGCAAGCATAAGAGTACTTGAAAAGTTCGATGCAGGCGCAAAACAATAATTCAAATATTTTAAAAAATGTGCGTTACTGATAAAGTAACGCACATTTTTAGAAAGAAGATGAATGCAATGTCAACTAAAAAACCAATATATATGCTCTGCCCAACAGATATGTTTTCTTTCATTCCTATGTCAGTTGTCTTTTTGGTATTCGGTGGATTTACAGTTTGGTCGTACATCAAAAGCAACGGTATAATGTTTTTTTCAGGTCCTTTAGCCTTGCTGATGCTTGGTATTATAATTTACGGCGTTTATTGCCGCCTTTTTGTAAAGCTGCTTGTGTATGAAGGCGGATTTTACTACCAAAAAGGTTTTTCTAAAGGAAAATATTATAAGTATTCTGACATTAAAGAAGCTTCCGACAGCCAAAAGCACAACCCCAACGGTTCAACAAGCTGGTGCTTTCATTTCACAACCGCCGACGGACAACAGTTTGATTTCACTTGTCCTATGAACCAAAGCGACGGAATTGATTTTATGCTTGATAAAATCAACGGTGAAGAATAAGGAGTTAATATGCACAACGAAAACTGGGATTATATAATTAACGGTAAAAAGCATAGTCTGCCGAGAATTATTTTTCTTGCTGTTATTGCAGCTTTTATGGCAGTACTGACTGTTGACCAATTTAAACCTGCTGAAAACAAATCTTTTATGCTTGCGTGTATCTTTGCTATCTTGACAGTAATACCGCTGTGCCTATTGTTATATGTGTTAAACCGTGTCTTATTTTTTAAAATACTAATCGGCAAGGAAGGTTTCTATTTTCAAACCAATCCATTCAACGGAAAACACTACCTCTATTCTGAAATAAGCAGTTGCCATATAAAAGTTGAAACAGCAGCACGGCAAAGCGATAACACATCACGCCATTATCTTGTATTTGTTATGCAAAACAGAACAGCAAAACAAGTACTGTTTGAACCACATCTTCACGAAAAAGAAATTGAAATACTAAAAGACAGAATTAACACCAAATAAAGCAAGGTGCGTTATCCTTTCAGGTAACGCACCTTTGTTGTTTATTTATACCACTATAAGATATGTACCAAAAAGCGGAATATCAAGTGCTATGGTGTCAGCAGTTGCAGTTTGAGCTACAAGCTCCATATCATGCTCTTTATCCAGCAGATATATTTTTGCCTTTGAATCAAACTGACTTAAATCAATGCAAACCTTCTTTGCGGGTGAATTGTCATCGTCATTAAAATACGAAATCATAACCGCTGCTTTATCCCCGTTACAGGCGGCACAGACATATATATCGCTGTCGTCACTCGAGGCACTGACACAGTTGCCCAATTTATAAAGCTCATTAAACATTCTGAACGGATAATAACCCTTTAAACAATCGCAAACAAAGTCTGTACAGAAAAGTCCGTTCATTCCGCAGGGACGGGCATCGTAATACATAAGCATATCCAGGGAAGAATACTGCTCAACACACATTGTTGCGGCTGTGAAAGCGGCGCCCTTGATTCCTTTTTCAGCTTTCAGCGAATAGTACCAGTCATCACCGATCCAACCGCGAACATAGTTCCATTCGTTGAGTATGCTTTCAGTTTTTTCGTAGCCGTGTTTATCAAGCAGGGCGCGTATCTGTTCGGTTTTTTCCGCAACGCTTTTCGGGTCATCGGAATAAATATGCCACGAAAAGAAATCAAGCGGTGCCGTAAGCCGACTCAAAAAATCATCAGCCCACTCTATGTTTCCCGCCAAAGCAGGTCCGCCTATTTTCAGCTCGGGGAAGCAACTTTTCAGGTGCTTCGCCGCAACATCGTAAAGTTCAAAAAACTGTAATTTAGTGCCGCCCCATGTGCGTTTATTGTCAGAGTCATCGGCATCAAGGTCAGGCTCATTCCATATCTCCCAATATTCAATACCCATTTCATATCCGTCAGCCCAACCGCAGTTATAGTGTCTGATGATGTGCTCGCATATTACCGCCCATTTTTTGAAATCGGGCGGCGGCAGAGTATTGTATTTTTTCTTCCAATGCTCAATTTTTGAACCAAGCCTGTAAAAGGTTTTTACCCCTGCAAATTCAATAACTTTTAAATATTCATCGGTTAACGTAAAATCGTAAGAGGCAGGGTCATAAGGATCTTTTGAGAAATCAGGAAAAATAAAGTTTACATCGACCGTATGCTCGCCGCCGTAGGTAGCAAAAAAAGACGCATCGTGGGTCCGTGCGTACGGTATACCCGCCGCACGGAAATGGTCTATGTTCGTAATTCTCTGGTCAGAGGCAAACTTGTAAACAGGTCCGTTATTGACAGCGTGCATAGGCTTCATCGTCCCGCAGGTTTTGCTGAAATCAATTTTTATATTTGCCATTATGACACCAACTTTTACTTTAATTCAAAAACATTTATCTTTTCGGAAAGCGTGGCTTTATATCCGCAGCATTCAAACTCTGCCGTTGTGTTTTCGGGCAGCTCAACTGTGAAATTAACCTTATCCGCTGCTTTTTCGTAAGCTACGGCGATTTTGCCTTTTGCGGTGGTGATAAAGCCGCTTGCCTTATTCATGCCGTTTACAAGGCAGGGCTTGATTGTGATTTTTTCAAAGCCTGTGCTGTCAGCGCTCTGTGAAATACCGAGCAGGTATGTGAACAGATAGCGTGTGAGTGCGCCGAACATCGGGTGATTGAGCGAACGCTCGGGCAGCCAGTCCTCCCACAGAGTTGTTGCTCCTTGCTCCATCATGTAGCCGAAGGACGGCAGCTTACGTGAAGTTATCAGGTCAAAGGCGAGCTGCGCATTGCCGCTTTCAAAAAGGATTCTCGGCAGAACATCGGTTGCGACTATGCCTGTATCGAAGCACTCTCTGTCAGCATATTTTTCAACTGTCATCTGTAAGGTTTTTTCATCACCCAGACCTGCATCAAGTGCCAGACAGTTTGCACCCTGAACATCGCCGCAATAGCAATGGGTCATCGGGCTGAAATAGGCAAGATCAACCATTTTTGATGCCTTTTCAATAAGCTCAGGCAGATGCGCAGTCAGTTCTTCTTTACCGATTGTTTTTGCAAGCTCGATAACCATTTTCATCTGCTTGATGAAAAGAACGGTATTGACATAGGTTTCGGGAATCAGTACACGGCTCATTGTATGAAATTCGGGTTTATGCAGCTCTATAGGGGCGCACCAATCGCCAAGGCACCACTCCGTAGCCTCCTTATAGACAAGCCCGTTTTCGCTGTTACCTACCATATAATCAATGTATTTAAGCATATTGGGCAGGTATTGCTCGATTACTTCTTTTTCACCGTAGGTTTTCCAGAACATATACGGCACTATAACTATAGCACCGCCCCAGGCTGCAGGGCCGCCGCCACCGCCGCAGAAAGGTGTTGTATGCTGAACATGGCCTGTTTCAACATCCTGACAGTCGGCAATATCACCCATCCATTTTCTGTAAAACTCCTTACTGTCCGTAAGAAGCATAACGGCTTCGGCACAAAGCTGACCGTCACCCGTATAGCCCAGACGCTCAATATGCGGACAGTCTGACGGCACACCGCAGTGCATATTGTCAAGCTGGGTGCGAAGGTAGGTTTCGTAAAGCCAGTTAAGCACCTCGTTATCGCTTTCAAAGCCGCTTGTTACGGGACAGTCGGAATGAGTAACATTAACCGCTACGATTTCAGCATTGTTTGAAACTTCAATATAGCGGAAAGCGTGCCAACAGAAATGCGGATAATATATTCCGCCCTCTTCAGTGTTTTTGAAAACCTCCTGCTGAAGCTTTCTTTCATCACCGCCGCTGGGATAAAAATCAAGCGTAAAATCATCATTGAGCGCATCGGCATAGCGTGCGGTAACGGTTGCGCCGTTTTCCTTAGACTTTATAACGGCATAGCCGGTGATACCCTCGCCGCAGTCATAAACACTGACTTCGCCCGAATCCTTGACCAAAGTCGGATTAATTGTGCGTGTGACCTTATCCGTGGGACAGGTCTGTACCATAAAATCACATTCAGGCGCATCTGTTATTTCAACGGGATGCCAATCGGAATCGTCATAGCCGATAGCAGCAAAGCCCTTCTTTTCGAGCAAATAATCGTGTCGTTCGCCGCCGTATATGTTATTGTATGTAATTTCACTCTCTGCACATTTAAGGTTTTCGTCGCTTAATATTTCGGCTTTGGAGCCATCGTTATACTCTATATCTATTTTATAGCAAAGTTTCAGTCTGCCGTATTTAGTCCAGGTGGGGTCGCCGTCATCATCGTCATCATCAAGGTCGTACCAACCCTTTCCGAGCTGTACACCCAAAGCGTTATTGCCGTCAAGCAGATAATCGGTTATATCGTATTTTATTGCGTATGTGCGGTAGCTCATCTTATCCTGTCGCTCGGTGTAGTGCTTGCTCAGGTCACGGTAGCAATACTGCGAAAAGGCAGGCACAAGTAAATCATCGCTGACTCTTTTACCGTTTATATGAAGCTCAAAAAAGCCCAGACCGCAGATTGTGATTTCTGCTTTTTTCACATTGCTTGCGGAAAACTCCGCTCTGAAAAGAGGTGAAGCAATGCTGCTGTGAGCACCGACCCATTTTGCATTACCGAACAAATCAAAGTGTGTCATTAATTTAACCTCCCGTTATTTTAAAAAAGGCAAGGTAAATATGGTATTACCTTGCCTGTAAATAGTTCGTTATTTATACCTCAGCAATCCAGACAAGGTCGAAGGTTTCTTCTGGTTCGAGAGTCTGTATGCCTCTTTTTTCGGAAATGTCTTCATATCTGATGCGGTCATCGTTTACACCATACCAGGGCTCGATGCAGACATAGGGTGCATTGGGCTTTGCCCAGATGCCAAGGAAGGGAGCATCGCCAAAATCAAACCGTACAGTTCTGCCGCTGTCGCATTTAAGCGTGACAACGCTTGAATTAAGGTCGGAGAAAATAAGCGCATCTTCGTTGAACAAATCGGGAGTCAGGCGAAGGCATTTACCGTCTTCAAGCTCTACATCAAACTTTGTGCCGATGATTATATTCTCTTTATCTATCTTTTCTACCTGTGCGCCCTCTTCGGATTCCTCGAATTCGAGATAATCTCCGATTTTGCAGTTGAATCCGGGATGTGCACCGCAGCAGAAATACATTGTTCTGTCAGTAAGGTTTTTAACGGTATGTGTTACCTTTATAGCTCTGCCGACAAGTTCAAAGCAAACCTCAAACTCAAAATCGAACGGGAACATTTTAAGTGTTTCTTCGTTGCTGCGAAGAATAAACACAGCTCTTGCACCCTCTACATCGGCTGCTTCAAAAGGCATCTTACGGGCAAAACCGTGCTTCTGCATGGGATATTCTCTGCCGTCGTAACGGAATTTATCCTCTGCAAGCTGACCGATAGTCGGGAAAAGCACGGGAGCCTGACCGTACCATATATCGGGATTGCCCTGCCAGATATATTCAAAGCCGTCATCTTTTGTTACAAGCGAGTGCAGCTGTGCACCCATATCGTCAATCTGCGCTGTAAGGTATTCGTTTTCAATACTGTAATACATCTCTTTAACTCCTAATTCTCATTTATGCGTTCTGTTTTTGTCTGTATGCTTCAACTTCCCAGTTTGTAATAAAATCGGAAAGCTCATCACTCATCGGAAGTACACCGCCAAAGCTTTCGGCATAGGTTGCAACCTTTAACGCATCGTTAAACAGCATTGCCGCTGTTTCGCTGCCCTTGATTGTCATATCAACTGCAAAGAAACCGCAGCCGTTAATGATTATGATTTTGGGCTTATAGCCGTTTTCTTCTTCATATTCATTGACTGCACCTCTGATGCAGGCATTGCAAAAGCCGTAAACCGGCTCAGCCTTGCAGTAAACGATATGGTCGGGTGTAAAGGGCTTCATCACAGCCGAAGCCGCCTCCGGGCTTGCGGCATATTTTAGTGCCTCAAGGCTCGGCTCATATGTTATTACTGCATCGTCACCGTAGACTGCATATATTGCATCAAAGCATTTCTGTGCCTTTTCACCGTCATAATCGCCGCTTTCAAAGAAGGGGTCAACAGTTACTCTTTCACGCAGCTTACAAAGAACATTCACAAGCATTTCATCAAGAGCTTCAACCGTATCGGCTGCAAAGAATATGCCGTGATTCTGTAAAATTACCATATCTGCCTGTTTGCCGTACTTAGCCTTATATTCTTCCATTTTATCATAGCAGATTTTTGAAAGAATATAGCCGGGCTTGCATGCATCAACCCATATGAATTCTTCACCCAGAAGTTCTCTTGCAACTGCCTCAGCTCCCTTGGAGCAGGTCAGACCGTTGACGAGTGCAGGATGAAGGTGAAGAACAAAGGTTTTATCGAAAAGTGCGTGAAGAAGTGTTTCAACACTCGGGCGTTTGTTTTCTTCACCGGGCATCTTGGCGGCAGTCAGATCTGCAAGTGCCTGTGCCTCACGCTCTTTATCGTCGGTAGGGTATTCCTTTTTGAAAATTTCTGCAAGTGCGGCACGACTCATTTTAACAAAGCCGTCTGCCGTGATTGTTGCAAGCTGTGTGCCGGAGCCCTTGATGTACATAACATCGCCGTCTTTAGCGGAGGTGTTGCCGCCGCCTGCAAGCACAAGCTCTTCATTGCTGCCGTAGATATTGGAAAAGTTTACAAGTTCGTTAAGTATCATTTGCTTCACCTTTTATATATTTATATCAATACAAATGCTATGATAAACCAAAACAGCAGAAATTGCAAGCACATTTATTACAAATGATATTTTTGGAAAGTTTTCAGAAAAAACGCTTGACAATTAAAGCTTGAACAGTTATAATCAAAACAGTTATCGAACATTTGTACTATTGATTTATCGGAGGATAAAAACATGGCAGAAAAATCAACAGCTCTTGAAACCGCTCTCAAACAAATTGAAAAAAGCTACGGTAAGGGTGCAATCATGCGCCTCGGTCAGAACTGCGGACTTAATGTTGAGGCTATTTCAACAGGTTCTCTTTCACTTGACAACGCTACAGGTATAGGCGGTCTGCCCCGCGGCAGAATTGTTGAGATATACGGTCCCGAATCTTCCGGTAAAACAACACTTGCACTTCACGTTGTAGCTCAGGCACAGAAAGCCGGCGGTGAATGTGCATTCATTGATGCGGAGCATGCTCTCGATCCGGTTTATGCCGGCAACCTCGGTGTAGACATTGATTCCCTGCTTGTTTCTCAGCCTGACAACGGTGAACAGGCACTTGAAATTACAGAGGCACTTGTACGTTCAGGTGCACTTGATGTTGTAGTAGTTGACTCCGTTGCAGCCCTTGTTCCCAGAGCAGAAATTGAGGGTGAGATGGGTGATTCACACGTCGGTCTGCATGCAAGGCTCATGTCACAGGCGCTGCGCAAGCTTGCGGGTGCTATCTCCAAATCAAATACAATCCTTATTTTTATCAACCAGCTGCGTGAAAAGGTTGGCGTTATGTACGGCAACCCCGAGGTTACAACAGGCGGCCGTGCACTTAAATACTACGCATCAATGCGTATTGATGTCCGCAAGTCCGAGCAGCTTAAGGGTGCCGGCGGCGAATTCATAGGCAGCCGCACAAAGGCTAAAATTGTCAAGAACAAGGTTGCGCCCCCCTTCAAAACAGCTGAGTTCGATATCATGTTCGGCAGAGGTATCACACCCGAAGGTGAAATTCTCGACCTTGCTGTTGAGTTTGATATTGTACATAAGAGCGGTGCATGGTTTTCTTATAACGACGAGCGTCTTGGCCAGGGCCGTGACAATGTCAAGGAACTTATCCGTACCAATCAGGCTCTTTCTGACGAGCTTGAGGCAAAGGTACGTGCAAAGTTTGAAGAAATCAAAGCTGCACAGAAAAACACAGCTTCCGCAAAAAAGGAGGCTGCGCCTGCTCCCGCACCTGTAGTTGCACCCGTTGAGCCTAAGAGTAAAATCAAGGCAAATCTCGATATTGCAGTTGATGACGATGAATAATTAATATGATTATTACAGCACAAAAAGGCAAAGCAAATAAAATTCATATCAGCATCGACGGTGAGTACAAGCTCACCGTTGATGCTGATTTCTGGTTTTCCTGCGGTTATGTTTCAGGCGATGAAATTAACGAAGAGCAATATAAAATTCTGGCAGACAGCATTGCAAAGCGACGCTGCTTCAACCGTGCTCTCAATATTCTTTCGCACCGTGACCACTGTGAAAAAGAGCTTTTTACAAAGCTTGCAAGGCAGGACGGAGAAGCTGCCGCTGCAGCGGCAGTTGAAAAAGTAAAAGAGCTTGGATATATAGATGATGAGCGTTATGCCAAGGCGCTTTCAAAAGAGCTTGCCGAGCGTAAGGGCTACAGCGAGCGGGCAATCAAGGCGGAGCTTATCCACAGAGGGATAGACAGATATACCGCCGAAAACGCTCTGGAAGAAACAACACTTGACGAATGTGCTAAAATTAATATATTATTAAACGGTAAGTACCGCAGAAAGCTCAGTGACGAAAAAGGTCGCAAGCAGGTATTCAACGCCCTGCTGCGCCTTGGCTACAGCTACGGCGAAATACGCAGCGCTATGCGTGACTACGATGAATTCAACGAGGATGACGATATATGAACACAGTTGGTTTTATTTCTTTGGGCTGCCCCAAAAACCAGATAGACGGCGAATGTCTGCTCGCCACGCTCAATGAAAACGGCTTTGAAATTGCTGACCCGTATGACGGGGTTGATGTTGTTATAATAAACACCTGCGGCTTTATTGAGAGTGCAAAAAAGGAAGCAATTGAAAATATTCTTGATATGGCTCAGCTTAAGGAAGAGGGTACAGTCGGCAAAATTGTTGTCACAGGCTGTCTTGCTGAACGCTATCAGCAGGAAATTATAAATGAAATACCCGAGGTCGATGCTGTTGTAGGTATCGGTGCAAACGGCAATATAGCCGATATATGCAAAAAAGTGCTTGACGGCGAAACGGTAGGTGTATTTCCGCCAAAAGATGAGATGCCCCTGAATGGTGAGCGTATACTCACCACACCGGAGTATTACGCATACCTTAAAATTGCGGACGGCTGCAACAACCGCTGCACATACTGCGCCATTCCGTCAATCAGAGGCAGATACCGCAGCCGTGAGATTGAAGATATAGTTGACGAAGCAAAACAGCTTGCCGGAAAAGGCGTTAAGGAGCTTATTGTTGTCGCTCAGGACACCACACTTTACGGCAAGGATATTTACGGCGAGCTGAAGCTCCCGGAGCTGCTCAGAAAGCTTTGCGAAATCGACGGTATTCACTGGATACGTATGTTATACTGCTATCCGGACGAATTCACAGATGAGCTTATTGAAACAATAGCAACTGAACCTAAAGTGCTGCACTATATTGATTTACCGTTGCAGCATGCTGACGATGCGGTGTTAAAGCGCATGAACCGCAGAGGTACTCAGCTTGAGGTAAAACAGCTTATTGAAAAGCTGCGTGCAAGAATACCCGATATTATTATCCGTACAACATTTATTACAGGTTTCCCCGGCGAAACGGAGGAACAGTTTGATAACCTTGCGCTTTTCGTAAACGAAACAGAATTTGACCACCTGGGCTGCTTTGCCTACTCTGCTGAGGAAGGTACACCCGCAGCAGAATTTGACGATCAGATTGATGAAAAGACGAAATTCAAGCGTCAGGATATTATAATGAACGATCAGTATGCCATCGTTCAGGATAAGCACACAAGGCTTATCGGCAAAAGCTTTGAGGTAATTATCGAGGAATACGATGCATATACCGACAGCTACACCGGCAGAACCTATATGGACGCACCGGAAATTGACTGCTGTGTTAAATTTACAGCGGATATGCCGCTGGCAGTCGGCGAATTCTGCATGGTTAAGATATTTGACACAGATGAATATGACCTTATAGGAGAAGTAGAGTAAATGAACACACCCAACAAACTGACAGTTGCAAGAGTAATTATTACTCCGTTTTTTCTGCTGGCGATACTCAGCAGCATTCCGCACCGCTTTCTGATTGCGTGTGCAATATTCGGCGTTGCCGCAATCACCGATGCGATTGACGGCAAATTAGCCCGAAAAAACAACCAGGTCACAACCTTCGGTAAGCTGCTTGACCCGGTTGCAGATAAAATGCTTACTACTGCTGCTTTGCTTGCTTTTATTGCAGAAGGCATATGCGGCGTATGGCCGGTATTCATAATACTGACACGTGAATTTATAATTACATCGGTAAGGCTTGTTGCAGCAGCACAAAACGTAGTTGTAGCAGCAAACATCTGGGGTAAAATCAAAACCGCAACACAGATGATATTTACCGTTATCATCATGCTTTGGGGCGAATTGGTTGAGGTTTTCGGTTTCCTTAAGCTCAATTTTCACGATGTTGCAAACGTGATGATCTGGATTACTGCCGTACTCGCATTGGTTTCGGGTATAATCTATCTTGTTCAGGCTAAAAAAACAATTGACTTCTCAAAATAAATTGCATATAATATTACAGTAACATTAATTAAAAGCGTTGATCGGGAAGAAGTACCGTGAATTCAGGCTTTCTCAGAGAGGTGTGCATTTTGCTGCAAGCACGCTGTCAGCCGTTTTGTGGGAATGCACCCCGTGAGCTTGCAGCAGGAAATGGCTGCACGGCAGGCACCGTTATAAGCCGGAGGTTTATCAGAACCTGACAGAGTATAATGTCGGAGTGGAACCGCGATTTGTTTTAATTTCGCCTCCGTCACCTATGGTAGGTGGCGGAGTTATTATTTTTAAAGTCACATTTGTGAGGTGATATTTTTGTTCAGGCAAATACGTGAGGATATAGCCTGCGTTAAGCAGCGTGACCCTGCTGCACGTTCGGCACTTGAAATACTTTTCCTTTATCCCGGTATGAAGGCTATACGCATGCACCGCAGAGCATATTGGTGCTACAATAAAAAGCTGTATTTCCTTGCCCGTATGATTTCACAAAGGGCAGCAAAAAAAACCGGCATAGAAATTCATCCGGCAGCACAGATAGGTAAGCGTTTCTTTATTGATCACGGTACGGGTGTAGTTATCGGTGAAACGACAATAATCGGCGATGATGTAACAATTTATCAGGGTGTTACGCTCGGCGGTACAGGACACGACACGGGTAAACGTCACCCGACGATAGGCAATAACGTGCTTATCGGTGCAGGTGCAAAGGTGTTGGGCCCGTTTAAAATCGGTGATAATACCAATATTGCTGCGGGTGCGGTAGTGCTGAATGAAATACCGCCGAATTCAACGGCAGTAGGTGTACCTGCAAGAGTTGTAAAGCGTGATGGCAAAAGGGTTGACGATCTTGATCAGATTCATATTCCCGACCCGATTGCAATGGAGCTTTGCAAGATGCAGGTTGAAATAGATAAACTCAATAAAAAAATCAAATCCATGGAAAAGGAGAGCAAATAAATGAGAATTTACAACACACTCACACGTGCAAAAGACGAACTCAAAACAATTGAACCCGGTGTGCTCAAGGTTTATGCCTGCGGACCGACAGTTTACAATTTTATCCATATCGGTAACGCTCGTCCGCTTTGCGTTTTCGACGTTCTGCGCCGCTATATGGAATACAGAGGCTACGATGTGAAATTTGTGCAGAACTTTACTGATATTGACGATAAAATTATCCGCAGAGCAAACGAAGAAGGCATCAGCTTCAAAGAAGTCAGCGAAAAATATATTGAAGAATTCTGGAAGGATGCAAAGGGCATGAACATCCGTGAGGCAACCGTTCATCCCAAGGCAACAGAGAATATTGACGAAATTATCAATATCATTTCCACCCTTATCGATAAGGGCTATGCTTATGCAGTAGACGGCGATGTTTATTTCAGCCCGACAAAGTTCAATGAATACGGCAAGCTGTCACATCAGCCGCTTGAAGAGCTTGAAGCAGGTGCAAGAATAAACGTTGAAGACATAAAGCGTGAGCCGATGGATTTCGCACTCTGGAAGGGCGCAAAGCCCGGCGAGCCTTATTGGGAATCCCCCTGGGGTCACGGCAGACCCGGCTGGCACATTGAATGCTCAGCTATGGTACGCCGTTACCTTGGTACAACAATTGATATTCACTGCGGCGGTCAGGACCTTATATTCCCTCACCACGAAAATGAAATTGCGCAGAGCGAATGCTGCAACGGCGCACCGTTTGCAAACTACTGGATGCATAACGGCTACATCAATGTTGACAACGTCAAGATGTCAAAGTCACTCGGTAACTTCTTCACAGTACGTGACGTTGCTGAAAAATACGGCTACGAGCCGATCCGCTATCTGATGATTTCCTCCCACTACCGCAGCCCAATCAACTACAGCGTTGACGTTATCGAACAGTGTAAGGCTTCCCTTGAGCGCCTTTATACATGCCGCAACAATCTTGATTTTGCGCTTGAAAACGCAGCTGACGGCGAACTTGATAACGAGTTCAATGACAAGGTACACGGCAGAATTCAGCAGTTTATCACCGCTATGGACGATGACCTGAACACAGCAGACGGTCTTTCCGCAGTATTTGAGCTTGTGCGTGATATCAACACAGCTATTGCAGCAGGCGCAAACAAGCAGACACTTGAGCTTGCATCAAAGGCATTTGACGAGCTGACAGACGTACTCGGCCTTGTTTACAACAGAAGCAAAGCAAGCCTTGACGAAGAGATTGAGGAGCTTATTGCACAGCGTGCACAGGCAAGAAAAGAAAAGAACTGGGCAAAGGCAGACGAAATCAGAGATAAAATCAAGGCTATGGGTATAGTCCTTGAGGATACACCGCAGGGTGTAAAGTGGCACAAGGCATAAATGCCTTTATATCAATGATATAAATTGTGAAATACGCTGCGGCGTAAAAAATTAACAGCTCAACCGACATGTAATCGGTTGAGCTGTTAATTTATTCATAATTTTCTGCTACATAATCAAGTGCCTCATCTTCGGTTTCAAACTCATTAACGACATCGGTTAAAGAATCCAAAACGATATATTTATCGTAATGAATCGGGAACTTTAAAAATCCGTAACGGTAAGAGCCGAGCTTTTCCGTTGATAAAAGCGATAAGCCGCTGTTGGTTTCACCGATAAGCTCAATATCAAAATCGGTTTTGGCTATACGCAGATTAAAAACTATGTATTTGCCGTATTTGTTTGGGGTATCAATATAGCCCGAAAACACTGGAACACCGTTTTTGAGAATTGATTGCCCCCGGTATTTGCCTGTATCTTCAAATGAATATGTACCTGTCAGTTTGGTTTGTTCTCCCTCCCAGCTTGCACCGCCTCCGGGATAAAACCAATTACCGAGAGATATTGCATTATCAAGACAATAATCGCTCAATTCAACAGCTGAAGAAAAATTCAAAACCTTACCTTCATCATAATCATAAAGGCAGAATTTATCGTTTGTTATGCCGTACACATCGCCGTTGAGGGTTCGGGTATAATCGCCTTTGCTGTCGCTTGAAGGCTGCATTGAATGGTAGGCAATATAGCGCGAATCATCATGTGCATATTTAAAAATATATCCGTCTGATTCCGTAAGAGAAGCACCGTTATCAGTTATAATACTGCGCAGTGCCGATGTGCGTATAAATTCACACTCGGCAAACAAGCTGTGTGAATAATCGCCTCGACCTAATGGGGCAACATCGGGTTCCCACGGTCTTTTTTCTTCTTCCTTACATGCTGAAAATATAAAAGCAACCAAAACAAACACAATAAATAAAGATATATATTTTTTATGCCTCAATTCAAATCACCTCATTCTTCGGGTGTATATTCAATTATGTCTTCCACGCGGCAGTCAAGCGCTTTGCAGATAGCATCAAGCGTTGAAAATCGGATTGCCTTCGCTTTGTTGTTTTTAAGAATTGAAAGGTTTGCAAGGGTTATACCGACCTTTTCGGATAACTCGTTGAGTGACATTTTTCGCTTAGCCATCATAACGTCAAGATTTATAACTATCATGCTTTTATCCCCATCAAACTGTCAAATCGTTTTCACTTTTAATTTCGGTTGCCTCGGCAATTACATTTTTTGTAATTCTTAAACAAAGCCCCAAGAAAGCTCCCATAAAGCCGATAACAAACGAAAAACAAAAATACAAGCCAAGTAAGCAAAACAGCAAACTTACGGCAAAACAGCACCACGATACCCCTCTGACAAGTGCAACGCTTTCAGACGTGAATACAAGGCTGCGTTTGACTCTCAACAAAAGTTTGAACAGCAGCACATCGGCTGCAACAAAAACAGCAAGAATAAGGTAGGCAATAGTTTTAATAAATACACTGCCAAATTCAGAAACAACTTCCCTGTCACCTATACCACTGCGTGTATCAATCAGCAATTGAGAGAGCGTAGGTATCAAAAAAGCACCGACCACACACAAAACAAAAAACAAAATAGAAATTACAATTGACAGGTTAATTGAATGTTTGTTAGAAATTTTAAGCATAAATTATCCCCCCGTATTATTGCCTTGCAGCTTCATAATACAGCGCATTTTTGTGAATGTCAATATATTTTTATTGTTTTTCGATAAATTTGTCAAAGCGGTAAAAACAAAAATGTTTACAAATTTCAATTTAACTATTGCGCAGAAATAATTGCGGTAGTATAATCATCTGGAATTTATGGCTTGAAACTCACTTTAAATACAAATAAAAAAGAAGGAAATCCGATATATTATGCTTAATTACGCACTTGTTTTTTCGGCAACAATTCTGTTTGCACTGCAGTTTTTATTCAACCAGAAATATGAGCAAAACAGAGGTAGTGATTTAAAATCTGCACTGGAGTTCACGCTTTACAAAAGCGTTGTAATAGTAATCATTATGCTGTTTATCAGCAAGTTCAGATTTGCAGTAACGCTATTCAGCATCGGGCTTTCGGTTGTTTATGCTAGTGCTTGCATATTGATGACCTATTTCAGTATGAAAGCCTTTGCTGTTGCAAATTTATCGGTATATTCTGTCTTTTCAATGCTCGGCGGTATGCTGCTCCCGTTCCTTTTGGGTGTCGGATTTTACGATGAAAAGCTGACGCTGTTCAAAGTGGTTTGCTGCGGTCTGATTGCGGTTTCAGTACTGCTCAACCTGAAGAGCGGAAAGCAGAGTAAAAAAGCATTTTTATACTATATGGCAGTGTTTGTTCTCAACGGCAGCGTTGGTGTTATTTCAAAAATCCATCAATCCTCTGCCACGCCTCACACAGACAGCACGGGATTTATGATTCTCTCATCCCTTGCAAGCATTTTAATCAGCGGAGTATGGCTTCTTGTAAAGTACAAAAAGATTCCCGCAGTTAAAGGAAAAAGTCTGCTGTATGCTTCGGGCTACGGTGTTTTTAACGGTGTGGGTAATTTGTTTTTGCTCATTTCGCTCAGCCAATTACCGGCTTCAGTACAGTATCCGCTTGTAACCGGCGGAGTAATGGTTTTTTCAACGATTATAAGCTCCATACGAAAAGAAAAACTAACAAAGGTAGATTACATAGCTGCGGCAATTTCTTTTGCAGCATCGGTTTTAATGGCATTCTGACAAAATAAGGTGATGCGATATACGTTGCGGCGTACGGGGCTTTATATCATATCGAGTGAACAATTAGTTCACATATCGACAAATTATAATTCAGCGATATAAGTGAGGCTTGTTATGTTACTTTTGTCAAGCGTTACAAAAGTAACCAAAAAAACTTTTTGGGTTTTGCGCACTGCACTTGCGGCTTTACGAGAGTAACTCCGCTCGGCAGACATAACAAAAAATGTTTTGTTCTGCTGCCATAACGGCTATTAAAGCAAATCTGACTTTTAAGTTTGCTATAGCGCATATGGTTCCCTCGCTCAGATAAATGAGTTAAGTTTGAGCTCGTCAGCCTGTTCCGTTCAAAGTCACAGCATCTTTAATTTTCATATTGATATTACTTTTACGCTTTCTAACTCCGCCGTTAATACATTTTATTTTTTAATAAAACTTTTCAATAGGCGGCATTTAGTGTGCATTTCGCACCGGCATTGTCTGCGGCGACTCGCCGCTAAACTGTAATTTAACTTGCAATTAAGATCACGTTGTGTTATAATCTCAGCGTTAAGCGGGTATGGTGGAATTGGCAGACACGCAAGATTTAGGATCTTGTGCTTCACGGCGTGCAGGTTCGACCCCTGTTACCCGCACCAAAACCGGAGAAATCGCATTTGCGGTTTCTTCGGTTTTTTGTATAATCAGGGGTCGAACCTGTTTGCATACCGTTTCCGGTTCAAATATAACTTTTTCTGCAAGTGTCTTGTTTTTTTCAGAATTATCGTATATAATCGGAAGCGACAGTTCGTTTGTACCATCCTGTCGTAAAACAAAACCAGGACTACTATAAAAATAATTTGATTATGGTGGCTTTGCGTTTTGCAAGGCCTTTTTTTGTTTGGATAGTTTGGCATTTTGCAAAATACTCATTTCTTTTTGGAGGAAATTATGAATAATCAACTTTCTCAATCAAAACGGAGTTTTGCTGCATTCGGAACATGGCTTAAGCAAGAACGGATAGAAACTGAGCTCTTACTCAGGTGTATTCCTTCAACTGTTGTTTCTCTTTTTGTTGTCAGTGTCATTTGTATGAACCTGCTTGCCAATAAAACACTTGTTCAGAATGATTGGATAGCATTGGACGGCGGTGTTTTGATTTCGTGGCTGTCTTTTATGTGTATGGATATAATTACAAAGTATTTCGGCCCAAAAGCATCTAATAAAATTGCTATTCTTGCTTGCGCAATCAACCTGCTTACTTGTCTGATTTTTTATATTGCAAGTATCATTCCGTCCAACGCAAGTGATTATACTGCACTGAACGGAATCCTGGGCGGAACGTGGTTTATTCTGTTGGGCAGCACCATTGCGTTTCTTGTGTCGGCAATCATAAATAATTTTCTGAATTGGACAATAGGCAGAGCGTTTCATAATAATCCTGACGGAAAACTTGCCTATGTTACCGGAACGTATATTTCCACTTTTATAGGCCAGTTTATGGATAATCTGATTTTTTCCGTTATTGTTTTTGTCGGCTTTGCGCCGATATTCTGGGATGGCTTTCATTGGACGGTATTACAATGTACTTTATGCGCTTTAACCGGGGCTGCAGCAGAGTTGGTTATGGAGATTGTCTTTTCTCCGTTCGGTTATCGGATTGTAAACAAATGGAAAAATTACAACGTCGGGCAGGAATACCTTGCCTGTATCAACGGAGGTAAAAAAGCATGAGGATTTTAATAACAGGTACATCGCAAGGAATCGGTAAAGCAATCGCCGAACGTTTTTTGAAGGAAACTCATGAGGTAATCGGAATCGACCGACAGGAATCAGATATACAGCACGACAACTATAGCCATTACAGGTGCGATATCCGTGATTATGATAATTTGCCTGATGTTCGTGATGTCAATATTTTAATTAACAATGCCGGAACTCAAAACGAGGATGATATTGATATAAATCTGAAAGCGCTGATTCATATTACTGAAAAATACGGTGTTCAGAATAATATACGATCCATATTAAATATCGGTTCTGCAAGTGCGCATACAGGCGCAGAATTTCCGGAATACTGTGCAAGCAAAGGCGGTATATTATCATACACCAAAAACGTTGCTTTGCGTGTTGCTGAGTTTGGTGCAACCTGTAACAGCCTGGATCCCGGCGGTGTTATGACCCCACTTAACGAGTGCGTAATAAACGATCCTGTTCTTTGGGACCGAATCATGGAAGAAACGCCTCTTAAAAGGTGGGCAACAGCGGATGAAATTGCCGAATGGGCATATTTCCTGACAGTTACCAACACCTTCTGCACAGGACAAAACATACTCGTTGATGGAGGCGAGTCCATTAATTATCACTTCGTTTGGAAAGAATAAGACGCTAAGGCGGTATAAAAAAATCTCACCCTGTTGTATAGCAGGGTGAGATTTTACTTGTTAGTAGGGGAGCAGATCAATGCCCGTGGGTTGTTATTTCAGTTTTAAACTTATTTCTTAGCCTTACGTGCCTCGATCTCTGCGACCATTTCACGCTGACGCTTTTCTGTGATTGTATAGAAGAACATCGGAACTGCACAGGCAAACATACTGACAACACCTGAAAGAACAAGAACCTTCCAAAGTGCGTCTGCATTGCCGACGGTATATGTTCTTGTATCGATCTGAGCAATGCTGAGAGCCATAACGCCGATGAATGCACCGACAGCCATACCGATCTTATTGATAAGAGTCTGCATAGCAAAGCAGATGCCTTCGCCTCTTTCTCCTGTTTTCCACTCGAGGTAGTCAACTGTATCACCAATCATTGCATAGGTGATGATATTGTTAACACCCTGAGGAATACCGAGCAGAACAAGGCCGATTGCGCAAACAGCTATCTTCCACGGAGCATCGTAGCCGACAAAATACATAACGGCCATGACTACTCCGCCAAAGAGATGAACCACTATGTAGGACCATTTCTTTGTGAATTTCTTTGACATCCACGGAACAAGAAGGGATGCAACAAGACCGCCGGGAACAACAAGAAGAGTAATTACACCGTAAAGACCTTCGTTCTGAAGGATGTACTTTGCAAAATAAAGACCGCCTGTGTAGGAGTAAACCATTCTTGCGCCACCAAGAACACCTGAAAGAACAATAAGAAGGAGCTGCTTATTCTTGAACAGGAGCTTTAAGTTGTGGGCAAATGAAGGAGGAGTATCTGTGGAAGTAAAACGCTCTTTTGTGTTTTTGAAGCCGTAGAAGAACATCGGCATTGCAGCAGCAACAAGAACGACTGCACAAATGAAGTAAACAATTTTGAGCAAATCAGCGTTTGCAATTTCGCTGCCGACCTTTACAGTACCTACAAATGTATTGACTGCTTCTGACTCTGTGATACCCTGTCCGGCCATCATATTTTTGATTACTTCTGCCTTGTCGGAAAGAATGAGGTTGTAATCCTCTGCGGTATACTTAAATTTGCTTGTAACTGAACCTGTGATCATAGGAACAAAAACAGTAACAACACCTGCACCGACAGTACATGCCATACGGGCTACGGTAAGTATATTACCGCGTGTTGTTGTATCATTGGTAAGGCAAGTTGAAAGACCCCAATAGGGAACATCGGCTACAGTATATATAACAGACCAGATTACATAAACCACTGCAATAAAAATAAATGTTGACATGGTTTTTGTGCCGTCAGCAACAGTTTCGGCCGAAAAGATAGGAAGGAAGCACAGTATAGTCGCAATACCGATCGGAAATGCCATCCATTTAAGATAAGGGCGGCACTTACCCCACTTGGTACGGGTTCTGTCAACAACGCTGCCCATTATCGGGTCATTGAGAGCATCGAAAACTCTGGTAGCAAGCATAAGAACTGCAACCGCAACAGCGCCGCTGAGAGCGCCTACCTTTACACCGTCAGCACCGAAAAGAAGTGCATCAGTCATAAAGACAGTAATATACGAGCCTATGATCGTACAGATAAAGTTCTGACCTATACCGGTCACGCTGTACGCAATAGCTTCTTTCGGCTGAACGCCCTTGCCGGGAGTTGTGCCGAAAAGCTTATGAAGAAAAGATGAGTTCACAACATATACCTCCGTGTTTTTTTATTCTCTAATTATATCACATAAAAAGAATAATACAAGTAAATTTAAAGAATTAGTACCGTTACCTTACTATTTCTTTATGCTTTTTTGAAATAACAGAGGAATTCTGACTTTAGTAATATAACAAACTAAAAACGGATGCTTTATTTTTTATATAAGCGGTGAGCGGTTTACCGTTTTGTTTTGACATGGCGGATGTGCAGGTCACTTGACACGAGGGCGGTCAAACAGTATAATAGTTGCTTAAGCAACCGTTGCATACGCAACTAATCTGGAGGTAACTATGCCTAGAATAATGAAAAGCTTAAACAGCATAAGCCGATGTCAGGCTACATACAGAAGCGAAAAACTCAAAGCGGACGGAATATGTGCCTGTCATCACGCTTTCATACTGAATATTTCCAAAAATCCCGGGCGTTCTCAGGAGGAGCTGACCCGTGAACTGTGCCTTAATAAAAGCACGGTTGCAAGAACACTCAACCATCTTGAAAACTGCGGATATATAACCCGCACACCCAATCCTGACGATAAGCGCTGTTTCCTCGTTTATCCGACCGATAAAATGCTTGGAATTCTTCCTGAGGTGAGGGCAATAGCCAAAGAATGGAATGGATGCATTTCTCAGGGGATATCTGAAGAAGAACTTGAAATTTTTTATTCCGTTCTTCAGCGCATGGAAATCAGGGCAAAAAGTATAGTTCAGGAGCTTTAATCTATGAAAAGAATATTATTGTATCTTAAACCGTTCAGGCTTCGTATGTTTGCCGGGTTTCTCATTAAAGTAACAGGAACTATGGCGGAGCTTATTCTGCCGTATATCTTAACGCATATTCTGGAAAATGTAATTGCTGAGCTGAACGTGAGCAAAATTGTGCTTTACGGTGTTGTTATGGTGCTGTTCAGCGTTATTGCGTGCCTTGGAAACATTATAGCCAACCGTATGGCTGCAAGAGTTACAACAAACTTTTCAAAGGCAATGCGAAAAGAGCTGTTTACAAGAACGCTTTATCTTTCCTCTGCCGATACTGATGCGTTTACGATTCCGTCGCTCGAATCACGCATAACAACCGATACTTACAATGTTCACAATTTCATCGGTATGATGCAGCGGATGGGTGTCAGAGCACCGATTCTGCTTATAGGCGGTATTTCACTTACTCTTATTATGGACAGAGCTCTGGCTCTTGTTATGATTGCCACTCTGCCTGTTATTTTTATAACTGTTTACAGCATCTCACGCAAGGGTGTACCGCTTTACACCAAGGTGCAGAAATCGGTTGATAATATGATCAGGGTTGCAAGAGAAGATGTTCAGGGAATAAGAGTTATCAAGGCTCTTTCCAAAAACGGGCATGAAAACCGCCGTTACGATAAAGTCAATTCCGAGCTTTCAAAGCAGGAGCGTCACGCAGGTACTGTTATGGGCATAGTTAACCCTGTAATGACGCTGCTTATGAATCTGGGTATTGCTGCGGTTGTTGCTGTAGCAGCAGTCAGAGTATCCAAAGGCTTATCATCTCCTGCAACGGTTATTGCGTTTATGCAGTATTTCACGCTTATTTCAATGGCTATGATGTCACTTTCCCGAATGTTTGTTATGTATACAAAGTGTGCCGCTTCCGCAAACAGAATAGCCGAGGTTCTTGATACGCCCGATAAATTCAGCATAACCGAAGATACACGTGAAGCCGATGATATACATATTTGCTTTGATAATGTATCTTTTTCATATTTCGGAAAAAAACTGAATCTCAGCAATATATCGCTTTCGCTTAAAAAAGGAGAAAGGCTTGGTATTATCGGTGCAACGGGCAGCGGAAAATCAACCTTTATAAAACTTCTGTTGAGATTTTATGAGCCTGACTGCGGCGAAATCAGAATAAACGGCAAAAACATAACTTCTTACAGCCGGGAACAGCTTACTTCTATGTTCGGCGTTGCGTTGCAGAACGATTTTATTTATGCCGATACAATTAAGGAAAACATCCGTTTTGGCAGAGATATTTCTGAGGATGATATAATCCGTGCCGCAAAAATTGCACAGGCACACGATTTTATAACCGCTGTACCTGACGGTTATGACCGTATACTTTCTTCTAAAGGAACGAATATTTCGGGCGGTCAAAGGCAGAGAATTCTGATTTCACGTGCAATAGCATCAAATCCCGAAATTCTGATTCTGGACGATTCGTCATCTGCACTCGACTACAAAACAGATGCAAATCTCAGGCGTGCGCTTGACGAAAGCATGAAAGGGACAACTGTTATCACCGTAGCGCAAAGAGTAAGCTCGGTCAAAAACTGCGACCTTATTATTGTTATTGATGACGGTAAAGTTATCGGTCAGGGAAAGCACGGGTATCTGCTTGAAAACTGCACGGAATACCGTGAAATCAGCCAGTCCCAGATGGGAGGTGCCTTTGTTGAATAATCCGGAAAATAACACCCGAAAAAGAGATAACAAGGGTATAATGTTAAGGCTCGGAAAATACGTGCTTGCTCAATGGCATCTGTTTATTCCCGCTGTTATTTTCACTCTGCTTTCAAATCAGCTTTCTCTGCTCGGTCCACGCTATTCGGGAGCGGCGATTGATGCAATTGAATCGCTGCAGGGTGTGGATTTCCCCGTTGTATGGGAAAACGTAATCAGGATGATAGTCTGCTACGCTCTTTCTGCAATACTTTCTTACGTTCTTGCGGTTATCATGATTCATCTGAGCCAGAAAATCACCTATAAAATGCGAAAAGAGCTTTTTGAAAAGCTCAACACTTTACCTGTCGGGTATTTTGATACGCACCCCACAGGCGATATAATCAGCCATTTGTCCTATGATATTGATACTATAAACAGCACACTTTCACATGATCTGGTGCAGGTTATGACAAGCATTTATACTGTTGTCGGTTCACTGATTTTCATGTGGCAGATTTCAAGGCCGATGATTCTGATTTTTGTTTTCACTGTTCCTGTTTCTGTGCTGTTTACCCGTTACCGTTCAAAAAAAGTGCGGCCGCTGTTCCGTGCAAGGTCAAAGAAATACGGCGAGCTTAACGGCTATGCCGAGGAAATGCTGTCCGGTGCAAGGACTATTGAGGCATACGGCAGACAGGATGTAATTTCCAACCGCTTTAATGACCGCAACGAAGCTGCAATGAACGCATATTATGATGCGGAGTATAACGCTGCCTTACTTTTTCCGTCGATTAACCTTATAAACAATGTTTCAATAGCGCTTGTAGCTATTTTCGGCGGAATTCTGTACATGTATTCCCAGAGCGGAGCGGTTCTTGCAGGCTCAGCGTTCTTTATTACGCTCGGCGGAGTTGCCCAGTTTGTTCAGTATTCACGCAAGTTTGCAGGCCCCATAAACGAATTTTCAAATATCTTGCACGAATTTCAGTCGGCATTCTCTGCAGCAGAGCGTGTGTTCCGCATATTGGACGAAGCACCTGAACCTCTTGACTTGCCTGATGCAAAGGAGCTTAAAACGGTCGAGGGCAATGCGGAGCTTGAGGATATCACATTCGGCTATACTCCCGAAAAAACTATTTTAAAAAATGTTTCCGTGTCGGCGCCGAAGGGAAAAACCGTAGCAATCGTAGGCCCTACTGGTGCGGGAAAAACAACAATAATAAACCTGCTCATGAGGTTTTATGATCCGCAGTCAGGTGAGATACGCATTGACTCAATACCGGCTCTTAAAATCAAACGCTCGGATCTAAGGCTTGCGTTTACAATGGTGCTGCAGGATACATGGCTCTTTCACGGAACGGTTTATGACAACATCGTATACGGAAGAGAGAATGCAACAATGCAGGAGGTTAAAGCAGCTGCAAAGGCTGCAAAAATTGACGGCTACATAGAAAGCCTGCCTGACGGATATAACACGGTTCTGTCTGATGACGGTGTTAATATTTCCAAGGGACAGCGGCAGCTGATAACCATTGCAAGAGCCTTCCTTTCAAAAGCACCCATGCTCATTCTGGATGAGGCAACCTCAAACGTTGATTCAAGAACCGAAATTCAGATTCAGGATGCTATGAACGAACTCATGAAGGGAAGAACCTGCTTTATAATCGCACACCGCCTTTCAACAATACAGAATGCTGATACAATTCTTGTTGTCAGGGACGGCACAATAACCGAGCAGGGAAATCACGATGAGCTGATTAAGCTCGGCGGATTTTACAGCACGCTTTATAATTCACAGTTTTCATAACAAAAACAAGTGGCAGCCTTATTTAAGGCTGCCACTTGCTGTATACTGATATTATTTAAAAGCCGACTTTGTAGTGGTGTACAAATATGCCGATGATTTTGTTGTAATCAAGTAAGTGCATAACGCTGCCGTCTTCGGATTGCCAGAAGGTCAGACCCTCAGCTTCGATGTTTTCACCGCCGACATCACGCTGGGCGGCAAGTGCTACCTCGCCTGAGTTTATATCAACACTGAGTATGTTTTTGTAATTGCCGTTATCGTGGCAGTCGTTGGATAAATAAAGGGTTCCGTTATAAAATTCTCCGCCCTGTATGCGGTCAATTTTGCCGAGTCCCGTAAGTTCGATTTCACGTACAGGATTCATTGAATCTGCCGTGTCGTAAACATATATGGTTTCAGCGTTTGACCATTTTGATGCGTAAAGGTAACCTGTTTCGGGGTCAACTGCGCACCACGGCACACCGTCATCAAATATTTCATTTGACAAAAAGTAAACTTCGCCTGTGGCATCAAGTGTTTCGCAGTCAAATACAACAATACACGGGCTGAGATATTCGTCGCTGTCCTCAACGGCTGCATAAATTTTTCCGTCGTAGTAGCTTATGCCGCCGATGTGGTCGTCGTCTTTTTCTTTACAGATTTTGGGGAGGGGATTGATGTGACTGTCGACAAGCTCCATGTCTTCAAACGTAAATTTTGCAAGAGCATTCAAATCAAGTGCTGCTATAGAGCCGCTGGTATAAAAATATTCACCGTCGGTTGTGATGCCCTGACCCATCAGCAGTGCCTTTTCAAAAACAAAGGTGTTTTGCGATATAAGTTCAGCGCTTTCGGTGCTTGAAGCAACAGGACTTGTAATCAGAGTCAGAACTAAAAGGGGGAGAGTAATAAATGACCAGAGTTTTCTTAAAATTGACATACTTAATCTCCTTTTACAATGTAGTTGCTATTATAATAGCATAAAAAATGCATTTAGTAAATCCTGTATATTTTTTATATCTGGTTTACACTTCCAAAATAATAAATAATGGTTGTCAGACGTATAAGATTATGGTAAAATAATAAAAACATTTAGGAGCGTGCTTATGGATAAAACAATATACAGAAAGGGCTTAAGACGCCAGCTGAATTTAAACACGCAGGAAACACTTGCAATGATTGCTACATATCGTTTTAAACCCAAAACCATTAAGCATGAAAGAAGAGTGCCTTACGGTCCCGGCAGACTTAACTATATTAAAACATACTGCCTTAAGGAGCTGGAGAATGTAAAAAAGCCGCTGTTTTTGTATATTCATGGTGGCGGCTGGATTTCCGGTGTAACCAAAATGCGTAACCCTTACATAATGAATTGGGCTGAACTTGGATTTTTTACGGCTTCGGTCAGCTATTCTTATGCACCGCAGAAAATTTATCCCGTACAGATTCAGGAAATATTTACGGCAATTGATTTTATATTTGACAATGCAGACAAGTATAAAATTGATACCGATAATATCGTAATAGCAGGCGAGAGTGCAGGCAGCTATTTTATTTCGTTTGTAGCCGCATATGCAAATAATCCGTCGGTGCTTGAAAAGCTCGGTGTTAAATTTAAAAATGTCGGCAAGCTTAAAATAAACGCTCTCGTTTCGCACAGCGGCTGCTTTAATTTCCCCAGACTTTTTGATGAGAATACAGCTCAGTCTGCTTTTCCGTTTTTACAGATGATGAGTGCAACCTTTTTCGGTATGACTGAAAGCGAATTCAGGGATTACATGAAGACGGAAACAGGCAAACTTTCTTCACCCGTTATTACAGCTGATTTTCCGCCTTCATATCTTGTTTGCGGAGCCAAGGATATTCTCCGCTATGAAACCTACGATATGTCCGGAGATCTTACAGCTGTGGGTGTTGCCAACGGTGTTTATACAGCTGAAGGCTTTGTTGCTAAGCATGCATGGACTATAGCGACAAAATTCAGGGATGCCCGTGTATGTCTTGATGCAACCTACGATTTTATTTTGCCGTATGTATCTGAATATTTCGAAAAGAAAAACGGTACATGGACTTTAAAATAAACAATTTATAAAAGGAGATTTTTTTTATGGATAAGAAATTGGTGGTCGGTAATATCGGTATGATGTTCGGTATGGCACACGTTGAAGGCGCTATGGCATACGGTGCAGAAATTGCCCTTATTTGCGACTGTAACGAAACCACACTCAGAGCAGCAGGTGAAAAGTATAATATTCCTGTTGAAAAACAGTGTACAGATTATCACGATATTATCAACAATAAGGATATCAACGTTGTTTCCGTTGCTATTCCCGACCAGCAGCACAAACAGGTTGTTAGTGAGCTGCTTCGTGCCGGCAAGCATGTCCTTTGCGAAAAGCCGCTTGCTCTTACAAGAGAAGATATTGAAGAAATTGTCAAGGTCGCTGATGAATCCGGCTGCAAGTTCATGGTCGGTCAGATTTGCCGCTTTACTCCCTCCTTTATAAAGGCTAAGGAGATTATTGATTCCGGCACTATCGGTGAGGTATATTTTGTTGAATCCGAATATGCACACGATTATATGAAAATAGTCGAGAATAAAGACGGTACAGCACACTGGCGTGCAGACCCGAAGCGTCACGGCGTTATCGGCGGCGGTTGCCATGCTGTTGATTTGCTCCGCTGGCTTGCAGGTGACCCGGTTGAAGTTTTTGCTTACGGTACACATAAAATGCTGCCTCAGGTTGATTATGACGATGCAACTGTTGCGCTTCTCAAGTTTTCCGATGATTGCATGGGTAAGGTTTTCGTTTCAACAGGCTGTAAGCGCAATTACACGATGCGTACAGTTGTTTACGGCACTAAGGGTACAATTATCTGTGATAATACTTCACCCACAATGCAGCTCTTTGTAGCTAATGAGGACGGAACTGTAAACGAAGAGCCGCAGATTATCGAGCTTGAGGTAAACAACCACAATGCAGTAAAAGAATTTGAAGTATTTGCGGATGCTATCCTCAACGATAAGCAGGTTCCGACCGATGCACGTGAAGGTGCAAAAACAGTAGAGGTTTGCCTTGCAATTGTTGAGTCGGCAAATATCGGCAAAGCAGTTGAACCCAATTATAATTTCTGATTTACATTAAAACATAAAATAAAATCCGGAAGGCTCTCTGAACGGGCTTTCCGGATTTTTTCATGTTTATTATTTGTTGAGGTCGTGTTCTTTTATAAATGCTACAACCTCATCGACTGTTGTAAATGCAAGTGCCACAACAGTATCGGCACCGCCGTAGTAAATTGCAATTTTGCCGCTTTCGCTGTCGCTGAGTGCCGCACAGGGGAAAACAACGTTCGGAACATCGCCGACACATTCGTAAAGCTCGTGCGGTGCAAGCAGGAAGCAGTCCGCTCTGTGCAGTACCTTCCACGGCTCATCCTTGTCAAGTATTGCCGCACCCATGGCATAGGTAAAGCCGTTGCAGCTTGTAAGTACACCGTGGTAGAACATCAGCCAGCCTTCATCTGTTTCAATGGGTGTCGGTCCTGCACCAACCTTTGTCATTTCCCAGTTTTTCTGCGGTGACATTACAAAACGGTGCTTGCCCCAATATGTAAGGTCCTTGCTGTGGCTTAAGAAAATATCTCCGTAGGGTGTGTGACCTCTGTCGCAGGGTCTGATAAGCAATACATATTCGTCATTGATTTTCCGGGGGAAAAGCACACCGTTTCTTGCTACGGGGTAGCAGGCGTCCTCAAGTTGTGTCCACTCTTTAAAATCAGTTGTGTATGCAATGCCTATTGTTGTGCCGTGAGGTGTGAGGTTAACCCATGAAAGGTAATATTTGCCGTCAATTTCACAAAGTCTGGGGTCGTAGCCTCTGAATATAACCTTTTCTTCAAGCTCCCAGTTTATCGCATCCTTGCTGTAACCTACAACAAGTGTGTGGTCGCGGCTGATGTCATCAACTCGGAATACACCCGCAAAGCCGTCACCGTAGGGGACAACTGCGGAATTGAAGATGCTGTTTGCGCCGTACAGATTATCTCTTGTGATAACGGGATTACCGCTGTATCGCCATACGGGGTATTTGTATCCTTCGGGTTTATCCTCCCATGGAATGTTAGGTATTGCCGGTCCGATTATTTTAGCCATAATATCCTCTTCTTTTCTATATTTATTTTGTAAAAAGATTTACTATTGCGCCGATAATTGTATTGAAAAATCCGCAAATATATTCCCATATGTTGTCGGCGTTGCCGATATCCGAATCAAATCGTGTGGCAACATCGGCTGTTGATGCGGTGATTTCTACACAGTCAAAGTTTAAATCTGAATTTTCATTTTCACAGGAAAAGCAGAATTCCATGTTACCTGTGTATCTGATTTTTTCGTTTGAATACGCTGCCGTACACTCGTTTCCGTAGTAATAAACACGGTTGAGGTCAAGAGTTATCTTATGCCATTTACCGTCTGCGGGAATAACAGTGCTTACGTCTTTAGTGCCTTCAACAGCGGGTGAATACCACTCAAATTCAGTTTTGTAGCTGTACATTTTAAGCTGGTCAAACGTAACATCTGTGCTGCCGTTGTTACGTACATAAAAGCTGAGCGTACCGTAATCGCTGTAATCAGATTCTACATCAGGGAAATATTCTGCAGCTGACAGTTTTTTTGTTACGCTGACAAGGGGACTTGCTGAAAAGGATTTTTCGCTTGACTGAATTTTCATTGAACCGGTACCGCTATAGAAATCTCTGTCTAAAGAAAGATGAGCACTGTCGCTGTACCATGTGGGGTAATATGCGCTGAAATCATCTCCGTGGTTGTGCCAGACCATTTCGTTGTCGCAGTCCATCCATGACATATCACGCCAGTATCTGACGCTTGCATCGGTATCGGTGTCAAACGGGCTTACGGGTAACGCAAGCTCACCGTTTTCGGTTGCGTAAAGGTTAGCACGCTCGTTTGTTACGCAGTAGGCATAGCTTGCAGATTTCGGCTGCGTAATGCTTTCGCTCCATATTCTGACTGTATTATTTGACAATATCTCAGCCTTTGCGGGAATATGTATGCCGTCTTCACCGCATATTGTAAAGCATTTCGGTTCATTTCCGTTGATTTTAAGTCCGTCACCGACATTTTTAAAGGTTACATAAATGCTTCCGTCTTTAATTTCGGTTTTGCCCGGTGTTGCAACCGTGTATGTATCACGTTTGCCGTAAACCAGACCCATGGCGGCAAATGCCATACGCTGGCCGATTTCGGTTTTGTGTTCGGGGTGAATTACACCGACCTCAGGCAAGAAGGTTACAGGCAGGTCATATTGGCTTGTAACCGCAAGTGAATCGGGATGGCTCTGTTGCATAACGGTAAAGTCGAAGTTTCGCTGTGCAAGCACAAATCCGTCGTCTGAATAATAATATGCTGCAAGCTGAGTGAGAATCAGCGGAAGTCTTTCACCGTCATAGTTGAAAAGGTCTGCATAAGAACGCTGCATGAGGTCTAATTCGGCTGCATATCTTTCGGTGCTTCTGCTATACATGAGTTCACTTTCGCCCTGGTACCATATCATGCCGGAAACTCTGAAGTTGCGGTAAGAATAAGTGCGCAGGTTGTAGTTTGAAGTCATGTCGTTATATATGTCGGTTTCGCTTTCGTTCCAGTCGGCTCTTGGGGTATAATCGCCGTCAGCAATAAGGATATTTTTAAGTTTTTCATCGCTGTCTATAGCTTCACGTGAAAGCCATGAATAAATTGATGAACCGCCCAGGGATGAATTGAGAATACCTATGGGCATGTCAAGCTCTTGCATCATCTTTTCTGCAAAGAAGTATGCAACAGCGCTCATTGAGTATATTTCATAGTTTTGTCCGGTTATCCAATGACCGCCGATAATTTCCGGCTGCGGGTCAACGGGAATCAGAGCGTCTGAGCCTTTGTATGTGGGATAGGCAGGCTCCATGTAAACACGCAGCCATTTGCTGAGCACCTGTAACTGTTCCGCCATTTTCATACCGTCTTTTGACTGGATTAACGGATACATCATGTTGCTCTGTCCGCTTGCAAGCCAAAGCTCACCGAAAACCACATTTTTAAGCTCGGCAAATTCAATTCCGTTTTCTTTGACAACAACCGTATATGTATCGTAACCGCCGGGCTGACCGTCAAAGCTGACTGTAAACGTGCCATCGGTTGCTACAGCTTCGCCGCTTGTGATTTCGTTGTCGTTTTCATCTAAAAGAGTTGCTGTAATTGTACTGCCGCTTTCTGCTGTACCGGCAAGCGTAACGGTTTCGTTTTGCTTGAAAAGCATATCGTTGCCGTAGGCAGTGTAAAGCTTTGCAGAGCTGTCTGCAGCAAAGGCTGTTGAACCGCAGCAGAAAACTACGAGTAAAGCCAGAATTACACAAACTGTTTTCTTTAGCATATTAATTCCTCCGACTCACATATTTAATAGTAGTTTAACACAGAATATGTATAAAAGGCAACTATAAAATAAGAAATGGTGATTAGTATTAAATCGTTGTGGCAAGAGGGGACAGAGCTCAGAAAATTTCCGTCACCCGAACGGGATATTCAGACTGATGTACTCATAATCGGCGGCGGTATTACGGGGCTGTTGACCGCTTTTTTTCTCGAGCAAAAAGGAGTTAATTATACGCTTGTTGAAAAGGGAAGGATTTGCAGCGGTACAACGGCAAACACAACCGCAAAAATAACTTTTCAGCACGGTTTTATTTATAATAAGCTGCTCAGAAGCATGGGCTATACAGCAGCAAAAACGTATCTTACCGCACATAAAGCAGCTTTTGAAAAATATGCCGAGCTTTGCAAAAATACAGACTGTGACTATGAAATCAAGGATAACTTTGTCTATACACTCAATGACCGTGAAAAGGCAGAAAAAGAGTGCGAGGCGCTTGACAGAATCGGGTACAGGGCAAAGTTCTGCGACGGTTTGCCGTTGCCGGTAAAAACAGCAGGGGCGGTTTGTTTCTTGAATCAGGCACAGTTCAATCCGCTGAAATTTCTTTCGGCAATATCGCAGAATCTGAATATTCTGGAAAATACATCTGTAAAAGAAATGATAGGTTGTACCGCAGTAACCGACAAGGGAAAAATAAAAGCCGAAAAAGTAATTGTTACAACCCATTTTCCGTTCATCAATAAGCACGGCAGTTATTCGCTTAAACTCTATCAGCACCGTTCATATGTGCTTGCCCTTGAAAATGCACAGCAGGTGAGCGGAATGTATGTTGATGAAAGTGATACGGGCTTGTCTTTCAGAAATTACGGGGAGTATCTTCTTTTAGGCGGTGGCGGTCACCGCACAGGCAAGCCGGGAGGTAACTGGAAGGAACTTCGTGATTTTGCGGAATTGAACTATCCTCAGGCAAAAGAAAAATATTTTTGGGCTGCGCAGGACTGCATGAGCCTTGACGGTATGCCGTATATCGGTAATTATTCAAAAAATACACCGAACCTTTATACAGCAAGCGGATTTAATAAATGGGGCATGACCGGTGCCATGCTTTCTGCAATGATACTCAGCGACACGGTTTTGGATAAAGAAAACCGGTATGCGGAGCTTTTCAGTCCGTCAAGAAGTATGCTGAAACCTCAGCTTTTTATAAACGGTTTTGAATCGGTTGCAGGTTTGCTGACCGTGTCCGAAAAGCGGTGTCCGCACCTCGGCTGCGTGCTTAAATGGAATTCTGCTGAGCATTCGTGGGATTGTCCGTGTCACGGTTCAAGGTTTGATGAAAACGGAAAAGTTCTTAATAACCCTGCAAACGGTAACCTGAAAAACAAATAATTATCCGGAGTATGCACATAATAGTACCGAGGTGATAAAAGTGGTTAAAGAACAGTCTGACGACAAAAATAAAAAAGATGAACCCATAGTGCCGCCTGTTATTGGTCAGGCATACAACGGCTTTGATAACGCACTTGCAACAAATAACCTTGCAAACGATGTTTCAGCCGCTGATTTGCAGGATATGTAAAAGTAACACCAAAACCCTTTGTTTTATTGCAAAGGGTTAATTTTTTTCTTGCAAAGAAACAGCATATGTGTTAAAATTTTACTGTATATAATTTGCAAAATCGGAGGGCAAAAGCATGAAAAACTATGATGTTATTGTTGTCGGTGCTGCAACAGCCGGCAGCTATTTTGCACGCAAGCTTGCTGAAAACGGTATAAGCGTTCTCGTGATTGATTCTCAACCCGAAGAAAAGGTCGGCACAAAGTATGATATTTTCCACGTCGGCAGAGACGATTTTGAAAAATTCGGTCTGCCCTGGCCTGAAAAGGGTGAGGATTATGCCTTCGAGTTTGAAAGCACACACGTATGCTCAGCTTTCGGCAATCATCCTAAGTTTTCGCCCGGTCCTGTTGTAGGTATGCATATGCACGATTATACTCTGCGCCTTAACCGCTGGGCAAAACAAGCCGGTGCAGAAATCAAATATGAAGCAAAATTCACCGAATGCATTTATGACGAAAAGGGAAAAATAATCGGTGTTAAATATACCAAAAATGGCAGGAAGTATGAAGCTTATGCCAAGCTTGTTGCCGACTGCTCAGGCATACCTGCCGTAGTCAGAACATCCTTGCCCGAAAGCTACGGCGTTGAAACCTTTAAAATTGACCCGACAGATATGTTTTATGTCGTTCTTCGCTACATACATTTTAAAAATCCGGAGGATAAGCTTGAACTTCTTTCATGGCCCTTCTACAAAACATGGGAAGCTCCGCAGCATAATCCCGACGGTGCAATTCTCGGCATCGGCGCAAACCTGAGCTTTGATATGTGCGAAAAGGTTTATAAAGAGTTTGAAGCAGCCGTAAAGCTGCCCGAGTACGTGGTTGATTATTTTGAGCGTGGCTTTACTCCTTATCGCAGACCGCCTTATTCAATGGTGTCCGATGCGTTTATTGCCCTTGGTGATGCTGCGTGTATCACAAAGCCTTCTTGCGGTGAGGGAGTTACGGCGGCTATGATACAAATGGATGTTGCGCTTGAGGTTGTTCTTCCTCTTCTCAAATCCGGCAGACCTCTTAATCGCTTTAACCTCTGGCGTTTCAATAAAAAGTATTACGAAGCTCAGGGTGCTGATTTTGCGAATCAGATGGCTGTGCTTGTCGGTGCAGTTGCATCAAGTGCTGAAGAAAACGAATACCTGTTTGAAAATGACCTTATTTTCAGCACAAAGAATATGATAGCCATGGGTGAGGGCGGTATACCGAGCTTTACTCCTGCCGAAATAGCAGAAATGGCAAAGGGCTTTATGAAAGGCGTAACCTCGGGTAAGCTGCGTATGTCCACACTTACATCTATGCTTAAAGCGGTTGCAAACGGCGCAAGAATTGCAGGTCACTATAAAAAGTTCCCTGTAAATCCTGCTGATTACAAAGCATGGTGCGACAAGGCAGATGAAATCTGGAAGCAGTGCGGTAAAATGGCTGACATGGTAAGTGAATAAAATTTAATGCAAAAGGCTTGTATGGAAAACACCATACAAGCCTTGTTTGTTCTATGCTTATTTTGCAAATGCGAATCGCTCTGTCATTTCAAGTATGCGCTTTACACAAAGCTCAAGCTCAGCCCGTGTAAGCTCACCCTTGTCGTAGGCAGCCTTGAGGTCTTCAGGATAGCCACAGTGCATCTTCATATCGTTACCGGCTTTAACTTCCTTGACGGGGTCATTCTTAACACCCCAGTCGGTTGTTACCATACCGTTGAAGCCCCATTCGTTGCGGAGAATACCGGTGAGAAGCTCCCAGCTTTCGGAGGTGTGAATTCCGTTGATGAGGTTGTAGGATGACATGAATGTCCACGGGTCAGCCTCTTTAACTACAATTTCGAAGCCCTTGAGGTAGATTTCACGCAGCGCTCTTTCGGAAATTCTTGAGTCGCAGGCAAAGCGGTTAGCTTCCTTGTTGTTGCAGGCGAAATGCTTTATTGAAACTGCTGCTGACTGAGATTGGATACCTCTTGTTGCCGCAGCGGCACATTTGCCTGAAATCAGCGGGTCTTCGGAATAGTATTCAAAGTTTCTGCCGCAAAGCGGGTCACGGTGAATGTTGAGTGCAGGAGCAAGCCAGATGCCGAGGTTGTTTTCTCTCAGCTCTGCACCGCCGCCGGCACCGACCTCGTAAATAAGTTCAGGGTCCCATGTGCAGGCAAGCAGTGTTGCACACGGCCATGCTGTAGTCGGTATGCCTGTTTCAGGGTCAAGGCGTAAGCCGGCAGGACCGTCTGCAGTGGGTACGGGCGGAATATCAAGGCGTTTGAGTCCGCCGAAGCAGCCCGTGTTTGCAACGCCCGTAGGCGGCTGACCGCCTACAAAGTCCATGAGCTCTTCAAGTGTAAACTGCTTGATGAACCCGTCCATTGTTATATCTGTACCGACAGCGTCAAATTTAATTACCTTTTCGGGTGCATCAGCTTTTACTTCCTCAACGGGTGCGTAGTAGTATTCGGGTTCGCCTGTGGGAAGTGCCTCAAAGCTGCCGTCAGCGAGCATACGCTTTTCAAGCCTGAACGGCTTGCACCAGCTGCTGAGCTGTTCTGTAACCGTATCTTCCTTTACTTCATATTCAAAAGCGAGCTTTTCGGCATCTCTTACAGATGTGCCGAGATAGAAGCTGTAACTGCCCTTTTCAAGCACATAGGCGGATTTGCGGATTTTACCCAGATCATCAAAGCTTGCCATATCGCTTATATTAAAGCTGATTGCAATTGTTTCGCTCTCACCCGGGCTGAGCAGCTTTGTTTTCCTGTATGCTGCAAGCTCACGTGCAGGCTTACCGAGCTTGCCCTGCGGTGCGCTGTAATAAAGCTGAACAACTTCCTTGCCTGCCTTATCGCCCGTGTTTGTGACGTTAACCTCTACGGTTATGGTTTCAGCGTTGAATTCTGTTGAAATAACTTCTTTTTCAAAGCTTGTGTATGAAAGACCGTAGCCGAAGGGGTCCTGTACCTTGTCCTTTGCAAAGGTTTCAAAATAGCGGTAGCCTATGTAAATGCCCTCGTAGTATTCTACGAAATTCTTGCCGCCGTTGTAGCTGTTGCTGCCGAAGCAGACGCTTGACGGATGGTCGTCAATTTTGTATGCGATTGTGTCGGTAAGTCTGCCCGAAGGGTTGACCTTGCCGTTTAACATCTGCGGTACGGCAGTCATACCGAATTCGCCCGGAATCCAGACAATAGCTGCTGCCTTAATGCTTTCGTACTCGTCAATCCAGCCCATTTCCATAACGTTGCCGATAT